>CAYTJQ010000066.1:0-16614 GCA_964438205.1 uncultured Alteromonadaceae bacterium
GGCGCTCGAACTGCTGGTGCCGCGGCGCGCGCTCACTGCCGAGCCGGGCTGAGAACAAAAAAAGCCCTCTTGCGAGGGCTTGGAAGGCTGCATGGACTGGATGCAGTCGTTCGGGCCGCTAGAAGCGGTAGTCCACCTTGGCGACCCAGTGACGCGGGAGTTCCGGCAGGACGATCTGGCTGCCGAAGAGGTTCGGGAAGTTGGAGCGGAAGTACTCCTCGTCCGTGAGGTTCTTGCCGGTCAGGCTGAGCTTCCAGTGCTCCGTCTGGTAGGTGACGCCGGCGTTGACCAGCGTGTAGGCGGGCAGCTCCACGGACTGGGAGAAGCCGGAGAAGGTCGAATCGACGTCGATGACGCTGGCATTGATCGCGAAACCGTTCTCGAAGTCGTAGGTCGCCGTCGCCGTGTAGATGTTCTCCGGGATGCCCTGCTTGAGGCCGTCGGAGGCGGGGATCAGGCCGATGACCTGGCCGCCGGCGACGAGGGAGTAGTCGACCTGCGGGATGTCGTCTGTGCCGAAGAAGCTGAACAGCGTACCCTCCTCGACCGCAGACACCATGGTGATCTCGAGGTTGGTCCAGCCGGCGGTGACCACCAGCTGCGGCGTGACCACCCAGCGCAGCTCGGCCTCGATACCCTCGGTCTTCGTGGACGCGTTGGTCACGATGGCCTGGGCACTGAAGTCGGTGCGCTCCTGCTCGTAGTAGGACAGGGCGAAGAACAGCGAGTCATCCAGGTAGCTGCCCTTCAGGCCCACCTCGAACAGCTCGGAGACATCGGTCGCATTGCTCGTGCGCACGAGCTCCAGCGGCAGGTCGCCCATCTGGTCGGCAATGATCGTCGACTGCTCCGACATCGTGATGTAGGGAATCAGGCCGATCGGCGAATCCCAGCTCACGCTCGCCGTCCAGGAGAAGATGTCGTCGCTGTCACTGTAGGTGGCGACGCCGCCCGGGAAGTTCGCCACCAGGTCCGCCGGCGGGAACAGCAGCTTGTCCAGCGGCGTGTTCGACTCCATGTCGATCCAGTCCTGGCGCAGACCGAGAGTGACGTTGAGACCGTTGTCCCAGGTGAAGTCACCGAGGAAGGCGAGGCCCCACATGGTGTAGTCACCGTACTGGTACTCGCTGTAGTCGTCATCGATCTGCGTCGACAGGAGCCGCGTGTCGAGGGACGGGTCACGCTCGGCGGCGGACTGGGAGAGGTCGCGGCGGTCGAAGTACTCGTTGATGTAGTCCTGGCCGCGGTCGAAGTCCGTGTAGCGGACCGAGGGTGAGAACTGCAGCCGGGACGTGAGGCCGTTGCCCTGCATGGTGTAGCCGAAGACCAGCTTCTCCTCGAAGACCCAGGTCTCGCCCTGCTGGGAGAAGCCGTAGGCGTTCTCGTTGTTGTTCTCGAGGCTCTCGTAGAAGAGCTGGTTCTTGATCTCGAGGCCGTTGTCGGCCGTGTAGATCGCGTCGAAATAGAGCGTGATCGTTTCGTTGTCCAGCTCGTCGTTCGGGTCCACCAGGACGTTGCTGGGGCTCAACGTGGTCGTGCCGGGGTTCTCCAGTGCGAGCAGCGGGTTCAGATCTGCCTCGGTTACGAAGTCCGGGAACAGGATGAACTGGGAGATGCCCGCCGCGTTGTATTCCTGGTGGGAGATTTTGCCGCTGCCGTCGGCGTCCAGGGACTGCGCGGTGCCGGTCAGGTAGGTGCCGTTGTCGATAAGGTCCTGGCTCAGGCGGTTCCAGCCGGCCACCTGGTTGCCGAGGAAGTCGTGGTACATGCCGCCGAACTGGATGTGCAGCTTGTCGGTGACGTCGACGTCGAAAGCGGCCTGCAGGATCGTGTTCTCCGTGGACGTGTTGTCGTAGAAGCTGTCGGAGTCTTCGTACTCGGCGTAGAGGTAGTAGCCGGCGTTGTCCGAGATGGCGCCCCCGATGTCGCCGGAGATCACCTGCCGGTCCCACTTGCCCGTGGTGTAGGACAGCCCGCCGGTGGTCTTGTCGAGGTACTCCCCGGAGCCGGCGCGCGCGGACTTGGGGTTGAAGTTGAGGTAACCGCCGATCTTCGACGGGCCGTAGATCGGCGAGGCCGGGCCGCGGACGATGTCGACGCGGTCCGCCGCGGCGATCGGGGTGGCGTAGTTGCCCGGGTTGTCGACCCGGCGCACGCCGCGGAAGTAGGTCTCGCCCGGGGTGCCGCGCACGTCGAGGGAACCGGCGACGCCGAAGAAGGACTGGGTGAACGTCCCCGGCGAGAAGGCGACCAGCTCGTCGATATCGTTGACGTTGAAGCGCTCCATCTGCTCGGCGCTGATCGTGGATACCGAGCGCGGCGTCTCGAGCAGCGATTTGCCGAAGCCGAAGACATCGACGTCCTCGCCCGGCAGGCTGCGCAGGGAGCCGGTGACGACGATTTCCTCCAGCGCCGGGTTGTCCTGCCCGAGGGCCAGCAGGGGCTGGCCGGCGACCAGGGTCGCGGTGATTGCCGCAGCCAGCGGCAGGCGTTTCGCGGGTACGTTCATGGTTTCTCCTCAACAAGACCAAGCGGCCTCCGGTGTTGCCGGGGCCCGTTTGCGACGCTTTTGACCACGTTCTTTTGTCGTCGCAGTTTCAGCTACTGCGCTTTCGCTTTTCTCAGCAGAATGCTTAGCAGAATTGATGCCAAGGCCGCCGCTCTCCCGGAGGATGGGGATTATTCACGAGAATGTCCCGTTGAATCAGGGAGTTGGCGCCGCCGGGGGCCGGCGCCGGGGCACGGCGGGCGGCGCGGGGAACGGCTTGGCTCCGCAGGCTGGCGCAGACGCACCGGAATGGTGCGCGGACCGGGGGGTGAGCGTCAACGCGCGCCTTGGGTACTTTTCCCGTAGCCGTCGCCGTCGCCGTCGTCGTCGCCGTGAGCGAGGCGTTGCACGAGGTCGGCGTGCTCGGGGAACGCCCGGGCCAGCTCAGCGGCGTTACCGAGCGTCATGTCCGCGTAGTCGAAGCCGGGGCTGACCGCCTCGCTGATCAGGCCGTAGCCGTGCGCGCCCTCGCCGAGGGCGGACGCCTTCCAGATGCCGCCGGGGACCGTGAGCTGCAGGCGCTGGCCCGCGGCGACATCCTGGCCCATGACCACGGTCTCCAGGCGTCCGTCCGGGTGCAGCAGGTAGTAGGTGATCGGGTCGCCGAGTTGGAAATAGTGAACGATGTCCGAGCGGTTGCGGTGGAAATGGCCCGTGGGGGCCTCGCGCGTCAGCAGGTAGAAGATCGAGGTCAGGCTGTAGCGCTCGCCCGCGGGCGTCGCCACCCGCGGCTGGTCTTCCGCCGCGTAGGTGCGCCGGAAGTAGCCGCCCTCCACGTGGGACTCGAGGTCGAGTGCGTGCACCAGCTCCTCCACCGAGGGCGCGGCCGCGGCCGTCCCTGCAGTGAGTGTGGCGGCCAGGCCCGTGGCGACGAGGCTGGCGGGGGTGGAAGCGGCGCCGCGGCGCCGGCGCGGGGTATCAGTCATGGGGGTCTCCCTGGTCCAGGTGAAGGTCCGGGTGATGGTTCTCGTGCCAGTGCCGGGCGAGGTCTTCGCGCCGGCAGAGCCAGACGTGGTCATGCGCCTGCACGTGGTCGAGGAAGCGCTGCAGCGCCCGGAAGCGGCCGGGCCGCCCGGCGAGGCGGCAGTGCAGGCCGATGTTGAGCAGCTTCGGGCACTGTTCCCCCTCGGCGTAGAGCACGTCGAAGGCATCGCGAAGGTAGGCGAAGAACTGGTCGCCGCTGTTGAAACCCTGCGCGGTGGCGAAGCGCATGTCGTTCGTGTCCAGGGTGTAGGGAATGACGAGGTGCGGGCCGGCGGGGCCGCTGACCCAGTAGGGCAGGTCGTCGGCATAGGAGTCCGAGTCGTAGAGAAAGCCGCCGGCCTCGAGCAGCAGGCGCCGGGTGTTCGGGCTGTCCCGGCCCGTGTACCAGCCGAGGGGGCGCGCGCCGGTGAGTTCCCCGTGCCAGGCGATCGCGCGCTGCATGTGCTCGCGCTCGACGGCCTCCGGCACCTGCTGGTAGCTGATCCAGCGCAGGCCGTGGCAGGCGATCTCCCAGTCCGCCTCGCGCATGGCGGCCACGGCCTCCGGGTTGCGGGCGATGGCGCTGGTGACGGCGAAGGCCGTCACCGGGACCCGCCGGCGGGTGAACAGCCGGTGCAGGCGCCAGAAGCCGGCGCGGCTGCCGTATTCGTACAGCGACTCCATGCTCATGTGCCGGTCCGGGTAGGCCTCGGCGCCGATGATCTCCGAGAGGAAGGTCTCCGAGGCCGGGTCGCCGTGGAGGACGCAGTTCTCGCCGCCCTCTTCGACGTTGACCACGAACTGGACGGCGATGCGCGCGTGGCCGGGCAGGCGGAAGGCGGGCGGGTGCCGGCCATAGCCGCGCAGGTCTCGGGGATAGGGGTCGGTCACGGTTCGCTCTTTTCTTCGGGGTTGCCCCCGGGAAGGCAAGTACCATACCACCGCGCCGGCCGGCCCGTCGCCGTCCTGCCTGCACCTGGCTGGCGCAGGATGCCTCGCTGTGGTGCAGCGGCTGTCGCCGCCGTGCCATAATCACGGGGTTCTGCCCGGGGAGGCGGTGGCACTCTTCTTGCTCTCCGATCCCCGTTCTACGCTGTGCATGCTGGAGACTTTCCGTGACTGAGCGAAACACCCCGCCAACGCCGTCGCGCCGGCGCCGTGGCTGGGCCGGCGGGCTGTGCCTGGCGGCCGCTGCGCTTCTCGCCGTGCTCGCCGGTGGCGCGGGGGCCGCGGCGCCGCCCGCGGATACCGGGGCGTGGTTCGAGCGCTTCAAGACCGAGGCGACCGACGAGGAGCTCTACCGCTTCCTCTATGCCATGCCCAAGGGCGGCGACCTCCACAACCATCTCTCCGGCTCGGTCCTCGACGACTGGCTCTACGAGCTGGCCCTGGCGCAGGCCGAGCGGGGCTACCACTTCTATACCCGGGTTCGCATCAATAACTGCCGGCCCTACGGCGGCGATGCCTTCGGCCCGGAGCCGTACCTGCTGCTCTTCCTCACGCTGCAGGAGAGCAGTTGGCAGCAACTGCCCCCCTGTGAGCAGGGCGAGTTCGAGCGTCTCGAAGATCTCGACGACAGCCAGCGCCGGGCCTGGCTCGACAGCATGGTGCTCGACAAGGCGCACGAGGGCCGGGACGAGTTCTTCCAGACCCACTGGCAGCGCATGGGCGATCTCTACTTCAACCCCTATTTCACGGCCGACGCGCTGGTGCGCAATATGCAGGCCTTCGGGCGCGAGGGGGTGCTCTACCTGGAGACGATGATCGGTGTCCTCGGCTTTCTCCGACCGGACGGCAGCCGCCTCACACCCGACGAGGTGGCGGCCATCTATCGCGAGCGGTTGCGCGAGGCGGATGCCGAGGCGACCGGGGTCGCGGTGAGGCTGCAGGTGGCGATCCTGCGCTTCGCGCCGAACGCCGAGGAGATGCTGCGCACGCTCTACGCCTTTGTCGCGCGCCACCGGGACCTGTTCGTCGCCGTGAACATGGTCGGCCGCGAGGACAACGACAAGGGTTACCCGCTGCGTTTCCTCGATACCCTCCGGGAACTCCGCCGCGAGCACCATGGCGTGCGCCTGTCCATCCACGCCGGGGAGGTGGACGAGCCCAACGACCACGTGCGCGACACGCTGCTGCTCGGCGCCGATCGCATCGGCCACGGGGTCAACCTCATCACGGACCCGGACACGCTGCGCCTCATGCGCCACGGGCCCTACCTCGTCGAGATCAACCTGATTTCCAACCTGCTGCTGGAGTATGTCGACGACTACGCGCAGCACCCCTTTCCCGAGTACCTGCGCACCGGCATCCCGGTGGCGCTGTCCACCGACGACCGCGGCATGTGGGACTCGAACCTGACCGACGAATTCTTCGTCGCCGTGCGCGAGTTCAACCTGTCCTGGGAAGAACTGGTCGGCCTCTCGCGCAACAGCCTGAGCTACAGTTTTGCCCCGGCGCCCCTCAAGTCAGAGCTTCTTGGCCGCTACGCAGCGCGCCTTGCCGACTTCAAGCGTCGCCTGGCCGCCGATCCCGCGGCGGTGCTTGCCGCTGACGCGCGCAGCCACGGTTTCCTCTGCCGCCGCTATGCGCTCTGCGAGCTCGCCCCCGCATCCACTGAAATCGAGGAGACCCCATGACCCGTTCTCTCTCCCTGGCGCCCGTCCTCGCCCTGTGCCTCGGCGCCGTGCTTGCCCTGTCCGCCTGCGAGCGTGCGGCACCGCCGCCCCCCGCGGCGAAGGCGCCCGCTGCGCCGGCAGCGAAGGAGGTCCGCGCCGTTCTCGTGACCATGTTCGAGATCGGCGAGGACCGGGACGACCAGGCCGGGGAGTTCCAGCTCTGGCTGGAACGCCGGGACCTCAGCGAGCGCATCGACTTCCCCGCGCACCACGACCTCTACTACGACCCGGCGTCGAAGCTGCTGGTCATGGTGACCGGCATCGGCACCGCCAAGGCCGCGGCGTCGGTGATGATGCTGGGCATGGACCCGCGCTTCGATCTGACCCGTGCCTACTGGCTGGTCGCCGGTATCTCCGGCGTCGACCCGGAGGACGCCTCCATCGGCTCTGCCGCCTGGGCCGAGTACCTGGTGGACGGCGACCTCGCCCACGAGATCGACCCGCGGGAAATGCCCGAGGACTGGAAGTACGGCTACCTGGCGCGCTACACGGACGAACCCTTCGACCCCGACCGGCCCGAGCCGACCGGCGAGCTATTCCGCCTGAACCCGGCGCTCACGGAGTGGGCCTACCAGCTGACGAAGGACATCGAGCTGCCGGACGACGAAGCGCTCGCCGAGACCCGCGAGCGCTACACCGAGCACCCGAACGCGCAGAGGCCGCCCTTCGTCCTCAAGGGTGACAACCTGGCCGCCCTCACCTTCTGGCACGGCGAGATCCTCAACGACTGGGCCAACGACTGGGTGGACTACTGGACCGACGGCGAGGGCGAGTTCGTCACCTCCGCCATGGAGGAGACGGGCACCATGCAGTCCATCACCTGGCTCGACCGCGCCGGCCGCGTCGACCGCGACCGGGTCATGGTGCTGCGCACGGCCAGCAACTACACCATGCCGCCGCCCGGGGTCAGCGCCGCGGAGAACCTCCTCGCCGAGAACGAGGGCTATGCCGGGCTCGATGCCTCCCTCGAGTCCGCCTACGTCGTCGGCTCGCAGGTGATCGACACGCTGCTCGAGAACTGGGAGATCTACGGCGAGCGCACGCCGACGCCGGCGGACCTCGATACGCCGTGAGCCGTCGGCAGGTCGCCTTCAGCGCGCCGCACGCGGCGGCGGCGCAGGTCGGCCAGGCGCTGCTCGAGGACGGTGCCTCGGCGATCGATGCGATGGTCGCCGCCTCGGCGGCCATCAGCGTTGTCTATCCGCACATGAACAGCCTCGGCGGCGACGGCTTCTGGCTGCTGCAGGCACCGGGGGAGAACCCGGTCGCCATCGACGCCTGCGGCTTCAGCGCGGCGCTGGCCACGCCGGAATGGTATGCGGCGCAGGGCCTCGACGGCGTGCCGGCGCGCGGCGGCCCGGCGGCGCTCTGCCTCGGGGGTACGCTGGACGGCTGGCGTGAGGCCCGGGCCTGTGCCGCCGAGTATGGCTACCCGGCGCGGCCCCTGGCCGACCTGCTGGCGCCGGCCATGGCACTGGCCCGCGACGGCATCACGGTCACCGCGAGCCTCGCCGCGGCCAGCGAGAAGGTGCAGCCGGAGCTCGCCGGCGCTGCCGCCTACCAGGCCCTGTTCTGTCCGCAGGGCCGGCCCCTCGCCGCGGGCGAGCAGCTCGCCAACCCCGGCCTCGCCCGTTTCCTCGAGCGGGTCGCCGCCGAGGGCACGGAGTCGGTCTACCGCGGGGCGCTGGCCGCGGAGCTGGTCGACTGGCTGACGGCGGAGGGCAGCCCCCTGCGCCGGGAGGACTTCGCCGCCTACCGTGCGCGCCGGGTCACGCCGCTCACGGCTCGCCTCGCCGGGGCTCGCGTGTTCAACCTGCCGGCGCCGACCCAGGGCATCGCCTCGCTGCTGATCCTCGCCATCTACGACGCCTGGCGCCGGGCGCACCCGTCGCCCTCGGAGCTGGAGTCAGTACACGCGCTGGTGGAGGCGACCAAGCGCGCCTTCACGGTGCGCGATGCCGAGGTCGCGGACCCGTCGCGCCTGTCCGAGCGCTGGCCCGGGCTGCTCGAGCCGGCCGCGCTGCGCCGGCACGCGGCGGCGATCGACGACTCGCGCGCGAGTCCCTGGCCGCGGCGCGCGGAACGCGGCGATACGGTCTGGATGGGCGCCGTCGACCGCGAGGGTTGCCTGGTCAGCTTCATCCAGAGTATCTACTGGGAGTTCGGCGCCGGCGTGGTCCACCCGGACTACGGCCTCAGCTGGAACAATCGCGGCCTCGGCTTCAGCCGCAACCCGGCGGACCGCAACGCCCTCGGGCCGCGGCGCAAGCCGCGGCACACGCTCAACCCGGCGCTGGCACTGTTCGATGATGGCCGGCGCCTGGCCTACGGCACCATGGGCGGGGAGGGGCAGCCGCAGACCCAGGCGGCGCTGTTCACCCGCTACCACTACGGCGGTGAGCCCCTCGCCGAGGCGATCGCCCGCGGCCGCTGGCTTCTCGGCCGGACCTGGGGCGACGACAGCCAGGACCTCAAGCTCGAGGCGGACCTGTTCCCGCGACTGGCGCCTGGCCTGCGTGCCTTCGGCCACACGCTGCGCGAGGTGCCCGCGCAGAGCGAGCTCATGGGCCATGCCGGCGCCGTGTGCCGGGCCGCGGACGGGAGCGTGACCGCGGCGACGGATCCGCGCAGCGACGGCGCGGCGCTCGTGAGCCGGGCAGGCGGCAACCGTTGAGCGCCCTCATCGAGTGGTTCCCGGTACTCGCCGCCCTGGTCGGTGCCGGCATCCTCGCCGGCATTCTCGCCGGCCTGCTCGGGGTCGGCGGTGGCATCGTCATCGTCCCGGTGCTGTTCCTGGTATTCCAGTCCCTGGACATCTCGCCGGCGTCGGCGATGCTCATCGCCACCAGCACCTCCCTGCTGACCATCGTTCCCACCAGCATCGCTTCGGCGCGGGCGCACCACGCCCGCGGCAATGTCGACCTCGCGCTGTTCCGGGCCTGGCTGCCGGCGATGGTGGCCGGCGTCGTGCTCGGCAGCATCACCGCTTCCCGCGTCAACGGCCTGCTCCTCACCGGTGTCTTCGGCGTCGTTGCCGTCGCCATCGCGCTCAACAACATCTTCCGCCCGAAGGCGCCGCCGTTGCGCGATGGCCTGCCGGCACGCCCCTGGCAGTGGCTGATCGCCGCGGTGATCGGCGGTATCTCGGTGATGATGGGCATTGGCGGTGGTACGCTGGGGGTCACCGCGATGACGGCCTTCAACGTCGTCGCCCATCGGGCCGTGGGCACCGCCGCGCTCTTCGGGCTGGTGATCGCGCTCCCGGGCGCGCTGCTCATGCTGCTGCTGCCGGAGACCCCGGCGGACGCCCCCGCCGGGACGGTCGGCGCCGTCAACCTGCCGGGCTTTCTCGCCATCGTGCCTATGACCATGCTGTTCGCGCCGCTGGGCGTGAAGATCGGCAGCGGCCTGTCCGGCGTGACGCTGAAGAAGATCTTCTCGGCCTTCCTCCTCGTGGTGGGGGGCCGCATGCTGTGGCAGCTGGCCGGGCCGCTGCTCGGCACCCCGTCCTAGGAGGCTATCCGTGAACTTCGATGACCTGCCGTCCGCGCTGCGCGCGACCTTCCTGCCGCCGCCGCGCCTGCTCATGGGCCCCGGGCCGATCACCTGCGACCCGCGGGTGCTGCAGGCCATGGCGCACCAGCTGGTGGGCCAGTTCGATCCGTCCATGACCGCCTGCATGAACCAGGCGATGGCCCTGTACCGCGGCGTTTTCCGCACGCAGAACCGCTGGACCTTCCTCGTCGACAGCACCGCCCGGGGGGGCATCGAGGCCTGCCTCGTGTCGCTGCTGGAACCCGGTGACCGGGTGCTGGTGCCGGTCATGGGCCGCTTCGGCCAGCTGCTCACGGAGATTGCAGAGCGCTGCGGAGCCGAGGTACACACGATCAGCGTGCCCTGGGGGGAGGTCTGCGACCCGGAACAGGTAGCCGAGGCCCTGGACCGGGTGCGGCCGAAGCTCCTCGCCACCGTGCAGGGCGATACCTCGACCACCATGTGCCAGCCCCTCGACGAACTCGGCCGCCTGTGCCGCGAGCGCGACGTGCTGTTCTACTGCGACTGCACGGCGTCCATTGTGGGCAATCCCTTCGAGACCGATGGCTGGGGCCTGGACGCTGTCTCCGCGGGCCTGCAGAAGTGCCTCGGCGGCCCCTCGGGCATCGCCCCGGTCACCCTGTCGGACCGGGCCGCGGCGGTCATCCGCGAGCGGCGCCACGTGGAGCGGGGCATCCGCGCCGAGGGCGACGAGGACGCGGGGGGCGAGCGCATCCGCTCCAACTACTTCGACCTCGCCATGATCATGGACTACTGGAGCGAGGCCCGGCTGAACCACCACACGGAAGCCACCAGCATGCTCTACGGCGCGCGCGAGTGCGCGCGTATCGCCCTGGAGGAGGGCATCGACAACGCAGTCGAGCGGCACCGGGTCGCGGGCGAGGCTCTCGCTGCCGGCCTCGCCGCCATGGGGCTTCGCCTTTTCGGCAACCAGGCTCACCGCATGCACAACGTGGTCGGCGTGTACATTCCCGACGGGGTCGACGGCGAGGCGGTCCGCGGGCGCATGCTCGCGGATTTCGCCATCGAGATCGGCACCTCCTTTGGCCCCCTGCACGGCGTGATCTGGCGCCTCGGCACCATGGGCTACAACGCCCGCCGCGATGCGGTGCTCACCACCCTCGCCTGCCTCGAGCAGTGCCTGCGCCGGGCGGGTTTTGCCGCCCCGGCGGGGGAGGCCGTCGCCGCCGCCCTCGACGTGTTCGCCTGAGCTCCGGAGACACCTGCCCGTGGATACACCGCCTGCAAAACCCGCCTTCGAGCCGACGCCCGCGCAGCGTACGGTGGCGGCGCGGGTGATGGCGCGCTGCGACGAGCTGGCGGCCATTTCTTCCATCGATGACGGCGTCTACCGCAGCTATCTCACGCCGGAGCACGCGCGCTGCAATGCCCGCGTCGCCGGCTGGCTCGAGGAGGCGGGCCTCGCGGCGTGGCAGGATGCGGCCGGCAATCTCTGCGGCCGGCTCGCAGCCCCGGATGCGGGCCCGCAGCGGACCCTGCTGCTCGGATCCCACCTCGACACGGTGCGCAATGCCGGCAAGTACGACGGCATCCTCGGCGTGCTCCTGGCCCTGGAGGTGATGGCGGGCTTCCGTGCCGGCGGGGAGCCGCTGCCGTTCCACGTCGACCTGCTCGGCTTCGGTGACGAGGAGGGGGCCCGCTTCGGCACCACGCTCCTCGGCAGCCGTGCGGTCGCCGGCAGCTGGGATCCGGCCTGGTTCGACCTGCGCGACGGCGACGGTACGACCCTCGGCGAGGCGCTGCGTGCCTTCGGCGGCGACCCGGCCGCCATCGGCGGCGCGAGCCGCGCGGGGGAGGACCTCGTCGGCTACCTGGAGGTACACATCGAGCAGGGGCCGGTGCTGGAGGACAACCACCAGCCCCTGGGCGTCGTGCCGAGCATCGCCGGTGCGCGGCGCTTCCGGGTCCGCGTCAGCGGCCGCGCCGGGCACGCGGGCACCGTGCCCATGAACATGCGCCAGGATGCCCTGGTCGCCGCCGCCGGCGCCGTGCACCTGGTGGAGCGCATCGCCGACCGCTTCGAGATCGTCGCCACCGTGGGCCAGTTGCGCTGCTATCCCGGGGCGCCGAACGTGATCCCCGGGGACTGCGAGTTCAGCGTGGATATCCGCGCCGGCCGCGATCATACCCGCGACCTCGCCGTGGAGGCGCTGCAGGAAGAGGTGGCCCGGCTCACGGTAAGCCGCGGCATGCGGGTGTCCTGGGAGGAGACCCACCGGGCCCCGGCCGTGGAGTGCGCCAGCTGGCTGCAGCGGGTGCTCGAGGACGCGGTGCTGACCCTGGGCCTGAGCCCCGTATCCATCGTCTCCGGGGCCGGCCACGACGCCATGAGCCTGGCGCCGATCACCGATGTCGGCATGCTCTTCGTGCGCTGCGCCGGGGGCATCAGCCACCACCCCGCGGAGTCGGTCACCGAAGACGATGTCGCCGCGGCGCTCGCCGCCCTGGAACAGACCCTGCGGGCCCTGGCGGCCCGGGAACGAGAGGAGAACCCCTGATGCGTCGCATCCTGACCCTGTGCTGTGCGCTGTTCGTTTGCGGCCTTGCGCCGGCGGCCCTTGCCGAACCCGCCGGGCCCGTGCCCGTGCGCGCCGTGGTCGTCACCATGTTCGAGTACGGCGAGCCCACCGGCGACCGGCCGGGGGAACTGCAGTACTGGGTCGAGCGCTCCGACATCGCCGGCACCTACCCCTTCCCCCTGGGCGAATACCCGCTCTACCTGACCGCCGACGGCGTTCTGCTTATCTGTGTCGGCGGCGGCATTCCCAATGCGACCGCGTCCATCATGGCGCTCGGCCTCGACGAACGCTTCGACCTGGCGCGCGCCTACTGGCTGGTGGCCGGCATCGCCGGCGCCGACCCGGAAGACCTGTCCCTGGGCTCCGCCGCCTGGGCGCGCGCCGTGGTCGACGGTGACCTCGTCTACGAGATCGACGCCCGGGAGATCCCGGCGCACTGGCCCTACGGCTTCATCCCCCTGGGTGCCGACGAGCCGGCGCAGGGGCCGCAGGACGTGTCCACGGGCTGGACCCTGGACACCATCAGCTTCGCCCTGAATCCGGCGCTGGCGGACTGGGCGTTCCGGCAGACCCGGGACGTGGCGCTGCCGGACACGCCGGCCCTCAAGGCCTTCCGCGCCGCCTACGAGGGCTTCCCGAACGCCCAGCGCCCGCCCTTCGTCACCGTGGGCGAGACCCTCTCGGCGAGCACCTACTGGCACGGCGAGCACCTGAACCGCTGGGCCAATGACTGGGTGCCGCTCTACGCCGGCAGCCAGATGGAGTTCATGACCTCGAACATGGAGGACAGCGGTACGCTCACGGCGCTGCACCGCCTGGCCCGCGAGGGGCTCGTCGACCCGGACCGGGTCCTGGTGTTGCGCACGGCGAGCAACTTCACCCTGCCGCCGCCGGGCAAGACGGCCGCCTGGAGCAGCACCGCGCCGTACCCGGACGAGGGCCGGCCGGCGCTGGAGGCCGCCTGGCGCGTCGGCAGCGCCGCCCTCGAGGCCCTGCTCGCCGACTGGGAGCGCTTCGCGGCGGCGCCGCCGCGGCCCACCCCGGTGGTCTTCGATACGGACATGGCCATCGACGACTGGGCCGCGCTGCTGTTCCTCGCCCGCCATCCGGCCGCGGAGCTGCGCGCGATTACCGTGGCCGGCAGCGGCGAGGCGCACTGCGCCCCCGGGGTCGCCAATGCCCTGGCGCTGGCGGACCTCGGCGCCTCCGGTGCCGCGATTCCGGCAGCCTGCGGCGACCCGGTGCCGCTGGATGGCTACTTCGTGTTCCCGGAGCCCTGGCAGAAGGACATGGACACGCTCTCCGGCGTGACGGTGCCGCCGAGCGGGCGCGCCCCCTGGGACGGCCACGCGGTGGAACTCATCCACGCGGCGATCGCGGGCAGCGACCGGCCGGTGACGCTGCTGGCCACGGGCCCGCTCACGAATATCGCCCAGTGGCTGGAACGCTACCCGGACGATGCGGCGAAGGTGGACCGGCTGGTGGTCATGGGCGGCAATCTGCACGAGGCGGGCAATATCATCGTCCCGGGTTTCACGGACGGCCACCCGAACACGCGCGCGGAGTGGAACTTCTACGTCGACCCCGTGGCGGCGGACCGGGTCTTCGCCGGCCCGCTGGCCGTGGAGGTGGTAGGCCTGGATGTCACCAACGACGTGCGCGTGACGCCGGCCGTCGCGGCGGAACTCAAGGCCCGGGCGGACAACCCGGCGGCGGCCTGGTGGGACCGGGTCCTCGACGCCAACGACTGGTTCATCGATTCCGGGGAGTACTACTACTGGGACGTCCTTGCGGCGATGACCGTGGTCGACCCCGGGCGCTTCTGCCGCGGTGAGTCCCTGCCGCTCGCGGTGACGGCCACGGCCACGGACGATCCCTGGCTGCCGGGCTCAGACCTGTCCATGCCCGATCGGGCCGCCGATGGCTCCCCGCGCCGGCACCTCGATGCGGCCAGCGCAGGCGCCATGACCGCTGCGCCCGAGAGCGGCCGCACGCCGGCCACGGTGTGCCTGGAGACTGACGCCGAGGGCGCCTTTGCGCTGTTCCTCGATACGCTCACCACGCCGCAGCCGCCGACCGGGGGCTGAGCTCGCCGCAGCGAGCGCCGGCTTTGGCGAGGGTGGCTTCGATGGTTCGCTGATTTGTCTCCCGCGCCTTGTCTTGGTGTGTAGTTGTGTGTATATTTATGCTGTGAAGAGCGCGCAGCTTATCAAGAAGCTCAGAGCCGAGGGCTGGGTCCGCGTGGGTGGCAAGGGTGATCACGAGAAGTTCAGGCACCCCGACCTACCGGGGCATGTGGTGATCCCGCATCCGCGCAAGGACCTGCCGATCGGCACGCTGCGCAACATTTACCGGCAGGCTGGCTGGGACTGGCCGCCACGCTAGAGGAGGACAGACATGCTCTACCCCGTTTATGTGCACCTCGGCGACGATGGCTCCGCGCACGGGGCCACGATTCCCGATTTTCCCGGTTGCTTCTCCGCCGCTGATGATTGGGATGACCTCCCCGCGAATGTGCAGGAAGCCGTCGAGCTGTACTGCGATGGCGAGGACATGGACATCCCCACGCCTTCCGGGCTTGCTGAGATGGTCGCACTGGAGCGCAAGGGCGAATACGAAGGCGGAACATGGGTGATGATCGACATCGATCTTTCGAAGCTCGACACGCGCATGCAGCGGATCAATATCAGTGTGCCGGCCAACGCGCTGCGGGAGATCGACGCCTACGCGCGAGCGCACGATATCCCGCGCTCGCGCTTTCTGGTCAACGCCGCCATCCAGGTTGCCCGCGGTAAGGGCGGCAAGCGTCGGACTTCAGCGTAGCTCTGGGTTCGTCATCACAGCACCAGCACCGGAGCCCTAAGCCTCGCTCACCGCTGCAAAGCTCGCGAGGGCGGAGCGAAGGTTCTCCATGATCTCTTCCGCCAGCACCTCGGGCTCCGGCAGGTTCTCGAGATCGGTCATGGACGCGTCGCGCAGCCAGAAGAGATCGAGGCTCGCCTTGTCGCGGGCCAGCAAGTCCTCCCGGTCAAAGGCGCGCCAGCGCCCGTCCGGGTTTTCCTCGCTCCATGTCGGGCTTCGTTCGTGCCGGTTTTCAGGGTTATAGCAGGTGACGAAGTCCTCGAGATGGGCATAGGTCAACGGCTTCTGCTTCAGGGTGTGATGCACATTGGTGCGGTAATCGTAGTACCAGACCCTGGCCGTCTGCGGATCGGGGCTGGCGGCGCGGTTATCGAAGAAGATCACGTTGGCCTTCACGCCCTGCGCATAGAAGATGCCCGTGGGCAGGCGAAGAATGGTGTGCAGGTCGGTCGTCTGCAGCAGCTTGCGCCGGATCGTTTCTCCCGCACCGCCCTCGAACAGCACATTGTCGGGGACGACCACCGCGGCCCGCCCGGTGGTCTTCAGCATGGTGCGGATATGCTGGACGAAGTTCAGCTGCTTATTCGACGTGGTCGCCCAGAAATCCTGGCGATTGTAGGTCAGCTCATCCGTTTCCTGCTCGCCCTCCGCGTTGGTAAAGCTCATGGAGCTTTTCTTGCCGAAGGGCGGGTTTGCCAGCACGTAGTCGAAGGTCTCGGCGGGCGGCGAAATCAGGGCATCGGCGGGTGAGATCAGCGTCTCGCCGGTCATCTCGCCGATCCCGTGCAGGAACATGTTCATCAGGCAGAGGCGTCGCGTCCCGGCGACGATCTCGTTACCGAAGAAGGTCTCGTGCTTCAGGAACGCCTTCTGATCCTTGTCGAGGGCGTGGTTCGCCGGGTCCGTCAGGAAGTCATGCGCAGCGAGAAAGAAGCCGCCGGTCCCGCAGGCCGGGTCGGCGATGGTCTTGCCGGGTTCTGGGCGGAGGCATTCCACCATGGCGCGGATCAGGGCGCGCGGCGTGAAGTACTGGCCCGCGCCGGACTTCGTGTCCTCGGCGTTGCGCTCGAGCAGTCCCTCGTAGATGTCGCCTTTGACATCGGCGCCCAGCGTCACCCACTTCGTGCCATCGACCATATCAATCAGGCGGAACAGCTTGGCGGGGTCGGTGATCTTGTTCTGCGCCTTGGTGAAAATCTGGCCGAGCATGCCTTTCTGCTCGCCCAGCTTGCGCAGCAGCGTGACGTAATGCGCTTCCAGCTCCGCCCCCCGGCGCGCGGTCAGGCTGGTCCAGTCGAACCCCGCGGGGATGCCCATATCCCGGTTGTAGGGGGGCTTCGCGTACTCGTCCGCCATCTTGAGGAAGATCAGGTAGGTCAGCTGCTCCAGGTAATCGCCGTAGCCGACGCCGTCGTCGCGCAGCGTGGTGCAGAAGCTCCAGACCCGGGAGACGATGGGGGCGGTGTTCATG
>CAYTJQ010000067.1:0-16612 GCA_964438205.1 uncultured Alteromonadaceae bacterium
GAGACGGCGTTCGCCGCACTTGTCAGAGAGCATCATCGCGCCCTGATTGCCATTGCCTCGCCAATCGTGGGAGGCAGCGAAGCAGAGGAGGTCGTGCAGAACGCCTGGATCAAGGCGTACAACGCCTGGGAGAGCTTCCGCGGCGACGCGGCGGTAAGAAGCTGGCTAACGCGGATTGTCATCAATGAGGCACGTATGCAGCTGCGCGCGCGCAAACGGGAGAGCTTCTTCAGCGAAATGGACGCCGACGCCAGCCCCGATGCGCTGCAGGAACGCTTTCGCAGCGACGGCCACTGGCGCCATCCACCGGTCGCCTGGGGCACCGATGACCCATCGGAGCTCCTGGCAAGCGACGTACTCGAGGAGTGCCTCGAGAGGCTGCTGAAGCAGATGACGCCCCAACAGCGAAGCGTCTACGAACTGCGAGAGCGGGGAGGCTTGACCTTCGGTGAGATTTGCGAAGACCTGGGTGTGTCACCCGGTAATGCGCGGGTCCTGCTTCATCGGGCGCGGAGTGCGCTGTTCCAGGTCGTCGATCACTTCGAGGAGACGGGCGAATGTTGAAGTGCAACGAAGTGCCTTTCGAGGTTTCCCTCGCGCTCGACGACGAACTCCCTCTGCGGCGCCGCATCGGCCTGCGCTTTCATGTGCTCATGTGCCAGCACTGCCGCCGCTACCTTCGCCAGGCGCAACGCCTTGCTAGAGCCTGGCGAAAGCGCGGTGACGAGGCGAGCGAGGAGGAGGTAGAAACTGTTCTCAATGCCTGCCGGCACCACCCTGAAAACGGGGAACGGCCAGAGCACTGAGGGCGCCGGCGTCCAGCGCCCGGGCAACCGGCCGAACAGCGACGTCTTAGGCGCGGCGACGCGGTAACGCAGCGCCGTGAACCAACCAGAGAGGTATCTATGCGCAAAGCTCACACACTGCTACTTGCATTCGTCTTCCTACTTGGCTCGGCCCTGGCCGCAACGGCGGCGGAAAACGACATCGCCATCGGCGGCTACAGCCCGGTTTCCTACTTTACCCAGGGCCGGGCCGAGCGTGGCAGCCCGCGCTTTTCCGTGCTGCATGAGGGGAAACTCTACTACCTCACCTCGGAGGAGCAGATGCTGCGCTTCCGGAACAACCCCGAAAAATACACCCCCGCCCTTGGTGGCCACTGCCCCTACAGCCTCGCCCTCGGTCGCGCTGTCGCGATTGACCCCGGGCGCTTTGAGATCATTGACGGCAGGGTTTACCTGTTCCATGACTCGGACGAGCTCGATGCGCTCGAAGCCTTCCGGAATACTGCTGACCGCGGGAAGATTCTCGAAAAAGCGGAACATCAGTTCGAGCTGATGCGCTTCTGACCACAGCTCTCCTTCAGGGCGAGTCGATACCCGCCTCGGGGCCCATTTGCCGACTGTCTGCAGACAGGATCGCATGCAGCAAGTTGTCCTGGAAGTGGACATTGCCCGTGAGCTGTCCATGGTCCTCACACAGGAAGAACGCGGACTTCAGCGGGAAGAAGATATAACGATGCCGCCTGATCGCCGGGTCGAGCGCCTGGCGGGCGAGGAGTGAAGCCTTGGTGACAACGCCGTCACCGGGTTCAAGCATCAACTGCTCATAATCGACGCCGGCCACGGGTCGACGGACTTCCTCGGGAGCCAGTCGCAGCCTGCTCTCCCCGTCCACTTCTTCGACAAGAATTCGTGAAGGTGTGAGACGGCAGTCACCGCCAAAGGTGATGATACGGACGGCGCTCTCGGGCGCGGGCACCGTCAGCGACCACACGAAGCGCCGTGCCCGCTCTATCTGCCGATGGAAATAGGCCTGGCGGGTAGCCAGTACGGATGTATCCCCCAGGCGCTCCTCCACCGCCGGGTGAAAAACAGACAGCTGAAAACGACGCCAGAACTCTGCCGAAAACAGGTCCCGCTGCAGTTCGACGCCGCCAGCGGTCACAAGCCACGTATTGATCGGGTGCGGCAGGAGCTGATAGGTGCTGGGGAAGGTGGCCACGACTTCCGGCGGCATGCTTCGCAGACCCACCGGATAACCCTCCATCAGCGTTCTGACCGCCTGCACTGATCCGAGGTTGGGCGTCCCCAGGAGTACGAGGCGCCGAAGATAACGACCACCCTCGCCGGTTACGGGGAAGTCATTGCCATCCAGGACGTCGCGGGTTCCATAGCGCGCGTAGTAGCGGGCTATCAGCCCCCCCATGCTGTGGGCGACCACGTCCACCTTGAGGGTCGGGTCATCATAGTCGCGGCGCAGCTGAGCCAGGAAGCGGTGCAGAAGCCGCACGTTGTGGACGTTGTCCTGGCGCCAGTCGTAGCTAAAGACATAGTAGTGGCGGGTGCCAGGTGAAGGCGGCGTGCCGGGCTGTCCCCGTTGGTAGCTACCCGCCTCCTCCAGTACTCTGAGGATTGCCCCGTAATAGTCCCGGCCCGCCGCACGATCGGTGAGACCCGAAACCACCAGCGGACTGGGTAGTGGCTGAAGCGTGTCGCCGTCGATCGCCAGCTCGAGCTCCCGATACTCCGAGAAGGCCACGCGGGACAGCGAGCCCGGCCAGACCTCCCGACCCGTCTCCGGATCCGAGAGCCGCGAGCCGAGCGCTCCGGGGATCAGCACCAGTGGCGGTGGCTCCTCTCCGCCACGGCTTTCATAGAGCCGGCCGAGATCGGGCACCTGCGTGCTGCAGGCTGCCAGGAGTAGAGACACGACCGCCAGGGCAGGCAGCAACCGAGGTAAAAGGTGACGCTGAAACATGAATCCCCTTTGCCCGACCACGGCGCCGCTCACGACCTTGATAATTGTACCGACTGGTTTACTATTGTCGAGGCGCGCAAAGCCGTCAGTTACACAACGTGGCCTCAAGGCAGGGCCAGCCAGGAGATCCTGCTGCGTGACGCAGTCGAGGAATGAAAGCCCCGGAAGTAAGCACGTCGTGATCCTCGGGGGTGGCTTTGCCGGCGCCACCCTCGCGGCAAAGCTGGAACGGCGGCTTCCGGCAGCGTGGGAAATCTACCTGCTCAGTGAGGACAACTACCTGACCTACAAGCCACTCCTCCCGGAGGTCGTCGGCGCGACGATTCTGCCCGGGAGCGTGGTTGCACCGCTCAGGCTGCTGACCCGGCGCACCAGGGTTCGCATGGTCAGCGTTACCGGCGTCGACCTCGCGCAAAAACAGGTGCTCTACCGGGGACGAACGGAGGGCACGCTGCGCTATGATCATCTGGTCTTCGCCTGCGGACAGCGCCCTCGCGGCGATCTGATCGACGGCATGGACCGCTACGGCTATCCGCTCGCCTCCATTGGAGATGCCCTGCGCCTTCGCAATCGTATCGTCGCACGACTTGAGCAGGCGACCATCGAACCGGATCCCGAGGTCCGCCGGTGGCTGCTGCGCTTCTTGGTCATCGGTGGCGGTTTCAGTGGGGTAGAGGTGGCCGGGGCGCTGCAGGACCTTCTCTGTGCGTCTGTCCGCTACTACAAGAACGTCACGGAGAACGATTGTGACGTCAGCATCATCCACGCCGGTGACCGCTTATTGCCGGAATTGTCTGCAGAGCTGGGCGTAAAGACAGAGCGCAACTTCCGCCGCCGCGGCATTGCGG
Source organism: uncultured Alteromonadaceae bacterium (assembly GCA_964438205.1). Taxonomy (GTDB): domain Bacteria; phylum Pseudomonadota; class Gammaproteobacteria; order Pseudomonadales; family Halieaceae; genus Pseudohaliea. The sequence continues at coordinate 3,609 of CAYTJQ010000067.1, forward strand.
TGCGCCTCAACGAGCGGGCCGTCAGCCTTTCAGGAGAGGGCGTGACCGTGGCCAGCGGAAGCCTGTTGCCCACAGCCACAGTGATCACGACGATCGGCACAGCTCCCCAGCCGCTGCTTGCCGAGCTGGCCCTGCCCAGTGAACGCGGCCGCCTTGTCACCGCGGGAGACCTGTCTATCCCCGGCCAGCGCGGGGGCGAGGAGGATGTCAGCGAAGAGGGTGGAAATTAAAAACCAAATGGTACACTATTGGTGCTGCGCCACAGACCTGCACCGCAGGAATTTTTGTAGCTTTCGTAACAAGTTGGCCCGGGGCGCATCAACAGTACAGTTGGCAGGGAAACCCAGGCCAACCTTGATCAGACTCCACAAAGAACCCGTTACGGGTAAAGAGGTTACTACCATGGCTCAATCCAAGACATCTCGTGCACTGATTCTGGGCACTGCCCTGCTTGGCGTCTCCGCGGCACCGTTCGCCGCGGCCGACAGCAACCCCTTCGGCGCAACGCAGCTGCCCGGCGGCTATGACCTGCGCTCCATGCAGAGCGAGGGCAAGTGCGGCGAAGGCAAGTGTGGCGAGGACAAAGGCGCCAAGGACGCCGAAGGCAAGTGCGGTGAAGGCAAGTGTGGCGACGACAAGGGCGCCAAGACTGCTGAAGGCAAGTGCGGCGAGGGCAAGTGCGGCGGCGCCTGATGCGCGAGCCCTATCCGTCAACACTGAGCGGGGCCGGCCTCGGACTGAGGCGGGCCCTGCTCGACGATCTGCTCGCCGCGCCGGCGGACTGTATCGACTTCCTCGAGCTGGCGCCGGAGAACTGGCTCGGCGTCGGCGGTCGGCTCGGTCGACGTCTCGCTGAGGTTTCCGAGCGCTACCCCTTGGTCCTGCATGGACTTTCTCTCAACGTCGGCGGCCAGGCACCGCTCGACAGGGAATTACTGACAGGGATCCGCGCCTTCATGGATCATCACCAGGCGCCTGTCTATAGCGAACACTTGAGCTATTGCGGGGACGAAGGCCATCTCTATGAGCTCTTCCCCCTTCCCTTTACGCAAGAGGCCGTGGTTCATGTCGCGTCGCGTATCCAGCAGGTTCAGGACATGCTGGAGCGCCCCCTTGTGCTGGAAAATTCGTCCTACTATCTGCAGGCGGACCCCGGCGCCGAGCTGGATGAGGCCGGTTTTATTCGCGCGGTGGTCGAGGCCTCCGGCTGCGAACTGCTCCTCGACGTGAACAACGTCTTCGTGAACAGCGTCAACCACGGCTACGACCCCCTGGCTTTTCTCGCAGCACTTCCGCTGGAGCGCGTGCGCTACCTCCACGTAGCCGGTCATTACGACGAGGCGCCGGGCCTGAAGATCGATACCCATGGCGCCGACGTACCGGACCCGGTGTGGACCTTGCTCGAGTCCGTCTACGATTGGCTCGGGCCGGTACCTACACTGCTGGAGCGGGATTTCAACCTGCCTCCCCTGGACAGCCTGCTCGCCGAAACGGGCCGTATCCGTGCGCTGCAGTCGCGCCGCAGCAATAAGACCTCGCGATGGAGCCGGGCGTCGTGAGTCATCGCCTCGCAACTACGCAACGCGCATTTACCCGGGGCATACGTGAGGCGGGGGGGCAGGAAACTCCACCCGGCCTTCCCGGGGATCGCTACGCCGTCTATCGTGACCTTGTCTACCGCAACCTGGAGAGCCTCCTCGCTGGCGGCTTCCCCGTGCTCCGGGCCACGCTGCTTGAGGAGCAGTGGGAAACGCTCGTGCGTGAATTTCTTGCCGATCACCGGGCTCAAACCCCACTGTTCCTGGAACTCGGACGGGAGTTTGTCGAGTTCCTGCGCGTCCGGGAGACACAGGGATGGGAGCCGGGCTGGCTGCGCGAACTCGCCGAGTACGAACGCGTTGAGCTGGAGCTGGCTATCGCGCCTGATGCCGCCGACACCTACCGGCCAGTCAAGGATGAGGAGATCGCCACGTCGGTACTGCGGCTGGCCCCGTTAGCGAGGCTGCTCTGCTATGAGTACCCGGTGCACCGCATTGGGCCTGAGTACGATCCGGCACCGGAGCCCACCTTCCTCCTCGTATACCGTGATGCCGATGACGAGGTCCAGTTCATGACGCTGATGCCAGCGACAGCACAACTGCTGGCGTTGGTCGAGGATAACCGATCAACCGCTGCCCAGGAGCTGCTGCGGCAGCTTGCCGCCGATCTCTCGGCGCCGCTTGAGCCGTTACAGACCCACGGCCTTGCTCAACTGAAGGACTTTCTCGAGCGCGGTGTCGTCACCTGCGGCTAACCCGCCGGTCAGCTTCCAACGGTTGCGGCAGCCTGCTGCTGCCGCAAGTCTGGCTTGCATCATGAGCCTGCTGATGGCAGTGCCGGGGTTCAGTTCGACCCTCCGCTGGCACTGGGAAGATCAGTTCTCGCCCGAAGAGCAGGCTAAGCTTGTGCGCTGGATCAGCGAGACAAAGCGGTCCCTGGAGCGCTTAACGGCCCCCCTGCCCTTTACGGTGCACCTGCACGTCTACCGCCTGCCGGATCGCGGCGAGCCGGTGCCCTGGGCGAACACGCGGCGCGGCGCCAGGCAGGGCATCGATCTACATGTCGACCCGGCCTGGCCGCTCGACGCTTTCCTGGAGGACTGGACGGCTGCGCACGAACTGAGTCACCTGCTCCTGCCCTACCTCGGCAGCCGCCATAGCTGGTTTGCAGAAGGCTTCGCCAGTTACCTGCAGTACCAGGTACTCGCGCACCAGGGCGTCATCAGTGGTCGGGAAGCCGGCAGAGCCTACCGCGAAAAGATCGAGCGTGCCGCCGCAAGCTACAGCGACCATGACCTCGACGACAGCCTGTTCCTCGAAGCCACCTCCCGCCTGCGCCGCCAGCACGCCTATCCCGTTTATTACTGGGGGGGTGCGGTGTATTTCATGACCGTCGATGCACAATTGCAGGCATCAGCGGCCCCGCGTCTTACCGCACTGCTCGCCGACTACCTTGCCTGCTGCCGTCACAAGGATGAAACGCTGGCGGACGTCTTGGCCTCCCTCGATCGCCTGTCCGGCACAACGCTGTTCACGGCGACCCTGGCCGACCTGAAGCAACACCAGGGCTTCCCTGCCTATGAAGCCGCGCTTGCCTGGTTCGAGACGACCCTGATCGAGAAGTCTGGCGCTCCAGGGCGTAACAAAGCAGGGATCGACGCATCAAACAGCAAAATCACACCGGGAGCACTGAACCCATGAAAACCCTCTTTTCCGCGGCGGCCACCCTCTTGTTGCTGTCCTCGTTCATGGTCCAGGCAGCCGTGACCCGGGAGCCTTTTTCCGAGGAGCGCTTCGAGGCACTGCAGGCGCGGGACGCGCTCGTGCTGGTCGATGTCTGGGCGCGCTGGTGCCCGACCTGCGCCGCACAGAAAAAGATTCTTGATCGCTACGCAGCTGAGCGTCCCGATAGGGACTTGCACATTCTCGTGGTCGATTTCGACGAGCAGAAAGAGTGGGTTCGCCACTTCCGCGCGCCGCGCCAGTCCACCCTTCTGCTGTACCGCGGTGAGGCGCAGCTCTGGTTCAGTGTCGCCGAGACGAGCGTAGAGAAAATTTTCAAGACCCTGGATCGCGCGGCGCAGTGAGCGGCATCGAAGCAACCGCCTTTCCCCTGGCTTTCTTCGCGGGAATCCTGGGCATCCTCTCCCCCTGTGTCTGGCCCCTCGTGCCGGTGGTCATGGGGAGCGCCTCGGGCGGCTCACTACGTGCGCCCCTTGCGCTCGCCGCGGGCCTGAGCCTGTCCTTCGCCCTGGCCGGCACCGTGCTGACCTTCCTCCTCCTCAACCTCGGCCTGGGCCTGGAGAGTCTGCGCGTCGTCGCTGCCGTCCTGCTGATTGTCGTGGGTATAACCCTGCTGTCACCGCGCGCCAGTGATGCCGTCGCTGCCGCCCTTTCCCGGCTGTTGCCCGTGAGCGACACCGGCAGTTTCAATGCCAGCAGCCCTGCCGCGCAGTTTTTCGTCGGGGCGACCGTCGGCCTGGTCTGGCTTCCCTGCGTCGGCCCGACGCTCGGTGCCGCCATTGCGCTGGCCTCCCTGGGGCAGGAAATGGTGCCCGCGTTCTTCGTGATGCTCGCCTTTGGCGCCGGTACAGCGGTGGCATTGCTGGCAGCCGCCCTGGGCTCAGCAGAGCTCCTGCGTCGTATCCGGCCCGGCGTCCTGGCGAGCGCGACCCGCGGCAAGCTGCTGCTGGGCAGCGTGCTGGTCGTCCTGGGTGTCCTGGTCCTTAGCGGCTGGGACAAGCAGTTGGAAGCCTGGTCACTCACCTGGCTGCCATCGTGGGCCATCACCCTCTGAGATCACCCCCCTGAAGTTATCGCTGGAAAGGAGAAGACCATGAGCCGTTTTACGCTGCACACACTCGAATCCGCGCCCGAAGCTGCCAGGCCGTCACTGAAGGGTTCGCTGGAAGCCTTCGGAATGATTCCGAACCTGCATGCTGTGATGGCAGAGTCGCCGCCGACTCTACGCGCCTACCAGCAGTTGCATGGGCTGGTACTCCAGAGCAGTTTCACCGATGAGGAAAAGACCGTCGTCTGGCAGACCATCAATGTCGAGCACGGCTGTGCTTACTGTGTACCGGCCCACAGCGCCATCGCCCGCTCGATGGACGTGCCGGCGGCTATCGATGATGCCCTGCGCGAACGGACGCCCCTGCCGGACTCGAAACTGGAGGCACTGCGCAGCTTCACCCTGGCGGTGCTCCGTGAGCGCGGCAAGGTCCCCGCTGCTGCCGTCGATGCCTTTGTCGAGGCCGGGTACGGGAATCAGCAGATCCTCGAGGTGGTTCTTATCCTTTCCCAGAAGGTCATGAGCAACTACATCAACCATCTTGCCCAGACACCGGGCGATGAAGCCTTCCGGCCCTTCGCCTGGGCTGGCTGAGGGACAAGGGAGGATGTTGCACCGGGCCAAAGCAGAAGGCAGCGGCGGGTCCACCGCATGATCCCGGAAGCGCTCGGCAATGCGCTACTGCTCTTCGGATTTACCTTTTGCGGCATGGCGCTGGCGCGCGCGTTGCGCCTGGAGCTCACCCTCGCATGCCTGCTGACCGGCCTGCTTGCCGGCCAACTGCTCGCGCCCCTGGGGCTCGATACTGGCGTTCGTGCCCACAACGTGGAGCAGCTGGTGTTCTTCCTGCTGCTGCCGCCCCTGTTATTCCAGGCCGCCTGGCACCTGCGACTGCCGGCGCTCCGTCGCTGGAGCGTGCCCATCGCCCTCCTGGCCACCCTGGGTGTCGGCATCGGCACGTTGGCTACCGCAGCGCTGCTGTTCTTCGCAGTGGACCACCCGGGCTTTCCCTGGCTGGCGGCCCTGCTGGCGGGCTCTATGCTCGCTGCGATTGATCCGGTCGCCGTGGTGACGAGACTGCGGGCAGAACGTGCCTCGGAAGAGGTAACCACCTTGATTGAGGGTGAGAGTCTCCTCAACGATGCCACTGCCGCGATTCTTTTCGGCCTCGTTCTTGCCGTGGCGACGGGCACCCCCGATGCGCTGAGCCCGCTCGGTGCCGGCGAGCTCTTATTGCGGCATCTTGTCGCAACACCGGTGTTTGGTCCGCTTGCCGCTGGCTTCCTGTTTTTAATCATCCGCTATCTGGCGAGCGCGACAGCCACCCAGGGCCTGCTGCTTTTCGGGGCGTTCCTCAGTTTTTTCCTCGCTGAGGAGAAACTTCACGTATCAGGAATCATAGCAGTGGTGGTTACCGGGCTGACCCTGCGGGTACTTTTTTCAACCGCAAGCACACCCACGCCGGGCAATATCGAATTCACCTGGGACTGGGTCGGTAAAACCTGGACAGCCCTGACCTACATGCTGCTGGGTCTGGTGATAGTTCCGGGCATGTTTCTGGACCAATGGGCTGCCGCATTGCTGGCCATCCCCGTGGCATTATTCAGCCGCTTTGTCGCCGTCTTCGGTTCCCTGCTCCCCATCGGCCCCGTCCGGGTTCCCTTGCGCTGGCGCCCCCTGCTCGTCTGGGGTGGGCTGAGGGGTGCGATTGCTATCGCCCTGGTCCTCGCCTTGCCGACTGAACTTCCGTATTGGTACACCCTGCAGGCCATGGTGTTCAGCGTCGTCCTGTTCAGCACCCTGGTACAGGGCACCACCACAGGCTGGCTACTGCGGCGCCTTGGTCTGGCCGGCGGTGGTCCCCATGGCTGACAACTGGCCCGCCAAGGCCAGTGGCCACTCCAGCCGGCTCTGCTCCTTTCGACCTGGTTCCTAGTCGTCACCGGGAGAGATCCCGGCCTTTCGTGCAAAATCACGGTAGGGTGAACGGCTGTCTTCCGCCTCTGCGTGCCTCGCGCGCGACGCCTCCAGTCCTGCCGTTTCCGGCTGGATGCCACAGCCTTCCACGATGCGATTCATCATGTTGAACAGCCCGCAAATGCTGATGGCATCGAAAAGCGCCTGTTCACTCACGCCCCTGGCCAGCACGGCATGCGCATCCGCATCGGTGATCTTTGCCGGCATCAGGGTTAGCTTGCGCAGATAAACGAGAACCGCCGACAGCTGTGGATCAACATCCGGTTGTTCCGGATCGTCCAGCAAGGCAGCCAGTTCCTGTTCAGGCATGCCATGGACCTCGGCGATCATTTTATGGGACGCATGGCAGAAGCGGCAGGCGTTCAGCGAGGACACGTAGGCCGCCATCGCCTCGCGTTCACCAACAGACCATTCCGAAGGCCCGCGAAGCAGCACATCATGGAATTCGGTGAGCGCCCAGATACCGCGTCCGAATTCGCGAAAGACATCAAGCAGGTGCGGTTGTTCAGGCAGCGAGGGCAAGCGAGCCATGGTTCAGGTTCTCCAGCTACGGCGAAAAGGTCATTGGACTGTAGTCCGCCCTTCGGCACTCGGGCTCAGGATTGTAAGTCGAGAGCAGACGCAGGAGCGCGTCCAGGGCCATGGGTTTTCCAAGCAGGTAGCCCTGCAGCTGATCGGCACCCAGCCGCTGCAACATAAGCAATTCATCCTGTGTTTCGACGCCTTCTGCGACGGTTTCGAGGCCATGGGCTTTCGCCAGAGCAATGATTGCTTTCACAGAGGCCTGGAGTCTTTCATCGGTATCAATTCCCGAAACAAAAGCCCGGTCGATCTTCAGGCGCTGCACGGGTAGCCGATGCAGATAGCTGAGCGACGAATAGCCCGTGCCGAAATCGTCGACCGCCAGCTCGACACCGAGCGCGCGAAGTTCATGAAGATTCTGCTGTGTCTCGGCCGAAGGCGTCAGCATGGCGGACTCGGTAATCTCGAGCTCGACTCGGGCGGGGGTGAGCTGGTGGAGGTTTAGCATGTCTTTCACAAGCTCCACGAGCCTCGCCTGCTCAAGCTGCCGCGCCGAGAGGTTGACCGCCAGCCGTGGGGGCGACGCGAGATGCCGCCAGCGGCCTGCGTCACGGCAGGCATTGGCTAGGACCCAGGCCCCCAGCTCGATTATCGCCAGGTCCTCTTCAGCGATGGGAATAAACTCACCTGGTGCGACGGGACCCAGCTCCGGAGAGTCCCACCGAAGCAGGGCTTCTACCCCAGAGAGCTGGCCCGACCGGGCGTCAAACTGTGGTTGGTATTGGATAGAAAACTCTTCCTGTGTGATCGCCGCCTGCAGCGTTGCCTTCAGAGCTCTTCTGCGTCGCTCCTTGTCCGCCAGAGCCTCGTCGAAAAACACCGCTTCGTTTCCGCCCCGATGCTGAGCCAGGCGCAAGGCGGCGTCGGCGTTGATGAGCACACGCTCCACCGGGTCACGGGTAGACACTGATCTGTCTTCTTCGCCCTGCAACGGCGCGACGCCAAGGCTGAGGGTGAGCTTCCGAACATTCCCCGCAGCGACAAGGGGATGGGTGAATGCCGATAGCAGCCTGTTTACCGTGACAGCCGCCGGCAGCGATCGGGTCTCGAACAGCAGAGCGAAGAGATTACCATCTATCCGATAGAGTATGCTTTCCCCGCAAGCGCCTGCCTCGATCACCGCCGTCATGCGCTTTACGGCCTCGTTGATGACAGCATCTCCAAGCCCCAGCCCTCCCCTGGCAACGACGTCCTGAAGTCGGTCCAGCTTGATCAGTGCCACCTGATGCCGCTCCAGGGAATCCAGCATGAGCTGGTGGCCGGCGTCGTCATGGAATGCCCTGCGGTTCCGAAGCCCCGTGGTGCTATCGTGCTGCGCTCGAAAGCGCAGGGTCTTCATGGCTGCGAGCCTATCCCTATTCACCCATAGAAGGGTCAAGGCGCCGGCGAGGGAGACCGCCAGCGCGGCCGCAAGGAGGGCGAGGGTCCGTGATAGCTTGGCGAGGGATTCCCGGGATGTCATGGTGATGCGATCACCAATCCAGCCGGACAGGGCCTGGGTCTGCTCATTCAGTGCGGTTGTCAGCGGGCCGAGGCTGTCCAGCACCTCGCGCGCGCGATCCCAGTCGATAGGGCTGGCTTGCATGACCTTATCGAACCGTGTGCCCAGCTGCCTCAGCTCATCGATGTTGCTAGCCAGCCCGGGCAGCGCGGGCGCCTGCGGCGCATCGAGGGCAAGGCGTCGGTACCTGTCCTCCAGCTCCCTACTGTTCCCGTGAAACTGAGACTGGAAAGCACCCCCGTCCGCCGTTAAATAGTATTCATAGATGTTTGACTGGGCACGGATCAGCAGCAGATCCAGGGCCTGGATCTGCTGCAAGAGCGGAAGCTCGACGCCGGAGAGTCGAATCACATTGGTGCGACTTTCCTGGAAAGTGATTTGTGCAAGCATGGCCGTTGCAACCAGTAACGCCGCGAGCAGGGCAGTAATGAGCCAGCCCCCAGCCCACCGCAACAACGAGGGCTGGGCGGGCAAGCGGGCGTCATTGGCCGGCTTCATGCCGCACGCATGCCGCGGTGCGGCTGTCAGGGTGCTGCACCTGGATGGCCAAGGTCATCTGCCGGTGCAGGCGGGCTGGCGCGGACAGGAGGCATTGCCCTCCGGCATCAGTGTCCCTCCCATCGACTACAGGTTGAGCCTTTGATGTGCGGGGAGCCGGGTTGTTACAGGATAATGTCCTTCCAGGAGCTATTCTTGATCGAGGCCCACCTTCCCGGCCTCGCGGATGATCGGCTGGTACTCGGCGAAGGCCGGGCCTTCGACGGTGGCGCCGATGGTGATCCCGGCGTCCGTGGTGAGCGTGTGCCCCGTGGTGTAGCCTGAGTCATCGCTGGCCAGCCAGAGGGCGGCGTTGGCCACGTCCATGGCCAGGCCCGGTCGTCCGTGCAGCGGAGAGGCCTCGGCCAGGGCACGCTCGGCACCGGCGATATCATTCGGGTCCCCGGTGAGCACATTCGCCACCATCGGCGTTGCCATGCTGGCGGCGGCGATCGTATTGACCCGTACGCCGCTGCGGGCGAGCTCCGTGGCGACACTCTTGGTCAGGCCGACCACACCGTGCTTGGCGGCGGTATAGGCATGCGGGCCGAGCCCGCCAAGAATGCCGGCGGTGCTTGCCATCGTGACGATAGAGCCACTGCGCTGCACCGCCATGACCCGCGCGGCGTGCTTCATGGCGTAGAAAGTGCCATTGAGCAGCACGTCGATGCTGAAGCGCCATTCTTCGCCGGGCGTGGTCGCAAGCGGACCCACGGAGCCGACGATGCCGGCGCAGTGGAACAGGGCGTCGAGGCGGCCGAAGCGCTCGACCGTCGCGTCAACGGCCGCGACCAGGTCGCTCTCCTCCGTCACGTCGCAGTCCTGGTAGAACGTCCCCTCCCCCAGGCGCTGTGCCAGGGCCTCGCCCGCTTCCCGCTGGATGTCCACGATGGCGACCTTCGCGCCCTCGCGGACGAACAATTCGGCGGCCGCGGCGCCAATGCCGCTTGCCCCGCCGGTAATCAACGCGGTCTTGCCTTCCAGGCGCATGTCCTTCTCCCTAGCCAGGTTGTCGTTGCCTTGTTGTCGCTTGCCCGCTGACGGGTAGTGCGCAGCGGCGCTCAGCCCGCCTGGTTGACGAAGTCGTCCGGCGCGCGTTGACCGACCGTCGCCGCGGGGAGGTCACCCATGCCCTGGCTGCAGGACGGCTCAAGGCGCATCCAGTCGGTCAGGCCGGTGCGGTGCACGATCTTCCACTCGCCATCGCGGCGCTCGAAGCGGTCCACGTAGCGGCCGCCCACCAGGTAGTCCATCTCGCTGTCATAGGCCATGGGGCCGGCGAGCGGATCGCCCTTCGGGCGCATCAGGTGGTAGGCGGTGAAATAGGTCTCGACCCGGGCGGCCGCGTCGCCGTCGAACTCGATCAGCGTATTGCCGAGCTGGTGGTGCGTACGGGCACAGGTCGATAGAAAGCCGAACGCGAAGGCGATGAAGTCTCCCGGCTCCTCCGGCGACGACGGCGCCGACGGGTCCGAGGAAGGGCCTTCGTAAAAATGGTTGTGCCGTGAGCCGGGGTGGAACACGCTGCGCAGGAGCGCCTCGTCCATGCGGTCGATGGCGCGTGCGTAGCAGTGGATGACGTCCCTGATGGCCTCCCTGGCCGCGAGTTCTTCCATTGTCATCATCACCGTTCCTCCCCGGCTCCCGGGCTCTCGTTACTGCGTCAGTTGTTGAAGTTGTAGACCACTTCCACCCCGTAGGTCCGCGGGCGCCGCGTGGCGGCGTAGGACCAGAGGCCGGCGACCTCGTAGCCGTGGGTGTAGGTGTCCTCGTCCGTCAGGTTGCGACCGAAGAGGCTGAACTGCAGGTCGCCGATCGCGTAGTTGACGGACGCGTCCACCAGACCCTGGGAGTCGTTGGCCGTCTCCGGGTTGTTGGTCGCCGTGGTGAAGTGCTCGTCGATGTAGCGATAGGAGCCGCGCACCCAGGCATTGCCGCCGCCGACTTCCCACTCGTAGGTGGCGTCGATGGTACCGGTCCACTCCGGCGCGCGCCGGAACTCGAGGTTGCTGAGGTCAACGACAGAGCCTTCCGGGTCCGTGTAGACGAAGTCGTCATACTCGGAGTCGAGGTAGCCGAGGTTGGCGCGCAGGCTGAGGTTATCCGTCACGTACGCCTGCATGTCGAACTCGATGCCCTGGATCGTCGCCGATGACGGGTTGATGACCACGGTCTTCTGGCCCGTATCGGTCTGGTCCGAGGGCAGCTGCAGCTCTTCCTGCTTGTCCTGGTAGTCCATGCTGAAGATCGTGGCGTTGAGGCGCACGCGGTTGTCGAGGAACTGCGACTTCACGCCCAGCTCGTAGTTGTCCACGGTTTCCGGTTCGTAGGGCTGGATCGCCTCCTCGAGGCTGGCGACCCGGCCGTTGAAGCCACCGGCGCGGAAGCCCACCGAGTAGGTGGCGAAGAACATCACGTCCTCGTTGTAGTGGTACTTGAGGCCCAGGCGCGGGGTGAACTCATCCCACTTGTCGCTGGGGTGCTCCGTGCGGCCCTGGGACAGTGTATTCACCTCGCCGAACTGGGCGGACGACTTCTCGTCCTCCGTGTAGCGGCCGCCAAAGGTGAAGATCCACTTGTCGCTCAAGCGCCAGTCCGCTTCGAAGAACGCCGCTATCGACTCGGTGGTCTGGTTCGTGGTCTGCGGGATATCCAGCACCAGCCCCGGGACGGCGAAGCCGATGTAGCTGCGCATGCGGCTCTCGTACTCGGAGTCCCAGTAGAACAGGCCGCCGACCGCGGTGATCGCACCGCCGTTATCCCAGGTCAGGCGCACCTCGTGGCTGTCCTGCTCCCATTCACCCGGGCGCTCCGTGTGATAGAGCAGTTCGGGGACGCCGTCCCAGTCCTGCAGGGAGTCCTCATCCGATTCCCAGCGACCGTAGACATAGTCCAGGCGCAGCGCATCGTTGATGTCCCAGCGCGCCTCGAGGATGTGGGTTTCCGTATCGAAGAAGGCGTCCATGAACTGCGGCCGGATCTGGTCTACCGTCGAGATGTTGGTCTCGAAGGACGGCGGCTCCGGCGGCACCCCGCCACCGCCGGCGACACCCAGCCGGTCGCCGGTGATCGTGGTATCGAGGCTCGGCGAGCAATACCCATAGGCAGTGCAGAAAAGCTGATCCGGCCGGGTCGCATTGACCAGCGCCGGCGTATCCTGGTCGAGCTCCTCGCGGTTGTAGGTATACTCGAGTTCCAGCGTATCCGTCGGTGTCCACAGGAAGTTGGCGCCCAGGTTGGTGTAGTCCTGGCGTCCCTGGTCCCGATTGAAGGTCACGTTGTCGTAATAGCCCTCACCCTGGTCCCGCAGGCTAGCCGTGAGCTTAACGGCGAGGTCGTCAGTCAGGGCGAAGTTGAAGATACCGTCGAGGTAGTAGGTTTCGTAGTTCTCGACACCGGCGCGGAAGCGACCACCGAGTTCACCGGTGGGCTTGGTGCGCTCGATGTTGATCAGGCCGCCGACCGTGTTGCGGCCGAACAGCGTACCCTGGGGGCCGCGGAGCACCTCGACGCGGGCGAGGTCGATGCTGCGCATCAGCGAGCCGGCGGTGGAGCCGATGAAAACACCATCGATGCTGACGCCCACGGCCGGGTCGAAGTTTTTCTCGAGGTCGGCCATGCCGACACCCCGGATGAAGATGGCAGCGGTGCCACCCGGCCCCTGGCCGGTGTCGTCGATGATGAGGTTCGGGGCGATATTCGCAAGGTCCTGGATGTCCCGGGCAAACTGCCGCTGGATTTCCGTCTCACTGAGGGCGCTCACGGAGATGCCGACATCCTGCATGCTCTCCTCGCGTTTCCGCGCGGTGACCGTGATTTCCTCGAGCACACCCTGCTGGGCCTGCACGACCGGTACGGACGTGATGCCGACACCGGCCGCAGCCAGCGCGATAGCCAGTTGCTTCTTACGGTTGTTCATGGGGCTTGCCTCCTCGGCGGTACATCATTGCTGTTATTGCTATGGATCTCGGGGTTTCTTGCTGTTATTCCGTTGCTGGACGCCCGCAGGCACCCGCGTTTCAGCCCGGCGACACCAGCGGCGTGCCGTTCACCGGGTTGAAGTAATGAATCGTCACGT
>CAYTJQ010000068.1:0-8431 GCA_964438205.1 uncultured Alteromonadaceae bacterium
ACGCCAATTCGCCATCCATGGCGGCTCGGGCTCGGCGTCCTGCCTCGCACGGTCCCGGGCAGCCTCTCCCGCCGCACGGCCTACTGTTGGGTGCCCGATTCCACTGTCGTAAGCCGGCTTTGCGGCCAGCAATGCGGGCACCCGGGCGCTCAACCCCGCACAGCACTAGAATCATGGCCTGCCGGTAGTTGCCCGATTCAGGGCTTGCGCAGGTAATCCACCAGCGTGTCCCCACCGGCGTAGTCGTTGGCGCTGATCAGCGAGTCGAGGAACAGGTAGAAGAGCTCGGCCTGGGAGTTGACCTCGAGCTTGGCGTAGGCGTGCTTGCGGTGCAGCTTGACCGTCTCCACGGAGATACCGAGGCGGTCGGCGATCGTCTTGGTGCTGTGGCCGTGGAGCACGCGGTTGATCACCTGCGACTCGCGCTCCGTGAGCAGGCTCGAGCCGAACTCCGCGAGGGCGAGGTTGAGGCGTTCGCGCAGATCCTCGCCGGCGGCGCGGCTCGCGTTGCCGGCCCAGTGCGAGCGGGCGAGGGCGGCGACCGTGCCGTAGACCGCGGCCAGCCGGTCGCGCTGTGCCTTGCTGAAGCGCCCGCGGGCATCGGTACGGCCGAGGGCGATATTGACGAAGCCGGCGTCGGCGAGGGCGACGAGATAGCCGCACTCGTCCCGGTAGCCGCAGTAGCGGTACCAGCTGCGGTAGTACTCGCTCTCCCGGAAACCCGTGGGCGCGAGTTCCGAGAGGCGGAACAGGCCGAAGCGTCCGTCCAGGCCGGCCGTGTAGTACGGGTCGAGCAGGAACATGCCCTGGACGAAGCGGTCCAGCGTGGACGCGCCGGTGGTCTCGGGCACCTCGCTGTACTCGATGAGCGGCAGCCCCTGGGCCGGGTAAAGCACCACCGTGGCATCGTCGATGGGCACGAGGCGCCGGAGGAGCGCGACGAGCGCGGTGGGAAAGCCGCTCTCGCCCACCGTGGGGAGAGTGTCGGCGAGGCCGTCGCTGAAGGCCGCGAGGATGTCCGTCTGGGTCATGGCCAGCACTTCGCAGGGTGACAGGCGGATCATAGCGCGGCGAGCCGGGGGATTCATGGCTCGCCGGGGCTGCCGGTGCCGGTGGTGGATCACCGGCGCGGTGGATCACCTATAATGTGGCACGCTTTTCACCGGCACCGGACCGCTCATGGCCTCACCCTGGCAAGCCTTCGACTGGCGCGACCCCTTCCATCTCGAGCGGCAACTCAGCGACGAGCAGCGCATGGTGCGCGATGCCGCGGCGCGCTACGCGGAGGAGAAACTGCGCCCGCGGGTGCGCGACGCCTTCCGCCGCGAGGAGACGGACCCGGCCATCTTCCGCGAGCTGGGCGAGCGCGGTCTCCTCGGCGCGACCCTCTCGGGTTACGGCTGCCCGGGCGTCGACTATGTCTCCTACGGCCTCATCGCCCGCGAGGTCGAGCGCGTGGACTCGGGTTACCGCTCCATGCTCAGCGTGCAGTCGTCCCTGGTCATGTACCCGATCCATGCCTACGGCACGGAGGCGCAGCGCGAGCGCTACCTGCCGGGACTGGCATCCGGTGAGTTCATCGGCTGCTTCGGCCTGACGGAACCGGACCACGGCTCCGACCCGGGCGGCATGCGCTCCCGGGCGCACAGCGCTCCCGGTGGGTACCGCCTCAGCGGCACCAAGCTGTGGATCAGCAACAGTCCCCTTGCCGACGTGTTCGTCGTCTGGGCGAAGACCGACGACGGCGTTATCCGCGGCTTCATCCTCGACCGCCACATGCCGGGGCTCAGCGCGCCGAAGATCGAGGGTAAACTCGCCCTTCGGGCGTCCGTGACCGGCGAGATCGTCATGGACGACGTCTTCGTCGCCGAAGAGCAGCTGCTGCCGGGTGTGCAGGGCATCAAGGGGCCCTTCGGCTGCCTCAACAATGCCCGCTACGGGATCGCCTGGGGCGCCCTCGGCGCTGCGGAGGCCTGCTGGCACGCGGCCCGCGACTACACGCTGGCGCGGGAGCAGTTCGGCCGGCCGCTGGCGGGCACGCAGCTCATCCAGCGCAAGCTGGCGGACATGCAGGCGGAGATTGCCCTGGGCCTGCAGGGCTGCCTGCGCGCCGGCCAGCTGCTGGACGGCGAGGGCATCGCCCCGGAGCTCATCTCGCTGCTCAAGCGCAACTCCTGCGGCAAGGCCCTGGCCATCGCCCGCGATGCCCGCGACATGCTCGGCGCCAACGGCATCTCCGACGACTATCCGGTCATGCGCCACCTGGTGAACCTCGAGGTGGTCAACACCTATGAGGGCACCCACGATATCCACGCGCTCATCCTCGGACGGGCACAGACCGGGATCCCGGCTTTCTAGGGCCCCGAGGAGAACAGCCCGGTGAAGAAACTGCTGCTTGCCATCCTGTTGCTGCCGGCCTTGGCCGTCGCCGGGCTACTCGCCCTGAACAACCCCGAACCCCTGCCGGCGGCGAGCGAGAGCGCCCGACGCCTCGCCGACGGGCCCCTTCCCGTCGCCCGGCTGCCCCTGGCGCTCGCGGACCGGTCCCGGCCCACGGAGGCCAACGGCGACTTCGCCGGCGCCCCGGCCCGGCAGCTGGAGGGCCACCTCTGGTACCCGACGGAGGGTGGTCCCTACCCGTTGCTGGTCTACAGCCACGGCTTCGTGTCCGACCACCGCAACGGTGCCTACCTTGCCGAGCACCTCGCCAGCCACGGCTTCGTGGTCGCCGCGGTGAACCACCCGCTCACCCACTGGGGCGCCCCCGGCGGCCCGCGGGTCGCGGACGTGGTCAACCAGCCCGGCGACGTGAGCTTCGTCATCGACCGCCTCGTTGCCCGCAGCGCCGACGCCGGCGACGCGCTTGCGGCGACCATCGACGAGGCGCGCATCGGGGTCCTCGGCGTGTCCCTCGGCGGGCTCACCGCGACGCTCGCGGGTTTTCATCCCACGCTCGGGGACCCGCGCATCGACGCGGTGCTGTCCATCGCCGGCCCCAGCAGCTTCTTCACGCCGCGCTTCTTCGCCGGTGACCCGACGGCTTTCCTGATGCTCGCGGGCCGGGACGACGTGCTGGTGCCCTGGGAGGCGAACGCGCGGCCCATTCCCGGCAAGGTCCCGGGGGGCGAGCTGGTCACCGTGGCGCAGGGCTCGCACACGGGCTTTGCCGGGGGGACCAGCTGGCTGCGCTGGATGAAAAACCCCGACGCGCTCGGCTGCTGGGCGGTGAAGCGCAACATCGACGACGGCGAGGAGGCGGACTGGGGCGCGCTGCTGGGCACGGCAGCACAGGGCATCGACCTGTCCGCCAGCGTCGACCTGTGCACCGTGGACCCGCTGCCGGCGACCATGAACGTGCTCCGCCAGCAGGCGCTGGCGAAGCTGGTGGCGCGCGCCTTCTTCGAGCGCAGCCTGGCGGTGCTGCCGGCGACCCGGGCCGACGCCGGCCGCTTTCTCGCTGAAATACTGCCGGCGGAGCTGCCGGAACTGAGCTACGCGACCGCGCCCTAGCAGCCGGCAGCGCTAGCGGACGATCTCCACCGGGTGCACGGCCGCCATGCGCCCCTCGGGGTTCAGGGCCTGCATCTCGGCGCCCAGCTCGGCCAGCGCGCGCTGGCGATTCTCCGGTGCGGGGTGGGTGCTCATGAACTCCGGCGGCCGCGAGTCGCCGAGGCTGCCCATCTTCTGCCACAGGCTCACCGCCGCGTCCGGCGCGTAGCCGGCGCGGGTCGCCAGCTCGATGCCCAGCCGGTCGGCCTCGGCTTCCGCGGTTCGGCTGTTGGGGAGTTCGAGGGCAAACTTGGCCGCTAGCGCCGCGCCGGTCATGGTCAGGCCCGGGCTGTCGGAGGAGACGCCGGCGGCGATGACGCCGAGGTTGATGGCCATGGCCCGGGACATGCGCTCCGCCGTGTGGTTGGCGAGGGCGTGGGAGATCTCGTGGCCCATGATCTGCGCGAACTCGTCGTCGGTCAGCCTGAGCTTCTCGAACAGGCCCGTATAGACCGCCATGCGGCCGCCGGCCATGCACCAGGCATTCACCGTCTCCGGGTCATCGATGATGGCGACGCTCCATTCCCAGTCCGCGCTGCGCGGGTAGCGGGCGATGGCCTCGGTCACCAGCCTGCCCGTGATCGTGGCGACGCGGTCCGCGAGGCGCGGGTCGTCGACGAGCTTGTCTTCCTGGTCGAGCTGCCGGACCGTGGTCAGGTAGGCCTTGCGCGACTCGACGATGGCCGCCTCCGGGGAGATCAGCATGAGCTGGCTGCGCCCCGTGGGGCTCGTGGCGCAGCCGGCGAGGAGGGCACCCAGCAGGAGGGCGCTTGTCATCAGGGCGCCTGGCAGTCTTTTCATGGTGTGGCTCCGAACGCTCTCTAGACGCCTTAGACTACCAGAGCTGCCCGCAAGTTCGCCGTTGTCAGCGCGCGAGGGCCGCATCGGCGGCCGCCTGCAGCGCCGCCGCGGCGTTCATCACGTGAAAGAGGTTGCTCTGCTCCTGCACGCCGGAAACGGCGACCGCACCGGGCCCGATGGCATAGACGGCCACATCCTCGCCGCCGTGGGTCTCCGAGTTCGTGGGCACCAGCGCCTCCTGGTGAAAGCCGGGCGCCTCGGTGTCGACGGCGGTGAGGTCCGCGCGGCCGGGGTTCGGGGGCTCGCCGTAGGTCCTGTCCGCATCGGTCTCGTCGCCGAAGTCGCGGAAGCCGCGGCCATTGCGGTAGCCGAGGGTCGTGTAGGGCAGGCCGTCCTCCGCCAGCGCCGGTGCGTCCCCGCCGGGGAAGACCACCTTGCCGAGGATGGGATTGCCGCGCCGCGGGTAGCCGCCCATGGTCATCGTGTGGCTGTGGTCGGCGGTGACGATCACCAGCGTATCCGCCGGGTCGACGCGCTCCAGGGTGGCCGCCACGGCGCGGGACAGCTCGATGGTGTCGCCGAGGGCGTTCGCGGCGTTACCCGCGTGATGGGCGTGGTCGATGCGCCCGGCCTCGACCATGAGGAAGAAGCCGTCCGGGTCGCCGGCGAGGCGGTCGAGGGCTGCGACCGTCATGTCGGTCAGCGACGGCTCCGTGGCAGGGCGGTCTGCCTCGTAGCTCATGTGCGAGTCGGTGAACAGGCCGAGGAGGGGGCCGCCCCGGGGTGCGGCCAGCAGGCTGTCCCGGTCCGCCACGTAGTGGCCGCCGGGGTTCTCTTCGAGCCAGCGGGCGACGAGGTCGCCATCGCCGCGGCGGCCGCTGCCGTGCGGAGAGCCCTCAGCTGATGAGGAGCCCTCAGCCGATGAGGAGCCCCCGGGCAAGAAGTGCCGGCGGCCGCCGCCGAGCGCGACCTCGATGCCGTCCGCGGACGCCCCGGGGTAGCGCGCTGCCAGCAACTCCCGGAAGGCGACGAACTGGCTGGCGATGTCCCGGCAGCCCGCGGCGGCGGCGCCCTCGGGCAGTTCGCTGTCGTCCTCCCAGTCCCGGTCCGGGGTATGCGCGTAGGTGGCCCCGGGCGTGGCGTGGGTCAGCCGCGCCGTGGACACGACGCCCGTGGCCTTGCCGGCGAGCTCCGCGAGCTCGAGGGCCGTGACCACCGTAGCACCCCGGGCGCTGTCGCACTCGCCCCGGACGACGTCCTCGTCGATGCCGAACACGCCCATGTCGGTCTTCACGCCGGTCATCATGGCGCTCATGGTGCCGGCGGAGTCCGGCGTCTGCGCATCCACGTTGTAGGTCTTGGCGAGGCCGGTGAAGGGGAAGCGCTCGAAGCTGAGCAGGTGCTCCTCGCCGCTCCCGCCCGCCTGCTGCCCGGCCAGGATGCGGGCGGCGGTCACCGTGGACACGCCCATGCCGTCACCGACGAACAGCACCACGTTTTTCGCGCCGCCGGGCGCGGCAGCGCGGGCGGCGACCGCGCTGATGCCGTCCCGGAACCAGGGATTGCTCTGCTGGTGCACGGGCACCGCGGCGCTTGCCGGCGGGGCGCCATCCGGGTCAGTGCTGGCGCAGGCCGCAAGGATGGCAGCGGCGGTGCAGGTTAGGATAACGCGGGGTAACATGGGGGCTCCTTGTTTGTTCAACGGGTCAGCCGGGCTCGCTCTCGGCGCCGGCGAAAACGCGCAGCAGCCCGCGGTACACGCCGCGGGCGTTGGTCTCACCGGTGAGCACCCGGTAGACATCGCTGGCGATGGGCATTTCCACGCCGTGGCGCTCGGCGAGGGCCATGACCGCCGGTGCGCTCTTCGCACCCTCGGCGACCATGAACATCTCGTCCACGATCTCCTCCATGGTCCGGCCCTTCGCCAGCTCCATGCCGACGTGGCGGTTGCGGCTCTGGGTACTGGTACAGGTGGCGATCATGTCGCCCATGCCGGCGAGGCCGGCGAAGGTCGGCGCCTGGCCGCCCATGGCGACGCCCAGGCGGGTCACCTCCGCGAGGCCGCGCGTGATCAGCGCGGCCCGCGTGTTGTCGCCGGCGCCGAGGCCGTCACCCATGCCCACGGCGATGGCGATGATGTTCTTGAGCACCCCGCCCAGTTCGCAGCCGATCACGTCCTCGTTGGTGTAGACGCGGAACAGGCCGCTCTTGAACACGTTCTGCAGCGCGCGAACGATCACCGGGTCGTCCATGGCGATGACACTGGCCGCCGCCTGGCCGGCCATGATCTCCCGGGCCAGGTTGGGTCCGGTGAGTACGCCCGCCGGGTGCCCCGGCAGAACCTCGTTGATGATCTGCGTCATGCGCAGGTTGCTGTCCTTTTCCAGGCCCTTGGTCAGGCTGATCACGGGGACCCAGGCGCGGATGTGCTCCCGGACCGTCTCCAGCACGCTGCGGAAATTCTGCGAGGGTACCCCCATGACGATGACATCCGCGTGACAGACGGCGTCCGCAATGTCGTTGGTGGCGCGCAGGCTCGCCGGCAGCATCGCCCCGGGCAGGTAGGTCTCGTTGCTGTGCCGCTCGTTGATCTCGTTCACCGTCGCGGGGTTGCGCGCCCAGAGCGTCACGGGGGCGTTCCTGGCGACGAGGGCGGCCACGGTGGTGCCCCAGGAGCCGCCGCCGATCACGCCGATGTTCAGTTCGTTCATGCTGGCTTTCCCCAGTTGCTGCCCGCGGCCGCGCGGCCGGGGCTGTTATTGTCAGGGTCTGTCGCCGCTGCGCAGCTTGGGCCGGGCGGCAGGCCGCCCGGTGCCGGTCTTGCGTGCCCGCTTCGGCGCGGGCTTCTTCGCCGCCGCTTTCGCGGCCGTTTTCATCGGCGCGGCCTTCCCGGGTGCGGATTTTTTCGCAGTGGCTTTTTTCGCAGTGGCTTTTTTCAAAGTGGCTTTTCTTGCAGTGTCTTTCTTCGCGGCGGTTTTGCTCACTGCCGCTTTCTTCAGGGACGGTTTCTTCGCCGGTGACTGCCTCTTCGCTGCGGGGACCGCCTTTCCCTCTGCCGCTGCCGCCGCCGGCTGCCGGAAGGGGCCCTTCCGCGGCGCGCGCCTGCGCCGGGGGTGTGCCGGTGCGGGTTCTTCCGGCTGGCCGAGGGTGCGCAGGAACAGGTTGCGTACTTCGCGTACGTGCTCGTCGATCGTTTCCGCCTGCCAGTCGGCGGTCTCCACCGGGGGCAGCACTTCCACGTCGACCGTGGCCGGGCGGAACACGAAGTCGCCCTTGGGCGCGACGTCGCCTGCGTTGTGGATCACGATGGGGACGATGGGCACGCCGGCCTGCATGGCGAGGTGGAAGGCGCCCTTCTTGAACGGGCCGAGCTTGGGCGAGACGGTGCGCGTGCCCTCGGGCGCGAGCACCACCGACTTGCCCTCCCGGCGCATGGCGTCCACCAGCGGGGCCATGGCTTCGATGGCGCTCGCCGCGTTCTTGCGGTCGATCATGACCACGCCGCCCAGCTCCAGCACCTTGCCGATCACCGGCATGCGCTTGATCTCCTGCTTGCCGACGCCGGCGATGTCCTGGCGCAGGAGCCGGGCGACGATGACGACGTCCGCCTTGCTCTGGTGGTTGAAGATGAACACCGCGGGCCGCCGTGACCAGAGGTGCGCCTCGCCCTTCACGTCGAGGTCGAGGTTGATGAGGGCGCTGGCCGCATCGGCGAAGAGCGACAGGGAGAAGTTGAGGGCATCGCGCCGGGAGCCGGTGAGCGCGTAGATCGGCAGGCCTGCGGCAAAGCTCGGTACCAGGCTCACGGTCGCCGCGATGGAGCGGAGGAACTGCGCCATGGTCGGCCGGCCGCGGCTGCCGAAATGGGCGCTCGGCCAGTCGTGGTCGTGGGCGACGGCACGCAGCTTGCTGCTCGGGTTCAGCGCCACCGGGTTGCCGACGCGCTCGAGGAGCTGGATGTCGTCGGTGCTGTCGGAGTAGAAGAAGCTGTGGTCGAGATTGGCACCCACCCGTGCCGCAAGGCCCTCGGCGGCGTCGACCTTGCCCTGGCCGAAGCAGGTGGGCCGTTCCACGGCACCGG
>CAYTJQ010000068.1:8531-15852 GCA_964438205.1 uncultured Alteromonadaceae bacterium
TCGGCGGCGTCGACCTTGCCCTGGCCGAAGCAGGTGGGCCGTTCCACGGCACCGGTGAAAAGCCCGTCTTCCACCTCGAGGCGCGTGCACATGACCTCGCCGATGTCGAGGTCCGCCGCCGCCGGCTCCACCTGGTAGGGCGTGGCCGAGGAAATGATGGCGACCGTATGACCCCGCGCCCGGTGCGCGGCGATGAGGCGCCGCGCCTCCGGGTAGACGAGGCGGGCGATCTGCTTGCGGTACAGCGCCTCGCCCACGGCGCGGTAGGAGGCCTCGTCGATGCCGCGCAGGAGCTGCCCGGTGGCGGCCATGAGGGCGGAGAAGCCGAGGTTACCGAGGCCGAACTGGGCCATGGCGGTGAACACCTCCAGCACCTCGCGCGCGGACAGCTGGCCGCTGCGGATCTGCTCGCGCAGGAACACCGTGGCCGAGTAGCCGGAGATGATCGTGCCGTCGAAGTCGAAGAGGGCGCAGACTTGCGGGCCGCGCGGGGCGGCCTCGATGGTCTCGAGCAGTTCGTCGATCGTCGCCATGGTTCCTTTCCTGTGCCTGGCCGCTGTCGTCCGCGGCGCTGCTGCCGACGCCGCCGGCCCCGCAGTCTAGCACGCGGCCGGGGGCGGCGAGGCCGCCTCTGCTAGACTGGCGCGGCCGCCGCCGCGAAAGCGCCAGCCCATGTCCGAAGCCGCCGCGGGACCCACCCCGCGACCCCCATCGAGCGCTGCAGGGCGCCCTGCCCTGCAGCGCGCCCTGCTCCTCGCGGGCCTGTTCCTGCTCGCGCTGCTGCCGCGGCTGCACGGCGCGGTCACGGTGGGGTGGGGCTGGGACGGGCCGGGCAGTTTCAACCTGGTGAACTTCGACGAGGGCGGCGCCTGCCGCGCGGCGCTCGGCGGCTTCGACTATCCCCCGTTCGTCGGCTGGCAGACCCTCGGCCTCGCCGCCCTGGCCGGGATCGAGCCGGCGCCGGGCACTGCGGGCGATGCGGCGCTAGCAAAGGCCTTCTGCCACGGCGCCGGGCACCTGGTCGTGGCGCGCGCGTGGTCGGCGCTGCTCGGCGCGCTCACGGTGCCGCTGCTGGTGCTCATCGGCTGGCAGCTGCGCCCGGAGGCACCGGGGATCGGGCTGCTGGCCGGGGGGCTGCTGGCGCTCTCGGGTTTCCATGCCGCCGAGTCCTTCTCCGGCACCGTGGATGCCGCGTCGGTGTTTTTCATCTACCTGTTTCTCGTGGTGCTCGCTGCCGGTGCCGCGGGGCGGCGCGGCGCCCTGCTGGCGAGCCCCCTGTTCCTCGTCGCCGCCGTGGCCACCAAGTACTGGCTGTTCGCCGCGCTGGCCTATGCCGGCCTGGTCGGCGGGCGCGTCCTCGCCGCCTGCCTGCGCGGCTTCACGCCGCTGCGGCTGGCGTTCACGCTACTGGGCGCGGGCGTCGTGTTTGCGCTGGCGAGCAACAGCGAATTGCCGCGGCCCGCGGGCTACCTCTGGCTCCTGCCCTGGTACCTGCTGCCGCCCTGGCGGCGCCTGCATCCGTGGCTGCGCCTGCCCTGGGCGCTGCTGCCGCCGCTGGCGGTGGCGCTCAGCCAGTGGGACCTGTTCGCCGCCTGGAGTACCGGGGCGCTGGAGGGGCGCTTCGGTGCCGGCTACGGCGCCATCGGCTGGCACAAGCTCCTGCGCAACCCGCTCGACCTGCTGCTCGTGCTCGCCGTGGGCCTCGGGCTGCCGGCCTGCCTGTGCCTGCCGGCGGGGATCGCCAGCCTGCGCGACGGCCCGCCGCGGGCCCGGGCCTGGCGGGTCGTCCTCTATCCCGTGGCCGCCTTCGCGCTGTACCTGGCGTTCCTGGCGCCGGTGACCTATTACCGGCATTTCCTGCCGCTGCTGCCGGCGGCGGCGCTGCTCGCCGCCTGCGGTCTCTGGCGGGTCGCCGCGCGCTGGCGCGGCTGGGTCATCGCCGGCTGCCTGGGCTGGAGCGCGCTCCTCGGCTTCGATACGGTCGCTGACTACCACCGGGACCCGCGCATCGCCCTGCGCGGCTGGTACGCCGAGGCCCGGCCAGAGCGGGTGTTCGCCTCGTTCTACGTGAACCCGCCGGCGGGGACCGCCCGCCACGCGCTGTTCCGCCCTGCCTATGCCGCCGGTGCGCCGCCGGGGCTCGGCTGGGCGGAGTACCTCGTCCTGTCGGAGAACTGGTACGACACCGCCTTTGCCAACGAACTCAACGGGCCGCTCACCCATCGCCCCGAGCGGCTGGTGAAGACCACGCCGGCGCGGGCGCGTTTCTACCGCCGGGCCCTGGCCGGCGAGGACCCGCGCCTGCAGCCTGTGCGCCTGTTCCCGGTGCGCAACTTCATGCCGGAACTGGTGCTGCACAAGGCCTTCTACGGTACTTTCCAGCTCTTCGTCGGCGACATCGCCGTGTTCCGTATCCGCGAGCCGGGGCAATGACCGCGCCGCGTCCGGCGGCCGTTGGACAGCCCGCGCCGGGCCGCCGCATACTCGGCGCTTCCCCCGGGCAGCACAGCAGATGACAGCGCCGTTCACCATCGTCATTCCCGTGTACAACGAGCGGCCGGTGCTGCCCGAGCTGCAGCGGCGCCTCGACACGGTGCTGGCGGGCGCCGGCGAGCGTGCAGAACTGCTGTTCGTGGACGACGGCAGCGAGGACGGCAGCGGCGCCTGGCTCGAGGCCCTGGCCGAGACGGACCCGCGCGTGTCGCTGCTCTCCCTGTCGCGCAACTTCGGTAAGGAGGCGGCGGTCTCCGCCGGCCTCGACCATGCCCGCGGCGCGGCGGTGATCGTCATCGATGCGGACCTGCAGGACCCGCCGGAGCTCATCCCGGAACTGCTCCGGCGCTGGCGCGAGGGCTACGACGTCGTCTACACGGTGCGCGCCTCGCGCCGCGGCGAGTCCTGGCTGAAGGTCGGCAGCGCGCGCTGGTTCTACCGGGTCATGGGGCGGCTTAGCGCCGTGCCGGTGCCGGCCGACGCCGGCGACTACCGGCTCCTGTCCCGCCGCGCCGTGGACGCGCTCAAGGCCATGCCCGAGTCGCACCGCTACCTGAAAGGGCTGTACGCCTGGGTGGGCTTTCCCCAGGCCAGCGTCAGCTATCACCGCGAGGCGCGGGCGGCCGGCCGCAGCAAGTGGAGCTACTGGCGCCTGTGGAACCACGCCCTCGACGGCATCACCTCCTTCTCCACGGCGCCGCTGAAGCTCGCGACCTGGCTCGGGCTCGCCACCTCGACGCTGGCTTTTCTCTACGGGCTCTACCTGCTCCTGCGCACGCTGCTGTTCGGCAACCCGGTGCCCGGCTACCCGTCCCTGATCATCGTCATCCTGTTCCTGGGCGGCGTGCAGCTGATCTGCCTGGGCATCATCGGTGAATACCTCGGCCGGACCTACGAGGAGAGCAAGCGGCGGCCGCTGTACCTGGTGAAGGGCTATAGGCCCTGCGCGGATGACTGAGGCGCGGTCGATCCCGGCGCTCGTGCCGCTCATGACAAAGGGGCTCTGGCTGGCGGCCGGCGCCCTGCTCTACCTGTCCTTCGGCTACACGGAGATGATGGGGTCGGACCTGTGGTGGCACCTCGCCGCCGGTCGCGAGATGCTCGAGCAGGGCAGCGTCTGGCTCGCGGACCCGTTTTCCTACAGCGCCGCGGGCGAGCCCTGGCGCAACCACGAGTGGCTCGCGGACATCCTCTTCTACCTGTGGGCAGGCGCCCTCGGCGTGCCCGCGCTGGTGTACTGGAAGTGGCTGCTGGTGGTAGCGACCTACCTCGGCCTGGCCCGGGTGCTCGAGCGCTCGTGCGGCGACCGCGGCGCCGCCGTCCTCGCCGCGGCCGCGGCGCTGGCGCTGGCCGCGCCGTTCATCGATCTGCGCCCGCACCTGTACACGCTTGCCGGCGTGGTGCTGCTCTTTCACCTCGCGCTGGAGCGCGAGCCGCGGCGCCTGCCCCTGTGCCTGCTGTTCCTGGTCTGGGCCAACCTGCACGGCGGCTTCGTGTTCGGGCTGATGGCGCTGGCGATCCTCGCCTTTCCCTGGCACGGGCTCAGCTTGCCGGCGCTGCGGGCGTGGGCGCTGACGGTGCTTGCCTGCGCGCTGACCAGCCTGCTCAACCCCGACGGGGTCGTGGTCTTCGTGCAGCCCATCGAGTACGCCTTTACCGACTCCCCGTACCGCTCCCTGGGCGAGTGGCTGTCGCCCTTCGAGCCCGGCGGCATCCGGGCGCCGCTGTTCGTGCCCGCTCTCTGGGTGGCCGGGGCGGCAGTGGCCGCGCATGGCGCGCACGCCTGGCTCGGCCACCGGCGCCTGCCCTGGGCCGCTCTCGCGCTCTGTGCGCTCACGGTGGCCATGGCGCTCACCAGCCGGCGCTTCATTCCCCTGTTCGGCCTGGCCCTGTCGCTCCTGGTCGCGCCGCTCCTTGCCGACGTGCTCCGGGCGCAGCTCCTGCGCCGGCTGTCACCGCTGCTCGCCGCTGTCACGCTGGCCGTTGCGCTGCTGCGCCTCGCCCCGCTGCCGCTCGCGGCGGGACCCGCCTACCACTACCTCACCGCCGAGTACGCCTACCCGGAGGACCTCGTCGACATGATCACCGGCAACGACATCGCCGGTGATACCTTTGCCTACTACAACTGGGGCGGCTACCTGCACTGGCGCACGGACGGGGCGCTGCGCGTGTTCATCGACGGGCGGGCCAACACCGTTTACGACGACGAGACCTACCTCGCCTACCTGCGCGTGGCGCGCGCCCGGCCGGGATGGATCGCGGTGGTGGAGGACTCGGGCGCCGACTTCTTTCTCTGGCCCCTGGAAACCGCCGGCGGTCCCCGGCTCCTGGCCGAGCTCGCGGCCACCGGCCGCTGGCAGCTGGTGTACGCCGGCTTCAGCGGTGCCCTGCTGGCGCGCCGCGGCGCACCCCTGCCAGAGACGGTGACGCTCACCCCGGGCTATGCCCTGGACCTGTCCCGGGCCCGGGATGCGCTGCGCCGCCGCGACTGGGCGGAGGCCGAGGCGGCCGCCCGCCGCGCCCGCGACGCGGTCCCCTGGCACCAGGCGGCCTGCTCGACGCTCGCCAGCGCGCTGCGCGGCCAGGGCCGCGCCGCCGACGCCGCGGCGGTAGTCGCCGAATGCCGCCGCTACTTTCCCACCCGCTACCTGCGCTGAACTCCCGGAGACCCGCCATGGCCTGTCGCCTGCCTGCCCTGATCCTTTACCTGATGCTTTCCCTGCTGCTCGCGTCCTTCGCCGGGGCCGCCCCGGGGCCCGTGACGGTGGTAGAGAACGTCACCGGCTATACGCTCGACGACGGGGTGCTGCGCCGCTTTGCGGGTCTCTCCTTCGCCGATGGCGTCGTGCTCGCCCTGCACGGCACGGCGGCCGCCGCCGCGGCAGCACCGGGCGACCGGCGCATCGATGGCGCAGGCGCCACGCTGCTGCCGGGGCTCATCGACGCGCACGGTCACGTGGCGGGGCACGGCAAGGCACTTGCCACGGTCCGCCTCGGCGGCGCCGGCAGCGAGGCCGAGGCCGCCGACCGGGTCGCTGCCTTCGCCGCGGCCAATCCCGGCGCGGGCTGGATCGAGGGCAGCGGCTGGAACCAGGTCACCTGGCCGGGACGCGCCTTCCCCCACCGCATCGCGCTGGATGCGGTGGTGCCGGACCGGCCCGTGGCCCTCGAGCGCGTAGACGGCCACGCGGTTTGGGTGAACAGCCGGGCGCTGACGCTCGCCGGCATCGATGCGAGCACCGAGGACCCGCCGGGCGGCCAGATCCTTCGCGACAGCGCGGGCGAACCCACCGGCGTGCTCATCGACAACGCCATGGCGCTGGTCACCGCGGCGCGCCCGGCGGAGGACCTCGCCGCCACCATGGGCCACCTTGCCCGCGGCCTCGCTGACCTCGCCGCCAACGGGCTGACCGCGGTCCACGATGCCGGGGTGACGGCGCAGGAACTGGCCGCCTACCGTCGCCTGCTCGCCCGGGGCGAGCTGCCGGTGCGGGTCTACGCCATGCTCTCGATGCGCGACCCGGCGGTGGCGGCGCAGCTGGCCGCGGGGCCCGAGCAGGACAGCCGGGGCCTGCTCACGGTGCGCAGCGTCAAGCTCTATGCCGACGGTGCCCTCGGTTCGCGGGGGGCGGCGCTGCTTGCACCCTACAGCGACGAGCCGGATAACCGGGGCCTCCTCCTGCGCGAGCCGGCCGAGCTGGAGACACAGATGCAGCGGGCCGCCGCGGCGGGGTTCCAGGTCAACGTCCACGCCATCGGTGACCGGGCCAACCGGCTGGTGCTGGATGCGTTCAGCCGCCTCCCGGACCGGGCCGCGCAGCGGCACCGGGTGGAGCATGCGCAGATCCTCGATCCCGAGGACCTCGAACGTTTCGCAAAGCTCGACGTGATTGCCTCCGTACAGCCTACGCACGCCACCAGCGACAAGAACATGGCCGGCGACCGGCTGGGCGAGGATCGGCTCGCCGGCGCCTACGCCTGGCAGTCGCTGCTCGACAGCGGCGCCCGCGTGGCCTTCGGCTCGGACTTCCCCGTGGAGGACCCGAACCCCTTCTTCGGCCTGCACGCCGCCGTCACCCGCCAGGACCGCGAGGGCGAGCCCCCGGGCGGCTGGCGGCCGGCGGAGAAGCTGGACCGGGCTACCGCGCTGTCGCTGTTCACCGAAGGGGCCGCCTGGGCCATGCACGCGGAGTCGCGCCTGGGCCGGCTCCTGCCCGGCTACGCGGCGGACTTCATCCTGGTGCGCGACGACCCCTTCGCCGTCCCCGCCGGCGACCTCTGGCGCAACGCCGTGCTGGCGACCTGGATGGACGGCCGCCAGGTCTGGTCAGCGAACAGCGGCGAGTAAGCGCTCACAACTTGCCAGCGCCTGGCGGCCGTAGCCGCCGCCGAAGAGGTTGTGGTGGTTGAGCAGGTGGTAGAGGTTGTAGAGCTCGCGCCGCGTCGCGTAGCCCGGGTCCCGCGGCAGCGCGGCGTCGTAGGCGTCATAGAAGGCGGGCGGAAAGCCGCCGAAGAGCTCGGTCATGGCGAGGTCCGCCTCGCGGTCGCCGCGGTACACCGCCGGGTCGAAGAGCACCGGCGTGCCGTCCCCCAGCGCCGCCGCGTTGCCGCCCCACAGGTCGCCGTGGAGCAGGGCTGGGTGCGGGTGGTAGTCCGCGAAGAACGCGGGCAGCGCCTCGAGCAGCCGCCCGCCGGCTTCCGCCAGCCCCGCCGGGGCGCCGCGATCGGCGGCCAGGGCCAACTGCGGCCCGAGCCGCCGCTCGCGCAGGAACGTCACCCAGTCCCCGAGTTCCCCGTTTGCCTGCGGCGTGCTGCCGATGACGTTGTC
>CAYTJQ010000069.1:0-3003 GCA_964438205.1 uncultured Alteromonadaceae bacterium
GCCGCGCAGAGGCGGTCGAGGAAGGCGAGGTCGAGGCGCGCGTTATGGAAGACCAGCACGCGCCCGCGGGCGGCGGCGAGGAAGGCGTCCAGCACCGCGCCGGCCTCCTCCCCTCCGGCGAGGTCCACGTCGCGGAGCTGGTGCACCACGGCGCTCTGGCCCACACCGCCGCCCGGGCGGATCACCCGGTGCTCTGCGCCGGCCAGCTGCGCCGCACCATCCACGACCGGCAGCCAGCCGAGGCTCAGCAGCTCCCCATCTGCCGCCTCGAGGGAAGACATCTCGCCGTCGCAGGCAAGGAACGCCACCTGGCGCCAGTCCGCGCCCGCCTTCGGCAGCGGGGCCTCCCAGCAGTCCGCGAGAGGACCGTGGACGACCTGGCCCCGGTAGCGCAGGCGCTTGAAGCGCAGGCCGGGACCCATCACCCCATGCCGGCGCGGTAGGTCTGGCGCACCGCGCCCTGGGCTTCGTCGATGATGGTAAAGGCGTCGCGCAGCTGCTCCCGGGCGAGCCGCGGCAGCTCGCGCGGGTTGAGGAAGTTGTCCACGGGCTCGCCCGCGGTCATCGCCTCGCACTGGTGGCGGATGCGCTGCTGCTGGATGCAGTGCAGTGCATCGGCGAGATTGCGGCTGTCGCCGATGGTAAGATGGCGCTCTGCGGCCAGCGCTTCGAGGCGTTCGTTCGTGTTCACGGCGGCGACCCGGTGCGCGAGCGCATGCAGACGCACGATCTCGGTGATCGGCAGCACGCCCCGCTTCTTGAGGTCCAGGCTGTCCCGGTGCTCGCCATCGCGGTCGACCACGAAGCGGCGGAAAATACCCAGCGGCGGCGTGCTCGCCAGCGCATTGGCGGCCAGGGCCGCGAGGAAAATCGTGTTGCTCGAGGCGCGCGCGAGCATTACCTGCTGCAACCGCGTGCACAGGCTCCCGTCACCGTAAACGGCGCGCAGGTCAAAGAAGATGCTCACGCGCATCACCGCCGCCGGCGTCGGCGTGCGCGTCCAGCCGGCAACCGTGTCCTGCCAGGTGGCCAGGGGCTGGCGCCACTCGTCCGTGGTTGCCATGATGCCCCCGGGGCAGTACTTGTAGCCACAGGCGGCCAGCCCATCGCACACGAACCTGGCCACGGCGGCGTACCAGCCGCGCGCTGCCGCCGGCACGCCGTCGTCGATGACGATCCCGTTGTCCTGGTCGGCACCCAGGAGCTGCTCCCCCCGTGCCTGCGATCCGAAGCCCAGCCAGGCCCAGGCGCCCGGCGCGGGTCCCAGCTCCTGCTCCGCCAGCTGGATGAGGCGTACCGTCACCGCGTCGGAAACCGCGGTGAGCAACCGCGATACCTGCTCGGCCCGCATGCCCGCCTGCACCCACTGCTGCAGCTGGTCCGGCAGGCTGGCGAGCAGTTCCACCATGCCGTCGACGTCCTCCTGCCGCGACAGGTGCTGCACGAGGTAGACGGGGTCGTTGCGCCGGGCCAGGATGAGGTCCGAGGTCGTGATCACCCCGACGAGACGCCCCGCTTCCAGCACCGGCAGGTGATGGTAGCCGCGCTGCGTCATGCGCAGCGTGGCGTCGAAGATCGTATCGTCCGGCCCGATGCCCTCCGGCTCCGGCGTCATGATCTCGCGCACCGCGGTCGACGCCGGCAACCCGGCGGCGAGGCAGCGGGTGCGCAGGTCGCGGTCGGTAACGATACCGAGGAGCGTTTCGCCCGCACCGCTGTCCTCGGTGACGAACGCCGAAGACACCCGCCGCTCCGCCATGACGGCAGCCACCGCCTGCACCGACGCATCCAGCGTCACGCAGAGCAGGTCCGTGCTCATGGTGTCGCGCAGCGGCGCCAGCAGCGGGTTGGCCTCGGGGATGTAGCGCGCCGCGCGGCGGAGGCGCCGGCTGCGCTGGCGGCTGAAGTGGCGATCGAAGGAGCGATTGCCGGCCCGCAGCGATTGGTAGGCCTCGTCCGGCAGCAGGTAGAGGAGCGCATCCTCGATCACCGTGGCGACGACCGTATCGTCGCCGGCGTTGAGGTTGCCGATGTGGAAGCTCTCACCCTCACCGAGCCGGTCGAGGAGCTTGTTATTGCCGTCGCGCAGGTCCACCGCTCCGCTGCGAACGATGCGCAGGCCGGCCGGTTCGCTGCTGGCCTCGAAGCGTTCTCCGTGCGGGTGATAGGACACGCGCAGGGCGTTCACCGCCCGCTCCAGCTCCGCCGCCTCGAGCAGGTCAAAGGGCAGCGACTGGGCCAGGAACCCGGCAATGCTCGCCAGCTCCACCGGTGGTGACAGGGGGGTCATGGTGCCCTCCGCTTCAGGAATCCCCGGGCCGGGCAAACGCCGTGGCCACCTCGCCATAGTAGAAGGCGCCGGCGCCCCGTGCTACCAGCCGCAGCCGGTCCCCCGCTACCGGACGCGCACGCAGCCGCCCCTCCCAGCGACCTTCCCCGGCCGGCAGCAGATCGCCGGGCAGGTCGTTGCCTCCGCCGACTGCCAGCGCCAGCTGAACCCGCTCCAGGGGGTGGGAACTGGTGACCGTGACCTGCGGCTCGCTGCCCTCCGAGACAATAATGCGCAGCTCGAGTTCGGCATTGCGCAGATCGCAGGCGCCGCTGGCGTAGCGGCAGTTCGGCTGCTCCACCAGGGGGTAAGCCCGCCCCGGCTCGGCCGGTGCCGGCTTCTCGCCAGCGAGCTGGCCGACCCCAATCCACGCCAGCACGGCGAGGACCGGGGTCACCAGCAGCGCGATGATGACGTGCCGATTGCGCAGCGGGCTAATGGTCAACGGCCGCCTCGGCACCCGCCGGCACGCGGATGTGCTCCACGAGTTCCCGCACTTCCGCCGGCGGCGCCTTGGTCACCGCGGAGACAGCGAGAGCAACCGCGAAGTTCACGATCGCGCCGATGGCCCCGAAGGCGTTCGGCTCGATGCCGAGGAACCAGTTCTCCGGCATGTCACCGAGGAAGGCGGTGGAGGCCACGAACATGATGCCCTTGTGCTGGAACACGTAGAA
>CAYTJQ010000069.1:3103-15427 GCA_964438205.1 uncultured Alteromonadaceae bacterium
TCGCTGATAGTCGGCGCGATCATCCCCTTGAGCAGGTCGTGGGAGATGGCCGAGGCGATCGCCAGCAGCAGGCCCGCCGCCGTGGACAGCGCCGCGGCCAGGCCGCCGGCGGCCACCAGGGCGATGACCCAGTTCGGCAGGCGCGCGATCTCCGGGTTGGCGAGCACGATGATGTCGCGGTCGACCTTCACCAGCTCGTTGGTCGCCGGGTTTGCGGTGTACAGCATGGCGCCGTCGCCGTTCTTGTCCTCGAACTCCAGCAGACCCGTGGTCTCCCAGTTCCGGAACCACTGCGGGCGCTCGTCGTACTGCAGGTACTGGCCGGGCTCCGGCTCGATGGTCTGCATGAGGTTCAGCCGCGCCATGCCGGCAACGGCCGGGGCGGTGGTATAGAGGATGGCGATGAACAACAGCGCCCAGCCGGCGGAGGAGCGCGCGTCGCGTACCTTCGGCACCGTGAAGAAGCGGATGATCACGTGCGGCAGACCCGCCGTGCCGATCATCAGGGAGGCCGTGTAGGCGAACATGTTGAGGCCGGAGAGGCGCACGTCCGTCGTGTACTCCTTGAACCCCAGCTCCATCACCATCTGGTCGAGCTTGTCGAGCAGGAACGTGTCCGTGCCCACCAGGGTGCTGCCGAGGCCCAGCTGCGGCAGCGGGTTGCCGGTGAGCTGCAGGCTGATGAAGATCGCGGGGATGGTGTAGGCCAGGATGAGCACGCAGTACTGGGCGATCTGCGTGTAGGTGATGCCCTTCATGCCGCCGAGCACGGCATAGAAGAAGACAATGCACATGCCCACCAGCAGGCCCACGTTGTAGTCCACCTCGAGGAACCGCGAGAAGGCCACGCCGATGCCCTTCATCTGCCCGATGACGTAGGTCGTTGAGCAGATGATGAGACAGACGACGGCCACCGCCCGGGCGGTGCGCGAGTAGAAGCGGTCGCCGATGAACTCGGGCACCGTGAACTTGCCGTACTTGCGCAGGTAGGGGGCGAGGAGCATGGCCAGGATCACGAAACCGCCGGTCCAGCCCATCAGGAACACCGAGCCGCCGTAACCCATGTAGGCGATGAGGCCGGCCATGCCGATGAAGGAGGCCGCGGACATCCAGTCCGCCGCCGTGGCCATGCCGTTCGCCACCGGGTGCACGCCGCCGCCGGCGACGTAGAAGTCCTTGGTGGAGCCGGCGCGGGACCAGATGGCGATCCCGATGTACAGCGTGAAGGTCGCGCCGACGACGAGGTAGGTCAGGGTCTGCAGGTCCATGGGTCAGTCCTCCTCCACGTCGAATTCGCGGTCGAGGGCCGCCATGCGCCAGCGGTAGATGAAGATCAGCACGACGAAGGTGTAGATCGAGCCCTGCTGGGCGAACCAGAAGCCGAGCTTGTAGCCGCCGATGCGGAACTGGTTCAGCACATCCACCAGCAGGATGCCGCAGCCGTAGCTGACGATGAACCACACTACCAGCAGCTTCACCATGAGCGACAGGTTGCGGCGCCAGTAGGCGCGGGCCTGTTCCTCGGTCATTGTTGTCGCCATGCCAGGTCTCCCTTGCTTATCGTTATGCCCTGCCGCCACTGTAGCCCAGGACGCGGCGGGGCACTGTTGGACTTTGGTCTATCGGGTTCAGAAGGCGTACTTGACGGCCAGCTGCAGCCGGCTGAGACTGCCGTCGCGGCCGTCCTCCAGTTCCTTGGTGCCGTAGATGAGCTCGCCGCCCAGCTGCAGCCCCGGCGCCGGCGTGTACCAGAGGTTGGCGTGGGCCGAGCGGTACGCCTTGGCCAGCAGGCCAGCCCCGGCCAGCTCGCTCTCCGAGGGGTTGCTCGCCTCGGACATCGACAGCGAGAAGGAACTGCGCCATTCCGGTGTCCAGAAGTGCCGGTAGGCGAGCACGAGGCCGTACTGGTCGATGGTCTCGATGTCGCCGTCGGCGGCGATGTAGCCGTCGTTAAAGGCGTTCAGGCCCAGGTAGCGGCCGAGCGCGTTGCCGTAGCTCGCCATGAAGCGCAGGTCGTCGCTGCCGAGCTGCCACTTGCCCGAGAGGCTGGCGCCGTAGCCGAGGGTGCTGTCCGATCCCGTTTCCACACTCCCATCCCGGGCCTCGTAATCGAGCTGCCGGGCGATACCGGCGACGGACCAGCGCAGGTCGCCGCGCTTGCCGTTGTAGCGTGCCACGAAGTCCGGCAGGGTTTCGCCGTCATCGATGCGGCTGCCGCCATCGGCCAGGCTCACGCGCGTGGTCGAATTCTCGACCGCAAGCTGCAGCTTGCCGCTGGTCCAGCGGAGCTGCGGCTGGCGCTCGAAGATCGTGCCGACGGGGCCGACGAAATCGAGGAGGTCCGGCAGCGCGCCGACATCGAAGAAGGTCGACCAGTTCTGCCCGGCCATGAGCGATTTGCCCGGGGCGTACTGCCAGTCGACGTAGGCGTGGCGGATGCGGGCGCTGAAGCTGTTGGAGACGCGCTCGTCACCCTGGGCGCTGAGGATGAAGTCGAGCTCGATGTGCGAGCGGATACGGCCGACGTCGGTCTCCGTTTCCGTGCCGAACCAGAAGCGCGAACTCTTGGCGTGCATGTTCGTGCTCTGGTAGCTGTCGCTCTCCCCGGAGACCGGCTCGACGGGAATGAGCGAGGGCACCAGGAAGTCCTCCAGGAGCGCTGCCGGCTTGCCGTCGCTGTAGCTGCTGACCAGCGTGTCCAGCTGCATGTAGCCGCCGTAGCGGAACCACGTGTCATCGCGCTTGGTGATGTGCGAGAGCGCCAGCGTCTCCTCGATGGCGTTCTGACCGATGGTGAGCGTCTCGAGCTGCGCCTCGAGCGCCGGCGTTGCGGCCGCCAGCTGCTGCACCGGTGGGCCGGACGTTTCCCGCTCTTCGGCTACCGCCGCCTTGAGTTCAGCGAGCTGCGCCTCGAGAGCGGCGATGCGCGCCTCCAGCTCCGCTGCGCCGGCCAGCGGGCTGCTGGCCAGGAGCACCGCGGCCGCGAGGCCCTTGATGGTGGTCTTGTCCATTATCCTTCCCCCGGGGGTGTTTCCTTGCGTACCACGGGGTGTCGTTTTAGCGGTCGGACGCACAGTGGACCATTGGACCTTGGTCGTGAAAAGCCGTGACTTACGACCAAGGTCGGTGTCATCGCCGCCACAACGACAACAACGGTTTGCATAAGCAAGACAGCGCCAGCATGGCTACTATCCTCGCAACCTCAACAAAGCGGAGCACAGAATCATGCGCGAACCGGCCCGCCTCGGCAGGACCGATCTGGAGCAGATGCTGGGTGATAGCCCGTTCCACGCCGTCCTCGGTATACAGGTGGAGAACATCGATGGCGAAGCCGACCAGCTTACCCTGCGCCTCCCCTTCTCTCCGACTATCGAGCGCAGCCCGGGAGCGGGCCAGCACCACGGCGGTGTCATCGCCAGCCTCATCGATATCGCCGGGGACTTCGCCCTCATATGGCAGCTGGGTCACGGCGTGCCCACGATCAACTTCCGCACCGATTACCTGCGGCCGGCGAGTAACACGGATCTGCTCGCCACCGCGAGCGTGCGCCGCCGCGGTCGCACCGTGGCGGTCTGCGATATCGAGGTCCGCGGACAGGACGGCAAGCTGCTGGCTCTCGGTCGTGGTACCTACGCCACTGCCGCCGGCTGATCATGATCTGTCGGCTGGATCATCTGCTCATCGGTGCCAGGTCGCTTGCGTCCTGCACCAGCTGGGCCTCGCACGCACTCGAGGTCACCCCGACGCCCGGGGGATACCACCCGGGACGCGGCACCGAAAACGCGCTGCTGGGCCTGGGGGACACCCGCTACCTCGAATTCATTGCAGAATCCGCAGTCGCCGGAGGGCGTTCCCGGGCCAGCGAGCTGCTTTCCAGTATCGACAGCCCGGCTTTCTGCTGGTGGGCCGTCGCTTCGCAGGACCTGGAGCGCGCCCGCAATAGGCTGGTAAGCCTGGGTATTCCCTGCGGAGAGATTGTCGCCGGGGAGCGGGAAACACCCGATGGCGAGCGCCTGCGTTGGCGCCTCTACTACCCGCAGTGCGAGGACCTGGGGGCACTCCTGCCGTTTGTCATCGAGTGGCAGCAGGCAGACACACACCCCGGCCTGGCGCTGACGGCAACCCTGAAGCTTGAGCGTGTCGAGCTGAGTTCTCCGAAACCGGACAAACTGGTCGCGGCACTCGACGCTTTGGAACTCCGTGAGCCTGCACTGACCGTCAGCGAGGCGCCCGAGCACACAATGGCCGTCACTTTGCGTGCAGGGCAGCGACGCACCACCCTGGCTAGCCCGGCGCTGCCGCCGGTGGCCTGAGCCCGACCCCGGGTTCTACCACCAGCCCAGGCGATTGAACACCCAGAGGATCGCCACCCCGTTCAGGAGCGTGAGCTGAACGAGGATACCGAGGTTCCACAGGTAGGAGCGGCTGCGGTTATCGCCCAGGACTTCTCGGTCATTGAGCAGCAGGAAGAAAGACCAGCCGACGATATTGTTGGTCAGCGAAAGCAGCGCCGCGATCACGATGATCAGCAGTACCGGGCTCGGGAAGAATACGGCGAGCAGAGCCACCTGCGGCACCAGCACACAGGCGCGCCAGCGGTTGCTGCGCACATCGGGCTCCCAGCCGAAGACCTCGTGAAGCCCCATGGCGCAGATAATGCCAAGGACCACGGAACTGGTCAGCGGCACCACCAGGAAGCCAAGGGTGAACACGATCATCGCCAGCTGCTCACCGAGCAGCGGCGCCAGCGCGGCTGCCAGCTCAGCCGCACTTTCGGGCGCCGAGCCGGTACCGTGCAGTGTACCCGCGAACAGCGACACCACAACGAACGACACAAGCACAAAGGGCAGGGCAAGGCCCAGAACCGTGTCGGCACGGGCGAGTTTTTCGTGCCGCGGGCCCCAGCCCTTGGCCAGCCCGGCGTAGTGGAAGAACACCCAGTCCGCGACACCGATCGCGGCGGCCGAGGAGGCAATGAAAATGTCGATCCCGGCGCGGCCGCGGGGAAGCCAGGGAACGAACAAGCCCCGCAGTGCTGCCGGCCAATCGACGCCGATGACCAGCAAGCACGCGCCGAAGCAGAAAAACATGCCGAGCAGGGCTGCCTTCATGACCTGCTCGACACGGCGCACGCCATTGCTGCCGCGTCCGTAGCTCAGGGAGAGCCATGCCGTGAGAGCGCCGTAAAGCACCCAGTTCCAGGACTGGGGCAGCGGGACACCGAGGCTGTCGCCGAGCGACTCCAACAGGTGCGTACCGAGTGCGACCTGCCCGAAGTTGAATACGACGGCCACGGCGACGAGGCCGACGAAGCCGGTCAGCACCCGGGCCAGGAACCAGCCGTGCCGCTCGCGCTGAACCTGGAGCAGGCGAAATTCCCCGCGGCAGGTAAAACGCGCCATCGCCGCCATCATGAACAGGCCCGAGCCGATGGAGAACCAGCTGATCCAGAGCAGGCGGTAGCCGAAGGTTGCACCCGAGAGCATGGCGGCGGTCAGCGTGCCCGCACCCAGCGTGGCCGCTGCGGTCATGAAACCGGGACCGCCGAGACGCAGATAGCCTAGCAGGCGGGATGGCCAGGGTCGCGCCGCGAGACTGTCCAGATAATCCGCCTCCGCATCGAGGCGGGCCTCGGGAATCGCATCGGCGATGGGGTAGCCATGGTCGCGGGAAGCCATCAGCGCGAGGGCGTGGCCAGCAGGAGAATGAACAGGAGAGTAAGGCCTGCGCCCGCCGCCATGGCGCCGGCTCCCTCCCCCGATCGGAGATAACCCGCCAGGCCGTAGAGCGCCAGGGCGTTTGCCAGGAAATTGCCTATCAGGCCCCACGCACGCACGCGCAGGGGCCCCACAGACCGGTCCAGCCAATCCACGACAGTACGATCCTCGTCATTGCCCGCGAGAGAGCATAACGGGCATGCAGCGCGAGTTCAGCCCGGGGGCCATTGCACAACGTTGCAACCCTTGTTGGCGCCGCTTGTTGCGGCCCCTGGTGCGGGACGGGCTGCTAGACTTCTGCGTCCACCTGCCATGGGGAAAGCTGATGCCGGACCATTCCACAGCCCGACGCGGGCGGCTCATACCCGATGACCTCAGCGGCCAC
This sequence comes from uncultured Alteromonadaceae bacterium, assembly GCA_964438205.1. GTDB lineage: Bacteria > Pseudomonadota > Gammaproteobacteria > Pseudomonadales > Halieaceae > Pseudohaliea. Next base: position 9,206 of record CAYTJQ010000069.1, read on the forward strand.
TTGCGGACGGCCTGAGCGTGACGACACTGTCGAACCTGCCCACACCCTGCCTGCTCCTGGACGAGAGCAGGCTCGCCACGAACATCGACGACATGAGCAGTCGTCTCGCCGGCCACGGTGTCGCCTTTCGGCCCCACGCGAAAACGCACAAGTGCGCGCAGATCGCGGCCCGCATGACGGGCGCACCGGGCTTCGCCGGCCTGACGGTCTCAACCCTGCGTGAAGCCGAGTTCTTCGCGGACGCCGGTTTCGACGACTTGCTATACGGTGTATCGATCTCGCCAGACAAGTTCGAACGCGCTGGCCGACTGCTGGCCCGCGGCGTTTCGCTGATCCTGGTGGTCGATACCCTGGAGGTCGCGGACCTGCTCATCCGCTGGCTGAACCAGCAGGCGTTGCAGGCACCGGTCATGATCGAGGTCGACGTGGATGGCCATCGTGCCGGCATCGAGCCGGACGACCCGCTACTGCCGCTGGTCGGCGAGCGCCTCGCCGCCTCCCCCGACTGCTTATTCACGGGCATCATGGTCCACGCCGGCGAATCCTATTTCTGCGAGGGTGTCGACGCGATCACCGCGCACGCAGAACGGGAGCGCGCGGGGGCCGGAACAGCGGCCGCGGCCTTGCGGTCCAGGGGTATCGAGGTCCCCGTGGTCAGTGTCGGCTCCACGCCCACGGCACGCTACGCCCCGGACCTCACCGGCGTCACGGAGGCGCGTCCCGGCGTCTTTGTCTTCTACGATCTGGTCATGGCAGGCATCGGGGCCTGCAGCGAGGAAGAGTTCGCCCTCTCGGTCCTCACGACCGTGATCAGCCACAAAGCTTCCCACCGCCGCCTGATCATCGATGCGGGCGGGCTCGCCCTGTCGAAAGACCGGGGCACTGCCGGCCAGCAGCGCGACTGCGGCTTTGGTCTCGTGATGGCAGCGGACGGCAGCTCGCCCTACCCGGGGCTGCGCGTCGACTTCGCCAACCAGGAGCACGGCATCATCAGCCTGCCGGCAGACTACGAGCTGGCGTCCTTCCCGATCGGCAGCCGTCTGCGCATCCTGCCGAATCACGCCTGCATGACCGCCGCGGCGCACAGTGGCTATCACCTCCTCGGGGAAAACGGCCCCAGCGGCGAGTTCTGGGAGCGCTGCAACGGCTGGTAGCTGCTAGCCCGGTGTCGCGGCCACCGCCTCGAGTTCCACGAGACAGTCGTAGTGCAGCCCCGGAACGGGGACGACCGCTCGGGCCGGCCGATGCTCACCGAGACGCGCAGCGACAAGAGCGTCGAGGGCCGGCCAGTGCTCCACACCGACCACGTAGATGCGTAGCTGCAGCAGCTGATCCAGAGCACTGCCGCCCGCCGCCAGTACGGCCGCCAGGCGGTCCAGCACCAGCGTCACCTGCGCCTCGAAGCCGGCGACGGGCGCACGGGTCGCTGCATCCATGGGCAGGAGGCCGCTGACATAAAGCACGCCGTCATGCCGGACGGCCTGCGCATAGTGTCCGTTGGGTAGTGGTACGGCGCTGGTCTCGATGCTCTCCATCGTCAGAAGCAATCCACATTTATATGCACCAGCGCCCCGATCACGCCGACCGCCTCGATAATGTCCGAGGCCTCAATAGCCAAGGCGTAGGCCGCCCTGCGCTCGAAGCCCGGGAGGTAGCTGATCAGCTCCGCCGCGTAGCGGTTGCGCAACCGGAGCTCGAGTTCGACGGGCCCCGCGAGACGTAGCGGCTGCCGCTCTGCTGCGCGTTCGAGACCCGCCCGCACCGCTTCGTCGATGCGGGCCAGCGCGGCGTCGCGGGGAAGCTGTGTTGCGCTGTACATGCCGTGGCTCTCCTTGGTCACCGCGATAGGCAGGTCGGGCAGCAGTGCCCCGAGAGCCGCCATGCAGACGTCATCACCCGTGGCAGCAACGATGGGCACACTGTAGTGCCCGGCCAGCCAGGCGTTGACCTGCCCCTCCGAGACCGGCTCACCGTTGATCAGCACCGCCGCGTAGCGGCTGGAACTGAAGGAATGGGGGAAGCCGCCGTCAATGCTGGTGATCGCGGCGTGATGGCCGAGCAAGACGGCGCCCTGGTAGGTGCCGGCATCGATACCCTGCATCATGTTGAGGGGCCGCGGCCAGCCCTGGACCAGGCGGACCTGCGCCGGGAAGGCGGAGGGGTCAAGATTGGTAGCCGGGCCATGGCTGTCGGCCACGACCACCTCCTCTGCACCCGCCGAGAAGGCGGCGGCGACCGCGCAGAGGACGTCCTCCTGGAACAGGGCACAGGCGCGCGCGTAGTCTGGCGAGTCGTAGTCATCGGTCTGCCGCCGGCTGACGACCCCGGCGACCCCTTCCATATCGGCACAGATGAATACCCGCATCAGGCGGACGCTCCCTCCAGCAAACCATCAATGTCGCCCTCGGTGGCGAGCAGCAGCACCCGCGCGTCGCGCCCCAGGGCGAGCGCCTCGGCGAGCGACGGTGTCGCCGTGGCCAGCCGCAGGCCGGCGACACCCGCTGCGCCGGAAGCGCCGGTGAAAATCGGCGGATCGCTGTACTGCTCAAGCCAGTGTGCCGCCGGCCCCGCGCTGTCCTCCGGTAGCGACAGATAGGCGTATACACGCTCCCGGAGCAGCGGCCACGCGGCCGAAGACGCCATGCCGCAACTCAGCATGCCCATCACGCTGTCGATGTCACCGGGGATCGCTGTCGGCCGGCCCCGTTCCGCCGCCAGCCGGAGGCAGGCGGCGACGGCGGGCTCAACGATGATCAGGCGCGTCTGCTGCCAGCCGAAGGCACTGAACGCTGCCGCCATGGCGGCAGCCAGGCCCCCGACACCGGCCTGTACGAAGACATGGGTGGGGACCTCGCCCGCAAGCTGCGCACGCAGCTCGTGGGCCAGCGCAAGATAGCCACGGCTCACCAGCGTCGGGACGCCGGGATCCTCACCGGGGCCGGCTACATCGGCCACCAGCTGCCAGCCCCTGCGCTGCGCCTCGGCACGGCAGGCGGCCACCGCATCGTCGTAGTGCCCCGCTATCACCGCCAGCTCGGCCCCGCTCTCTCTCAGCAGCGCACGGCGCCCTTCGGCGACGTGCTCATGCACGAAGATCACGCACCCGGCTCCGACCAGCCGCGCACCCGCCGCCACCGAGCGACCATGATTGCCATCGGTGGCGGCACAGAACACGAGGTCGCGGCTCGCCTCGCGCAGGGGCTCTAGCGAGTCGAGATCTGCCAGGCGAAGCCCGGCCCGCTCCGCCGCGAGCGTCAGCACGGCAAACACGCCGCCCAGGGCCTTGAAGCTGTCGAGACCGAAGCGTGCCGTCTCGTCCTTGACCCACAGGGCACCGACACCACAGGCGCGCGCCGCCCCCGGGAGATCGCGCAGCGGTGTCGCGCGGTACGCCGGACAGCGCGCGAGCGCCTCCAGCACGACTGCCGCCCCGCGGCCGAAGTGCGCGTCTTCCATCCCGTCCAGGGGCCGAAGAACACCACCGGCAAGCAAACAGGCGTCAGTCCGCATCGGACTCTCCCGCGGACTTCGGCCAGCAGGCGGCGGCGACGCGGTAGAAATTGCCGCCCATGACCTTGCCGATCGCCGCTGCGTCGTAGCCCAGGTCCCGAAGCCGCTCCGCGATCGCGGACCGGGCTGACAGCGGCACGTAGGCCTCCTCCGCAGACCGGACCTGCGCGTCGGAGCGCACCCCGTCGATAAAGTACTTTTCATACTCCTCGCGGTTTGCGGCGAGGGGGACCCCGCCTGCGGGATAGGCAAAGTCCCAGCCGATACCCACATGGTCGACGCCGACCAGCGCCGCCACGTGGTCGATGTGGGCCGCCATGTCCTCCGCCCCCGCCGGGAAGCGTCCCAGGAACAGGTTGTAGCCGCAGATGCCGACCACGCCGCCGGTGGCCGCGCAGGCCCGGATCTGCTCGTCGGTGATATTGCGCGGGGTATCGGGGACCAGGGCGTGGGCATTGGCGTGGCTGAAGACCACGGGGCGGTCCGAGAGCGCCATGACCTCGAGACTGCTGCGGATGCTGCTGTGGCTGCAGTCCATCACGATACCCGCCCGGTTCGCCGCTCGCACGACCTCGCGCCCCAGCGGCGTGAGCCCGGTATCCTTTCCATGACAACCACCCGCGTAGGCATTATCGAGGTTGTACGCGAGATGCATCATGCGCACGCCGAGATCCGCGTACAGCTGGACCATCGCCGGCTCCTCCAGAAGGCAGACGGCACCTTCGATATCAAAGCTCACCGCCAGCTGCCCGCTGGCAGCGGCGCGGTCGACATCGGCAAGCGAGCTGGCGAGCACGAAACCCTCCGTGTCGCCGATGCGCGCCCGGAACCAGGCCAGTGCCCGGAGAATATCCTCGAGGGGGGTCATGTCCATGGCGATGTTGATGGCGACATGATGGAAACCCGCGGCACGGTGCGCCGCGAGCGCGGTAACCTCCACCCCCGCGGCGATCGGCAGGCAGGAGTGGGCATCCCAGATGATGTCGACTTCGGCGGTCATGCTTGCTGGTGTCTCCAACAGGTCAAGGCTGGTAGTAGATCTGTGCGCCACTGGGGCCGAGGGGCAGGTCCAGCCACAACCAGCCCGTGAGCAGCGCGAGGCCGGCGATAAACATCCCGACGGCATAGGGGAACATGATGCGGATAAAGGCACCAAGGCCGACCTCCGGGCGATAGCGCTGCGCGTAGACCAGCACCACCGGCAGGAGCGACGTGGGCGTGATGATGTTGGTCGCGCTGTCACCGATGCGGTAGGCCGCCGTGATCATCTCCGGGGACAGCCCCGCGGACATCAGCATGGGCACGATCGTCGGCGCCATCAGCGCCCACTTGCCGCTGGCGGAGGCCATCAGGAGGTTGAGCAGACTGCTCACGACAGTGAACCCGAACACCAGGGGGATACCACTGATGCCCGACTCGCGGAGGAACTCCGCGCCGAGCGTTGCACTGATCACCGCGAGGTTCGACCAGGTGAGGAAGGCCGCGAAATGCGCCGCCGCGAAAACCAGCACCAGGAAAGGCGCCACATCGCGCATGGCGGCGCGCAGGAGTTCCATGAAATCGCCGTCGTTGCGGATCCGGCCCGTGGCAATGCCGAACACGGTGCCGGTAACGACGAAGAAGCCGCAGATGATGGCGATGAGCGACTCGTAGAACGGGGCGAGGCTGCCGTCGCTGCCGCGAAGGAGTCCGTCCCCGGGTACCGTCGCGATGCAGACCAGGCCGATCACCACGGCCGCGGCAAGACCGGCCCGGCGCAGCGCGCGGCCCGCGGTCACCGCGTCGACCTCGTCGACCTGGCCCGGGTCCAGGTCGTCCTCGGGCCGGAAGTTCGGCTCGACGTAGCGCTCCGTCACCACGGTAACCACCAGGGTGACCAGCACCGCGTAGGCGAGGAGCAGGAAGTAGTTGGCCAGCAGGTCGATCTCGATCGACGGGTCCAGGCTCTTTGCTGCGGCCTCGCTGAGGCCGTAAAGCACGGCGTCGGTCGGTGTCACCAGGATGTTGGCGCCGTAGCCGCCGGATACCCCGGCGAAAGCGGCACAGATACCGGTGAAGGGGCTGCGCCCGGCGGCGCGGAAAGCTACCCCGGCGAGGGGAATGAACACGAAATAGGAGGCGTCCACGGTCACGTGGGCACAGATGCCGATGACCACGGTGCAGGGAATGAGCGCCCGCCGCGGGACCTTGTGCAGGGCGTCGGCCAGGGCGGCATCGAAGAGCCCCACCTTCTCGGCCAGCCCGGCGCCGAACATGACGACCAGCACCATGCCCAGGGGAGCAAAGCTCGAAAACGTCTCGGGCATTTCCACCAGCAGCCGCGAGAGATTCTCCCGGCTGAGGAGATTCTGCGCATGGACCGCCTCACCGCCGGGCAGGGTCACGGCCAGCCCCGCAGCTGCCGCGGCGACACTGGCCAGCACCACCAGCACGCAGAGGCCCAGGATAATCGTCACCGCATCGGGTACGTAGCGTCCCGGGTGAACCGGCCGCGCCACGGGCGGCGTGTGCCTTGCCTCGCTCACGACCGCGGCCAGCACTGCTCGGCGACCCGGCGGAAATTACCGCCGAGAATGCCGTCGATCTCTGCCGCGCCCAGGCCAGCGTCCGACAGCAACGGCCCGAGACGCTGCGCCTCGGGCAGGGGCGTGAACACGTCCTCGGGGGTCAGCCCCTCGGCCTGGTTCCGGCTCGCATCGGGGAACCACCAGT
>CAYTJQ010000070.1:0-14879 GCA_964438205.1 uncultured Alteromonadaceae bacterium
ACCAGCGCACGACTGCGCGCGAAGGCCAGCAGCTCCTCCCCGGAAACCTCGTGAAAGCCGCGCTCCCGGTTCTCCGCCTCGTCCTCGCCGTGGCGCAGCGTGATCACCAGTGCGCCGCCCGGGCGCAGGCAGTCGCTGAGCACGCGGAAGGCCCGCTCCCGGGCCGTCGGCGGGAGATGCATCCAGACCGCGGACACGAGGATCAGGTCAAAGCGATGGCCCAGGCTGCGCACGCGAGCCAGTGCAGGCAGACGATCATCGAGCCAGCTGACCCGGGCGGGGCTGTGCTGCCGGGCGCGTTCCCGCATACCCCGGCTGGGCTCTACAGCGATAACCTCCCAGCCCTGCTCGGCCAGCCAGTTTGCATCCCTGCCGCTACCCGCACCGACATCACAGGCAAGCCCCGGCGTCCGTCCGCCCAGCACAGCGTCTGCCCAACCGGCATGAACCTCACCCGGCGTCAGGGCCAGGTAGCGCTCGCTGAGGGTATCGGCGTTGCGGTCGTAGTAATTCACCGGCATGACTTTACGCCATGCCGAATTGGGCGACTATGGTGAAAGCGGAGCACTGATGGTGCTGACAGGGCATCGGCGCGACTACAGACTGTAGCCCTGCACTTGCAGCGCGCCACGCCCCGGCATAAGCTTGTATACACACCAGGTATATCCCGAGGGCTCAACCATGCAGAGCACAGTCTTTATGAACAATCGTACGCAGGCCGTCAGACTCCCGAAGGCAGTGGCATTGCCGGATGACGTGAAACACGTTGAAGTCTTCGCTATCGGTCGGGCGCGGCTGATCGTACCGGCGGGGGAAGCCTGGGACAGCTGGTTCGATGGTCCTGACGTTTCCGAGGATTATCTCACCGACCGGGACCAGCCACCTGCACAGGAACGCCCGGATTGCTGATGCTCAAGTACTTGCTTGATACCAACATCTGCATCTATGCGATCAAGCGCAAGCCGGTCCAGGTACGCCGGGCCCTGAACGCGCATCGCGGACAGATCGCCATCAGCGCCATCACGCTCATGGAGCTTTTCTACGATGCGGAGAAGAGCTCGTCCCCCAGGGGGAACCTGGAAGTAATCGAGGGTTTTGCGGCGCGGGTGACGGTCCTTGCCTACGACAGCGCAGCCGCTTCCTGCACCGCACAGTTGCGGGCTGAACAGGCAGCCGCGGGTACGCAAATCGGTGCCTACGACCAGATGATTGCCGGCCATGCCAGGAGCCAGGGCCTGACGGTTGTCACCAACAACCTGAGCGAGTATGCAAGGGTGCCGGGGCTGGTTCTCGAGGACTGGTCTTCCTGAGCGTCGCGACTCCCGTCTAGAGCAACGCACCGTAGTCCGCATGCAGCTGGTCGAAGCTCAGGCTCGCGATGAAGCGGGAGAAGCTCATCCAGGTGGCGAGACCGCGGAGGTCGGCGAAGTGCGGGGGCACGAACTGCGGCGGCGCGACGATGCCCTCCTCCATGAGCAGCTGCAGCGTCTTGATGTCCTCGAGGGTGATCTTGCCGCAGAAGAGCACCGGCAGCGTGTCGAGCCTGCCCTCGGTCATCGCCAGGCGCAGGAAGTTGAAGGTCTGCACGAAACCGCGCATGTAGGCGAGGTCCTTGGTGAACGGCGGCCCTGACGGCAGGCTGCCGCGGAAGACCCGCACCGCCGTGCCGTAGCTCTCGTCCTCGCCGATCCCGGCATCGCGGAGGTAGCGGAACACCTCCACGAAGTCCGCGCCCTCTTCCGCCAGCGTCACCGCCCGCACTCGGTTGACGAGGCGCTGCAGGCGGCCGGGGCTGGACTTCAGCGTGAGAATCTCGGTCAGCACCGCCAGGCCTTCCTGGGTGGTGGTGGCCGAGGGTGGGCCCTTCGAGAGGAACGTGCAGTATGGCTGCGCCGCGCCGTTCAGGGTCGTGCCGAGGTGTATCCAGCCCTCATGCACCTCGAGCACGTCGAGGTCCTGGGCATTGAAGCGCGCATCGCTGCGGATCTTCAGGTAATCGGAGCCCGCCGCGGCATCGGCGGTCATCTGGTCGTTGAGCAGGACGCGAATGCCGGCATCCGGGAAGGTCGCCGAGAAGCGCGCGTTCAGGTGCTCGACGGCCGTCGCCGCATCGATGGTCTTTTCCGCCTCGGCCATGGAGTCGTTGCGCAGCAGGTTGGCGACGGTTTCTTCCATCACGGTGCCGAGGTCCGCGAGCGTCGGGTCACCGGCGTGGAAGACGTCGGAGGCCGCGCCGTAGAGGTCTTCCGCATAGCGGCCGAAGTCCTCGGTGCCACGGACCTCGAGCATGCGCACCACCGTCGTGTACTCGCGGCAGATGCGTCGCATGATGCCGGAAAGCGGGTTCAGCTGGCCGAGCTGCCGGGCGATGTCGCGCTCGATCTCGTGGAGCTCCATGCGTTTCTGCCGGGGCTCGAAGTCCAGCGGGTTGCGCTGCTCATAGAACGCTGCGTCCACCGCGGGCAGCTCGCGGCAGCCGCTGGCGAAGAAACGCTCGCGAACGTCGCTGTGCCACTTGATGGCGTCGAGGATACGAATGGGCCGCTGCGCCTCGACGATGCGGTCCGAGAGCGCGCGCACGGTGGCGAGGTAGTCTGTCGTCTGCGAGTCCATGGTGCGATGCGTCGGGGCACGAAGCACCCCGGTACTGCATCATAGGTGACACCCCCGGGACTTGCGAGCGCAGACCTCCTACAATGAAGTGAACACAACCTCTTGCGGGAGCAACGCATGCAACGGCTGCTGCTTGTCCTCACCCTCGCGGCCCTCGCCGCCTGTCATGACCGGGAGGCCGTGGAGGTCCCCCTCGACCAGCTCGTGGCACAGCAGGCGGCCTACGACGGGCGCACGGTCGTCGCCGTGGGCATGCTGCGCAGTCACCCGGAACCCGAGCACTACTGGATCGAGGACGACGGCTACAACCGCGTCGAGATCGCCTGGGGGGACGACCTCGCCCCCTATCTCGGCCAGCGCCTGGCCGTGCGCGGCCTGTTCCGCTATGACCCGGAGAAGGGCAGGCGCATCGATGTGGAGTACCTCGCCCCCTCGCCCTGAGCAGGGCCGGTAACGGGAGACACCGCCATGAGCAAGGAACGACACCTCGCGCTGGTCACCGGCGCCTCCGCCGGCATCGGCGAAGCCCTGGCCACGGAGCTGGCCGCCAGCGGCTATGACCTCGTGCTGGTCGCCCGTCGCACCGGCAAGCTGCGCAGCGTGGCAAAGCGTCTGCAGGACAAGTACGCGATCGAGGCCCACGTGCGCACCACGGACCTGTTGCAACCCGCGGCGGCCGCGCGCCTCGCGCGCCGCCTCGAGCGCGAGGGACTGGCCGTGGATGTGCTCGTGAACAACGCGGGGCTGCTGGAGGCCGGCTACTTCACTGATATGGACACGGAAGCCCTCCAGCGGATGGTTCAGCTCAACATCGGCACCCTGACCGACCTGCTCGCGCAATTCCTGCCGCCCATGCGCAAGCGCGGCAGCGGCCGGGTACTCAACGTGGCCTCCATCGCCGCCTTCCAGCCCGTGGTCGGCCTGGCGGCCTACGCGGCCACCAAGGCCTACGTGCTCTCCCTGGGCGAGGCCCTGGGCGAGGAACTGCGCGGCTCGGGCGTGACCGTCACGACCCTGTGCCCGGGCATTACGGACACGAGCATGATCGCCCACGCCGCCGATGATGCGCCGGGCTTCGGCGAGCTGCCGCGGGTGATCATCGGCAGCCCGGAGGACGTCGCCCGCGCCGGCGTGCGCGGCCTGCTCCGCGGCGACCCGATCGTGGTACCCGGTGTCCTCAACCGGGCCAGTACGCTGCTGGCGGACAACCTGCCCCGCTGGCTGCGCCGGCGGCTGATGGGCGCCCTGGCGCGGAGCCGCCTGGGGGCATGATGAACGGCTGACCACATTAGATGTACCTCTCCAAACGCCGGTGCGGCAAGCTTCTCCTTGGCGACGTCATCCGGGGAAGCTACGCTCATGAGCAGCTATGGCTTCGACCCAGAACAGTATGCCCGTGAACTCGAGGGCTTTGGTGTGCCTCATGAAACGGCAAGCGCGCAGGCAGCGGCGATGAGCAAAGCCCTGCTGCTACCGCAAGAACCCCCGCTCACGGCACGGCACTTCGAGCTGTTGATGCACCGCTTTGGTTTCCTGGAACAGCGTCTCGAGCTGCTGGACCGGCGTTTTGAAACGGTGGACCGGCGCTTTGAGCAGGTCGACCAGCGCCTCGACAAGCTTGACCACCGCTTCGAGGTGCTGGAGGAGCAGCAGAAGCAGGTCGACGGCCGGCTTCACGCGCATGACCAGCGCTTCACCGTCGTCGAGCAGCGGTTGAACCTGCACACCTGGATGCTCGGTCTCATTATCCTGACTCTGGTCGTGCCGCAGCTCCAGGCCTGGTTCGCCCTGCCCTGATTCCGCCCCGGCACGCTGCCGCACCCGGCGCCTGGCGAGGCCGTAAAGCAGCGCCCACAGGGTCGAGGAGGGTCGAGTTCGAGTCGCGGGCTTCGATCCAGCTGTGGCGCGCCTACAGCGAGAGAATCAGCCCCTCGGCGGGATCGGCGCGGTTTTCCAGCAGGCGCTGGTAGGCTTCTTTAACACCGTCAGGGCCCTGTTCACTTCGCACTTTGAGCCAGCCCGCCGCCTCATCCGCGAAGGGGGTCCAGGCGGCGGCGAGGCGCTCGGCCACGCCGGCGGGCCCCCAGTCTTCATTGCGCTTCGCGACCTGCGTCGGCGCAAAGAAAAGCTCCGGCTTCGGCCCGGGCAGGTCATCGTTGCCGCCGAGCGCCGCCGCTTCCCAGTGGGTCACACCTACCGAGCAGCTGTAGGCCAGGTTGTCGGCGTAGTGGCGGTGAATCGACGCGCGCAGGTCACCGTTGCCGGCCATGTCCACGAACACCACCGGGCCCCCGGGCAGCGCGCCGAGCTTGTCGTAGGTCACGGCGGCGTCGTAGCAGCAGAGGGACTCGACGAAGCGCTTATTGCCGGGTGAGGTGAGGCCGACGACGCGCACCCGGCCCTTGCGCGTCCGATGCAAAAGCCAGGCGAGGCCCACCGCAGTCTTGCTGGAGGCGCTGGAGAGCAGCACGGTGCCCGCGCCGAAGAAGTCGTTGTCGGCGAGAAAATCGTCGATGAAGAAACCGGTGGTGAACAACGGGCGGAAGAGCATCAGCAATGCCTCGTGTTCCGGGCGGTACAGCGGGTCCGCCGCGCAGCGCTGGTACTGGTTGTACACCGCCGGCAGCTGCGCCCGATGCGCGGCGCCGTCCGTGAAGCTGCGGTCGCCGACCGCCTTCGGCTGCACCAGCAGGTGGCCGGCCATGGGAAAGTAGCCGTAGAAACGTTCGCCCTCGGCCACCTCGTCGACACCGCTCGAGACCACGTCGGCGAAGCCCCAGACGGGGATGCGGCCCCAGCCGGCCTCAGCCGCCGGGAAGAACTGCCAGTAGCCGATCATGTCGCCGGTGACGCCGTAGGTGATGTTGTTCGCCGTGAGCGCAAAGGCGTCGATGCGCAGCAGCGCCTCCCCGGGTTCGGCCGGCGACATGGCCTCGCTGACGATGCGGGTCTCGGCGAGCTGGTCGCGGCGGACTTCAAAGGCCTGGCTCTGGTTTTCCATCGGCGTGCTTTCCTCCCGGGCGTTGTGAACGGTCGAGCCGGCTTACCATAACGGTGACCAGCAGGCCGGCGACGAAGGCTGGCACCATCTCGTAAAGGCCGTGACTGGCCTCCTTGGCGACGAGGACCCAGCCGATGCTCGTGGCAAAGCCGGCGGCCATGCCGGCGACGACACCGCGGCCGGTGGTGCCGCGCCAGTGCAGCACACACAGTACCACCGGTCCGAAGGCCGCGCCGAGACCGCTCCAGGCGAACAGTACCAGCGAGAAGATCACCCCGCCGCCGAACAGCGCCACCAGGCAGCCGGCAACTCCCAGGGCGAGGGTCACCCAGGCGCCGATGGCCGCCTCGCGCCGCGAGGCTTCCCGCGCCGGCGCGAGCTGCCGGTAGAAATCATGCACGATGGCCGACGAGGCGAGGTTGAGGAGCGAGCTCACCGTCGACATGACCGCCGACAGCACAGCGACTACCAGTACCCCGGTCACCAGCGGTGGAAACAGTGCCCGGGCCAGCTCCGGCATCACGGTCTCGGCATCGTCGAGGCCAGGGAAAAGCACCCGCCCGACCAGCCCGGTGCCCACGGCCCCGAGGTCGAAGAGCAGCACGACGACGATCGACACCGCTGCCGCCCGGGGCACCTCGGCGCTGTCGCGGATGGCCATGAACCGCACCAGCAGCTGCGGCACGCCGAGAAACGGCAGGCCGACGGCCAGGCCGCTGGCAATCACGACGAGGGTGACCAGCGTTCCTTCGCCGGTCGACCAGGGCAGCAGCAGGGCCGGGTCCGCCCCGGCGAGGCCCGCCCAGAGGGCGTCCAGGCCGCCGATGACCGACACGCCGACGAGCGGCACGGCGAGCAGCGCGAACAGCATGAGCATCGCCTGCACCGCGTCCGTGTAGGCCACCGCCTTGAAGCCGCCGAAAGCGGTATAGGCCACGGTCACCAGGCCACCGACCCAGACCCCGGTCGCGTACTCCCAGCCGAGAAATACACTGAAGGCCTTGCCGGTCGCCAGCATCTGCGCGGCGATGTAGGCACAGGCCATGATGAGGATGATGGCGACCGCCAGGCCGCGGATCGCCACGGCCTGCCGGTGATAGCGCTCCGCGAGGAAGTCCGGCACGGTGATCGTATCCGAGTCACGGGAGGCGGCATTCAGCCGCCGCGCCACCAGCAGCCAGGCCCCGGCGACCCCGAGCGCCTCCCCCGCCACCACCCACAGCGCCTGCAGCCCGGTGAGGTAGGCCACGCCCGAGAGACCGAGGATCAGCCACGCGCTCTCGCCCGTGGCGTTCATGCTGAAGGCAGCCACCCAGTACGGCAGCCTGCGCCCGGCCAGGAAGTAACCCGCAGCCGAATCGTGGCTGCGCCGCGCCCAGGCGCCGATGGCGAGCATCAGGCCGAAGTAGACGCCGAGCACGGCCAGGATGGCGGTGTTGCCTGCAGGCATGGGTGTCGAACCTCGGGCAGCCGGGTATTCCCGCTAGGGTAGCCGAGAATAGATCCCTTGACCCGTACCCGCGCCTGGGCCGTAGAGTGGACACCTCGCACTGCAACGGAGCTATCACATGGACAAGGTACTGCTGATTACCGGCGCCTCCAGCGGCATCGGCCGCGCCACGGCGCACGCGGCGGCCCGAGCCGGCTGCAAGCTCATACTGACCGCCCGGCGGGAGACCCTCCTGCACGACCTGGTCTCAGAGATCGGCGACGGGCAGGCCCTCGGGGTGGCCGCCGACGCCGGGGACTACGCGAGCCTCGCCCGCGTGGTCGATGCCGGCATCGAGCGCTTCGGCCGCCTCGACGCGGCCTTCGCCAACGCCGGCACCGGCCTCGACACACCGGGGGTCGAGGGGGGCGACCCGGAAGCGTGGGACCGCATGCTCGCCGTCAACGTACACGGGCTCCTGTACACCGCGAAGCTCACCCTCCCCCACCTGCGCAAGACCACCGGGCACTTTCTCATGACCGGCTCCGCGGCGGGGCGCAACACGATCAAGGGCTCGGTGTACGGCGCCAGCAAGTGGTTCGTGCACGGCTTCGCCCAGAACCTCGCCGAAGAGATGAAGACCTGGCAGGGCCGCTGCACTGTCATCGCGCCGGGCATGGTCAACACGCCGTTCTTCGACGAGCCGAAGCCCGACAAGCTCGACGCGGAGGACGTGGCCGCCGCGGTGCTCCACGCCGTTGCCGCCGAGCCGCGCAACTGTGTGCGCGAGATCTACCTGATGCCGGCACGTTAGCCGAGACGCGGGCCAACACGGAAGCCGGCGGCTCCCACTACAGCCGCCGCCGGGCTATACTCGCCGCGCACGCAACCGCCCTGTACATAAAAGATACGGATAAGGAGACACCGCATGTTCAGCCACATCATGCTCGGCGCCAATGACCTCGAAGCAGCCAGGGCTTTTTATGACGCAACCTTCGGCGCCCTTGGCCACGGCCCCGGCGTCACCGACGACCAGGGCCGCGTGTTCTACATGACCGACAGTGGCATCCTGGCGCTGACCGCCCCGATCGACGGCCAGCCTGCCAGCTGTGGCAACGGCAGCACCATCGGCTTCGCCGCCGCCAGCCCGGAAGCCGCCGATGCCTGGCACGCCGCGGGCGTCGCCAACGGGGGTACCAGCTGCGAGGATCCGCCCGGCGTGCGCGAGGGCGGCCTCGGCAAACTCTACCTCGCCTACCTGCGCGACCCTTCCGGCAACAAGCTCTGCGCGCTGCACCGCATGGGCTGACGAGGCGGTCTAACGGCTATTCAGCGGGCTGCCCGGTCCCCGGCTCTTAAGCGCCGTGGCGATCCCCCTGCTACGCATCGGTGAGCTGCGCGAAGTACTGGGCTCGATCAGTGCGGCAGCTGCCGACGGCGCCGGCATCCCGCAGGAGACGCTGGCAGACACCCGGGGCTTTCTCGGCGTCGACGCAGTCTGGCGCCTGTTCTCGTCGCAGATCGCTGCCACCGGAGACGAGTTGCTGGGGTTGGGCCGTCGGGCACAACCGGCGGGACTTACCGAGATCATCGTTGCCCGGGCCCTGCATGCGGAGACCCTCGGCGAGGCCATGCAGGTCTTCTGCGCGACGGCGAACCTGTTGCAGGACGACCTCCGCCTGACGCTGCGCAGCCGGCACAGCGAGCTCCTGCTGACGGCCCTGTTTCCCCGGCAGCTCGACCGTCGGCACCAGCTCTACCTGGAGATCGCCTGCCTGCCCTGGCATTGCACCTTCCGCTGGCTCGTGGGTTCGCCACTGCCACTGACCCGCTTCATCACGCACCCGGAGCGGCGCAGTGTCGGCACCCAGCTGATGGCAACACTCGGGTGCCCCATACGGTACCAAGGGGATGGCGTTACGCTGGTCTACCCGGAAAGCATAGCGGCCCTGCCGTCACGGCGGCCGCCACTCAGCACCTGGCGCCGGGGCATGTACGAGGTACTGCTGGAGCAGTTGCGCGAGCACCCATCCCACTTCGACGACGACACGCTCGTCGACTACGTGCAGCGCGCCCTGCGCCAGGGGGTGCAGAAGCAGGCGGCCATCGCTTCCTCCATCGGCATGAGCGTCGCCACGCTGCGCCGGCAGCTCGCCCGCCGGGATACCGACTTCCGGCAGCTGCGCGACCAGGTGATTGCCGAGGACGCCGTCCAGCTGCTCCACGCCGGCTACACGGCGGAGGCAATGGCAGCACAGCTAGGTTTCTCTGACGCGCGCAGTTTTCGCCGCGCCTTCCAGCGGGTGATGGGTCAACCCCCAGGCCGCTTTCGGGAACGCCTCAGGCAGCAGGACTGAGCTAAAAAGTCCCCCTCGGCTTGCACCCCCGCGTCCTTTCGCGGCAGCGGCCTGGCGGCCACAGTCGGCTCATAGCAAATAAGAGATAACAGGAGGCCTGCTATGAGCCCTACCAACCGGGAAAGAACCCTCGTCCTTGCCGTCAGCTCCATCCTCGCCCTCGGCAGCGCCGGCAGCCGGGCACAGCTGGAGGAAGTGATCGTCACGGCGCAGAAGCGGGAGCAGTCGCAGCAGGACATCGGCATGGCCATCAGCAGCCTCGACGGCCTGGCGCTGGAGGAACGGCGCATCGAAACACCGCTAGACCTGCAGACAGTCAGCCCGAACATCAACGTCAAGGAGATTTCCCCGGGGCTGTTCCCGGTATTCACCATCCGCGGTGTCGGTCTCAATGACTTCAGCGCCAATAATAATCCGACCGTGGGCGTGTACCTCGACGAGGTTTTCCTCACTTCGACCACTCAGCTCACCTTCCAGCTCTATGACATTGAACGGGTAGAGGTACTCAAGGGTCCGCAGGGCACCCTCTACGGACGCAACACCACCGGTGGCGCCATCAGCTTTGTTTCCGCGGCGCCCGGCTTTGAGGACGACTGGCAGGTGAGCTTCGGTGCCGGTGCCTACGACCTTCTCGAGACGGAGTTCATGGGCAACAGGGCCATCTCCGACTCGCTGGCGATCCGCGTCGCAGGCAAGGTCGTCGAGCAGGGCGAGGGCTTCTACGAGAGCCGCACCCTCGGCGGCGAGGATATCGGCGAGCGAAAGGAGTACGCCGGCCGGCTGCAGGCCACCTGGCTGGCGACCGACCGCCTCGACGTCAACCTGAAGCTTGAGACCAGCCGATCGCGCTCGGAGGTAGGACAATTCGAGCACTTCGGCACGCTCGAAGCGGGAAGCTTCCCCCCGCAGCCCTGTCCGGCGATTCTTGCGGGCCGGCGAGACCCTTCCCGGTGTGCCGATGCCTTCGGCTACGCCGACAACGACGGTGACCCCTTCGAGGGCGACTGGAATAACGACGCCCGCTTCAACAGTGACAGCCGCGCAGCGACACTGCGCATCAACTGGGACATCGGTCCGGGCACGCTGAGCTCAGTGAGCGGCTGGATGGATTTCGAGCGCGAGGCGTTCAACGACACCGACGCCAGCCCCTTCGTGCAGGCGGAATTCGACGTGCTCGACAACGTGGAGCAGTTCAGCCAGGAATTGCGCTACACCTTTTCACCCGCGACAGACCTCGACCTCATACTGGGGGCGTTTTACGCCCGGGATGATGTGCAGATCGATGTCCCCGGCTCCCTCGATGACCTCTTCGCCACGCGCGTGCTCATCGCTTCGGAGCAGGAAACGCGGTCGGCCGCCCTCTTTGCCCAGGGCGACTGGCACTTCAGCGAAGACTGGACGTTGACGCTGGGGCTGCGCATGACCGACGAGGAGAAGAGCTTCACCGGCGGGATGCAGGATCTGAACCCGTTCGGCACCTCCTGCCTGCTGAGCCCTGTCTGCAATCCCGGCCTGACGGGACCCGTACCCATCGCCTTCAACGACCAGACCATTACCGACCAGGAGCCATCAGCGCGCCTCGCCCTGAGTTGGCAGGCGGCTGAGGAATTCATGCTCTACGGCAGCGTGGCCCGTGGCTTCAAGTCCGGAGGTTTCTTCGGCGGAGGCTTCGTCACCAGTTCCACCCAGCTGGAGGCTTTTGCGCCGGAAACACTGGTCGCCTGGGAGGCCGGCATCAAGTCACAGTGGCTGGACAACACCCTGCGCCTGAACGGTGCGGTGTTTTATTACGACTACAGCGACGTACAGACGTTCACCCAGGTGGATGCAGGCCAGCTGTCGGTACTGAAGCTGTCCAATGTCGATGAAGCGGAGATCACGGGCCTGGAGGCAGACCTGCTCTGGCAGCCGCTGGAGGGTTTGTCCCTGCAGGCCAATGTCGGCTACCTCGACACCGAGCTCGGCGCCTTCAGCGCCCCCGGTGGCGGAGCCATCCCCAAGGGCAATGAGCTGCCCAACGCCCCCGAATGGAGCTACAACGCCTTCGCCCGCTACGAGTGGGAAGCGGGTTCGCTGGGGCTACTGTCGGCACAGGTAGACTATTCCTACACCGATGAAGCATTCCGCGAAGCCGTAAACATTCCCTTCCTGGCGACGGCGGACTACGGGCTCTGGGGAGCACGGCTGGCGCTAAGCAGCGCCAGCGATCGCTGGGAGATAGCACTGTGGGGAAAGAATCTGGGCGACGAGACCTATCGGTTGCACGCCTTCGACAACGGTATCGGGAACGGTGGCAGCACCTACGGCGCACCACGCACCTGGGGCGCCACGGTGCGCTTCAACGCGCTTTGAACGTCGCCGACCCGACCGTGCGTGGCTTTGCCGCCCCGGGCTTCGAGCCGGTCGTCACGGCTTTCCGGGATAACTTCTCGGCAGACCGGGACCGTCCGGAGCTCGGGGCCGCCTTCGCGCTGTTCCGCGACGGCGAACTTGTTGTCGACCTCGCTGGCGGCGTCCGGGATGCAACCGGGGGCGAACCCTGGACCAGCGATACGCTGGTCAATGTCTATTCAACGACCAAGGTGATCACCGCGCTGACCATCGCCGTGCTGGTGGATCGCGGCGCGCTGGCCTACGACGCACCGGTCTGCCGCTACTGGCCGGCCTTCGCCGCTGCCGGGAAAGAGAACATCACGGTCGCAGAGCTGCTGTCCCACCAGGCCGGGCTGGCGGGTTTCAGGGACCCGCTGACCCTGGAAGCGCTGTACGACAACGAGGCGCGGGCAGCGCAGCTTGCGGCACAGGCGCCATGGCATGCACCCGGGGAAGACACCTGCTACCACCCCATTACCTTCGGTTTCCTGGCTGATGGGCTGGTCCGCGGCGCGACCGGTCGGGACTTGCGCAACTGGACCGAGGAACTGTTCCACGGCGAAGCCGCCCCGGACTACTACCTCGGCTGCCCGGGAGAGGCACGCAGCAGAGTCGCCCGTCTCGAAGGTCCCCCCGACGCTGATTTAATTGCGCTGCACAACGCGCCGGCCGACGCCGTCGCCGCCCTGACCAACCCGCCAATCACGGCTGAGGCCTCGGCGACGGACGCCTGGCGCGATGCCAGCCTCCCGGCCGCCAACGGACACGCCAGCGCAGCGGGACTTGCGCGCCTGCTCTCGATCATCGCCACCCGCGGCAGGCTGGACGGCGCGGAACTTCTCAGCGCCGCCACGCTGGCCGACCTGTGCACGGTGCGCTCCGAACGACCCGACCGCCTCCTCCAGATGCCGCTCGCCTGGTGCGCCGGCGTGCTTCGGAACACCGCCGGGCTTTACGGCCCTCGCCCGGGCGTCTACGGGCATAGCGGCTGGGGTGGGTCTTTCGCTTGCGCCGAACCTGAAGCCGGTATTGCCTTCGCCTATGTCTGTAACAGGATGGGAGCAGACCTGGTCGGCGACCCGCGCTCGCGCAGCCTCTGCCAGGCGGTGTACGCGAGCGAGGTACCGGGGTTGTGAACCCGGTGACCCACCCCTGGGAGCGCGCGCAGTGGAACAGTATTCACGGCGACAGCCATAATGCCGACGCGCCGCCCTACCCCACTGCGGCCCGCTACAGGCAGTGCTGGCGGCAGTTCGATGGGGCGGCCGTACTCTTCGGCCCGGCCATCGACGGCGAAGGGCGCCTCTACAGCTGCACCGGCCGCGGTAGCGCTCACAGCCACCTGCATTGTTTCGACGACCGGGGCGAGGTGCTCTGGCAGAGTGATCCCTGGCGCGGGGGAGACGAACTCGGCCCGCGGGCCTGTCCCTTCGCTCCCCTGCTGGACGGAGAGGGCGCTGTCTACGTGGCCGACGAGAAGGCCTTCTGGTGTTTCTCGACCGATGGAGCGATCCGCTGGCGCACGCCGCTCGCGCCCCTCGGCATCCACGAGGGGTTCCCCTCCGCCATCTTTTCCCCCGCCGGGCATGTTGGCGGCATCGCCCTGGACGGTACCGCCCTGTTTCTAGACCGTTACAGCGGAAAGCCCGCTTATGCACCCCTGCGGCTGACGCCGGGCGCACCGCCGCCTCCGGCGGCCGTGCCGCCGGGTACCTGGCAGGGGCTCATGGACCCGGGCACCGCATCGGCGCTGTTTCCGGGCTTCTTCGGAACCGCCTTTCCGGTGACGAACTCACCGGCCGTGACGGTGGAGCGCAGGCACATTTACCTGCCGTTCGCCGGTGAACGGCCGGATGAAAGCCGCTTGCTGGCACTGCGAGAAACCCGGGCTGGGCTGACGACCGCCTTCGAAGCGGTTTTTCCCGGCCGATGTTCAGTGACACCGAGCCTGTCGCCGGACGGCGCGACGGTCTATACCGGGAACCATCGCGGCGAACTGCTTGCCTTCGACGGTGAGAGCGGAGCACTTCGTTGGCGCTACAGTCCGGCGGCGACAGCTGCCTCGCCCACGGTAGGACGGGACGGGACCGTCTACACGGGATCCACAACCAGTACGACGGGGCCCTCCCGCCTGAGTGCGGTCGATCCCGAGCACGGTCGAGCGCGCTGGTGCCACAGCTACGACCAGATCGCCGCCGACCGCTTGCCGCCTCGCCAGCCCCTGCCACCCTTCTTCGAGGACCCGAAACCCCGCGCCGTGATCAATAGCGTCCAGACCCTCGGCAACGGACACCTGCTCGTGGTGCTGATTCTCGGTTACACCTTCACAGCCCCGGGGACCGCTCCATTGACACAACCCCACGCGGCAGTGCTGGCCTCCATTAACCCGGCTAACGGGCAGGTTCTGGGCGTGAGCCCGCTGCCCGACAGCAGCGAGGCCGCGATCGTTCTTGCTGCGGACGGAACCGTGTACACCCCCCACGCCGCCTTGATGACGTCTATTTTCTACCACGGGATCAATCCGATGCTGCCGCCGAGTCACCGGACGGCTTTGGCACCGGTGGGCGGCATCACGGCCCTGGCCCCTCTGGAAGATTGAGGCCACGCAGAACCTGCTTGCTGTACGGCACCTCGTCTGCAAGCATTTGCGCTTAGCGTAGGATACGATGATGTCGCCCAAGCCCAAGCCCACAAGACCATTGGCCGCCCTGGCGTCAATGATCGCAGCACTCTGCCTGGCAGCCTGTGCCACAACGATGACCGACTTTGACGAGCCGACGGTGGAACTCGTGGGGCTCAGGCCGCTCCCCGCCGAGGGGCTGGAGGCCCGCTTCGGCCTGCGCCTGCGGGTGCAGAACCCGAATACGAAGGCACTGGCCATCGAGGGCCTGGCCTACCAGGTTTACCTGCGCGAGAAGAAAGCGCTCTCGGGTGTGAGCAGCCAGGCGGTCACGGTGCCGGCCTACGGCGAAGCGGTCGTCGAGCTGGAAGCGGGAGTCAGCGTTCTCGGCTCCCTGGCGCTCCTGCGAGACCTCATGGACGAACCGCCCGACAGCGGCCTGCCCTACCGGCTGGAAACCAAGCTCTCGCTCGGCGGCGCGCTGCG
>CAYTJQ010000071.1:0-1445 GCA_964438205.1 uncultured Alteromonadaceae bacterium
AGTCAAACCTCCGATAAGGTAAACTCGCCGCCCATGACGAAGACCCGCCGGCCGCTGCTCAAACTCGCCATCGTGCTCCTGCTCCTCGCCGCGGTGGGCGTGGTGATGCTCGATGCGCGGATTACGGCGACTTTCTCCGACCGCATGTGGGCCCTGCCCGCCAAGGTGTATGCGCGGCCCCTGGAGCTGTTCGTGGGCGCGCCGCTGGCGGCGGAGGATCTCGCCTGGGAGCTGGAGCTGCTGGGCTACAAGCCCGTCATGAGTGCCCGGGCCCCGGGGCAGTACTCGCGCAATGGTAACGTCTTCGACATCTACACCCGCGGCTTTGCCTTCCCCAGCGAGCTCGAGCCGGCGCGGGGTGTGCGGCTGGTGCTGAGCGGGGGGCGGGTGTCGGCGCTGGTGAGCGGCAACGCCGACGTGCCGCTCATGCGGCTGGACCCGCTGCAGATCGGCGGCATCTACCCGTCGCACGGGGAGGACCGGATCCTGGTGCGGCTGGAAGACGTGCCGGAGACGCTGGTCGCGGGGCTGCTGGCCGTGGAGGACCGGCGCTTCTACGAGCACTGGGGTTTCTCCATCACCGGCATCGCCCGGGCGGCGTTCTCCAACCTGCGCAGCGGCCGGGTGGTGGCCGGCGGCAGCACCATCACGCAGCAGCTGGTGAAAAACTACTACCTGACCCCGGAGCGCACCATCGTGCGCAAGCTTACCGAGATCGCCATGGCGGTGCTGCTGGAGCTGCACTACAGCAAGGACGCGATCCTCGAGAGCTACCTGAACGAGGTCTACCTGGGCCAGGAGGGACCGCGCGCCATCCACGGCCTTGCGCTGGCTGCGCGGCACTACTTCCAGGCGCCGCTGGAACAGCTCGGCCTGCACCAGCAGGCGCTGCTGGTCGGCATGATCAAGGGGCCGAGCCTCTACAACCCGCTGCGCAACCCGGAGCGGGCGACCGAGCGGCGCAATCTCGTGCTCGACGAGATGGCCGAGGCCGGCATCATCAACGACGGCCAGGCGGCGGTGGCCCGGGCCATGCCCCTGGGGGTGAACCGGGCGCCGCGGGTGCGCGACGCCTTCCCGGCCTACCTGGACCTCGTGCGCCGGCAGCTGCGCGAGGAGTACCGCGAGGAGGACCTCGCGACCCTGGGCCTCAGCATCTTCACCCCCTTTGACCCGATCCTGCAGCGCCAGCTGGAGCGCAGCACCGATGCGGTGCTCGGCGGCCTCGACGCCGAGCTGGAGACGGCGAGCATCGTCACCCGGGTGGACACGGGCGAGGTGGCGGCGCTCGTGGGCGGCCGGCAGGTGCGCTACGCCGGCTTCAACCGGGCGCTGGATGCGCGCCGGCCCGCCGGGTCCCTGCTCAAGCCGGCAGTGTACCTGGCGGCGCTGGAACAGCCGGAGCGCTACACGCTGGCCACGCGCATCGACGACAGCCCGCTGCG
>CAYTJQ010000071.1:1545-14292 GCA_964438205.1 uncultured Alteromonadaceae bacterium
GCGCGGCTCTACCAGGCCATCGCCGCCGGCGGCTTCCGCATGCCGCTGCGCAGCATCCGCGATATCGTCGACGCCCGCGGCGACCCGCTGAAGCGCTACCCGCTCGCCTACGACCGGCGCGTGGACCAGCGCGCTGTGCACCTGCTGCACTACGCCCTGCGCGCCGTGGTGCGCGAGGGCACCGGGCGCACGGTCTATCGCCGGCTGCCGCAGGAATTTGCGGTGGCGGGCAAGACGGGGACAACGGACGGTTTCCGCGATTCCTGGTTTGCCGGTTTCTCCGGCGACCTGCTGGCGGTGAGCTGGATCGGCCACGACGACAACCTGGCCACGGGGCTCACCGGAGCCACCGGCGCCGGACGCATCTGGTCCGACTTCATGGCCGCAGCCGCGCGCCGGCCGCTCGCCTACCGCATGCCCGGCGGCGTGTCGCTGCACTGGGTGGACGAGGCCACGGGGCTTGCCAGCCGCGAGGGCTGCGAAGGCGCGCGGCTTTTACCCTTCATCGATGGCAGCCAGCCCGGGGGCAAAAGCCCCTGTGCTCGCCGCGGCAACCCGGTGCGGGACTGGTTCCAGCGCCTTTTTGGAGATGAATCATGAGCCTGCGCCGTGTGCCGGTCCTCGCCCTTGCCACCTTGCTTGCCGCCTGTGCCGGCAGCCCGCCGCGGGAGGCTCCCGCGCCGGTGGTCACCCCGCCCGGGGAGAGCGGCCGGCCCACGCCGGCGCCCGAACCGCCCCCCCCACCCGCTGAGCCTGCGACCGATGCGGTGACCGGTCTCCTGGCGCAGGCGCGGAACGCCCGCGAGGGGGGCGAAACGGAGCGTGCCCTGGCGCTGCTGGAGCGTGCGCAGCGCCTGGACCCGGCCCGCGGTGCGCTCTACCTGGAGCTGGCGCGGACCCACGCCGCGGCCGGCAACGCGGCCCAGGCGAAGGCCTTCGCCGAGCGCGGGCTGCTCTACTGCCAGGGCAGCGAGTGCAGCGCGCTGGCGCGCTTTACCCGCTGACGCGTACCGTAAAGGCCCCGTCCCCGGGCAGGAAATCCACTCGCTGGTTGATGCACGCCGGCCGGTCGCCGGCGGAGTGGCTGACGAAGAGCAGCTGGCTGTCGCTGCCGGCGGCCACGTGGTCCACGGCGCGCAGCAGCAGCCGGCGGTGCCAGGCATCGAGGCCCAGGGTGGGCTCATCGAGCACCAGCACCTGCGGACCCTTCACCATGGCCCGGGCGAGGAGGACCGTGCGCTGCAGGCCGAAGGAGAGGTCGTCGAAGCGGGCCGCGGCCAGTTCGCCGAGGGCCAGCGCCTCGAGCCAGGCCTCGGCGAGCGCGCGCTGGCTGTCGCCCCAGTCGTCGTAGAGGCCGAGGGAGTCGAAGAAGCCGGAGGTCACCACCTCCACCACGCGCATGCCGCGGGCGAAGGTCAGTTGCAGCTGGGTATCCACCTGGCCGAAATAGCGCTTGATGTCCCAGACGCTTTCACCGCTGCCGCGCCGGCGGCCGAACAGGGTCACGTCCTGGCCGTAGGCCTTGTGGTTGTCGCCGGTGAGGAGCCCGAGCAGCGTCGACTTGCCGCAGCCGTTGGGGCCGGCGATGGCGCAGTGCTGGCCGTGATCGAAGGTCCAGCTCACGCCGGCGAGGACGGCCGCGTCATCGAAGCTGACGGCGATGTCGCGCAGGGCGATGAGCGGCGCGTCGGCCGGTGCCCGCGGCGCACCGGGCGGCGGCGGGGGCAGGTCGCCGAGGGGCGGCAGCGGCGGCAGCATGAGGGCTTCGGTGTCGGGCGCGGCCAGGATGGCATCCCGTTCCCCGGCCGCCGCGACCCGGCCGGTGTCGAGGAGCAGCACGTGGCTGATGGCCGCAGGGATGTCCGCCGGGTCCCGTGCCAGCAGCAGCACGGACTGGTCGCTGGCCAGCAACGCGTCGAGGGCCGTGTGCAGCTTCGCCTGGCTGGCCGCGTCCAGGCCGTCGAGAGGGCTGTCGAGGATCAGCAGGCCGGGGCGCGCAAGGATAGCGCTGGCGAGAAGCGCCTTGCGCAGCTCGCCGGTGCTCAGGTAGCGCAGGCCGCGCTCGAGCAGTGGACCGAGGCCCAGCAGTTCCACCCAGTGGTCCCGCTCTACCGTGGCCGGCAACAGGTCGACGACGCGGGTGCCCGGGTCCCGCGCGTCGGCGCTGAACTCCGAGACGTCGAGCTTGCGGTCGCGGTCAACCAGCGCCCGTGCGCGCTCGAAGCAGACGTAGGCGATGCCGTGGTGGGCGAGGGTGTCGGTGCGCTCCACCGTGCCGGTGTAGTGGCCGAGCTCGCCGGCGAGCACGCGGGCGAGGGTGGTCTTGCCGGCGCCGTTGGGGCCGAGCACCGCCCACTGCTCGCCCCGGTGGATGCTCAGCGTCAGGCCGCGCAGCACGGGGCGCGCGCGGTAGCTTACGGTGAGGTTCGCGACGGTGAGCAGGGTGTCGGGGGTGTTCAAGGTGAGCTCCGGCGCTGGGGGGGGCCGGCGGGGCCGGTCGGTGGGAGGCGCCAATGCTACCTTGGCAGGGCCTGCGATTGTAGGCGGGTGCGCCGAGCCGCGTGGCCGGTTTCCTTGCCTCGGCAGGATACGGCTGGCTTAATCGGGCGCAACTCCCAACGGCCCGGGCCCGTGTCTGTCGCACTCCTGAACCTCGTCGAGACCCGCCTCGCCGACCACCGCCCGAAGCGCCACCGCCTGCGCCCCTTCATGAAGCGCTGCGCGGTCGCGCTCGTGCTGCAGGTGCGCGAGGGGGAGCTGTGCGTGCTCATGATCCGTCGGGCGGAGCGCCCGGGGGACCCGTGGTCCGGGCAGATGGCCTTTCCCGGCGGGCGCATGGAGCGCATCGACGCCAACGGTTTCGCCACGGCGGTGCGCGAGACGGAGGAGGAGGTCGGCCTGGTCCTCCATACCGACGAGTGCGTCGGCCGGCTGTCGGAGGTGAACGCGCGCTCGCGGGTCCGCGGTCTGGGCATGGCGGTCAGCCCCTTCGTCTTCCGCCTGCGGCGGGAGGTCGCCTTCGCCCCCAACCACGAGGTCGCCGAGGTGGTCTGGGTGCCGCTGGAGTTCCTCCTCGACACCGATAACCGGGAGACCATGGTCTGGGAGCGCAAGCCCGTCTCCCTGACCCTGCCCTGTTACTTCTACCAGGGGCGGCGCATCTGGGGCCTGTCCCTGCGCATGCTCGACGAGCTGATGGACTTGGTGACTGGCCCGGGGGGCAAGCGGCGGCCCTGGCGCCGCGACTGAGCTACTCGGGCTTTGCGGCGTCGCCGTGGAGGAGGAACTGGCGGGTATTCAGCATGAGCTCGCGCAGCGCCGGGTCCTCCCGGCTCGCTTCCTTCAGCCGTGCCTGGTCGATGCGGCCGACCACGTAGGCCTCGAGTACGTCCAGCAGCACCGGGGTCATCTCCGGCTCCCGCGCCCAGCGCGGCGCATCCACGAGGTTGCCGGTGACCGCGTCGCCGGTCCAGCGCAGCCAATAGCCGCCGCAGCTGGAGAGGACGTAGTCACCCTCGCGGCCGTAGCTCTGGTTCGGCGTGGCCGGGTTAAAGCCGCCCTCGGGGACGGCGTCGATGCGCGACAGCGCCAGCACCCAGCGGCTGCCTTCGGGGAAGTCCTCCGCCGGCGGGCGGCAGTAGTCTCCGGTCTGCAGCCACACGCGCACCCGCTCGCGCCAGCCTTCCCCGCGCAGCGTGCGGCCGATGGCCACGTCGATGGAGTTGCCCTTGCGCTGCTCGACGGTGCCGGCGACGACCAGGTCCGCCCCCGCCTGCACGTCGGCGAAGCTGCCCTCCCAGAGGCAGCCGCACTCGGCGTGCCCGGGGAGGGGAAAGAGGGCTGCGGCGAGGAGCAGGGCGGCAGTGCGCACCGGGTACCCCGTTACTGCAACGCTCGCGCCGCGTCGAGGGCGAAGTAGGTGAGGATGCCGTCGCAGCCGGCGCGCTTGAAGGCCAGCAGCGACTCCAGCATTACCACCTCTTCCTGCAGCCAGCCGTTGGCGAAGGCCGCCTTGTGCATGGCGTACTCGCCGCTCACCTGGTAGGCGAAGGTCGGCGCCTTGAGCTCGTCTTTCACCCGGCGGACGATGTCGAGGTAGGGCATGCCCGGTTTGACCATGATCATGTCAGCGCCCTCGGCCAGGTCCAGGGCGCACTCGTGCAGGGCCTCGTCGCTGTTCGCCGGGTCCATCTGGTAGCTGAACTTGTTGCCGCCCTTGATGTTGCCGGCGGAACCCACCGCGTCGCGGAAGGGGCCGTAGTAGCTCGAGGCGTACTTGGCGGCGTAGGACATGATCAGCGTGTTCACGTGGCCTTCGCTCTCGAGCAGCTCGCGGATGGCGCCGATGCGCCCGTCCATCATGTCCGAAGGCGCGACCACGTCGGCGCCGGCCTCGGCGTGGGACAGGGCCTGCTTCACCAGCACGTCCTTCGTGATGTCGTTCAGCACGTAGCCGTTGTCGTCGATGATGCCGTCCTGGCCGTGGGTGGTGAACGGGTCGAGGGCGACATCGGTCATCACGCCGAGCTCCGGCACGGCGTCCTTCAGGGCGCGCACGGCGCGCTGGGCGAGGCCGTCAGCGCTGTACGCCTCCTCGGCCTGCAGGCTCTTGCGCTCGGCCGGCACCACCGGGAACAGGGCGATGGCGGGAATCCCCAGGCCGTGGGCTTCCTTCGCGAGTTCGACCAGCAGGTCGACGGAGAGGCGCTCCACGCCGGGCATGGAGGGCACGGCTTCGCGCTCGCCGCTGTCCTCGAGGACGAACACCGGCAGGATGAAGTCCGCCGGGGTCAGGCCGTTCTCCCGGACCAGGGCGCGGGCGAAAGTGCTGGCCCGGAGCCGGCGCAGGCGGGTGGTGGGGTAGGGCCCCCGGCTGCTGGCGAAGCTCATGCGCCGGAACTCCCGGCGGTGAGCATGTGGAAGACGATGTTGGCCGCCTCGATGGTCTTGTCGATGTCGGCGTCCGTGTGCGCGGCCGACATGAAGCCCGCCTCGTAGGAGGCCGGCGCCAGGTACACGCCGTGCTCGAGCATGCGATGGAAGAAACGGCCGAAGGTTTTTGTGTCGCAGGCCATCACGTCGGCGTAGTTCTCCACGGTCGGCGCGTTGGTGAAAAAGCCGCCGAACATGGTGCCCGCGTGGTTGGTGGTGAAGGGCACGCCGGCGCTGTTCGCGGCGGCCTCGAGGCCGTGGCAGAGACGTTCGGTGCGCTCGAAGATCGGCTCGTAGAAGCCGGGCCGGGTGATGATGTCCATGGTGGCCAGCCCCGCCGCCATGGCGATGGGGTTACCGGACAGGGTGCCGGCCTGGTACACGGGGCCGAGGGGCGCGATGTGCTCCATGATCTCGCGCTTGCCGCCGAAGGCGCCCACGGGCATGCCGCCGCCGAGGATCTTGCCGAGGGTGGTGAGGTCCGCCTCGATGCCGTAGTGGCCCTGGGCGCCGTGGGGGCCGAAGCGGAAGCCGGTCATGACCTCGTCGAGGATGAACACGGCGCCGCTCTCGTTGCAGACCTCGCGCATGGCGGTGAGGAACTCGGGCTTGGGCAGCACGCAGTTCATGTTGCCCGTGACCGGCTCGACGATCAGGCAGGCGATCTGGTCGCCGTGCTCCGCAAAGCACTGGCGCAGCCCCTCGGTGTCGTTGTAGGTGAGTGTGATGGTGTGCTCGGCGAGGCAGGCCGGCACGCCCGGGGAACTGGGCACGCCCAGGGTGAGGGCGCCGGAGCCGGCCTTGATCAGCAGTGAGTCGGAGTGGCCGTGGTAGCAGCCCTCGAACTTCACGATCTTGTCCCGGTGCGTGTAGCCGCGGGCGAGGCGGATGGCGCTCATGGTGGCCTCGGTGCCCGAGTTGACCATGCGCACCAGGTCCATGTTCGGCATGATCTCGCAGATGCGGTCCGCCAGCTGCGTCTCGAGTTCGGTCGGTGCGCCGAAGGACAGCCCCTTCTCGGCCTGGCGGACCACCGCCTCGCGCACCTCCGGGTGGTTGTGGCCCATGATCATCGGGCCCCAGGACAGCACGTAGTCGATGTAGCGGTTGCCGTCGGTGTCGAAGAGGTAGGCGCCGTCGGCGCGGTCGATGAACACCGGCGTGCCGCCGACGGCCTTGAAGGCCCGCACCGGTGAATTCACGCCGCCGGGGATGTGGGCGTTGGCGCGCTCGAATAGGGCTTGCGATGTGACCATGCTGTCCTCACTGCGGGGTATGACGGGCTCCCGGGAGAACGGGAAGCCACCGGATTATGGGCCTTCGCCCTCCCCGGCAACAACCCCGCGGCGGGTCTACGGGTCCCGTCAAGGGGGCTGAATCAAAAGGGCTTGAGCACCACCAGGAAGACGATGGCGAAGAGGAACAGCACCGGCACCTCGTTGAAGAACCGGTAGAACACGTGGCCGTGGCTGTCGGAGTCGGCGTTGATGGCCTTCACGTAGCGGCCGCACTGGAAGTGGTAGACGATGAGAAAGGCCACGCCGGCGAGCTTGAGCCAGAGCCAGGTGGCGCTCAGGTAGTAGTCCGGCGCCAGGGCGATCATCCACACGCCGAAGACCACGGTCAGCACCATGAAGGGCGTGACGAAGCGGTACAGGCGGCGGGACATCACCGCCAGCTGCGCCCGGGTCGCGCTGTCCTCGCTGGCGGCGAAGTAGACGAAGATGCGGGGCAGGTAGAACAGGCCGGCGAACCAGCAGACGACGAAGATGATGTGCAGGGCACGCAACCACAGCATGGCGGATTCCTTAACTTTCGCTATAGATGAATGACAGGGAATAGCGCTCGATGCGCTCCCGGGTAACGATACCGCGCAGGCTGCGCTTGCCCGAGACCAGCCCGCCCACGACGCCCAGCAGCGCATAGGCGAGGGTCGACTCGTAGCGGGTGAGAGAACGGCGGAAGCTGCCCAGGGTATTGCGCACGGCGCTGACCGATGCCAGTGAAAAATGCGATCATAGCAGTTTGCCCGCCGCGCGCGGCGGCGGGCCCGCTACCCGGCCAATGCGGCCGGGGTAAGCTGTTATGAAAGGGAGGCACCATGGTCAGGGTCGGCATCGTCGGAGGAACGGGCTACGCGGGCGTGGAACTGCTGCGATTGCTCGCGGCGCACCCGGGGGCCGAGGTCGTCCTCATCACCTCCCGGGGCGAGGCCGGCCGCCGGGCGGACGAACTGTTCCCGAACCTCCGCGGTACCTGCGAACTCAGCTTCACGGAGCCGGATACCGCCGCGCTCGCGGCCTGCGATGTGGTCTTCTTCGCCACGCCGCACAACGTGGCCATGCACAGCGTGCCGGCGCTCCTCGATGCCGGCGCGCGGGTGATCGACCTCTCCGCCGACTTCCGCCTGCGCGATGCCGACACCTGGTCCGCGTGGTACGGCGAGACCCACGCCTGCCCGGAGCGGCTGGCCGAGGCCGTGTACGGCCTGCCCGAGTTCAACCGCGACGCGATCGCGGGCGCCCGCCTGGTCGCCTGCCCCGGCTGCTATCCCACGGCGATCCAGCTGGCCTTCGCGCCGCTGCTCGCCGGCAGGCTCGTCGCCCCCGGCCAGCTCATCGCCAGCGCGGCCTCCGGGGTCAGCGGCGCCGGCCGCCAGGCGAAGCTCGACAATCTCCTCACCGAGGCGAGCGACAATTTCAAGGCCTACGGGGCGGGGGGGCACCGGCACCAGCCGGAAATCGAGCAGTCCCTCGCTGACCTCGCCGGCGAGGCCGTGGGGGTGACTTTCGTGCCGCACCTCGCGCCGATGATCCGCGGCATCCACGCTACCTGCTTCGCCCGCCTGAACACCCCGGGGCAGGACCTGCAGCCGGTGTTCGAGGACTACTACGCCGACGAGCCCTTCGTCGACGTGCTGCCGGCGGGCCAGCACCCGCAGACCCGGGTGGTGCGCGGCGCCAACCGCTGCCAGATCGCCGTGGCCGTACCCCAGGGCAGGGAGACGGCGGTCATCATGGCCACGGAGGACAACCTCGTGAAGGGCGCTTCCGGGCAGGCGATCCAGTGCATGAACCTGATGCTGGGCCTGCCGGAGACCGAGGGTCTCGGTCATCCCGGGCTGCTGCCGTGAGGCGGCTCCGGTTCCCGGAGCAACGGCTGCCGGCCTGCAATACTTGACTGATTTGCTAGGGCTTCGCATACTCCACGGACTTGTTTGAACGCCGGGGCGCAATCCGCCAATGACCGTCGCCACAGCCTTTGACCCGAACAGCCTCACCCTGTCGCCCAACGCCGTGCGCAAGGTGCGTGAACTCGTGTCGGAAGAAGAGAACGCCGATCTCAAGCTGCGCGTCTTCATCACGGGCGGCGGCTGCTCGGGCTTCCAGTACGGTTTCGCCTTTGACGAGGAAGCGGCCGAGGACGACACCGCCATCGAGATGGACGGGGTGACGGTGCTCGTCGACCCGATGAGCTTTCCCTACCTCGCCGGTTCCGAAGTCGACTACGCCGAGGGCCTCGAGGGTTCCCGCTTTATCGTCAACAACCCGAACGCCACGACCACCTGCGGTTGCGGCGCGTCATTCACAATCTGAGCCCACCCAGCGCCCGCCGGCGCTGCCCGGATAGATTCCCCCCAGCACCCGCGGCCCCGCCGCCCCGGTAACCGCCGGCGCATTGCCGGGCCGGCCGGCCAGCGTCTCCCTAGCCAGCCAGGCGAACGCCGCCGCCTCCACCCAGTCCGGGTCCAGCCCCAGGGCCTGCGTGGTCGCCAGCGTTGCCGGCCCGAGGGCCCGATGCAGGCGGCGCATCAGGTCGTCGTTGTGCGCCCCGCCCCCGCAGACGTAGACCTCGTCCGCACGGAAGCCTGCGCGTTCCAGTCCGCGGGTGATCCCCTGCGCGGTGAGCGCTGCCAGGGTGGCCTGCACGTCGCGCGGGTCGGCGGCCGGCACCGCGGCGAGCAGGCTGGCGAGCCAGGCCTCGCTGAAATGCTCGCGCCCGGTACTGCGCGGGCCCGCGCGCTGGAAGAAGGCGTCCGACAGGGCGTCGTCGAGGAGGGCCGGGATGACCGTGCCCTCGGCGCTCCAGGCGCCGCCGGTATCGTAGTCGGCGCCCAGGTGGCGCCGGCTCCAGGCGTCGAGCAGCGTGTTGCCGGGCCCGGTATCGAAGCCGGCGACGAGCGCTTCCCCCTCCAGGAGCGTGGCATTGGCGATGCCGCCGATGTTGACGATGGCCCGGCGGCGGCCCGGGGCGCCGAAGCAGGCGCGGTGGAAGGCCGGTGCCAGGGGCGCGCCCTCACCGCCGGCGGCGATGTCGCGGCGGCGGAAGTCCGCGACGGTGGTGATGCCGGTGCGCTCGGCGATCGTGTTCGGGTCCCCGAGCTGCAGCGTGAAGGAAGCGTCGCCCGCCGGGCGGTGGCGAACGGTCTGGCCGTGGGAGCCAATGGCGGTCACCCGCGCGGCGTCGACCCCGCTGCGCTCGAGGAGGGCGAGGGCGGTGTCCGCGAAGGCCACGGCGACCTCGCGGTCGACCCGGCCGGCGGCGTCGAGGCCGTCGTCACCGGGCGTGCACAGGGTGGCGATGGCGTCGCGGAGCGCGGGGGGGTGGGGACGGCCCAGGGTGTCGAGGACATCGAAGCGATCGCCTTCGAAGGCGAGCAGTGCCGCGTCGACGCCGTCGACGCTGGTGCCGGACATGAGGCCCAGGTAGTAAGCCGGGGCCACGGCGGATCAGGGCGCGGCGGTGGCGGTGCCGGTGCTCGGGCCCCCGGCGCTGGCGAGGCGGGTCTCGGCCTGGCGCTGGGCCAGCTGCTGGCTGACGCCGGTGATAGCGCTGCGGAAGGCCGGCATCTCTGCCGAGGCCAGGGACTTGGCCTTGGGCAGCAGCTTGTGAACGGTACGCGGATTACGGTGCCGGCCGTCGACCAGGAATTCGTAGTGCAGGTGCGGGCCGGTGGCGGCACCTGTCGAGCCCACGGTACCGATGACCTGGCTCTGCACAACCCGCTGGCCCTGGCGAACCTTGCGTTTGTTCAGGTGCAGGTACTTCGTAACGAAGCGCTCGCCATGCTGGATAAACACGTAGTTGCCGTTGGCGCGGGTATAGCCGGCCTCGATCACCCGGCCATCGCCGGAGGCGAAAACCGGTGTGCCGCGGGGCGCGGCGTAGTCGGTGCCGCGGTGCGGGCGCGTGGTCTTGTAGATCGGGTGCAGGCGCTTCAGGTTGAAGTTGGAGCTGATGCGGGTGAAGTCCACCGGGGCCATGAGGAAGGCCTTGCGCATGCTCACACCGTTCTCGTTATAGTAGCTAGCCTGCCCTGCGCTGTCGGTGTAGCGGAAGGCATTGAAGGTCTCGCCCTTGTTGGTGAAGGAGGCGGCGATGATGTTGCCCTCATCGAAGCGCTCTCCGTCGAGGTACAGCTCCTCGTAGAGCACGTGCATGGTGTCGCCCTTGCGCGGGTCGAGGGCGAAGTCGATGACGCCGCCGAAGAGGTTGGCCAGCTCCATGACGAGGTTGCTGGACAGGCCCGCGTCGCGGCCGGCGAGGAACATCGAGGTGTCGATCTCGCCGGACGCCCAGGCCAGGCGCACTTCCGGTTCGCGGTCGATGCGCTCGCTGGAGTAGCCGCCGTCCATGCGCCGGTAGACCACGCTGTGCAGCGGGTCGATGACGTGGCGCACGGCAGCCAGCGCGCCGGCATCGTCGGCGAGGAAACCGATGGTCTGCCCGGGGTAGATGCGCTCGAGCGCCTTGCCCTGCGGCGCGGTATGCACGATGCGATAGACGTCGCCATCGCCGTAGCCGGCGCGCCTGAAGAGCAGGGAGAGGTTGTCGCCGGACTGGACGATGAGCTCGCGCCAGGCCGGGGAAGGGGCGGGTTCGGGCGTTTCCCGCGGTTCCGGGACGGCTGCTGCCTCGGAGGGGGCCGGCTCTTTCTCGCCCGCCCTTTCGATGCTGCCGCTCTCGGCCACCTCGATGGCGGCCTCTGCCGCGCCGGGTACCCCGGCGTCCAGGGGGCGGTTCGCCTCCACGTCGCCACCGGGCGCCACGAGGGCGGCGATGGCGACGGCCGCCGTCACGGCGGCCACGGCCAGCAGGTGGCCCTGGGAAACGCGGGGTCGCTGTGCCAGCGGCGTGGCGCCGCGGGGCGTTTTCTTAAATTGCATCGGCCTTTGCCCGCTGGAATGCTGCCTGAAGTATATCGCAGGATGCCGCTACCGTCGGGCAGTTGCAATCCATGGTCGTTGGGGTATCTTGCGCCCTCTTTCATCTATGCGCCGTCCACCCGCCGGGATGACAGCCCGCCGGCGCAACCATGACCCGCCGCCGCAACGATGAGCAGCAACCAGGAGCAGCAACCGTGAGTAGTGCACTGATCGCCGACCTGCGCGCGCGCGGGCTCCTGTTCCAGGTCGCCGGGGAAGAGGCGCTCCCGGGCTGGCTCGATGGCGGCATGCGCACCCTCTATTGCGGCTTCGACCCCACGGCGGACAGCCTGCACATCGGCTCCCTCGTACCGCTGCTGACCCTGCAGCGCTTCCAGCGCGCAGGTCACCGGCCCATCGCCCTGGTGGGCGGTGCCACGGGGCTCATCGGCGATCCGAGCTTCAAGGCACAGGAGCGACAGCTGAACACGCCCGAGGTCGTCGGCGGCTGGGTGGAGAAGATCCGTGACCAGGTCTCGCGCTTCATCGACTTCGATGCGGGGCCGCAGTCGGCCCTGGTGGTGAACAACCTCGACTGGACGCAGGGGATGGACGTGTTGACCTTCCTGCGCGACATCGGCAAGCACTTTTCCGTGAACGCCATGGTGCAGAAGGAGTCGGTGCGCCAGCGGATCGAGCGCGAGGGCGCCGGCATCAGTTACACCGAGTTCAGCTACATGATCCTGCAGGCGCTGGATTTCGCGGAGCTGGCCAGCCGTCACGACTGTACCCTGCAGCTCGGCGGGTCGGACCAGTGGGGCAACATCACGGCCGGCATCGACCTGGCCCGGCGCCTGCACGGCAAACAGGTGTACGGCCTGACGCTGCCCCTGATCACCAAGGCCGACGGCACCAAGTTCGGCAAGACCGAGAGCGGCACGATCTGGCTGGACCCGGCGCGCACCTCGCCCTATGCCTTCTACCAGTTCTGGCTCGGCACCGCGGACGCGGATGTCTACCGCTTCCTGCGCTACTTCACGTTCCTGGATGTGGCCGAGATCGAGGCCATCGAGCGCGCCGACGCGGAGCGCCAGGGGCGCCCGGAGGCACAGGGAGTGCTCGCCCGGGAGGTGACCCGGCTCGTGCACGGCGACGCGGGGCTGGCCGCGGCCGAGCGCATCACCCGCTGCCTCTTCGACGGCGACCTCGAGACCCTGTCGGCCGACGACTTCGCGCAGCTGCGACTCGATGGCCTGCCGGCGAGCGCCTTGGACCGGGCGGCGCTGCCCGGGACGCTGACCCAGACCCTGGTCGAGGCGGGTATGGCCAAGTCCGGCAAGCAGGTCAAGGATGCGCTCGGCAACAGCGCCGTGCTGGTCAACGGTCGGGCCCTGTCCCGGGACGACAACGGCGATCCGGCGAGCTGCTTTGCGCCCGCCCGGGCCCTCCACGGGCGCTTCTACCTGGTGCGCCTGGGCAAGAAGAAGTACCACCTCTTCGAGGCCCTCTGACCTGCATCAAGAGCGGCTTCAAAAAAAGATGTAATCACGGCTTGCCAGTGGATCTTCCAACTGTATAATACGCCTCCCGGTCGAGACACGGTCTCGGTCGGGAACGCTCAGCCCGGCGCTGAGCGAGTTGCTTAACAGACAGATGAAGACAGATGTGT
>CAYTJQ010000072.1:0-4547 GCA_964438205.1 uncultured Alteromonadaceae bacterium
GAGGCGGCCGGTCCGGCGATCCGGTTCCGGAGCCGCAGGCCGACGTGCAGGCAGAACTTATGGCTGAGGCTTTCGGCTTCTACGCCGACAACCTGCTGACCCGGGATCACTTCACCGAGGTGCTCAACGCGCGCTTTGCGGAGCAGGATGCGAAAATCGAGCGGCGCCTGGATGCGATGGAGTCAAAGTTCGAGCAGCGAACTACTGCCCTGGAATCAGAGATCGAGCAGCGCACCACTGCCCTGGAATCAAAGATTGAGCAGAGCATCACCGCGCTGGATTCGAAGGTCGCGCAGAGCATCACTGCCTTGGATTCGAAGTTTGAGCAGCGCTTCGGCAGGCAGGACACCGTCAATCGGCTGCACACCTGGATGCTCGGATTGATTACGCTCGTGCTCGTAGTGCCCCAGCTGCAGGCCTGGCTGGCCTGACGGTATGGAAACGGCCCCGTATTCCATCGACGAGCGACTGGACGCCCTGTGTAGAAGCATCGACCGCAAGATGCGGCTGCAGACCTTTCTGATGACGCTGATTATTCTGGTACTGCTTGTGCCGAAGCTCCGCCAGTCCTGTTAACGCGGACGGCGTCACTTCGCCGGCGTAGCAGGCGAGGTCCTTGGCAGCCACGGCCGGGTCTGCTTCAGCTTGCGCTTCGCGGGGCTTGGCCTACCATGGCGGTTATGCTGACGTCCGAGACCAACGAGCTGATCCTCGGCATCTACGACACGGCCACCGACCCGGACCGCTGGGACACGGTGCTGGACCGGGTGGCCGCCGCCGTGGGTGCGAAGGCGTGCAACGTCTTCCAGGGCGATGCCGTCGAGCAGGCGCTCGAGTCCGTGTGGCTGAGCCCCGGCCTGGCCGATATTTTTACCACGCCCAGCTACCAGCCGGCGCTCGTCGAGGAGCAGAAAACCTACGCGGCGATCCAGGAGATCGTCACCGAGTCGCGGCTCATTGCCTCCCGGGACATCCAGGCCGAGTACCACCGCCGGGGCTACCCGCCCGTGGACATGAGCCAGATCGAAGCCATCCTCGACCGGGACTACGGCATCCGCAGCCGTTACACGGCGCCGCTGAACCGCGAGCCCCATCACTACGAATTCTTCACCGTCCACTACGCCCAGCATTACGACGAACCCGGCTTTCCCGCGGAGCGCGTGGCCCTCGGCGATCTGCTGCTGCCCCACCTGGCGAAGGCCATGGCCATCAACCGGCCCTTCGTGCTCCTCAAGCGGCGCTTCCGGGCCGTGCTCGAGGTGCTGGACCGCTTCCGCCTCGGGGTTTTCATCCTCGGCGAGGACCTGAGCGTCTGGCTGCAGAACGAATCGGCCCGGCAGATCCTCGATAACCGCGACGCGTTTCAGCTGAAACCCGACGGCCGCCTCGGTGGGGTGACGGCGCAGGCGCGCAGTGCCTTGCAGAGCGCCGTGGCGCGCCTCGCCGGCGAGGGGGAGGCGTCGCCGGCGAGGTCGATCCGCCTGCGCTTCGGCGACCCGGCCCGGCGGGAACCCTACGTGGCGGACTTTTCCCTGCTGCGCGCGGATGACCTGGGCACCCTGCAGGCCAAGCGCGGCATCCTCATGGTCGTCGTCGACCCGGAGCATACCGCCATCGTCAACGGCGATTCGGTGGCCGAGCTGTTCGGCTTCACGCAGGCTGAGGCGGCCGTGTTCTCCCTCGTGGTCCGGGGGCACACCAACCGCGAGGTGGCGGACCAGCGCAACGTCGGCCCGGAGACCGTCGCCACGCAGATGAAGTCGCTGCTGCAGAAGACCGGCTGCCGTCGCCGCGGCGACCTGGTGCACCTGGCGCACAGCGTCAATATCCCCATCGACACCGGAGGCGGTGAGCGCGACGCGTGAGTGCCTGGCAGCGCTTCCCCGGGGCGTCGGCGCCGGGGACGAATAGGCGCAAGCAGAGCTCATGGCCGAGGCTTTCGGTTCTTACGCCGACAACCTCCTGACCCGCGATCACTTCACCGAGTTTCCACCGGCGCCGCCATCCCTGGCGGTGCGTCCTCCCCGAGCACGAAGGTCGCCGCGCAGGCCGCCGCATCCGCGTGCGGGCTGAACACCACCGTGGCGCCGGCGGCGCGCAGTTCGTCGGCCTCGGTTGGGTCGTAGGTGCACAGCGCCACCTTGCCGCGGTAGCCCTGGGCCTTCAGCGTCGCCAGCAGCACCTGGCGGGGATCCTCGTGGGTGAGGCCGGTCTCGTGCTGGGGCAGGGCGGCAATCACCCAGTCGATTCTCTCCAGCGGCAGGTGGGCGAGGAACTCCGGGTCCGTGGCGTCGCCGTAGCGCACCGGCAGCCCCGCGGCCCGGGCACGGCCCACCAGCGCCGGGTTGAAGTCCACGGCGAGCACGCTGCGCCCGCCCTCGCGCAGCCGGCTGAAGATGGCCTCGCCGAAGCGGCCAAGGCCGATGAGCAAGGTGTCGGCGGCCGCGGTGTCCACCGGCGCGGCGCCGCGCTCCCGGGACGGGTCGGCGCGCTCGAAGAGGCGCAGCCAGCGCTCCAGCCAGCGGTAGAGGCTGTGCGAGTAGGTGATCATGTACACCGACAGGGCGATGGTCACCAGGCCCACCAGCGTCACCAGCCCCAGGTCCGCCTGGCCGACGTGGCCGAGGGTCACGCCCATGGCCATGAAGATCAGCGAGAACTCGCTGATCTGCGCCACCGTGAGCCCGGCGAGAAAGCCGGTGCGGCTGCGGTAGCCGAGCAGGCCCAGGATCACCATGACGATCAGCGGGTTGCCCACCAGCACGAACACGGACAGTAGCAGGGCCGGCAGCAGCTGCTCGCCGAGGAGGCCCAGCTGCAGCTGGCTGCCCAGGCCGATGAAGAAGAACAGCAGCAGGAAGTCGCGCAGCGTGGCCAGCCGGGCGCTCATGGCGTCGCGTACCGGCGTGGAGGCCAGGCTGACTCCCGCGAGCAGGCCGCCGAGCTCCTTGCTGAAACCCAGGTGACTGCCGAGCGCCGCCAGGAGCACGGCCCAGGCGATGGCGAAGGTCACCATGAGCTCCTGCGACTGCGCCACCAGCTTCGTCACCGGTCCGGCCGCGTAGCGGGCGAAGAGCAGCACCGCGCCGCCCATGGCCAGCGCCTTGAGCAGGATGCCGAGGAAGGCGGCGCCGGCGCCCCCCTCACTCGCCGCGCCCACGCCGAAGGACGACAGCGCGAGCATGGCGAACACCACCACCACGTCCTGCACGATGAGAAAGCCGACGGCGATGCGCCCGTGGAGGGCGTCCAGCTCGCGCTTGTCCGAGAGCAGCTTGACGATGATGATCGTGCTGGAGAAGGTCAGGGCCACGGCCACGTACAGCGCCGGCACCACGGCCATGCCCAGGCCGACGGCAATGAGGAAGCCGAAGCCGGCGGTGAAGGCCACCTGGCCGAGCCCGGTGGCCAGGGACACGGCGCCGAGGGATTTGAGCAACTGCAAGTCGAGCTTGAGCCCGACCAGGAAAAGGAGCACGGCGATACCGAGCTGCGCGAGCAGTTCGATCTGCTCGTGGGAATGCACCAGGTCCAGCCCCGAGGGGCCGGCGAGAATGCCCACGGCGATGAAGCTGACCACGATGGGCTGGCGCAGCAGCCCGCCGAGGCAGGCCACGGCGGCGGCGAGGGCGAGCAGCGCCGCCAGTTCGTAGAAGGGCGACGCGTGCAGGAAACTGGTGAACTCAGCCATCGATCGGTGTCACGTAACCCTCGGGCTTGAGCGCGAGCAGCGAGCAGTGCAGCTGGTCGATGATGGCCTCGGCCGTGTTGCCCATGAAGAAACCGGCGATGCCGGTGCGCGCCATGGTGCCCATGACGGTGAGGTCGACATCCAGGTCCCGGGCGAGCGCGGGCACCACCTCCCGCGGGTCGCCCTTGATCACGTGTGTCGCCGGCGAGGTGAAGGCCAGCGCCTCCTCGAGGCCGGCGCCGGCAGCGTCGGCGAGCAGCGCGCGCATGCCCTCCTCGTGCAGGTGCTGCAGTTCTTCGACGAATTCATCCCGCTCCTCCGGGGACACATCGCTGAGCAGGGTGTGAACGTAGCTCTCGGTGAGCGTACGCCAGGCATGCACCAGGTGCACCTCGGCGTGATTGGCGGTAGCCAGCGCCAGCGCATGCTCGAGCAGCCGGTGGTTCAGGCGCCGGTTGGTCTCCAGCCGCTCTTCGTCGTATTCCACCCCGCAGTCCACGGCGACCAGGATGCGCCGCGGCTGTGGCGGCCGCTCCGGGCGCAGCAGCCACACCGGGCAGGGGCACTTGCGCAGCAGGCGCAGGTCCTCGTTGCTGAAGAAGCGCTGCAGCCGCGCGGCGTTGCTCGCGTTGGTGATCAGCAGGTCGTGCCCGCCGATTACCACTTCGCGGATCACCTCGATAAAGAAGATGCCCTCGCGCACCGCCAGCGTCGCCTTGCCGGCACCGGCCGCCTGCGCGAGCGCGGCCAGTTCCCCCTCGCGCAGCTGCTGGCGGCGCTCGTTCAGTTTCGAGAACGGCTGGGCGTGGGGGATGAGCCGCAGCGCCGGGTCCAGCTCCGGCAGCACGTCGAGCAG
>CAYTJQ010000072.1:4647-13701 GCA_964438205.1 uncultured Alteromonadaceae bacterium
CACGGCGACGGGGGGCGCCCGCCGTCAGGCGACCTCGGTGATCTCCACCGCGGCGATGCGCTTGCCCTCGTCCGCCTTCTGCTGGAACTCGACGAGCTGGTCGAAGTTCATGTAGCGGTAGATCTCCGCGCTCATGCTGTCGAGGTCCTTCGCGAAGTCCCGGTATTCCTCCGGCGTCGGCAGGCGGCCGAGGACAGCGCCCACGGCGGCGAGCTCGGCGCTGGTCAGGTAGACGTTGGCGCCGTCGCCGAGGCGGTTGGGGAAGTTCCGGGTGCTGGTGGAGAGCACCGTGGAATTCGCCGCGACCCGGGCCTGGTTGCCCATGCACAGGGAGCAGCCGGGCATCTCCGTGCGCGCGCCGGCGGCCCCGAAGATATTGTAGTAGCCCTCTTCCATGAGCAGGTGCTGGTCCATGCGCGTGGGCGGGGAGATCCACAGGCGCGTGGCCAGGGTGCCCTTGTGCGCCTCCAGCAGCTTGCCGGCGGCGCGGAAGTGGCCGATGTTGGTCATGCAGCTGCCGATGAACACCTCGTCGACGCTGTCCCCGGCCACCTCGGAAAGCAGGCGAGCGTCGTCCGGGTCGTTCGGGGCGCAGACGATGGGCTCCTTCACCTCGGCGAGGTCGATCTCGATCACCGCCGCGTACTCGGCGTCGGCATCGGCCTTCATCAGGCTCGGGTTGGCCAGCCATTCCTCCATCTTCTCGGCGCGGCGGGCGAGGGTGCGCGGGTCGCCGTAGCCTTCGGCGATCATGGAACGCAGCAGCACCACGTTACTGCGCAGGTACTCGGCGATGGTCTCTTCGCCGAGGGCGATGGTGCAGCCCGCGGCGGAGCGCTCGGCCGAGGCGTCGGACAGCTCGAAGGCCTGCTCCACGGTGAGTTCGGGCAGCCCCTCGATCTCGAGGATGCGGCCGGAGAAGATATTCTTCTTGCCCTTCTTCTCGACGGTGAGCAGGCCTTCCTGGATCGCGTAATAGGGGATGGCGTGCACCAGGTCGCGCAGGGTGATGCCCGGCTGCAGCTTGCCCTTGAAGCGCACCAGCACCGACTCGGGCATGTCCAGGGGCATGACGCCCGTGGCCGCGGCGAAGGCGACCAGGCCGGAGCCGGCCGGAAAGGAGATGCCCATGGGGAAGCGCGTGTGCGAGTCGCCGCCGGTGCCCACTGTGTCCGGGAGCAGCATGCGGTTCAGCCAGGAGTGGATGATGCCGTCGCCCGGGCGCAGGCTGACGCCGCCGCGGGTCATGATGAAGTCCGGCAGGGTGTGCTGCGTGTCGATGTCCACGGGCTTGGGGTAGGCCGCCGTGTGGCAGAAGGACTGCATGGTCAGGTCGGCGGAGAAGCCGAGGCAGGCGAGGTCCTTGAGCTCGTCCCGGGTCATCGGGCCGGTGGTGTCCTGGGAGCCCACCGTGGTCATGCGCGGCTCGCAGTAGGTGCCCGGGCGGATGCCGTCCATGCCGCAGGCGGCGCCGACCATCTTCTGGGCGAGCGTATAGCCCTTGCCGGAGTCGGCGGGCTGCTCCGGCTTGCGGAACAGCTCCGACTCGGGCAGGCCGAGCGCCTCCCGGGCGCGGGTGGTGAGGCCCCGGCCGATGATCAGGTTGATCCGGCCGCCGGCCCGGACTTCGTCGAGCAGTACCTGAGATTTCAGTTCGAATTCGCTCAGCAACTCACCGTTTTCATTGAGGATTTTTCCTTCATAGGGGCGGATCTCGATGACGTCGCCCATGGTCAGGTCGTCCACGGTCGCCTCGAAGACGAGGGCACCGGCATCTTCCATGGTGTTGTAGAAGATCGGCGCGACCTTGCCGCCGATGCAGATGCCGCCACCCTTCTTGTTCGGTACGCCGGGGATATCGTCGCCGAAGAACCAGAGCACGGAGTTGGTAGCGGATTTGCGCGAGGAGCCGGTGCCGACCACGTCGCCCACGAATGCGACCGGCAGGCCCTTCGCCTTGATCGCCTCGACCTGCTGCATGGGGCCGATCCTGCCCGGCTCGTCGGGGCTCAGGCCGTCCCGGGCCATCTTGTACATGGCCAGGGCGTGCAGGGGGATGTCCGGGCGGGACCAGGCGTCCGGGGCCGGGGAGAGGTCGTCGGTGTTCGTTTCACCGGTCACCTTGAACACGGCGACCTTGATCGATTCCGCTACCGCGTCCCGCGCCGTGAACCACTCGCCCTCGGCCCAGCTCTCGAGCACGGCGCGGGCGTTGGCGTTGCCGCTCTTTGCCAGCTCGTCGACGTCGTGGAAGGCGTCGAACATGAGCAGCGTGTGCGTGAGTTCGGTCGCGGCGAGTTCGCCCAGCTCAGCATCCTCGAGCAGGGCGACCAGCGTCTCGATGTTGTAGCCGCCGTGCATGGCGCCCAGGAGCCGCACGGCCTCGGAGCGATCGATGAGCGCGCACTCTGCCTCGCCGCGGGCGATGGCGGAGAGGAAGCCGGCCTTCACATAGGCAGCCTCGTCGACCCCCGGCGGTACCCGGGTGGCGAGCAGTTCGAGGAGCGTCTCCTCTTCACCGGCCGGCGGGGCCTTGAGAAGTTCCACCAGGGCGGCGGTCTGCTCCGCGTTCAGGGGCTTCGG
The DNA here is from genome assembly GCA_964438205.1 of uncultured Alteromonadaceae bacterium. GTDB lineage: Bacteria > Pseudomonadota > Gammaproteobacteria > Pseudomonadales > Halieaceae > Pseudohaliea. The sequence goes on from CAYTJQ010000072.1 coordinate 7,231, forward strand.
CGGGATGTTCTGGGCGGCGCGTTCGGCGACGTGTTCGCGATAGGCTTCAAGCACGGTGGCGTCCTCGGATGGTGGGTCATCGCCGGTGCTGGACCGGCCTCGTTTCCGGCGGCGGAGTATAGCCCAGGGCCGGATTCCGGTTAAGCGAATGCTTCTTATGCATGCTATTCCCCCGGTGAATGCGCCGGAGAAGCTTCGACGAGATGGCGCTGTCGCTGCACGACGGTTGCCGCTAAACTCGCGCACCATGACCACCAGCGAGCGAACCTTGGTACAACAGCGCGACGCAGACCGCCTGGCGGCGGACCTCGCGGCGCTACGTGCCTTTCTGCCCTGCGCCACGCCGGCCGCCTGGCTCGAGGCGGCGGCCGCGCCGGCCAACCGGGCGCTGCTGCTGGCGGACCACGCCAATTGCGAGAAGAAGGCGGCCGCCACCGCGCTCAACCTGGCCTACCGCTACACGGACCACTACCCCCTCCTGCACAAGCTCTCGCGGCTGGCGCGGGAGGAACTGCGTCACTTCGAGCAGGTGATCGCGATCATGGAGCGGCGCGGCATGGCCTACCCGCCGCTGTCGGCCTCGCGCTATGCGCGGGAGCTGCGCGCCTTCGTGCGCGCTGACGAGCCGGGCCGGCTGGTGGATACGCTGCTGGTGGGGGCCGTTATCGAGGCGCGCTCCTGCGAGCGCTTCGCGGTGCTGGCGCCGCGCCTGGATGCGGAACTCGAGGCGTTCTACGGTTCGCTGCTGCGCTCCGAGGCGCGGCATTTCGAGGACTACCTGGGGCTGGCGCGCTCCCTGGCGGGAGAGGGCGAGGTGGAGGCGCGGCTGGCGCTGCTCCTGCCGCTGGAAGCGGACCTCATCGAAGCGCCGGATGACATGCTGCGCTTCCACAGCGGGCCGCCGCGGGACTAAGCAGCCCCGGGGCGACCGGCCGGCGCGTCAGGCGTCGTCTGCGACCGTGACCGCCTCGATGATGACCGTATCCACCGGGACATCCTGGTGCCCCGCGCGGGAGGTCGTCGGCACGGCGCGGATCTTCTCCAGCACCTCTTCCCCCTCGACCACCTTGCCGAAGACACAGTAGCCCCAGCCCTGCATGCTCTTGCTGCTGTGGTTGAGGAAGTCATTGTCCTTCACGTTGATGAAGAACTGCGCCGTGGCGGAGTGGGGCTCCATGGTGCGCGCCATGGCGATGGTGCCGTAGTCGTTGCTGAGGCCGTTGTCGGCCTCGTTCTCGATCGGTTCGCCGGCGGGTTTCTGCTGCATGCTCGTATCGAAGCCGCCACCCTGCACCATGAAGTTGTCGATAACGCGGTGGAAGATCGTTCCGTCGTAGTGGCCTGCCCGGGCATAGGCGAGGAAGTTGGCGACGGTTTTCGGCGCGCGCTCCTCGTCCAGGGCCAGCTTGATCTCGCCGAAGGTGGTTCGCATCGTGACCATGTCTGTTCCAGCTCTTGCTGCCATCGTAAGCCGGGCGATCATACGGACTTTGGGCGCCCCAGAGAACCACGGCGGCAACGATTGTGAGAATTTGCACAGGGATGGCGAGACGGCCCGGCGGCGGGCAGCGCGGCTATCAGGGGTCCGTCGCAGCCGGTATAATGCGCCGCCTTTTCCCAGATCGGTACCGATGCGCGCATGGAAACGCCCGCTCCGAGACATTTTCTCCGCACGATCATCGCCGACGACCTGCGCGAGGGCCGTGTGGCCGAGGTGGTGACCCGCTTCCCGCCGGAGCCGAACGGCTACCTGCACATCGGCCACGCCAAGTCGATCAGCGTGAACTTCGGCCTCGCCGAGGAGTTCGGTGGCCGCTGCCACCTGCGCTTCGACGATACCAACCCGGAGAAGGAGAGCCAGGAGTACATCGACGCCATCTGCGCGGACGTGCGCTGGCTGGGCTACGCGTGGGCCGGCGAGGTGCGCTTCGCCTCCAGCTATTTCGACCAGCTCTACGCCTGGGCGCAGCACCTGGTGCGCGCGGGCAAGGCCTACGTCTGTGACCTGGATGCCGACCAGGCCCGCGAGTACCGGGGCACGCTGACGGAGCCCGGGCGCAACAGCCCCTACCGCGAGCGCAGCGTCGACGAGAACCTCGACCTCCTCGAGCGCATGCGCGCCGGCGAGTTCGACGAGGGCAGCAGGGTACTGCGCGCGAAGATCGACATGGCCGCGCCGAACATGAACCTGCGCGACCCGATCCTCTACCGGATCCGCAAGCGGACGCACCACCAGACTGGCGACCGCTGGTGCATCTACCCCACCTACGACTTTGCGCACGGCCAGGAGGACGCCATCGAGGGCGTCACCCACTCCATCTGCACCCTGGAGTTCGAGGACCATCGCCCGCTCTACGACTGGTTCATCGACAACCTGCCGGTGGCCTGCCGGCCGCGGCAGTACGAGTTCGCGCGCCTGAACACGAGCTACACGGTCACCAGCAAGCGCAAGCTCAAGCTGCTCGTCGACGGCGGCCACGTGGATGGCTGGGACGATCCGCGCATGCCGACGATCGCGGGCATGCGCCGCCGCGGCTTTACGCCGGCGTCGATCCGCCGTTTCTGCGAGATGGTCGGCACCTCCCGGGCCAACGGCGTCGCCGACGTGGCGATGCTCGAGCACGCCATCCGCGACGACCTCAACGCGAATGCGCCCCGGGCCTTCTGCGTGCTGGAGCCCCTGCGCGTGGTGCTGACGAACTACCCGGAGGGTGAAAGCGAGACACTGACGCTGTCGCGGCACCCGAGCCGCGAGGAGCTCGGCAGCCGGGAGCTCACTTTCGGCCGCGAGCTGTTCATCGAGGCGGACGATTTCCGCGAGAGCGCGAACAAGAAGTACAAGCGGCTGGTGCTCGGCAAGCGGGTAAGGCTCCGCGGCGCCTACGTCATCGAGGCCACGGCCGTCGACAAGGACGGCGCCGGGAACATCACCACCGTATACGCCGAGCTGGTCCCGGGCACCCTCGGCGAGGACCCCGCGGACGGTGTGAAGCCCAAGGGTGTCATCCAGTGGCTCCATGCCGGCACGGCCCGCCGCGCCGCGGTCCGCCGCTATGACCGGCTCTTCGCCCACCCTTCGCCGGACCGGGACGAGGACTTCCTCCAGCACCTGAACCCTGAGTCCCTGTTGCTCGTCGAGGGAGCCCTGGTGGAACCCGCCGCGGCCGACGCCAGCCCCGAGGAGCGCTTCCAGTTCGAGCGCCTAGGCTACTTCGTGACCGACCGCCACGGCCACGGCCCGGGCACGCCGCTGTTCAACGAGACCATCGGCCTGCGCGACCGCTGGGGCGGCGGCGAGGGGCCGGACGCATGAGGGACCTCGCGCTCTACAACACGGCCACGGGCCGCAAGGAAGTCTTCGAGCCCCGCCTGCCCGGTGCCGTGACCATGTACGTCTGCGGTCCCACGGTTTACAACCTCGCGCACATCGGCAATGCCCGCCCGGTGGTGGTCTTCGACACGCTGTTCCGGCTCCTCCAGCACCGCTACGACAGCGTGACCTATGCGCGCAACATCACGGACATCGATGACAAGATCATTGCCGCAGCGCGCGACAGCGGGCGCACTATCGGCGCGGTGACGGACGAATTCACGGCCAAGTACCGCGAGGACATGGCGCAGCTCGGGGCCCTGCCGCCCACGCTCGAGCCCCACGCCACGGAGAACATCGAGGCCATGGTCCGGCTCACGGAGCGCCTGCTGGAGCGGGGCCATGCCTACGCGGCGGACGGCCACGTGCTCTTCGCGGTGGAATCCATGGCGGGCTACGGGCGCCTGTCCGGCCGCCGCCTCGAGGACATGCTCGCCGGCGCCCGGGTGGAGGTGGCCGACTACAAGCGCCACCCCGGCGATTTCGTGCTCTGGAAGCCCGCGAGCGATGACGACCCCGGCTGGGAAACGCCCTGGGGCCGCTGCCGCCCGGGCTGGCACCTCGAGTGCTCGGCGATGATCCGCGAGCACCTCGGCGAGACCATCGACATCCATGGCGGCGGCCGGGACCTCATCTTCCCGCACCACGAGAACGAGATCGCCCAGAGCTGCTGCGCCTACGACGGCGAGTTCGTCCGCTTCTGGATGCACAACGCCTACCTCGACATCGACGGCGAGAAGATGTCCAAGTCCCTGGGCAACGTGCGCACGGTACGCGAACTGCTCAATGAGTACCCCGGGGAAACCCTGCGCCTGGCGCTGCTCTCCGGGCACTACCGCTCGCCGCTCAACTTTTCCCGGGAACTGCTCGAGCAGGCGCAGCATACGCTGACGGCCTTCTACAACACCCTGCGCAGCGTGCCGGACGTGGCGGACGCCGAAGTCGTCATCGAGGACGAGCCGTTCTACGCCGCCCTCTGCGACGACCTCAACACGCCGCAGGTCCTGGCGGAGATGCACGCCATTGCCAAGGCGCTGCACAAGGCCCCCGCGGCAGAGCAGCCCCGGCACAAGGCGCGTCTGTTGGCCGCGGGCCGCTTTCTCGGCATCCTCGCCCAGGCGCCGGAGGCCTGGCTCAAGGGCACGGGCGGCGCCGGCGGGCTCGACAGCGAGGCCATCGATGCGCTGGTCGCCGAGCGCACCGAGGCCAAGCAGCGCCGCGACTTCGCTCGGGCCGACGCGATCCGCGACGAGCTGACGGCCGCCGGCATCGTGCTCGAGGACACCCCTGAGGGAACCCTCTGGCGGCGCGAGGACTGACGCTGGGCGCGGCGCTGAATCGGGGTATACTTGGCCGAATCGCGTTGACTTCCCCGGGGCCGCTGAGTAGGATGCGCGGGCCTGAAAACGGGTTCCGGGGCGACAGCGCGCAAGGTTCTTCGACGGTCAGTAGAGGGCCAACGCTCTTTCGGGGTATAGCGCAGCCTGGTAGCGCGCCTGCTTTGGGAGCAGGAAGTCGGGAGTTCGAATCTCTCTGCCCCGACCAACTCATCGACGCCACAGTCAGTTGGTCACCGCGCACATCGAGAACCTGGCTATGGTGGCCGTAGCTCACCAGGTAGAGCACCGGATTGTGGCTCCGGAGGTAGGGGGTTCGAGACCCCTCGGCCACCCCACTTACTTCTGCCGCTTCTCTCTAATGCCCGACGCGTTCCCGTGGGAACGCGGCCCCGGGTAGCGTCTGTTTCACGTGCCTGCAGCCCAGCTGGCTATAGCTTCGCCCTTGTACGCCGCCAGTCCGGGGCAATCCTCGCCGCCGACCCAGAGGCTGCGCAACTGACTGATTTAAAAGAATATTGCCTATAAAAGAGCTTCTTCAAACCCGTGTGCCTCGCTGCTGCCGCTGCAATGTTTTACACTTGTAATAACAGGAGGAGACGCGAAATGCCCAAAGACACCAAGGTCGGCTTCATGCCGTCGATGAACAAAGAGCTCAAGGAAAAGGCGCGCGCGCGGAAGAAGACAGCCACGCGGAAGAAAGTCCCCGCGAAGAAAGTCCCCGCGAAGAAAGCCCCCGCGAAGAAAGCCCCCGCAACAAAGGCTCCTGCCAAAAAGGCGACGGCACGCAAGGCCAGGGCGAAGAAGGTCCCGGCAAAGACTACGGCTGCCCGTCGCTCCATGCCTGACCCGTTTGCGCCAACGTCGCCGGTCGCGTCTGCGAAGGTTACCCGCGTCGGCAACAGCGCAGGCCTGCTGCTGTCTAAGGACGTGCTTCAGCGCCTCGGTGTCAAGATTGGTGAACAGCTGTTCCTCGTCCAGGCCGGGGACGGCAGTTTCCGACTGACGCCCTACGATCCCGACTTCGAGCGGCAGATGAGGATCGCTGAAGAGGGAATGCGGGACTACCGCAACGCCTTGCGTGAACTCGCCAAGTGACCCCGATCAACTGGTTGCGAGAAGATGTCATCCGCGTCGTCCACAGAGCCCAGATCGCGGAGCATGGCGGGTTGCCGGGATTGCGCAGCGACGACGGGCTGGCGTCGGCGCTCGCCCGCCCGAGAAACTTGTATGCCTACGATGAGGGTGCGTCGATCTTTCGCCTCGCCGCCGCGTACAGCTACGGCATCAGCCATAATCACCCGTTCGCAGATGGCAACAAGCGTGTCGCATTCATGGCTGCCTACGTCTTCCTCAGTGCCAATGGCTGGCGGCTGATCGTCCCGGAGGTGGAGGTGGTCCCGGTGTACTTCGACCTCGCCGCAGGTACGCTGACCGAGGCTGAACTCGCAATATGGCTTGAGCAGAACGCCAGGCCGCTATAACGATCCCGCTCGGAATCGTCCATTCGGAACCGTAGCCGTTTGATCCCAGCTCCGGCCATCCCGCCTTTTCTGCCGTTTTACCCCTCCCGTCGTCCGACGCGTTCCCGCAGGAACGCGTTTCCCGGTAAAATCCCTGTACGCGCCTATAGCTCAGCTGGATAGAGCATCGGCCTTCTAAGCCGACGGTCCGGGGTTCGAGTCCTCGTGGGCGCGCCAAATACATCCGGGTCTGTACCGGAGACATCCTTTACAGATCAACCCGGAGACATCGTTTACAGTT
>CAYTJQ010000073.1:0-11284 GCA_964438205.1 uncultured Alteromonadaceae bacterium
AAGCGGTGATAGGCCGCCGCCGGCTTGTCGCCGCGGCCCGCGGCGGAGGCCGAGGGCGCCGCGATTACCGGCGCCACGCCGTGCACGGTTTCCAGCTCGTGCCGCTGGTCCCGGTGGCCGTGGCCGTGCAGCACCAGCTCGGCGCCGCCTGCTGCGATTGTTCCCGCCACCGCAGCATGGTTCACCAGGTGCTTGCGCCGCGAGTCCACGCCGCCCAGCGGGCAGTGATGCAGGTACACCACCCGGAACAGCCCCCTTTCCCGGCAGGCCGCGAGCAGCGCCGGCAGGCGGGCGAGCTGCGCGCCGTCGACGCGGCCGCTGGCCAGCCCCGGCGCGGTCGCCACGGCGCTGTCGAGGCCGATGAAGGCGAGGTCGCCGCGCACCCGCAGCGTGGGGTAGCCGGGGCCGTCATCCCCGGCGAGGTAGGCGCCCCAGTAGCGCGCCTGGTAGTCGAGGCTGGCGGGTACCGTGGCGTCGTGGTTGCCCGGCACCAGGGCGACTCTTTCCGGCGGCGCCAGCGCGGCGAGCCACTCGGCGGCTGCCCGGAACTCGCGCTCGAGGCCGATGTGGGTGAGGTCGCCGGTGATCACGACCTCCGCCGCGTCGTCGCCTGCGAAGTCGCCGACCAGCGCGTCGAGGCGCTCCCGCCGGTGCTCCAGGCGCCGGCGGCGGCGCCAGGAGAGATAGCCGAGGAAGCGCTTGGAGAGCAGCTCCCGCGGCGACACGCCGGCGAGGGAGGTCAGGTGCAGGTCGGAGAGATGAACGAAGTCCTGGGCCACGGCCGCGGCTTGCCGGTCAGTGGATGCGGCGGATGATGCCGCCGAGGGACGCCAGCTTGTCGTCGATGCCGGCGTAGCCGCGGTCGAGGTGGTAGACCCGGTCGATGGTGGTCTCACCGTCGGCGGCGAGCGCGGCGATGACCAGGCCCGCCGAGGCGCGCAGGTCCGTGGCCATGACCGGCGCGCCCTGCAACCGCTCCCGGCCCTGGACGATGGCCGTGTTGCCCTGCAGGTCGATGGCCGCGCCCATGCGCTTCAGCTCCGCCACGTGCATGAAGCGGTTCTCGAAGATGTTCTCCACCACCGTCGCGCTGCCTTCCGCCAGCGCATTCACGGCCATGAACTGCGCCTGCAGGTCCGTGGGAAAGCCGGGGTAGGGCGCGGTGGAGATATGCATGGCCCGGCAGCGGCGGCCGCCGCTGTCGAGGGTGATCCAGTCGTCGCCCCAGTCGAGTGCCAGGCCGCTGGCCTGCAGCTTGGTGAGCACGTGCTGGAGGAAGGACGGGTCCGTGTTGCGCAGCGTGACGCTGCCGCGGGTGGCGGCGGCCGCGGCGAGGAAGGTGCCGGTCTCGATGCGGTCCGGCGGCACCTGGTGGCTGGCCCCGGTCAGCGCCGGCCGGCCCTCGATACGCACGACGCTGGCGCCGGCGCCTTCGATGCGGGCGCCCATGGCCGTGAGCAGCCGGGCGAGGTCGGCGACCTCCGGCTCCATGGCCGCGTTCTCGAGCACGGTCTCGCCGTCGGCGAGGGCGGCGGCCATCATCAGGTTCTCCGTGCCGGTGACCGACGGCACGTCGAAGGCGTAGTGGCAGCCACGCAGCCGCGCCGCCGCGGCCTTGATGTAGCCGTTCTCGATACGGATGTCCGCGCCCATGGCGCGCAGCCCCTCGATGTGCTCGTTCACCGGCCGCGAGCCGATGGCGCAGCCCCCGGGGAGTGACACATCTGCGCTGCCGAAGCGGGCGAGGAGCGGGCCGAGGAGGAGGATGGCGCCGCGCATGGTTTTCACCAGCTCGTAGGGCGCGCGCACGCTGTGCACGGCCCCGGCGTCGATGTGCACCGTGGCATCTTCGCGCTCGATCTGGCAGCCGAGCAGCTCCAGCAGTTTCAGCGCCGTGTCGATGTCGCGCACGGCGGGCACGTTGCTCACGGTGAGCGGCGTGCTGCCGAGGAGCGCCGCGGCGAGGACCGGTAGGGCGGCGTTCTTGGCGCCGGCGACGGCCACCTCGCCGGCGAGGGGGCCGTTCCCGGTGATGACGAGGCGGTCCATCAGGCGGCGTCGGGGGTGACGAGGCCCGCGTCGATAAGGCCGCGGTAGGCGTCGATGATCCGGTCGACCTGCTCGCTGCTGTGGGCCGCGCTCATGCTGTTGCGCAGCAGGTAGTTGGTGCTCGGCGAGGCCGGCGGCACCACGAGGTTGACGTAGACCCCGTTGTCGAACAGCTGTTGCCAGGCCGCCATCGCCGCCTCGCGGTCGGCGAAGTCCACGGCGACGACCGGGCTCGGCGTGGGCCCGACGGCGAGCCCGAGGGCCTTCAGCCCCTCGTAGAGGCGCCGCGCGTTGTCCCAGAGGCGCTCGCGCAGCTGCGGCTCGTCGCGCAGGATCTGCAGCGCGCGACGGGTCGAGGCCACCACCGACGGCGTGGGCGAGGCCGTGAAGATGTAGGCGCGGATGCAGTAGCGCACATCCTCGAGCTCCGGATGGGGGCTGACGCAATAGCCGCCAACGCCGCCGAGGCTCTTGGAGAAGGTGCCCACCGTGAAATCCACGGCGTCCTCCACACCGGCCGCCTCCGCGGCGCCGCGGCCGCGCTCGCCGAGCACACCCAGGGAGTGCGCCTCGTCGACCAGCAGCATGGCACCGTACTCGCGCTTGATGGCGGCGATCTCTGCAAGCGGCGCGATGTCGCCGAGCATGCTGTAGATGCCCTCGGCGACGATGAGCGTGTTCGCGGCGCGGTCGCCGAGGCGGCGCAGGCGCTTGGCGAGATCGTCGGTGTCGCTGTGCCGGTAGCGGATGATCTCCGCGCCGGAGAGCTTGACGCCGGAGTAGATGCTCGAGTGGCTGTCGGCGTCGAGGAGGATCACGTCGCCGGGGCCCGCCAGGGTGGCGCAGGTGCCCATGGTGGCCGCGTAACCGGTGGAGAACGTGATGGCGTGGCCGACGCCGAAGAAGGCCGCCAGTTCCGCCTCGAGGGCCTGGTGCTCGGCAAAGCTGCCGTTGGCGAGGCGCGAGCCGGTGGTACCGGTGCCCCAGCGGCTGGTGGCCTCCCGCGCAGCATCTATGCAGCGCGGGTCCGCGGACAGCCCGAGGTAGTTGTTGGTGCCGGCCAGGATCACCCGGCGGCCCTCGACGACGCCCTCGGTCGCGGAGAGGAGCTCGCCGGTGACGGCGCCGAAGGCCTTCAGCTTGCGGTCACGGAGTTCCGCCTGGAACGCCGCCATTTCCTTGAACTTGTCCAGGAGCATGGTGTTGCCCTCGCTGTAATGCCCTCGATGGACGTCGGTGGAGTGAGGGAGCGCCGGGCGGCTCAGGGGTTGAGGTCGCGGATCTTGTGCGCCAGGTCCGCCACCGTGTTGACGTCCGGCAGGATGTTGAGCGGGATCGAGATGTCGTAGTGGTCCTCGATCTGCTCGATCACTTCCATGACCTCGAGGGAACTCAGGCCGAGGTCGGCGACCAGGCCGGTGTTCTCGTTGATCATCACGCGCTTCCGGTTGTACTTCTGCAGCAGTTCACACAGGAACGCGAGGCAGCTCTGGTAATCGGCCACGGCCGTCCTCCTTGTGTCGCTTGTGTCGCTTGTGCAGGTTGCGCGAGCGCCGCCCAGGCGCTAGATTCCGGCGCACTATACCCATGGACTCCCCCCAATGCCAGCCATCTGGTTGATCGACGCTTACCGTGCCGGCGAGCGCGGGCAGGTGCGCGCCCTCGCCGAGGGGGCCGCCGCCGCGCTCGGCTGGCCGCTCGAGACGATCAGCCCGGAGCACCGCGCCTGGGCGGTGTGGCCGCACCTGTTCCGGCAGGCATCGCTGGCGGGGCTGCGCCGTCGCTCCCGGCGCGCCTTCACGGCCCCCTGGCCGGGCCTGGTGATTACCGCCGGGGTGCGCAACGAGCCCCTGGCCCGCTGGCTGCGCCAGGCCTCGGGCGGGGTGACACGCTACGTGCACGTGGGCAAGCCCTGGGGCCGCCTGGACGAGTTCGACCTGCTGGTGACCACGCCGCAGTACCGGGTGCCGGCGCACCCGCGGGTGCTGCACAACGAGCTCACGGTGCACGGCCTCGACGGTCAGCGCCTGCAGCGCGCCGGCGAGACCTGGGCGGCCCGTTTCGCGCCGCTGCCGCGGCCGTGGATCGGCGTCCTCGTCGGCGGCGACAGCGGGCCCTACACCCTGGGCCCGCGCGCCGCGTCGCGGCTCCTCGAGCAGGCCGTCGCCCGCGCCCGGGACTGCGGCGGCTCGCTGCTGGTCACGACCAGCGCGCGCACGCGCCCGGCGGTGACCGAGGTGCTGGAGCGGGGCCTTGCCGGCAGCGGCGGGGTGCATACCTGCCCGCACTTCCTGCACCGCTACGGCGCCTCCGCCGACAACCCCTACGCGGGCATTCTCGCCCTCGCCGACGCCTTCGTGGTCACCGGCGACAGCATCGGCATGCTGTCGGAGGCCTGCGGCACGGGCCGGCCCGTGGCGCTTTTCGACCTCGGCGGCATGCGGCGGGACGCCGGCACCGCGAGCGGCGCCGGCGGCGCGGTGGACCCGCGCCTGGGCGCCGCCCTCTACCGGCTGCTCATGCGCTGGTTCCCGCAGCCGCTGAGCCGTGACCTTTCGCGGGTGCACCGGGCGCTGGTGGCCGAGGGCCGCGCCGAGTGGCTGGAGGACGTGGGACCGGTGGTCGGGGCGCCGGGTGTACCGGTCGCCGCCCGCTCCCGGGACCTGGAGCGGGCGCTGGCGCGGATACGCGGGCTGGTCGCGGAGGCCTGAAGCGGCGTCAGCGCGCCGGCGGACGGGCCCGCCAGGCCAGGTAACCCAGGGCCACGCCCGCGCCGTTCAGCGCGCCGTCGAGCAGCGAGGCAAAGCGTCCCGGTACCTGGAGCTGCGCGAGCTCCAGGAGCAAGCCGAGGGCGAGAATCCCCGCCGCGAGCGCCAGTGGGCGAACCCGGATACCCTCCAGGGCCCAGGCCCAGGACCCGAACAGCAGGGCATAGAAGACCACGTGCATGGCGTTCTGCAGCGCGGACGGCACGGCTTCCACATGCCACTGGAACTGCGTATCCCCCTCGACGGCCATGCCCGGGAGCACGGAGAGCAGCACGGTGACCGCGGCCATGGCGAGCGCGGCGCCGAGGCGCAGCGGGAACGGCGCGCGGCTCACGGCTGGCCGAGTGCCGCCCGGCCGTCCTGCAGCCGGTAGACCCGGTCCGCCGCGTCGATCATGGCGCGGTTGTGGGAGATGGCGAGGATGGTCAGGCGGCCCTTCAGCTGCTCCATGGTCTGGCGCACGGCCTGCTCGCTGGCCGGGTCGAGGGCGCTGGTGGCCTCGTCGAGGATCAGCAGGCGCGGGTGGTTGATCAGCGCGCGGGCGATCACGATGCGCTGGCGCTGGCCGCCGGAGAGCTTGCCGCCGCGTTCACCCACGACCGTGTCCATGCCCTGCGGCGTCGCCGCCACGAAGTCCCAGGCGCCGGCATCGCGCAGCGCCTGCTCGGCGTCCTCGCGGCTCAGCGCCGGGTCGTCGAGGGTGACGTTCTGCAGGATGCTGGCGTGCAGGAGCACCGTGTCCTGGGGCACGTAGCCGATCTGCCGGCGCCAGGCGCGGGCGTCCAGCGTTGCCAGCGCTTTGCCGTCGATGCACACCTCGCCCCGGGACGGCTGCAGCAGGCCGATGGTGAGGTCCACCAGGGTGGTCTTGCCGGTTCCCGACGGCCCCACCAGGGTGGTGAGGGAGCCGGCCGGGATGTCCAGCGACAGCCCGTCGAAGACCGGGTGCCGGTCGTCGTAGGCGAAGCCCACGTCGCGGAAGGCGATTCCCTGCGCGAGCGGCGCGGGCGCTTCGCCGCCGCTCGCCTCGGCGGCGGCGCCGGCCTCGGCGATGCTGTCGCGCATGGCCCAGTAGGCGCTCTCGCCCTGCACGAGCTTCTGGTACTGCTTCTGCACCTTGCCGAGGAAGGAGAAGGCGCGGCCGAGGGCAACCACCAGCACCATGACCTTCGGCAGGTCCATCTGGAAGACCTCCAGCGCCGCGTAGATGCCGAGGCAGATGAAGATCGCGAACATCAGCTCCTGCGCCGAGTCCAGCAGCGCCGAGGCCAGCACCTGCCGGCGAAGGGCCCGGTTCAGCTGCCGCGTGTCCTCGGCGAGCACCCGGTCGGCGCGCTCCTCCCGGGCCATGGCCTTGATCGGCTTCACGGACTGCAGGATGTCCGTGAGGTTGCCGACCAGCGAGGTGAGCATGCGCGTCTGCTTGCGACCGGCGCGGCGGGTGATACGGACGAGGAAATGCGACAGGCCGATCACGATGGCGCCGGCGACGATGGCCACGAGGGAGGCGCGCCAGGACAGCGCGAAAGCGACGCTGCCGTAGATGAGTGACTGGATCAGGAAGGTGATCGCGGTGGCGCCGTGGACGAAGGACTGGGACGAGCGCTCCGCTTCCGTGGCCAGGGCGTTGGTGAGCTTGCCCGCCGGCTGGTGCAGGAAGTACTCCCAGCGGCTGCGCAGCACCGCGCGCAGCATCTGCAGGCGCAGGTCCGTGCCCACCTGCGCCGCGGTGTAGCCCACCTGGCGCTGCGCCGCGAGCAGGAAGACGCTCTTCAGGAATACGCCGGCGAGGACGATGAGCAGCATGTTGCCGAGCGTGGTGGCGATGCCGAGACCGTCGAGAGCATCGAGCACCACCTGCTCGTAGCCCGACGGCGGCTCGGCGGCCCCGCCGGTGAGGCGGCCGCTGCCGAGGGCGATGTTCAGGAGCGGCAGCAGGGCGGACAGGCCCACGCCCTCGGCGAGCCCGGACAGCAGCAGCGCCAGCAGCATGAGCAGCGTCGGGCCGCGGTAGCTGCGGAAGAAACTGAGCATCAGGCGCATGGCGGGCGGGGGTCCTTCGGCGTGGGCGCGCCAGTCTACCAGTGCATGCGCCGCAAGAGCAGCACGGCACTGGCGGTGATGGCCAGCGCCGGCAGCAGCGCCACCAGGAGCGGCGGCAGACCGAGCAGCGTGCCCAGGGCGAAGAGGATCTGCGACCCGAGGTAGAAGCCGATGCCGATGAGGGCGCCGACGGCGAGGTTCACACCCACCGCGCTGCCCCGGCGGGAGCCGAGCTGGGCGCTCACCGGTGTTGCCAGCAGCACCATGGCCGCGGCGGTCAGCGGCAGGGCGAGGCGCTGCCAGAAGGTGCTCAGGTAGCTGCGCGCGTCGCGGGCACTCGCGGCCAGGTAGGTGCCGTAACCGTAGAGCACCGACAGGCGCATGCTCTCCGGTGACAGCGAGAGTACCGGCAGCTCGCGCCGGGCCCAGAGGTTGTCGATGACCAGGCTGTCGAGGCGGTGGGTGCGCAGCTGGCCATCTTCCCGGACCTTCTCCTGCACGTCCTCGAAACGCCAGCGGCGGTCGTCGCCGACCGTCGCGGTGGCGGCCTGGATAGCGCGTTCCAGGCGTCCCTCGGCGTCGAATTCATAGAGGGCGATGTCCGCCGGCACGCGTTCCTCGCGCATGGTGCCCAGGTGGATGTAGCGGCGGCCGTTTCGCGACCAGACCCCGCCGGCTGGCAGCGTGTGCGGGTTGTCGTAGCGCAGCTTCATGCGCAGGGCCTCGGCGCGCTGGTGCAGCGGGGCGGTCACGGTCTCCATGCCCACCCAGAGCAGCAGCGCCACCACCGCCGTGGGCACGGCGATGGCCAGCAGCAGGCGGCTGATCGGCACGCCGGCGCAGCTGATCACCGTCAGCTCCGAGCCCTTCTGCAGACCGGCGAGCGCGATGATCGTGCCCAGGAGCAGAATCACCGGCGCCAGCGAGAGCAGCTGCTGCGGCAGCACCATGAGCGTATAGCTGGCGACCGCGAGGGCGCCGTAGTCGCCCTGGGCCGCGTCCAGCTCGTCGATGAAGGCGAGCAGCCCGAACACGGCGGCGACCACGAGGAAGGTGATGAGCCAGCCACGCAGGAGCGCCGCGGTGATGTAGCGGGTGAGAATGCTCATCGGCGCCGGGGCAGCCGCGGCGGCTTGAGCAGCACGGCCAGGAGCACGGCGAACACGGCGTAGGTGCCCCACAAGCCCGGCAGCTCGGGCACGGTGCCCTGCTCCATGCCCGTGCGCACGGCGCTGGTGATGGCGAAAAGACAGACGTAGGCGGCGATGGCGACCAGGAAACTGCGCGTGCGCGACTCCCGCGGCGCCGAGCTCGACAGCGGCACGGCGATGAGGGCGAGGAGCACGGTGGCGAGCGGCGTGGTGACCCGCCACTGGTACTCGGCGATATCCTTGGGGCGTTCGGAGCGGCGCAGCGCCTCCGTCGGTTCCGCCTTGCGCCGGTAGCGCTCCTGGGCCTCCGTGCCCGGCAGGCGGATGGTGAGGGTGCCGAAGTGCAGGGTCACGTCGAGCTGCTCCCGGTTGTCGAGGAGGTAGTGGTAGCCGTCGTAGAAGGTCGCCGTGAGCGGCTCGCTCGGGTTCAGCGTGGGCAGGGCGGCACTGTCGGCGTAGATGAGCTCGGTCCGGGCAGTGTCCTCGTGCGGCTTCTGCAGGAAAACGGACTTGTGCAGGCCGCGCTCGAGATCGAGGTCATCGGCGATGAATGTGTAGTCGCTGTCGCCCATGGTGACGAACTCGCCGGTGGCCATTTTCTTCAGGTCGAACTCCGCGGCGGCCTGTGCCTGCAGCCGGTAGCTCTCGCGGTAGGCCCAGGGCCTGCCCTCCATGGAGATGAGGCCGGTCACCCCGGCGATGGCGAGGCCCACCACGCCGACCGCGCCCAGCACGCGCCGGCGGCTGACGCCGGCGGCGTAGAGCGCGCTCATCTCGGCGTCCCGGTACAGTCGGCCGAGGCCGGCGAGCACGGAGAAGAACAGCGCCGACGGCAGCAGCACCTCGAGGACGATCAGGGTGCGCAGCAGCACCAGCTGCCCGGCGGTGAGCAGGTCGAACTGGCCGGCGGCCGCCAGGGTGAGCTGCTGCGCCAGGGAATAACCCACGAAGACGAGCACCAGCAGCCCCAGGCCGAGGCCGAAGGGATGCAGGATTTCCCGGCTCAGGTAGCGCTCGATGATCATGGCCGCGATTGTAGCCCGTTCCGCCCGTGCGCGGGCGGCCGCGCGGTCTTATTTAACAGCCCCGCCGGTGGCGCGGGCGGTCCTCATCCCGCATAATTCGCGGCTTTTCCAGACACCCTGGCGGCCCCCGGGCCGGGAATCGTCATGCTGAACCTGAGCGACGGCGTCAAGAAGGCGCTGATCATTGCCCCCACGGAACTGCTCCCCGCCGGCGCGCGCGTGGGCCTGCGCCGCAGGTACCTGGCCCGGCTCGAGTTGTCCAAGGCGCAGCGGGCGAATTTCCTGATCATCGGCCACCCGAAGAGCGGCAACACCTGGCTCAAGGCCATGATCAGCCGGCTCTACCAGCTGCGCCACGACCTGCCCGAGTCGAAGCTCATCAACACCGACGAGTTCGCCCGCAAGATCCCGGAGATTCCGCGCCTCGCCGCCACCAACGGCTGCTACAGCTACGAAGGCGAGGTCGGCAGGCTCCTCGCCGAGGGCGCGCCCGACAATCCGCTGCGGCACAAGCCCGTCGTCTTCCTCGCCCGTCATCCCCTCGACATCGCCGTGTCCTGGTACCACCAGTTCACCAAGCGCCAGTCCCGGGCCAAGCAGGAACTCATCAACGCCAGCATCGATCACCCCATCGACCGGCGGACCGTCGAGCTCTGGGAGTTCGTGCGCCACTCGGACATCGGTCTCGAATTCCTCATCGACTACGAGAACGGCTGGGCCCGCAACGTCCGCGCCCTGCCGCGGGGCCTCATGGTCCGCTACGAGGACCTGCGCGCCGAGCCCGTGGACACCCTCGGCCGGATCCTCGCCCACGTCGGTGAGTCTTTCAGCGAGGCCGAGATCCGCGAGGCGGTGGAGTGGGGCTCCTTCGACAACCTGCGCAAACTCGAGACCAGCGGCACCTTCAGCCAGGGCGGCATGAAGCTCGTGAACGCCGGGGACCCCACCACCTACAAGGTGCGCCGGGGCAAGGTCGGCGGTTACCGCGAGGACTTCCCGCCCGAGCAGGTCGCCGAGCTCGAGGCCCTCCTCGACGCGCGCATCGACCCCGCCCTCGGCTACGGCACCGCCGACCAGGGCTGAGCCATGACGCCGCGCACCTGGGTCATCCTCGGCGACAAGCGGGGGGACAACGGCCAGGTGGAGACGATCGTCGACGCCCTCGGCTGGCCCGTGGAGCACCGCTTCGTGCAGCCGCTGCCGCAGTGGGTCTACGGCAAGCCGCGCTACCGGCCCACCCTCGAGCACCTGGACCCGTCCCGCTCGGACCCCCTCGAGGCCCCCTGGCCGGACCTCATCCTCACCGTCGGCCGGCGCCCGTCCATGGCCGCGCTCTGGGTCAAGGCCCAGAGCGGCGGGCGCACGAAGATCGCCCTGGTCGGCAAGCCGTCGGGCCTTCTCGACGACTTCGACCTGGTGATCGCCAGCGGCGAGAACCAGATGCCGCCGCTGCCCAATGTGCTGGTCACCGCGCTGCCGTTCATGCAGGTGGCTGAAGACGCCGTACGCGAGGCCGCCGAGGCCTGGGCGTCGCGCCTCGCCAACCTGCCGCGCCCGCTGGTGGCCTTCCTGGTCGGCGGCGAGACCAACCCCTTCGTCATGGACGAACGCGTGGCCCACGGCCTGGTCGCCGAGGCAAAACGCGTGGCCGCCGACGGCGGCACGCCCTACATCACCACCAGCCGGCGCACGACGGCGAACGTGGTCGCGGTCCTCGAGCGCGACCTGCCCCCGGAGGCGCGCCTGTTCACCTGGTCCGCCGACGCCCCACCCGAGGACAACCCCTACCGCGCGCTCCTCGGCAGCGCCGATGCGTTCGTGGTCACCGGCGACAGTATCTCGATGCAGGTCGAGGTCGCCCGCCTGCGCAAGCCCCTGGCCATCTTCCCGCTCCCCGCCGGCCGCTTCGGCGCCCCGGATCTCTGGCGCCGCCGCTTCGCCAGCTGGCTCAACAACCCCCGCTGCACCACCCCCACCGACCGCTGGCGCCAGCGCCTCGCCCGCGCGATTTACCGCATCGACTACTTCAAGCTCTTTTCCGCTACCCGGGATTTCCAGGCGTTTCACCGGTTGTTGATCGATCATGGGTTGGCGGTTTGGGCGGGTCAGCCGCTGGCTGAGCCTGCCGGTGAGCTGCCGGATGATCTCTCTGTGGCGGTGGAGCGGGTTCGGAGCTTGTTCCCCGGAGCTTCGTAGTCGCGATTGGGTGACGCCGGTAGCCCGGGGCAGGCCCTACCGGACACGCTAC
>CAYTJQ010000073.1:11384-13503 GCA_964438205.1 uncultured Alteromonadaceae bacterium
CGCAACCCGAGGACGTTCTTGGCGAAGTGGGTGCCGGCTCGGGCGATACGCTGGCTGGCCACGGAGAGTGGGCTGCGGTCGAGGAAATTGAGCTGGAGCATGCGGCGTTCGCCGACGAAGCGGGTGTGGCCGTGCCAGGAGTGGGGGGTGCGCTTGAAGGCGAGGAGCGTGCCGCCGAGGGGCGGGACCTCTGCCGCGTAGTCGTCGATGTCGTGCTTGCCGCGCAGCATGCGCACCTGGCCTTCGCTGTGCGTCCACTGCTCGTTGAAATAGACCAGGACCGTGATGATCTTGCTCTTGTGGTCCGTGTGGATATTGCCGTCCGTGCGCTCACAGAAGCGGCGCACCGTGATCGTCGAGGGCAAGCCGGCGAGGGCCATGTCGAAGCGCTCCCCGAGGAGGCGGGCGAAGGCGTCGCTCTCGAGATCCTCGATGAAGCGGGCGAAGGCCGGGCCGTAGCTCAGGTCCTCGAGGGCGTGGTTCGCCGCCGAATCGATCGCCGGGTAGTCCGCGTTGACCGCGGCGAGGGCCTCCGGCGCGAGGAATCCGGGGGCGACCAGGAAGGGGAACGGGTCCGTGCTCAGGGGCGCTGCGCGCAGCGCGTCGAGGTTCGCGTAGTTCATGGGGAGATAATACCCCGCGCTGCGCCGAAGCGGCAGGGCAGGGCGCGGGCGGGAAACGTGAAAAATGCCGCCCGGCTGCGGCGGGGCGCCCGATCGGGTATGATCGCCGCCGTCTTTCCAACCGCATTCCGAAGGCCCGCACCGCATGGCCGACAAGGCTCGCGTCGCCGCACGCTTCGTCATCCTCACGCTGCTGTTCTGGCTGCCCTCTCCCCGGCGCAAGGGACTGGAGCGCTGGCTGCGCGGGCGCGAGGAGTACAAGAAGCTCGAGCGCGCGGACTGGGTGCTCATGAGCTGGGGCAAGAGCGGCCGCACCTGGCTGCGGGTGATGCTGTCGCGGGCCTACACGCAGCTCGGCAACCTGCCGGCGAGCGAGCTGCTGGACTTCGACAACCTGAAGGCCGTCGATCCGCGGCTACCGGCGGTGTTCTTCACCCACAACAACTACCTGCGCGACTACACCGGCAACTGGCAGAGCAAGGCGCACTTTGCCGGCAAGCGCATGGTGCTGCTGGTGCGCGACCCGCGCGACGTGGCCGTGTCGCAGTTCTTCCAGTGGCAGTACCGCATGCGGCCGGTGAAGAAGTTCATCAACGACTATCCGCCCCACGGTGCCGACATCGACGTCTGGCAGTTCGTGCAGGACCCGGCGGTCGGCGTGCCGCGCATCGTCGACTACTTCAACGACTGGGCCGCTTCCCGGGACCAGCTCGACGACCTGCTGGTGGTGCGCTACGAGGACATGCGCGCTGACCCGGGTGCGGTGCTCCGGCGCATCCTCGATTTCACCGGTACGGACGTCACCGACGAGCAGGTGGCCGAGGCCGTGCAGTTTGCCGCCTACGACAACATGAAGAAGATGGAGCAGGAGCAGTACTTCAAGGGCTCCGGTGCGCGGGTGAAGCCCGGCGACAAGGACAACCCGGCCTCCTTCAAGGTGCGCAAGGCCAAGGTCGGCGGTTACCGCGAACACTTCGACGAGGCGCAGTGCGCGGCCCTGGACGCCATGGTGGCGAAGCTCGACCCGCAGTTCGGCTACGGACCGCAGGCGGAGCCCGCATCGGCATGAAGTACGCCCTGCAGCAGCTGCGTCACGCCGCCAACACGCTGCGCAAGAAGGCCGCCCGGCGCATCCTCAACTGGCGCAACCGCAACCGGCCGCAGGCCGAGGTCATCGCCGAGGAGCGGCGGTTGCGCGGCCGGGAACAGCTCGCCCGCCTGCGCGAGGCGGATGTCGTCATCGTCTCCTTCGGCAAGAGCGGCCGTACCTGGCTGCGGGTGATGCTGTCGCACCTGTTCCGCATCCGCCACGACCTGCCCGAGAACGCGCTGCTCGGTTTCGACAATTTCCACCTGATGAACCCCGCCGTGCCGAAGATCTTCTTCACGCACGACAACTACATCAAGGACTACACCGGCGAGCCGGCCAGCAAGGCCCCCTTCTACGACAAGCCCGTGGTACTCATGGCCCGGGACCCGCGGGACGTGGCGGTCTC
>CAYTJQ010000074.1:0-13452 GCA_964438205.1 uncultured Alteromonadaceae bacterium
TGACGGGATCGAACCGCCGACCCTCTGCTTGTAAGGCAGATGCTCTCCCAGCTGAGCTAACCACCCGTGGTCGAGACCGCGCATTATAGGGATCGCACGGGCCCTGTCAATCGCTACCGGGGGATTTTATCGGAAGCTCGGGTCCGCCCTTCGATCGCGGCGGTTCTCCGCGCGGTCCCAGTGGTTTTCCCGCCGGTCTAGCCGGTCTTCGGCAAGGTCGCGCGGGCCGCGATCGACGAGCCGGTCGCGGTAGTCCTCGCGCCGGTCGACGCGGTCTTCCAGGCGGTCGAAGCGATCCTCGCGGCGATCGGCGACGCTGCCCTGCTCCCAGGCGCCACGCTGCTCGAGCGCGGTGAGGCGCTTGTCGGCGCGGCCGGCGCGTTCCGCCGGTCCGGCCAGGGCGCTGCCGCTGACCAGCACGGCGAGGGTTGCTGCTACGCACGCATTCATGGTCGAGGGTTTCACGGTCAAGGCTCTCACAGTCAAGGCTTTCACAGTGAAGGCTTTCATGGCGGGTCCTCCTGTTGTCGTGCTCGCAAAGTCTTACGCACTGGTCCGGGATTTCCGTCGCCGGCGGGGGCAAGCGCGTTACAATGCGCCCGGGCCGTAACGGCCATGGCCGGGAGCAGATGGCGACATGGAGATCTACAAGGACTTTCACTTCGAGGCAGCGCACCGCCTGCCACAGGTACCCGAGGGCCACAAGTGCGCGCGGCTGCACGGCCATTCCTTCCAGCTGCGGGTGACGGTCCGCGGCGACGCGCCCGAGCCGAGCGGCTGGGTCATGGACTTCGCGGACCTGAAGGCCGCAGTCAAACCGGTCGTCGAGCGCCTGGACCACTACTACCTGAACGAGATCGAGGGCCTCGAGAATCCCACCAGCGAGAACCTCTGCCGGTGGATCTGGGCAGAGCTAAGCCCGTGCCTCCCCGCCCTCTGCGCCGTGGAGATCAGGGAAACCTGCACCTCCGGCTGCATCTATCGTGGCGACTGATGCAGGCGGACTGCTCCATCAACTGTCATGTTTCGGTAACACGATTCGTATTACGAAAAGTGACACCCCGGGGTGGTTATGCACACAAATGGGGCCAGCGCAAGCTCCGCCGGTTCGGATGACGCCTTACACCCATTTTTGCATAAAAAGGCTTAGGTAGACTTCATAACCTATTGTTTATATTGATTATTTTTGAATTGACTGTTTTTTAACCAATTTGTCACAATGCACGACTTACCGGGCCTTCGCGTCGCGTTAAACAAATTACCCACTGCTTTATCCACAGATACTGTGGACAAGCTAAGGGCCCGTTGACCGGCCATGGCGCTGGATCACTGGCTCGCCCTCTGCGCCGTGTGCTGGCTCGGCGCCGCCTCACCGGGCCCCAGCCTCGCGGTCGTTACCGCGGCCACCCTGGGCGGCAGCCGGCGGGCCGGGCTCGCCGCTGCCGTCGCCCACGGCGCAGGCGTCGGTCTCTATGCGCTGGCGACGGTCGCCGGCCTGGCGCTGCTCCTGGTCAGCGCCCCGGGGCTGCTCCTCGCGGTCCAGCTCCTCGGGGCGGCCTACCTCGCTTTCCTCGGCCAGCGCGCGCTGCGCAGCCCGCTCACCTTCGCGCTGGGCGGCGGCCCCTCGAGCCGACCGGCACGGGACGGCTTTCTCATTGCCTTTCTCAACCCCAAGCTTGCGCTGTTCATGCTCGCCCTGTTCAGCCAGTTCCTGGCGCCGGGCGCTGGCTGGGGCCAGAAGTTGGTGATGGTCGTCACCGCGGCGGGGATCGATGCGCTCTGGTACAGCCTGGTGGTGCTGCTGATCGGTGCACCGGCCGTGCGCAAGCGGCTGGAGCGGGGGGGCGGCTGGCTCGGCCGCGGCTTCGGGGTCCTGCTGCTGGTGCTGGCGGGGTGGGTGGCGCTGGAGGCGCTGCGGACTTTTTAGCCGGACGATGCGCCTCGCGGAGAGCGTCGCCGGGCGAGGCTGCCGTGAGCGGTCAGTGCAGGACCTGGCCCGGCTCGGTGACGACCAGGGACTGCAGGCGCTTGCCGAGCATGATCACCGCACCCGTTTCCCGCTGCAGGCCATCGTAGCTGTACTCGAAGCGGTACTGGCGCCAGAGACGCCAGCGCCCGCCGCTGTCGCGGCTGAGGGACACGCGCTGCAGCGCCACGCTGTCGTCGAGGAACTGGAAGTCGCCGTCCCGCGAGGCCCGGCGCACCGCCTGGATGGCGAGTTCGCGGACCCGGGTAGCACTGAACAGGTAATAGCCGACGCCGCCGAAGAAGGCGATCACGACCAGGTCGACGAGCTCGATGACCATCAGGCGGCCACTGCCGTCGTGTCGTCCAGGAAGGCGCGCACGAGGGCGTTGAAGCGCTCCGGATCCTCGGCGTGAAGCCAGTGTCCACAGTCCGCGAGGGTCTCGATACGCGCGGCGGGAAACAGGCGGCGGATGCTGTCACCGTGCGCGTCGCTGACATAGGGCGAGCGGCCTCCGCGCAGGAACAGCACCGGCCCGCGGTAGGGCCCGGGCGCCGCCGGCGCCTCGAGATAGGCCGGGTAGTTCGCCTCCAGGCCCGCGCGGTTGAAGCGCCAGCCCCAGGTGCCGTCATCCCGGCGGGCGAGGCTCAGCAGCAGGAACTGCACCACGCCCTCCTCTTCAAGGTAGCGACGCAGGACCTCCGCCGCCTCCCGGCGATTACCCACGGCGGCGGCCTCCACCGCCGCCAGGGCGGCGAAGACTGCGTCGTGGGAGGCCTCATAGCGGACCGGGGCGATATCCGCGACCACCAGCGAGGCCACGGAGCCGGGGTCGGCGAGTGCCAGCTGCATCGCCACCTTGCCGCCAAGGGAATGGCCGACCAGGTGGGTTTTTTCTATCCCGGCTTCTCGCAACCACGCGCCCACGGCCCCGGCCATGCGCGGCAGGTCCGTACCCGCGGTCCAGCCGGAGCGCCCGTGATCGGGCAGGTCGAGGCTGTGCACTCGGTAGGCGGGTTGCAGCGCCCGCGCGAGGGCACCGAGGTTGCTGCCCATGCCGAAAAGCCCGTGCAGCAGCACGACGTGGGGGCCGGCGTCACCGACGCGGGTTGCATGCAGCGGGGTCGGGGTCATGGCCTGTGGCGTCGGGGACTTTCTGCTACCATCGCGCCACTATACCGGAGAGGGGTGACAGCGCGCATGCTCGGACTGATGAAAACCGCCGCCCGGACCGCGGCCGCAGTGCTCGCGACAGCGCTTGTCGCCTGCGCCGGCGGGCCGACCTACAACCCGACGGTGTTTCCCTACGAGATCGAAGAGGCGCGCCTCGCCGCCGATCCGGTAAAGACGGTCATCATCCCGCACGTCAACCTCGGTTCGCCCTCGCGCAACTACCTCGAGCCCGTCGCGCCCCGCATCGACGGCCTGCTGACCCGCTACCTCAAGGACAACGGTTACGAGGTGCTGCCACAGCGGCTGTTCCGCCAGCACTGGAACACGGCCGTGCGCGCCTTCGGCGACCCGGTGGACCCGACCACCGGCCGGGTCAACATGAAGACCTTCACCCGGCTCATGCAGAGCGTGCGCGACCGTCTCGCCGAGGAGACGGCGCTGGACGCTTTCGTCTTCACCGATATCGTCGAGCTGGAAGTTCCCTTCAGCGGCGGCCTCAAGCACGTGGCGCGCTGGGACGGCGTCTCCCGCCGGCCGACCCTCGATGGACCGGGCAGCGGCGTGACCGCGGATTTCGACTGGGGCCGGCCCGCGGCCGTCGCCTCGCTCCAGGTCACGGTCTTCGACATGGAGCTCAAGCGCGTCTTTGTCAGCCGCGGCGGCCTCGATGCCACCGACGCCATCGACACGCGCTCCTCCAGCGGCGGCTACACGCGACGGCGCAACATCCTCGAGAACGAAGCCTACCTCGAGGAGGGCATCCGCCTCGCCCTGCACCCGCTGATCCCGTGGGAGGGCTGGCCCGGCAATCCCTGAGACGGCTGACGCGCTACGCCGCGCTCACTCGCCGCGCCACGGCCCTCGAGCGTCAGCGCCCGCCCCTCAGTCTTCGTAGCTGGCGGGGCGCTTCTCGGCCTGGGCGGTGATGCCTTCCTCGAGATCGCGCAGGCTCATCATCCCGGCGTTCCAGGTGGCGATGTAGTTGAGCCCCTCGGCCACGCTGTGGTCCCGGCTGTAGAGCAGCATCTCCTTGGTGCCGCGCACCACCAGCGGTGACTTCGCCGCGATGCTCCGGGCAAGCGCCGTCACCTCGCGCAGCATGACCTCCCGGTTCTCGAATACCCGGTTGACGAAGCCCACTTCCTTCGCCTCTTCCGCATCCATGTTGCGGCCCGTGTAGGCGAGCTCCCGCGCCACACCGTCCGGGATCAGCTTCGGCAGCCGCTGCAGCGTGCCGACGTCGGCGACCATGCCGATGTCCACCTCGCGCACCGAGAACCAGGCGTCCTCGGCGGCGTAGCGCATGTCCGCGCAGCACACGAGATCGATGCCGCCGCCGATGCAGGTGGAGTGGATGGCGGCGAGCACCGGCTTGCGGCAGCGCTCCAGCGCCGTGAGGTTGTCCTGCATCCGCAGCACGTTGCGGCGGAAGGCCTCGCCGCGGCGCGCCGGGTCGCCGGATACGCCGTGGATGCCCTCGAACATGCCGAGGTCGATGCCTGCACAGAAATGCCGCCCCTCGCCGGCGAGGACGACGGCGCGGACCGCGTCGCTCTCGTCCAGCCACTCGAAGCAGGCCTGCAGCTCCTGCCACAGCGCCGCGTTCATGGAGTTCGCCTTGTCGGGGCGGTTCAGGGTGACCGTGGCGACGTGGGCCTCGACGGTGAGCAACAGCGTTTCGAAGCTGGGGGTCATGGTGTCTCCTTGCGGTGCGTGGGGCCGGTCCAGGGGGCAACGAAGTCTTCCACCGCCAGGGCGGGCAGCGTTTTCCCCTGCCCCTCGCGCGTGCCGAGGTAGAGAAAGGCGACGATCTCCTCGTGCTCCTCGCCGCCCAGTTCCCGCACGACCTCGCGGTCGAAGGCGCCGGCGCCGGTGCGCCAGATACCCGCGTAGCCCTGGGCCTCGGCAGCGAGGAGGATTGCATGCGCGGCGCAGCCCGCGGAGAGGCGCTGTTCGGACGGCGGCACCTTCGGGTGGGGCTGCAGTCTGGCCATGACCACGACGACGAGCGGCGCCCGCAGGGGAGCACAGCGGGCCTTTTCCCGCGCCGCGCCGTCGGCCTCGGGCTCGCGCCGCAGCAGGGAGCGCTCCAGCACGCCGCCCAGGTCCCTGCGCGCCTCTCCCTCGACGGTGAGGAAGCGCCACGGGCGCAGCCAGGCGTGGTCCGGCACGCGCAGGGCGGCGGAAAAGATGGCCTCGCGGGCGGCGGCGTCCGGCGCCGGCTCCGCGAGTTTCGGCGACGAGTTGCGCTCCGTGAGCAGGGTCATGGCATCGATCATGGCGATCCCGGATCGTGGCTGGGAGCGGGGGATGATAGCAGGCCCGCGCAGGGGCGCGCCCCGTGCCGGAGCGACGATCCGTCGCGACCCCGGCCGCAGCCGGCTTGCGCGGCCGGTCGGCACGGGTCGTACCGCTTACAGCTTCGGGGCCTGGCCGACCAGGATATTCATGAAGCCGCGGTCTCCCGGCGTGGCCGCCACGTTGTCGCACCAGGTGGCGAGCGCCTCGGCATCCGTGGCCACGAGGCGCCCGGCGAGGTGGTCGACGATCCAGAACGGCAGCGCCAGGGTCGCGAGCGCCCCGACCAGGGCCCGGCCGGCACTGCCCGCCAGGGCCAGGGAGAAGGGGGTGAGCTCGACGAGGATCGCCGGCGGGCGAGGCTGGCGCGCGAGGAGCGGCAGCAGCCCGGCGAGCACGCCCGCCTCGCTGCCCTGGGTATCGATCTTGAGAAAGTCGATGGCACTCACGGTCTCCCCCAGCACCGCCTCGCCGCGGGCGAAGCGGATGGGCACGGCCGCCCGCTCCCCGTCCCCGGGGTAGACCTGGTGGTCGCCGAGGTTGTCGCCGCTCCGGTAAAGCAGGCCCTCCCCCGCACGATCGGAAAGCGCCAGGGAAGACAGCGTGCAGCGGTCCGCGAGTCCGTTGAGGGCGACGTTGGCGGACAGCAGGGCGAAGTTGGCGGGGTCCGGCTCGAAGGCGTACACGCGGCCGCCGGGGCCGGCCTGCGCCGCGGCGAGCACGGTGAAATAACCGAGGTTCGCGCCGACATCGACACAGACCGCGCCGGGGCCCACCAGGGCCAGGCACAGGCGGGTCTCGAGGGGTTCCCACAGGCGCGCCTCGCGCAGCCGGTCCGAGACGAGGTCCGTGCCCGCCGGGTGCAATTGCAGGCGCAGCGGCCCCGGCGGCGACGGCAGGGCCAGCTCGATGGCCTCACCGCCCGTCACGGCGGGCCCCTGCGCTCAGCCGTCGTCGTGCATATCCTCGAAGGGAGAGGGATAGGTGAGATCGATGCGGGCGCCGCCGACAGTGACCGCGTCACCGTCGAAGGCGACGTCGCCGTCACCGAGCACGCCGTGGTCGAAGAGGTAGCGCGCGGTTGCCTCGCCGGCGAGCACCGCCACCTCGTGGGCCGCCCGGCGCTCGGCCACCGCCTCGCTCGCACGCGCCCAGCCGGCGAGCGCCCGGGCGCCGTGCCGGGTCTCGAGCATGCGCCGCGTCGGGTCGGGGCCCAGCAGGGTGCCGCTGGCGTTGTTGCCGCCGAAACCCTTGGCGTTGACCACCGCCCAGGCGCGCTGCGCCGGTGCGAGTTCCCTGTGCTCGAGGCAGAAGGCGAGATGCTCATCGGTGACATCGTCGGCGATGCCGTCGATGGTGGCAATGCCGGGCACGATGCCGTAGCGCCAGCTGTCGAGGGTCATCACCACCTGGTCTGCAGACGCGGCGCCGAGCGAGTGGCCGAGGTAGCACTTGAGCGCCGCCACCGGCAGGTCCTCGAGGCCGAAGGCACCGGCGCAGCGGCTGAGGATCTGAGACTCGGTGGTGCGGTTCTGCGGGGTGCCGGTACCGTGTGCCTGCACCAGGCCGCCCGGGCGGAAAGTCGTCTCGCCGAGCACGGCGCGGGCCGCCGCCATGGCCCGGGCGACGGTCACGTAGTTGCCGACGCCGGGGCCGGAGATGGATTTCTTGTAGCCGTCGGCGTTGACAAACACGTCGACCACGCTGCCGCGCAGCGCCGCCCCGAGCTCGAGGGCCAGGGCGTCGTCGAAGAGCACGATCACCTGCGCGGACTCGGCGATGGTAAAACCGCAGTTCTCCGCGAAGGGCCGGCAGGCGCGCCGGTAGTCGGGCTCGGCGTCCGGGCCCAGGCCGTCGAGCTGGCGCAGGGCCTTGTCCGTGGCCAGCGCACCCATGGCGGCATAGCCCTCCATGACCTCCGGGGTGATCGGGGCCTCCGCCGCGCCGACGATGGCGACCCGGGCGCGGCCGCTGCGGATATCGTGCACGGCGTGGCGCAGGTTGTAGAGGAAGGACGCGCAGGCGCCGAGGCTGGCACCGGTGGCGCCGAGGGAACCGAGCACATAGGCGTTGAGGAAGTCCGCGGGCATTTCCGCCAGCCCCAGGGGACAGTACTTGCTGGTCGCCCGCTGCCCGCTCACCCGCGCCTTGAGCATGCCGCCGGTACCGGCCTCGTCGAGCTGGCCCATGGCGCTGCCGGCGTAGACGCTGACCAGCTCGGGCGCGACCCGCTCGCGCAGCCGCTCCCAGGGGATGCCAAGGTCGCCGAGGGCATCGGAGGCCGCGTAGATCGCCAGCTGCAGGCCGCGCGGGTGGTTGCGCGACGGGTACTGGGCCGCCGGGTCAAAGCCCGAGGGCAGCTGGCTCGCCGCCTTGACCTCGAACTCGCGGGTGGCCGGCATGATGAATTCCTGCGGGCCGGCGAGCACCACCCGGGCGTGGGTCGCATCCTCTTCCTCGACGGTCCAGCCCGGGGGCAGCGGTACCGGCAGGCTGCGGCGGGGCATGTCGACGACCAGCGGCCGCTCGCCACCGGAGCGCATCCGCCGCCCGCAGGGCAGGGCCGCCGGGTCGAACCAGGCCGGCTCCAGGCGGCGGATCAGCGTACCGGCCAGCACCTCCGCTTCCGTTGCCGTGGCCGGCAGGCCGCGGAGCTGGCGCAAAGCCTCCCGCATGCGCGCCCGGTCGGCGGCCGGCAGACGCTCGGCCACCAGGCGCGCGTAGGCGTGGCCGCCGGAGGTGCGGCCGGCGCTGTTGATACCGCCACTGGCGACGATGACCGGTAAGGGTTGACCCACGATGCCGTGTACTCCTTCGAGCTGTGAAAGACGCGTGACGCCTGCAGTGGCCGCAGTCTACGGGTTATGAGACGTCCAAAATATACATAACCGGCCACTTCCTGTACGTTACAAGCCATGCCTGCCGCCGACTATCGCGCCGTTGCCCTCCTCTACCCGGATGCGCTGGCGACCAGCGTCACCCTGCCCATGGAGATCCTGCACGCAGCCGCCCAGCGCGCGCGCGCCGGCGACCGCGGCGCCCGCGGCTGCCTTTTCCGCCTCGCCGGCGCCGCCGGCCCCGGGCAGGTCCGCCTCGGCACGGGGCTTTCGCTCACAGCGGCAACAGGGCTCGCCACCTTACCCGCGCCCGACCTGCTGCTCCTGCCGGCCATCTGGCGCAGCCCGCGCCGCACCCGCCGCCTCTGCGAGCCCCTGCACGGCGAACTCGAGCGCCTGGCCGCCGCCGGGACGCGCCTGTGCAGCGTCGGCACGGCCAGCCGGGTCCTCGCCGATGCCGGTCTCCTCGATGGCCGCTCGGCGACCACTCACTGGAGTGACTTCGACCGCTTTGCCGACGACTATCCGGGGGTGACCCTGCGCCGCCGCCATCTGATCACCCAGAGCGGGAACCGCTACTGCGCCGGCAGCGTGAACTCCATCGCCGACCTCCTCGTGCACATCGTGGAGCAGTGGTATGGCGCCGCCGTGGCACGCGCGGTGGAGAACCAGTTCTCCCCGGAGAGCCGCCGGGCCTTCCTGACTGCCGCTTTCCTCGAGGACAGCCTGAGGAGCCACCACGACGAGCTTGTCCTCGATGCCCAGCTCTACCTGCAGGAGCACCTCGCCGCGCAGCACAGCCTCGACGCCCTCGCCCACCGCGCGGGCGTCGCCCCGCGGAGCTTCAGCCGCCGCTTCCGCCGGGCCACGGGCACCACCCCCATGGCCTACCTGCTCGCGCTGCGCATCGGCGAGGCGCGCTCCCTCCTCCTGCACAGCGACCTGCCCCTCGGGGAGATTGCCTGGCGCTGCGGCTGGCAGTCCGCGAGCCGCTTCAGCCAGCAGTTCCGCGCCCGCACGGGCCTCGCTCCGCGGGAATTCCGTGCCGCCACCCGGGGCAAGCGCTTCCAGGCCCAGGGTGCCTGAGGCTGCCCCGCGCCCACCTGTCTCGCGGCCGCCTTGAGTCCGCCCGGTGCCTATGGCTAAATGACGCGCCTCTTCGCCGCGGTCCGACGACCGAAACGACGGTTTACCCGCCATTTGCCACGCCGACGGGTTGGACCTTCGAACCGGCGCCCCCCGCACAACCACAGTACGGAAACAGCCATGGCCACGAATACAGACCGGGAAACAGTCATCATCGTCGACGGCGCACGCACGCCCATGGGCGGCCTCATGGGCAGCCTGAGCAGCGTGCCGGCCACGGAACTGGGCAGCACCGCCGTGCGCGAGGCCCTGGCCCGCAGTGCCGTCGAGGGCGCCGACGTCGACGAGGTGTTCCTCGGCTGTGTCCTGCCGGCGGGCCTCAAGCAGTGCCCGGCGCGGCAGGCCGCCATCGGCGCGGGCATTCCCGTCTCCACCGGCGCGGTCACCGTCAACAAGGCCTGCGGCAGCGGCATGCAGGCCACCATCTTCGGCTATGACAGCATCGTGGCCGGCACCAACAGCGTGGTCGTGGCGGGCGGCCTCGAGAGCATGAGCAACGCGCCGCACCTGCTGCCGGCGGGCCGCACGGGCACCCGCCTGGGCGCCACTACGCTCTACGACCACATGTTCATGGACGGCCTCGAGGACGCCTACACGGGCCGCGCCATGGGCACCTTCGCCCAGGAGACCGCGGACCAGCGCGGCCTCACCCGCGAGGCGATGGATGCCTTCGCCATCGAGTCCCTGTCCCGCGCCAGGGCGGCGATCGAGGACGGCTCCCTGAAGCCGGAAACGGTCCCGGTGACGGTGAAGATCCGCAAGGGCGAGACCGTGGTCGAGGACGATGAGCAGCCGCACAAGGCCGCCGTGGACAAGATCCCCGGGCTGCGCCCGGCCTTCGCAAAGGAAGGCACGATCACCGCCGCCAACTCGAGCTCCATCTCCGACGGCGCCAGCGCCCTCGTGCTCATGAGCGGCAGCGAGGCGGGGCGCCGCGGCATCAGCGGCAGCGCCGAGCTGGTCGCCCACGCGCGGCACAGCCAGGCACCGGAAGAGTTTACCCTCGCCCCGATCGGCGCCATCGGCAAGCTGCTCGCCAAGACCGGCTGGTCCGTCGACGACGTCGACCTGTTCGAGATCAACGAGGCCTTCGCGATGGTAACGATGCTGTCGATGCTCGACCTCGGCCTGCCCCACGAGAAGGTCAACATCCACGGCGGCGCCTGCGCCCAGGGCCACCCGATCGGCTCCACCGGCTCGCGGATCATCGTCTCCCTGCTGTACGCGCTGAAGAAAACCGGCGGCAAGCGCGGCATCGCCGCCCTCTGCATCGGCGGCGGCGAAGCCACCGCCGTGGCCATCGAGCTGCGCTGAGGCACGCCGTGGCCCTCGCCAGCGTCCCCGAGCTCATCGACGACATCCGCGCCGGGCGGATGGTCATCCTCATGGACGACGAGGACCGGGAGAACGAGGGCGACCTCATCGTGGCCGCTGAAGCGGTGACGCCGGAGATCATCAACTTCTTCGCCACGGAAGCCTGCGGCCTCATCTGCATGCCGATCACCGAGGCGCGGGCACGACAGCTGCAGCTGCCCCTGATGGTGCGCGACAACCGCTCGCAGCACGAGACCAACTTCACGGTCTCCATCGACGCCACGGAGCGGAAGGGCCCCGGGATCAGCGCCGTGCAGCGCGCGCACACGGCCCGCGTCGCCGTGCGCCCGGACGCGGGCCCCGGCGACCTGCGCCAGCCCGGGCACATCTTCCCCCTCGTGGCCAAGGCCGGCGGTGTGCTCCGCCGCGCCGGGCATACCGAGGCCGGGGTCGACCTCGCCCGCCTGGCGGGCTTCGAGCCGGCGGCGCTGATCGTCGAGATCATGAACGAGGACGGCACCATGGCCCGGCGGCCGGAACTGGAGGCCTTCGCCGAAAAGCACGGCCTGAAGATGGGCACCATCGCCGACCTCATCGAGTACCGCAGCCTGCACGAGCAGTCCGTGGAGCTGCACGGCAGCAAGGCCGTGGACACGGAGTTCGGGCCCTTCACGCTGCACACCTTCATCGACCAGGTCGACGACACGCTGCACTTCGCCCTCTCCGTGGGCGAGCTGGACCCGGACGAGGACACGCTGGTGCGCGTGCAGACCATCAACACGCTGCGCGACGTGCTCGGCACCCGCATCGGCGGCGCCGAGGGCTGGTCCTACCGGCGCGCCATGGCGGCCGTTGCCGAGGCCGGCCGCGGCGTGGTCGTGCTGATCGGCCAGCCGGGCACCCGGGAGACGCTCCTCCACGAGGTCGATGCCTTCCCGGAGCCGCCCTCCGTCACCGGGAGCGACCCCGCCTCGGGGCGGCAGAACTACCGGGTCATCGGTACCGGGTCGCAGATCCTCCGCCGCCTGGGCGTCGGCCGCATGCGCCTCATGTCATCGCCGATCCACTTCAACGCGCTCTCCGGCTTCAACCTCGAGATCACCGAGTTCGTGCAGGCGGGCGACGAGGGCTGAACCCCAGGCCAGCCCCATGGCCCGGGCACGCGCGCTCTGCTATCGTCTCCACCGTCGCCTGAAAGGAATCGGTCACGCGTGATCCTCCGGCTCCTCGCCGCGCTCCTCCTCGCGCTCGCCCTCGTCGCCCACGCACGGGGCGACGGCGCGCTCGCCATGCCCGACCGCTTCGCCGCCGATGCCGCCGCCGGGGTCATCGCCGACGGCGGCAACGCCGTGGATGCGGCCATTGCCGCGGCCTTCAGCCTCGCCGTCACCTACCCGGAGGCCGGCAACCTCGGCGGCGGCGGCTTCCTGCTGGCAGTGATGGACGGCGAGCCCGCCTTTCTCGATTTCCGCGAGGTGGCTCCCGCCGCAGCAACAGCCGACATGTACCTCGCCGAGGACGGCAGCTTCCGCGCCCGGGAAGCGCTGGTGGGCGGCCGCGCCTCCGCGGTACCCGGCACCGTGCGCGGCCTCGCCGCCGCCCATGCACGCTACGCCACCCTGCCCTGGGCGCGGCTGCTGGCGCCGGCCGTCCGCCTCGCCCGCGAGGGTTTCGACGTACCCCCGGGGCTGGCCGCTATCGCCGCGGAAACCGGCGCGTTCCTGGCCGGCGAGACCAACTTCACTCGCTACTTCGGCGGACTCTCCCCGGGGCAGCGCTTTCGCCAGCCCGAGCTCGCCGCCACGCTGGAGCGGCTCGCTGCCGACCCGGAGGACTTCTACCGCGGCCGCACGGCGGAACTGCTGCTCGCCCAGCAGACGAGGAGCGGCGGTCTGATCACGGCGGCCGACCTAGCCGGCTACACCCCGCGCTGGCGCGAACCGCTCGCCGGCCGCTGGCGCGGCTACACGGTGCTGACCGCACCGCCGCCGAGCTCCGGCGGGGTCGCCCTGCTCCAGCTCCTTGCGCTGCGCGAAGCCGCCGCGCCCCTCTTCGCGGGCGCCGGGCACAACGGGCCCCGCTACCTGCACCTCCTGGCCGAGCTGGAAAAGCGCGTCTTCGCCGACCGTGCACGCTACCTCGCGGACCCGGACTTCGTGCCGGTGCCGGTGGCTGCGCTCCTCGACCCGGCCTACCTCGCGCGCCGCGCGGCGGGCATCAACGCGGAGGCCATCAGCGCGGCTGAAGCGGTGCCGCCGGGCCTCGACGGCCCGCATACGACCCACTTCTCGATCCTCGACCCTGCCGGGAACGCCGTCTCCCTCACCTATACGCTGAACTGGGACTTCGGCTCGGGCGTGGTGGTCGAGGGCGCCGGCTTCCTGCTCAACAACGAGATGGACGACTTCAGCGCCGCGCCGGATGTGCCGAACGAGTTCGGCGTGGTGGGCGGCGAGGCCAACGCCATCGCTCCCGGCAAGCGCATGCTGTCCTCCATGACCCCGACGATTCTCCTGGAAGATGGCGCACCGGCCATCGTGCTGGGCACCCCCGGCGGCAGCACCATCTTCACCTCGGTCTTCCAGGTGCTCCTGAACCTCGTCGATGCCGGCCTTGCGCCGCAGGACGCCGTCGACGCCACCCGCTTCCACCACCAGCTGCCCCAGGCCAGGCTCATCCGCCACGACCAGTGGCCCATCCCCGCCGCGACCCGCCGGG
>CAYTJQ010000075.1:0-3296 GCA_964438205.1 uncultured Alteromonadaceae bacterium
GCGTACCGGCTGGCAGCTCTAGCCTCCGCTGGGACCGGTCCTGAACAGCCCTTGCATCCCACGTTTCGCTCTGCTACTTTGTAATGCAAAGTACTTTGTATATGCCCTTTCTCGGAGGACACGCCATGAACGGAACGCATCACGCTGTCGACCTTGAACGCCTGCGCGCCATCGCGGAGGAGGGGCGCCGTGCCCCGCTGCTCGGCGGACGCTATCTCGCCTGGTGGGGCGGCCTGCTCGCCCTGGCCTACCTGCTGCACTACGGCTTCCTGACCGGGCTGCTGCCCGGCGGGCCCCCGGCGCTCGGCTGGTTGTGGCTCGCCTTCGCGGCCGTCGGGCTGGCCGGCCAGCAGCTCCTGGTCCGTGGCGATACGGCGGATCGGCCCGGACGGGGTGCGGTGGGCAACCGGGTGGAAATGTCGAGCTGGCAGTTTGCCGGCGCCGTCCTGGCGGTCTATTTCCTGGCGCTGGCCGGGCACTCGCTGGCTACCGGCGCCGTCAACCCGCAGTTCGAGACTTCCGTGCCGCTGGTATTCGCGGTCTACGCGGTCGCCCTGGGCACGAGCGGGGTCCTCGGGCACAGCCGCCTCCTGGTCAGGGCCGGCGGAGCGGCCATCGCCAGCGTGGCCCTGGCGGCGTGGTACGCGCTCACGCCAGCCCTGTGGTTGATCGCGGCGGCCGCGAGCCTGCTGACGGCGCTGCTTCCGGGGCTGCTGCTCCTGCGCGCCGAGCGGGCGGCGAACGCGGCGTGAGTGCGCAGAACCCCTATGATCACGGTGCCATCGACGAACTGATCCACGGACGAATCCGGCTGGGGGTCATGGCCTACCTCGCCGCGGCAAGCCCGGCGACGTTCCGCGAGCTCAGGGACCGGGTGGAGGCCACGGACGGCAACCTGGCCACGCACCTGCGCAAGCTGGAAGCTGCCGGCTACATCCGGCAGGAGAAGCGCTTCGTCGGGCGCCGACCGCAGACGCAGGTCCACCTCACGGACCCTGGGCGAGAGGCCTGGCTACGCTGGCTGGAGCGCATGCGGGCCCTAATGGCGGCTGCCGAGGGCGAGGACGCGCCCTGAAAGCGGGGCGCGGGCCGGGCGGTCAGGCGATACCGCTGTAGACGAAGACCGCGAACACGGCGAGGGCGCCGGCGAAGCTCAGAACCTGGGTCATGGCAGCGAATCCTTTATTGTTAGTCTCGTCGAAGTGTGCCACTGCCGCCGCCCGTTGCCAACGTGCCCGTTTCAGTGCTTGACGCGGGAATGCTTGTAGACGACGCCGTCGCGCATCACGAAGTGCACGGACTCCAGCAGGGAGATGTCCTCCAGCGGATTGCCCTGCACGGCGATCACGTCGGCGAGGTAGCCCGGCTCGAGAGCGCCAAGCTCTTCCGGCCGGTCCAGCGCCCGGGCGCTGTTCAGCGTCGCCGCCTGCAGTGCCTGCAGCGGGGTCATGCCGAACTCGACCATGCGCGAGAACTGGCGCGCGTTGTGGCCGTGCGGGTACACACCGGCATCGGTGCTGTAGATCATCTTCACCCCGGCTTGCACGGCCTTGCGGAAGTTGGCGCGCTGCGTCTCGCCGGTCATGCGCTCCTTCTCCAGGCTCTCCGGCAGGATGCCTTTCTCCTCGCCCTCGCCGAGGATGAACTCGGTGACGTAGATGTCCATGCCCAGCCAGGCGCCTTTCTTCTTCGCCAGGCGTATGCCCGCATCGTCGATGAAGCTGCCGTGCTCGATGGTGTCGACGCCGGCTTCCAGGGCGTTGCGGATGCCCTCGGCGCCGTGCGCATGGGAGGCGACACGCAGCCCGCGGCTGTGGGCCTCGTCCACCAGCGCCGTGAGTTCCTCGACGCTGTACTGGGGGGCGCCGACCCTGGTGCCCTTGGACAGGACGCCGCCGGTGGAGCAGGTCTTGATCAGGTCGACGCCGTACTTGATGTTGCGGCGCACGGCGGCCCGGGCGGCCCAGGGGCCGTCGGCCACGCCCTCGCCCTCGAGGCCGTACTCGGCGGGCAGTAGGTTGTTGTCGCTGCAGTGGCCACCGGTGATACCGACCGGCGGCCCGGACACGAACAGCCGCGGCCCGGGGACCTCGCCGGCATTGATGGCGTCGCGCAGCGCCACGTCGCCGTAGGAGCCGGCGCCGACGTTGCGCGCGGTGGTAAAGCCCGCGTAGAGCGTGCGCTCGGCGTGCACGACCCCCTGGATGGCCTTGCGCTCATCGGACAGCGCCAGGCGGCGGAAGCCGTGGTAGTCGGGGCTGCTGGTCAGGTGCACGTGCATGTCGATGAGCCCGGGCAGCAGCGTGGCGCCCGGCAGGTCAAGGCGTCGCGCGCCCGCCGGTGCCTCGACGGCATCCCGGGTGCCGACCGCCGCGATGCGCCCGTCCTCGACGAGGACGGCCGCGTCCTCGATGAGCGAGCCGTCGCGAACGTCGAGCAACTGCGCTGCGGTCAGCAGCAGCGACTCGGCGGCCGCGGCCTGGGTAGCGAGGATGGTGACGGCAAGGAGCAGGGAACGCACGGGAACCTCCGGAGATCGCTTGGGATACCTCCGAGTCTAGGGTATCCGGCCGCGCGAATCACGGCGCCGCGGCGGGCGCCTCGCCACCGTCGACCAGCAGCAGCTGTCCCGCCGCCCGGTCCATCGCCTGCTCCAGCGCCAGCGGGTCCAGGGCGAGGAGCAGTTCCCGGGGCATGATGAGCAGCTCGTTGCGCAGCCGCCGTAGCAGCCGCAGGAGCGCCGGCGGGTCCAGCGCCGTGGCGGGCAGCCGGTGCAGGCGCAGGCCCGGGGCTGCAAGGCCGGCCAGGGCTGACGGCGGCCAGGGCTGGTTGCTGTGCACGTAGAGGTCCCGGTGGCCACCGCGGGCGGCCAGCACGTTGGCAGCGGCCACCGCGGCGCGGTCGCCCGGCACGCCGGCGAGAACGATGCCGAGCGCCGGTGGCCGCACACCCCGGGCAGCGGCCGCCGCGGGGCGCCGCGGCAACCAGCTGTCGACGCCGGGCTCCTGGCGCAGCACGCAGCCGAGACGCTCGCCCTCGCGAACCTCGAACGCCAGGGTGACCCGGCGCAGGGCGGCCAGTTCCGCGAGCTGCTCCCGGGCCTCGCTGCGGGCCCGGCCCCCGTGGCGACGCAGGAGGTTCCGCTCGAGGTCCCGTTCCCCCGCCCCGAACAGCGTGATCTCCCGCGTGAAGGGCAGGTCGGCCACGCCGTAGAGCCGGGGGCTCTCCAGCAGCAGCACCTGCAGCGGGCGGTCGAGCTGGGCCGCGGTCTCGACCAGGAACGCCAGCGCCTCGGC
>CAYTJQ010000075.1:3396-13300 GCA_964438205.1 uncultured Alteromonadaceae bacterium
TCGCGCACCCGCGCGGCCAGCATCAGCTGGTCCCGGTTCGCCGCGGGAATCACCACGCCCTGGCTGCCGGTGAGCCCGCGGGCAGCGCAGAGATCGAAGAAACCCTCCACCTTCTCGTTGACGCCGCCGATGGGCTGCACGGCGCCGTGCTGGTTCAGGGACCCGGTGACGGCCAGATCCTGGCGCAGGGGGAGGCCGGCAATGGCGGAGACCAGGGCGGCGAGCTCGGCGACCGAGGCCGAGTCGCCCTCGATGCCGCCGTAGGACTGCTCGAAGACCAGTGTGGCGGCAAGCGGCAGCGGCCGCTCCTGCGCCCAGCGGTTGCCGAGCAGCGCACTGATGATGAGTACCGCCTTGGAATGGATCCTGCCGCCGAGGTCCACCTCGCGCTCGATATCGAGCACCTTGCCGCTGCCGAGGCGCGCGGTGGCGGTGATCCGCGTCGGCAGGCCGAAGCGGTACTCGCCGAGGGCGTGGACGGCCAGGCCGTTGACCTGGCCCACAGCGTCGCCATCGGTCGCGACCAGGGTGCGCTCGCGGAGGATCTGCTCCCGGGCCCGCTCCTGCCACTGGCCGCGGCGACGGTCGGCGGCCTCGACGGCCGCGCTCACGTGCTCCGCACGCACCTCGCCGGCGCCGTCGCGGCGGGCCAGGAAGTCCGCCTCCGCGAGGAGATTGCCGAGGTGGCCCTGGTGGAGGTCGAGGCGGCCGCCGTCGCCGGCGCGGCGCGCGGCGAGCTCCACGCAGCGTGCGACACCGCCGCGAGCGATGGGCAGAAGGCCGTCGCGCCGCTGCAGCGTGGCGAGGAGCTGGGCAAACAGCCCCGTGCTTTCGTCCGTGCGCGACACGTCCGGCGCCATGTCGGCGGTGACCTTGAACAGGGTGGCGAACTCCGGGTCGTACTCCTGCAGCAGGTAGCCGGTGAGGTAGTCGCCCAGCAGCACGACCTTGAGGTCCAGCGGTATCGGCTCCGGTTCGAGCTGAACGGTGCTCGCGAAGCTGAACACCTGGTCGAGGGACTGGATGCGGATCTCCCGCGCCCGCAGCGTGCGCTTGAGCGCCGTCCAGGCGAAGGGACTGGTAAGGATCTTCTCGGCCTCTAGGACGAGGTAGCCGCCGTTGGCCCGGTGCAGCGCCCCGGCCTTGACCAGGGTGAAGTCCGTCAGCAGCGTTCCCATCTGCGCGACCTGCTCGGCGCGGCCAAGCAGGTTGCCGAAGGTCGGGTTGTCCTCGTGCACGATCGGCGGGCCGTCGCTGTCGCCGTGGTCGATGAGCACGTTGACGCTGTACTGCGGGAATTCCTTTGCCCGCTCGTGGAGGTTGTCCGGGATGGCCGAGTCCCGGCGCAGCTGGGTGAAGGACTCCGCTTCCTCCATGACGGCCGCCTGGGCGGTGGCCAGCCAGTCGATCACGGCGGGGAGGTCCCGGTAGCCCTCGCGCAGGCGCCCGAACAGCGGCTCTACCGCCTGGCGGCAGAAATCGCTATTCAGTTCCCGGAAGCGGTCGAGGCTCTCCTTCTTCCAGCCGGGCAGCTGGCGGACCACGCCCTTGAGCTCTTCCTTGAGGCCGTCGATGGCCTCCAGGGTGGCCTTGCGCTCCGCCTCGGGCTGTTTCTCGAAAGCCGCCGGGGTGAGGACCTCCCCCTGCTTCATCGGCGCCAGCGTGTAGCCCGAGGGCGTCTTCAGCATGGCCACGCCCTGCGCTGAGGCCTTTTCTGCAAGTGCCTGGAAGGCCTCGGACTCGCGCTCCTGGAAGAACTCACCGAGCTCCTGCACGCGGGCCTGGTATTCGTCGCCCTGGAAGGTTGCCGGGAGGATCGTCAGCAGTTCCTCCACGGCCCCGGCCATGGCGCTGCGCAGCTGCCGGCCCCGGCCCGGCGGCAGGCGCAGGGCGATGGGCCTGCCGGGGTCGTCGAAGTTGTTGACATAGCACCAGTCCTCCGGCGGCTCCGCCCGGGTTGCCTGCGTGCGCTCGAGGAGCCCGCGCAGCAGCTCCCGGCGGCCGCTGCCGGCGCTGCCGGCCAGGAAGATGTTGAAGCCCAGGCCGCCCACCGCCAGGCCGAAGTCGAGGGCCTCGACGGCCCGTTCCTGGCCGAGCTCGAAAGGCAGGGGTTCGAGCTCCGCGGTACTGGCAAAGGCAAGGGATTCCAGGGGGCAGGACCGGTAGAGGGCATCGGCCGGCAGGGGCTCGGCGGCGGGGGCGGGCGCGCGCTGGCGCAGGCCGTCAGTCATGGTGGTCATCCTTGCCGCAGCGGGTCTCGCCGCAGCATAGCGCAGCGCGCCGGGGCGGTCGGCCGGGCCCGTTGATCTGCATCAAGGGACCGATCGTTCGCCCGTCGCGTGTCTTGAAGGCGCCGCGGAAAGCGCCATATTTCCATGAGCCGGCACCGTGCCGGCAGCCAAAGGGAGGACAGCATCATGGCTCTGGTACCGAGGAAACACAGCCTTTTCGGTGACCGCTTTCTCGACGATTTCTGGGCTCCCGCCGCCATCGCTGGCGACGGCAAGTCGTTCTTCGCGCCCATGGTGGACATCCGGGAGAAAGGCGATCACTACGAGATCACCGCGGAGCTGCCCGGCGTCAAGAAGGAAGACATCCACGTCACGGTCCACGACGGGGTGCTGACGCTGGAAGCCGAGACCGAACAGGAAGACAAGGAAGAGAAGGACGGCCGCCTCATCCGCCAGGAGCGCCGCTATGGGCGCTTCCTGCGCAGCTTTGACCTCGGCGGCGATGTCCACGAGGCCGACATCAGCGCGCGCTTCGAGGACGGCGTATTGACGCTGCGGGCACCCAGGATGAAAGAGAAGCCTGCGGGCCAGCGGCGTATCGAGATCAGCTAGCGGCCTGGAGCGCTCTGCAGAGGGCGGGCGTAGCGCGTGCAGCGCAGCGTACACCCCTTGGTGGTGCCGGTGCCCCAGATGGTGCCAGCGATGCGCCAGTGATGCATTGGTGCTAGTGCAGGGCGCGGCTCGGGCCGCTGCGGGCCCTGTTGCTCTCCGGGAACAGGTAGTCGAGGTCGAGGCACTCGGCGGCGAGTTGGCGCGTGCCCTCCATGGTCAGCGACAGGAAGTTCGCGCACTGGGCGCCGGTCAGCCCCGCGCCCGCGGGCAGCACGCCGGCGATCACCAGCTGCGGTGTGGCGTCGTCGACGATGTCCAGGAACAGCTTGAGGGTGGGGTAGTCCAGGCTGAGGCGGCCGAGATCGGCGGTCAGGGCCAGCACCGCCATGGGGCGGATCTCCAGCTCCGTGGTGAACAGCAGCCCGTAGTGCTCCAGGAACAGGCGGCTGTCGACGACCCCGTCGAGGTTCCGGAGCGCGACGATGTGCAGGGCCTCGCATTCACCGCAGTGCTCGAAGGCGACGTGGCAGTCGCGCAGCCACTTTTCGAGGCCGGCGCGGTCAGGCTTGATCGGTGTGCTCATGGTATC
Organism: uncultured Alteromonadaceae bacterium; assembly: GCA_964438205.1. Taxonomy (GTDB): domain Bacteria; phylum Pseudomonadota; class Gammaproteobacteria; order Pseudomonadales; family Halieaceae; genus Pseudohaliea. Next base: position 6,829 of record CAYTJQ010000075.1, read on the forward strand.
CGGCAGGTGCGCATGCAGAGCGGGGATCATAGCCCAGCGGCCGATCCGGTGCGACCCGGGCAAGGGCCGGAATACCAGCAGGATCAAAAACATACTTAAAGTTCAAAAAATGCTTGAGCGCGCCGCGCGCGTGCTGCATCCTTGGGGGCCCCCGGGAGTGCCCGACCGCCAGTGGAGCCGACCACATGACCGATCTCAACGCGTTCCGCCAGGAAACCCGCGAGTGGCTGGAAGCCAACTGCCCCGCCAGCATGCGCGAGCCGGTGCGCAGCTTCGAGGACTACTACATGGGCGGGCGCAACCCGGAGATCGCGCACCCGGACCAGCAGCTCTGGTGCGATCGCATGGCCGAGCGCGGCTGGACCGTGCCGCACTGGCCGAAGGAATACGGCGGTGGCGGTCTCGCCGGGGACGAGCTGCGGGTATTGAAAGAAGAGATGGCACGTATCAGTGCGCGCCGGCCCCTGGACAGTTTCGGCATCTCCATGCTCGGCCCGGCGCTCCTCGAGTTCGGCAACGAGGAGCAGAAGCGGGAGCACCTGCCGCCGATCTGCCGCGGTGAGATCCGCTGGTGCCAGGGCTACTCCGAGCCCAACGCGGGGTCGGACCTCGCCAGCCTGCAGACGCGCGCCGAGGACAAGGGCGACCACTACCTCATCAACGGCCAGAAGGTGTGGACCTCCTACGCCGACAAGGCCGACTGGATCTTCTGTCTCGTGCGAACGGACAGCAGCGGGCCGAAGCACGAGGGCATCAGCTTCGTGCTCTTCGACATGGACCAGCCCGGCGTGACCACGCGACCCATTCGCCTGATCAGCGGCGCATCGCCCTTTTGCGAGACCTTCTTCGACGATGCCCGCGCCGAGAAGCGCAACCTCGTGGGCGAGGCCGGCAAGGGCTGGACTATCGCCAAGTACCTGCTCACGCACGAGCGCGAGATGATCTCCGGCTTCGGCACCGCCACCGGGCGGCCCCTGGGCGAGCAGGCCATGGACTTCATCGGCGCCGACAGCGACGGGCGTCTCGGCAACAGCAGCCTGCGCCAGGCGATCGCGCAGTACCAGCTCGACGCGCGCTGCTTTGCGCGCACCATGGCCCGGGTCGGTGATGAAGTGAAGGCAGGGCAGGGGCTCGGTGCGGCCTCGTCGATCTTCAAATACTACGGCACGGAGCTGAACAAGCGTCGCAACGAGCTCAACCTCGCCGTCGGCGGTGAGCCGGCGCTGGGCTGGGACGGCGAGGCCTACCACGGCGGCCAGACCGCCCGGGCCTGGCTGCGCTCCAAGGGCAACTCCATCGAGGGCGGCACCAGCGAGGTGCAGCTCAATATTGTCGCCAAGCGCGTGCTCGGCCTCCCCGACGCCTGAGCAGGAGAAGCCCGCCATGACCCTCGTACTGAACGAAGAACAGCTCATGCTCCGCGATGCCGCCGCGGGTTTCCTCGGCGACCGGGCGACCGTGGCCCACCTGCGCGCCCTGCGCGACCGCGAGGACGAGACCGGCTTCGACCCGGCCACCTGGCGGGAAATGGCCGAGATGGGCTGGGCCGGCATCGCCATCGACGAGGCCTACGGCGGCCTCGGCTACGGCTACACGGGCCTCGGTGTCGTCCTGGAGCAGGCCGGCCGCCACCTGAGTGCCTCGCCCCTGGAATCGACGGTGCTGGTGGGCGCCACGGTCCTGGCCCAGCTCGCCAGCCAGGCGCAGAAGGAAGCCTGGCTGCCGGCAATCGCCGCCGGTGAACGCATCGTGACCCTGGCGCTGCAGGAGCGCCGGCACCACGCGCCGCTGGAAACCGCCATGAAGGCCACGCGGGTGGACGACCACTACGTGCTGGACGGCAGCAAGTGCCTGGTGCTCGACGCCCACGTGGCCGACGCCTTCATCGTGATCGCGCGCCTCGGCGGCCATCACAGGGACCACCACGGGCTTTCCGCCTTCCTCGTGGAGTCCGGCAGCGAGGGGCTGCACGTGGAGCGGCGCAGCTTCGTCGACTCGCGCAACACGGGAACAGTGCTGCTGCGCGACGTGTGCGTCCCCGACAGCCACTGCCTGGGAACGCCGGGAGAGGCCTGGGACGGCCTCGAGCGCGCGCTGGATATCATCAACATCGGCCTCTCGGCGGCGCTGCTAGGCCTTGCCACCGAGGCCTTCGAGCGCACCCTCGCCTACCTGCAGGAGCGCAAGCAGTTCGGCCGGGTCATCGGCAGTTTCCAGGGCCTGCAGCACCGGGCGGCGACCCTCTTCGCCGAGCTGGAGCTCGCCCGCTCCGTCGTCCTCGACGGCCTGCGCGCCATCGATGCCGGCGAGGACCTCGGCCTCTGCGCCAGCGCGGCGAAGGCCAAGCTCTGCCAGGTAGCGGAGCTGGCGACGAACGAGGGCATCCAGCTGCACGGCGGTATCGGCATGACCGACGAGCACGAGATCGGCTTTTTCATCAAGCGCGCCCGGGTGCTGCAGCACCTGTTCGGTGACAGCCACTACCACCTGGACCGCTATGCCGCGCTGAGCGGCTTCTGAGCGCGGGCACGAACGACCGGCCCGCCGGCGGTGGGCCCAGACACAAGGAGACCACCATGGACCTCGGTATCACGGAACGGCTGGCCCCCCTGCTCGAGCAGGTCAAGGCTTTCATCGCGGAGGAGATCGCCCCCCTCGAGGAGGAGTATCTCGCGGAGATCGCCAGCGGCGACCGCTGGCAGTTCACCGCGCGGCAGACGGAGATCATGGAGGGGCTGAAGGCGAAGGCCCGGGCGCAGGGCCTGTGGAATTTTTTCCTCACGGAGGGTGAGCACAGCTCCGGCCTCAGTACCGTCGAGTACGCCTACCTCGCCGAGGAGATGGGCAAGTCCCATATCGCGTCGGAAGTGTTCAACTGCGCCGCGCCGGACACCGGCAACATGGAAGTGCTCGCCAAGTACGGCAGCGAGGCGCAGCAGAAACAGTGGCTTGAGCCGCTCATGGCCGGCGAGATCCGCTCCGCCTACGCCATGACCGAGCCGGGTGTCGCGTCGTCCGACGCCACCAACATCTGCACCCGCGCCGAGCTCGACGGCGACGAGTGGGTCATCAACGGCGAAAAGCACTGGATCTCCGGCGCGGGCGACCCGCGCTGCAAGATCATGATCGTCATGGTCAAGACCGACCCCGACGCGCCGAAGCACCAGCAGCAGTCGCAGATCCTGGTGCCCCTGGATACCCCGGGGGTCGAGATTCTCCGGCCCATGCACGTCTTCTCCATGGACGACGCGCCGCACGGTCACATGCACCTGCGCCTCGACAAGGTGCGGGTACCGAAGGACAACATCATCCTCGGCCCCGGCCGCGGCTTCGAGATCTCCCAGGGCCGCCTCGGCCCGGGGCGCATCCACCACTGCATGCGCGCCCTGGGCGCCGCCGAGAAGGCGCTGCAGCTCATGTGCGAGCGCGCCACCACCCGGGTCGCCTTCGGCAAGCCGCTGGCGCGCCTCGGCGGCAACGTGGACATCATCGCGAACGCGCGCATGGACATCGAACAGGCGCGGCTGCTTACCCTGAAGGCGGCGTGGATGATGGACCACCGCGACCCGAAGGAGGCGCGGATCTGGATCTCCATGATCAAGACCGCCGTGCCCAACGTGACCCTGAAGATCATCGACGAGGCCATCCAGCTGTTCGGCGGCCTCGGCGTGTCCCAGGACACGCCGCTGGCGACCATGTACATGGGCCAGCGCACGCTGCGCCTCGCCGACGGCCCCGATGCGGTGCACCGCATGGTGGTGGGCCGGCACGAACTGAAGAAGTACGTCACCCAGGACGACGTCAACGCCACCTTCCGAGACGGCTGAGCTGCCGCCGTCCCGGATTCCCGACTCAAGGAGCGATGCCATGGCTGTGAAGCTAGTCCCGAAAGACCAGATGCTGGCCCAGGTGGGCACGAAGTTCCCGCCCGGCGAGTGGGTGACCCTCGACCAGGGGCGGATCAACGCCTTTGCCGACTGCACCGAGGATCACCAGTTCATTCACATCGACGAGGAGAAGGCGGCGCAGACGCCCTTCGGCGGCACCATTGCCCACGGCTTCCTCACCCTGTCCATGCTGGTGAAAATGTGCGAGGGGCAGGGCGTTTACCCCGACGGCATGGTCATGGGCATCAACTACGGCTTCGACAAGGTGCGCTTCCTGGCCCCGGTGCGCGCGGGCAAGCGCGTGCGCGTGCACACGGAGATCACGGATGTCACGCAGAAGGACGACAACCGTTTCCTGGTCAAGCAGGCGGTGAGCGTCGAGATCGAGGGCGAAGACACGCCGGCGCTGGTCGCCGAGTGGCTTTCCATGGTGGTGTGCGGTTAGCGCACGGCCGGTAACGAGATAAGGAGCAGATGCAATGACGATTCGCTATGACGGCAAGGTGGCCATCGTGACCGGCGCGGGCCACGGTCTCGGGCGCAGCCACGCCCTGGCCCTGGCGGCGCGCGGCGCGAAGGTCGTGGTCAACGACCTGGGCGGCGCCAAGGACGGCACCGGCGGCTCCAGCGAGGCGGCGAAGGCCGTGGTCGGGGAGATCGAGGCGGCGGGCGGTGAGGCCATCGCCAACGGTGCCAACGTCGCGAAGTTCGACGAGGTCGAGGCCATGGTGCAGCAGACGATGGATGCCTGGGGCCGCGTCGATATCCTGGTCAACAACGCCGGGATCCTCCGCGACAAGAGCTTCGGCAAGGGCAGCATGGAAGACTTCCGCATGGTGCTCGACGTGCACCTGCTCGGGTCCGTGTACTGCACCAAGGCCTGCTGGGACAGTATGAAGGAACAGGAGTACGGCCGCATTGTCGTGACCACGTCCTCCTCGGGCCTCTATGGCAACTTCGGTCAGACCAACTACGGCTCGGCGAAGATGGGCGTGATCGGCATGATGAACACGCTGGCGCAGGAAGGGGCCAAGTACAACATCCGCATCAACGCCCTGGCGCCGACGGCGGGCACGCGCATGACCGAGGGGCTGATCCCCGAGAAAGCCTTCGAACTGCTGACCCCGGAAACGGTGACCCCGGCGGTGCTCTACCTGGTCAGCGAGGACGGCCCGACGCGGACGATCCTCGCCGCCGGGGCCGGCAGCTACGCCGTCGCCAAGATCGTCGAGACCGAGGGGCGCTGGCTGCCGCCGGAGGCGCAGACCCCGGAGGGCATCGCCGCGCACTGGGACGAGATCACGGCCACGGCCGGCGAGCGCGCCCTGAATGCGGGCTTCGAGCAGACCGCGAAGATGCTCACCCAGGCCGCTGAAGGCCTCGGCATCAAACTGGATTGAGGCGGGCGCGACCCGCAGGGAGAACAGCATGAGAGACGCGGTCATTGTCAGTACCGCCCGCACCCCCATTGGCAAGGCCTACCGGGGCGGCTTCAACAACCTCGCCGGCGCCACCCTCGGCGCCGCGGCGGTCAGCGAGGCCGTGCGCCGCGCCGGGGTCGACCCGGCGGCGGTAGACGACGTCATCATGGGTGCCGCCCTGCAGCAGGGTGCCACCGGCCAGAACATCGCCCGGCAGGTCGCCCTGCGCGCGGGGCTGCCGGTCACGGTGCCCGGCATGACGCTGGACCGGCAGTGTTCCTCCGGCCTCATGGCGGTGGCCACGGCGGCCAAGCAGATCCAGTACGACGGCATGGACTGCGTGGTCGGCGGCGGCCTCGAGTCCATTTCGCTGGTGCAGAACGAGCACATGAACGTGCACCGCATGGTCGACGAGGAACTGGTGGCCATGCACCCGGACATCCACATGCCCATGCTGCAGACCGCCGAGGTGGTGGCGAAGCGCTACGGCATCAGCCGGGAGGCGATGGACGAGTACGGTCTGCAGTCGCAGCACCGCACCGCTGCGGCCTACGAGGCCGGCCGCTACGCCGACGAACTCGTGTCCGTGACCTGCCGGCGCATCACCTGGGACAAGGAGACCGGCGAGCAGTCCGAGGCCGAGGTCACCGTGAGCGCCGACGAGGGCATCCGCGCGACCACCGCCGAGGGCCTCGCCGGCCTGAAGACGGTCATCGAGGGCGGTACCATCACCGCGGGCAACGCCTCGCAGCTGTCCGACGGCGCGTCGGCGCAGGTGCTCATGGAGGCGAAGCTCGCCGAGCAGCAGGGCCTGGAGCCGCTGGGCCTCTACCGCGGCATCGCGGTGGCCGGCTGCGAGCCCGACGAGATGGGTATCGGCCCGGTCTTCGCCGTGCCGAAGCTGCTCAGGCAGCACGGCCTGTCCGTGGATGACATCGGCCTCTGGGAGCTGAACGAGGCCTTTGCCGTGCAGGTGCTCTACTGCCGCGACCAGCTCGGTATCGACAACGACAGGCTGAACGTCGACGGCGGCGCCATCGCCATCGGTCACCCCTACGGCATGAGCGGCTCGCGCATGGTCGGGCACGCGCTCCTCGAGGGGCGCCGCCGCGGCGTCAAGTACGTGGTCATCACCATGTGCGTGGGCGGCGGCATGGGAGCCGC
>CAYTJQ010000076.1:0-8235 GCA_964438205.1 uncultured Alteromonadaceae bacterium
ACCAGGTAGGCGGTCGCGCCCATGCGCTCGCCGAGTTCGCGCAGGCGGTTGGAGTTGGAGCTGTTGGGGGAGCCCACCACCAGCAGCAGGTCGCAGCCAGCGGCGAGCTGCTTGACGGCGTCCTGGCGGTTCTGGGTGGCGTAGCAGATGTCGTCCTTGCGCGGCCCCTGGATCGCCGGGAAGCGCGCGCGCAGGGCGTCGATGACCCGCGCGGTGTCGTCCATGGACAGGGTGGTCTGGGTGACGAAGGCCAGGTGCTCCGGGTCACGCACGGCCAGGGTGGCCACCTGGGCCTCGTCCTCGACCAGGTAGATGTCACCGCCCCGGCTGCGGTCGTACTGGCCCATGGTGCCCTCGACCTCCGGGTGCCCGGCGTGGCCGATGAGCACGCACTCGCGCCCCTCGGCGCTGTAGCGCGAGACCTCCAGGTGCACCTTCGTGACCAGCGGGCAGGTGGCGTCGAAGACCTTGAGGCCGCGCCCGTCCGCCTCCTTGCGCACGGCCTGGGACACGCCGTGGGCGCTGAAGATGACGATGGCGTCATCGGGGACCTCGGCGAGTTCCTCGACGAAGACGGCGCCGCGATCGCGCAGGTCGTCCACCACGAACTTGTTGTGCACGACCTCGTGGCGCACATAGATGGGCGCCCCGAAGACCTCGAGGGCCCGCTCGACGATGTCGATGGCCCGATCCACGCCGGCACAGAAGCCGCGCGGGTTGGCGAGCTGAATATCCATCAATGCAACTCCGCCGGTTCTACCCGGTGTATCTGCACGTCGAACACCAGTGTACGCCCCGCCAGCGGGTGATTGAAGTCCACGGTCACCTCCTCCTCGTCGAATGCGACGATCACCCCGGGCAGCTCGCCACCGGCGGCATCGGCGAAGGAACAGACCAGGCCCTGCTCGAGCTCGATACCATCCTCGAACTGGTCCCGGTCCACGCGCTGGACGTTCTGCGGGTTGTGCTGGCCGAAGGCGTCCTCCGGCGGCACGGTGAACTGTTCCCGCTCGCCGGGCAGCAGGCCGAACAGGCGCCGCTCGAAGCCCGGCAGCAGGCTGCCGTCGCCCACGGTGAAGCTCACCGGGTCGCGATCGAAGTTGGAGTCGACCTCCTCGCCATCGTCCAGCCGGAGGGCGAAGTTGAGGTGGACGCAGGTGCCCTCGCCCACCGGAAGCCTGTCGTCATGCATCATGCCTGTGCTCCGTCACCGCGCCCGCCGCGCAGGCTGTCGAGAATCAGCAGCCCGGCGCCGGCGGTGATCGCCGAATCGGCGATGTTGAAGGTTGGAAAGTAGTACCCCGCATAGTGTAGCGAGATGAAATCCACGACGTAGCCGTGCAGCAGCCGGTCCACCAGGTTGCCGAGGGCGCCGCCGAGCACCAGCGACAGGCCCAGGGCCAGCACGCGCTCGGCGCGGGACAGGCGCCACAGCCAGGCCGCGAGCGCCGCACTCACCACGACCGCCAGCCCGGTGAAGAACCAGCGCTGCCAGCCGCCGGCATCGGACAGGAAGCTGAAGGCCGCGCCGTTGTTGTGGTGCAGCGTCAGGTTGAAGAACGGCAGCACCGGCACCGGCTGCGCATAGCCGAGCGCCGCGGTCGCCCAGGCCTTGCTGCCCTGGTCGAGGACGATTACCAGGAACGCAAGACCATAGCCCGCAAGGGCCAGCCGTCGGTCAGGCAAAGCGACGCAGCTCCCCGGGGCCGTCCACGTTCTCCACGCAGCGGCCGCAGAGCGTGGGATGCGCCGCCACGCTGCCCACGTCGGGCCGGCGGTGCCAGCAGCGTTCGCACTTCTCGTCGGCCGACGCTTCTACCCGCAGCTTGAGGCCCGGGAGTTCGGTCTCCGCCGCGCCCGCCGGCGCCTCGGCCAGCGCCGCCACGCCGGCGCCGGAGGTGATCAGCACGAAGCGCAGCTCATCGCCGAGGGCGTCGAGGTCCGACGCCAGGTCCTCGTCGCAGTAGAGCGTCACCGTCGCATCCAGCGAGCCGCGGATAGCGCCGGCGGCGCGGCGCGCCTCCAGCTCCCGGTTCACCGCATCGCGCACGGCCTGCACCCGGGCCCAGTAGTCGCGGCCCATGGCCGCATCCTCGGGCAGGGTCGGCAGCGCATCGGCCCACTCCACGAGGAAGACGGAGTCGGCGCGCTCGCCGGGCAGGTTCTCCCAGATCTCCTCGGCGGTGAAGCTGGTGATCGGCGCGATCCAGCGCGCCAGCGCATCCACGATGTGGTACATGGCCGTCTGCGCCGAACGCCGTGCGGTGGAATCGGCCCGGGTCGTGTACTGCCGGTCCTTGATGATGTCGAGGTAGAAGCCGCCCATGTCCACGGCGCAGAAATTGTGCAGCCGGTGATAGATGCTGTGGAACTGGTAGGCGTCGTAGGCCTCGGTGATCTCCGCCTGCAGCCGGGCGGCGCGATCCAGCGCCCAGCGGTCCAGCGGCAACAACTGCTCCGCCGGCAGCGCGTGCGCCGCCGGGTCGAAGCCGGCCAGGTTGCCGAGGAGGAAACGCGCCGTGTTGCGGATGCGCCGGTAGGCGTCGGCGGTGCGCTTGAACACCTCGTCGCTCACGGTGAGCTCGCCGCGATAGTCGGCCGCGGCCACCCAGAGGCGCAGCACGTCGGCGCCCAGCTCGTTCATGGCCTGCTTCGCGGGCAGGATGTTGCCCCGGGACTTGGACATCTTGTGCCCGTCGCCATCGACCGTGAACCCGTGCGTGAGCACCGTGCGGTAGGGCGCGGCGCCGTAGGCCCCCACGGCGGTGAGCAGCGACGACTGGAACCAGCCGCGGTGCTGGTCCGACCCCTCGAGGTAGATGTCCGCCGGCCAGGCCAGGGCCTGGCGCCGGCGCAGGACGCAGGCGTGGGTCACGCCGGAGTCGAACCACACGTCGAGGGTGTCGGTGACCTTCTCGTAGTCGCCGGCGGCGTCGCCGAGCAGCTCCGCCGGGTCGAGCTCGAACCAGGCCTCGATACCGCGCTCGGCCACACGCTCGGCCACCGCCTCGATGAGCCGCGACGTCTCCGGGTGCAGCTCGCCGCTCTCCCGGTGCACAAAGAGCGCGATGGGCACGCCCCAGGTCCGCTGCCGGGAGATGCACCAGTCAGGCCGGTCCTCGAGCATGCCGTCGATGCGGGCCCGACCCCACTCGGGCACCCACTGCACCCCGGCCACGGCCGCCTTCGCGCCATCGAGCAGCCCATGCTGGCGCATGCTGATGAACCATTGCGGCGTGGCCCGGAAGATGATCGGCGTCTTGTGCCGCCAGCAGTGCGGGTAGCTGTGCCGGTAGGGCTCGTGGTACAGCAGCGCGCCGCGCTCGGCCAGGCACTCGACGATCGCGTCGTTGGCCTTGAACACGTGCTGCCCGGCGAAGTGCGGCGTGCCCTCGAGGTAGACGCCGTTGCCGCCCACCGGGTTGTAGACCTCGAGGCCGTAGCGCTGGCCCACGGTGAAGTCGTCGGCGCCGTGGGCCGGGGCCGTATGCACGGCGCCGGTGCCGGCATCCGTGGTCACGTGATCACCGAGCACGATGAGCACCTCCCGGTCCAGGAAGGGGTGCTTGAGTTTCTGCCGGTCCAGGGCAGCGCCCCGGCAGCGGCCGAGGATCGTCGGCTCGCCGAGGCCGAAGCGCGCGGCACAGGCCTCGGCCAGCTCCGCCGCGACCAGCAGCTGCCGGTCCCCGGCATCCAGGAGCACGTACTCGAGCTCCGGGTGCAGGCTCACCGCCATGCTCGCCGGCAGGGTCCAGGGCGTGGTCGTCCAGATGGCGACGGCGATATTGTCCGTGCCCGCCGCCCCGCAGGCACTGGCGATCGAGCCGCTGTCGACCGCCGCGTAGGCCACGTCGATAGCGGGCGAGGTCTTGTCCTCGTACTCCACCTCCGCCTCGGCCAGCGCCGAACCGCAATCGAGGCACCAGTGCACGGGCTTGAAGCCCTTGTGCAGGTGGCCGTTGTCGATCAGCAGGCCCAGGGTGCGGATGATGTCCGCCTCGAAGGCGAAGTTCATGGTCAGGTAGGGGTCGTCCCAGTCGCCGATCACCCCCATGCGCACGAAGTCCGCGCGCTGGCCGTCGATCTGCTGGCGCGCATAGGCGCGGCAGCGCTCGCGGAACTCGGCGGCGCTGACCTTGTGCCCGGGCTTGCCGACCTTCTTCTCGACATTGAGCTCGATGGGCAGGCCGTGGCAGTCCCAGCCGGGCACGTAGGGTGCGTCGTAGCCCGCCAGGGTGCGGGACTTCACGATCATGTCCTTGAGGATCTTGTTGACCGCGTGGCCCACGTGCAGCTCGCCGTTGGCGTAGGGCGGGCCGTCGTGGAGGATGAACTTCGGCCTGCCGGCAAAAGCCTCGCGGATGCGGCCGTAGAGGTCCATGGCCTGCCACTGCTTCAGGCGCTCGGGCTCGCGCTGGGCCAGGCTCGCCTTCATGGGAAAGGCCGTCTGCGGCAGGTTGAGGGTGGCCTTGTAGTCAGTCATGCGTCATAGCGGTCCATGGTCCGGGCGGCAAACCACTCCCTGGCTGCCGCGAAATCCCCGTGAATGGCCTCCTTGAGGTCCTCCAGGGCGTCGAATTTCAGCTCCGGCCGCAGCCGGTGCAGGAACTGCACGTCGATGCGCCGGCCGTAGAGCTGCGGCTCGCCCTCGAGCAGGTGCACCTCGAGGTTGGCCCGGCTGCCGTCGTTCACCGTCGGCCGCGTGCCGACGTTGGCCACCCCGGGCGCCTCGAACAGGCCGCCGCCATGCACCCGCACCGTGAACACGCCGGAGAGCGGCGCCTTCAGCCGGTTGAGCTCGACATTCGCCGTCGGTGCGCCCAGCGTACGGCCGAGCTGGCGGCCCTGCACCACCCGGCCGCTGATCACGTAGGGCCGGCCGAGCAGTTCGGCTGCCAGTTCGAGGTCGCCCGCCGCCAGCGCCTCGCGGACCCGGGTCGAGCTGACCCGGTCACCGTCCAGGGCGAGCGTGTCCGTAGACAGCGTGTCGAAGCCATGGCGCTCACCCTGGTCCCTGAGGAAGTCGTAGTCCCCCTCGCGGCCGCGGCCGAAGCGGAAGTCGTCCCCGAGCACCAGGCGCCTCACGGCGAGACCGTCGACGAAGATCCGCTCCACGAACGCGGCGGCGGACATGGTGCGCACGGTCTCGTCGAAGCGGATGCGCAGCAGCCGGTCCACGCCGAGGGCGGCCAGGGCCTGGAACTTCTCGCGGAAGTCCATGAGCCGCGCCGGTGCCTCCTCCGGGTGCAGGTACTCGCGCGGCAGGGGCTCGAACACGATCACCACGGCCGGCAGCGAAAGCGAGCGGGCCTCGCGGAGCACCCGCCCGAGCACCGCCTGGTGGCCCCGGTGCACACCGTCGAAAGCGCCGATGGTGGCGACGCAGCCGCGGTGGCGGGGCTGCAGGTTATGCAGGCCTCGGATGAGCTCCATGGGGTAGCCGGGGACCTTCCTGAAACAAGCCTCGCAGTATAGCGAATGGCCCCCGGCGGGTCACGGCGGCGGGCTGCGCAGGTCGCGCAGCCGCACGCCCGCCGCGGCGAGCACGGCGAGGTAGGCACCGCCCCCGGCGGCCACCAGCCCGGCGAGCTCCAGCCCGCGCCGCTGCCAGCCCCAGGCGAGCCAGGCCGGCACAGCGGGACTGAGCCAGTACACCAGCCCGATCATGACCGCGGTCGCGCCGAGCAGCCGCGGCAGGTAGACCCGCCAGGCGGGATCGAAGCGGTACACACCCTCCCGGCGCAGCCCGCGCCAGAGCAGCCCCGCGTTCAGGTAGGCCGCGACACTGGTCGCCAGTGCCAGGCCGACGTGCCCGAGGTCCAGGTACAGCATCAGCGGCACCACGAAGGCGACGTTCAGCACCATGTTCGCCAGCATCGCGCGGATGCCGATGCGCACCGGCGTCACCATGTCCTGGCGCGCGTAGAAGCCGGGCGCGAGCACCTTGATCAGCATGAAGGCGCAGATACCGAGCGCGTAGGCACGCAGGCTGTAGCCGGCCATGCTGACATCCCGTGGCGACAGCTCGCCGTACTGGAACAGGGTGATCAGGATCGGCTCGGCCAGCACCAGCAGGGCCGCCGTGGCCGGCACCGCCACGAGGAGTACGCTGCGCACCGCCCAGTCGAGGGTCAGCGAGAAGCGCTCTTCCCGGGCCGCGGCCCGGTCCGCCGACAGGCTGGGCAGGATCACGGTGGCGATGGCGATGCCGAAGACGCCGAGGGGCAACTCCGCCAACCGGTCCGAGTAGTACAGCCAGGACACGCTCCCCGTGGGCAGGAACGAAGCGAGCACGGTGTCCAGCAGCAGGTTCACCTGGCTCACGGAAACGCCGAACAGCGCCGGCACCATGAGCCGCAGGATCTGCCTCACCCCGGGGTGCGCCGTGTCCCAGCGCGGCCGCGGCAGGAGCGCCATGCGCTTCAGGAACGGCAGCTGGAACAGCAGCTGCACCACCCCGGCCGTGAACACCCCCCAGGCCAGCGCGAAGGCCGGCTCTTCGAACCCCGGCGCGGCCACGGTCGCGGCAGCGATGAGCGACAGGTTCAGGAACACCGGCGTCACCGCGGGCACGGCGAAGCGGCCGTAGCTGTTGAGCACGGCGCCGCAGAGACCGGTCAGGGAAATGAGCAGCAGGTAGGGGAAGGTGACCCGGATGAGGTCCGCTGTCAGGGCGAACTTGGCCGGCTGGTCGAGGAAGCCCGGCGCGAAGAGCCCGGCGACCAGCGGCGCGGCGAGCACCGTGAGGGCGGTCAGCGCGAGGAGCGTCCCGCCCAGCACCCCGGCCACCCGGTCCAGGAGCTCGCGCACGGCCGCCTGCCCGCCGCGCTCCCGGTACTCGCTGAGCACCGGCACGAAGGCCTGGGCGAAGGCCCCCTCGGCAAAGAGCCGGCGGAGAAAGTTGGGAATCTTGAAGGCGACGAAGAAGGCGTCGGCGTTGGCATTGGCGCCGATGAAGGCGGCGAGGACGATGTCGCGGACGAGGCCGAGGATCCGCGACAGCATGGTCATCGAGCCGACCACGGCGCTGGAGCGCAGGAGGCCCGGCGCCGGCGGCGCTGCCCCGGCCTCGCTCATGTCAGGCGTCCAGCCAGTCCCGGCGGAGCCGCTCGCCGTGCAGCGCCAGCCACTGCAGGGCGACCAGCGTGTGGCCGTTGGGCACGCGGTCCGCTGCCAGCAGCTCGAGGGCCTCGGCGCGGGAGAGCCGGTGCACCAGGATATCCTCGCCCTCCCCGTCCACGCCGTGCACCTCGCCGACGCCGGCCTCGAGCACGCGCCCGCAGTACAGGCGCACGTGCTCCGAGCAGGCGCCGGCGCTGGGGAAATAGCTCGCGATGGGCTGAAGCTCGGCGAGCCGGCAGCCGGCTTCCTCCCCGGCCTCGCGGTGCACCACGTCCCGATCGTCCTCGCCGGCCTCAACGATGCCCGCCACGAGCTCGAGCATCCAGGGGCTGTCGTCACCGCGCAGGGCGCCCGCGCGAAACTGCTCGACGAGGACCAGGGAGTCGCTTTCCGGTTCGTAGGGCAGTACGCCGACCGCGTCGCCGCGGTGGAACACCTCGCGGGTGAGCGGCTCGCTCCAGCCGCCGTCGAAGCAGCGGTGCGAGAGGGTCAGCCGGGCGACGCGGAAGTGCCCGCGAAAGGCGTCTTCCTCACCCAGGATGCGCACGTCCCGGGCGCCGAAGCGCAGCGAGAAGCTCACGGCGTGCGCCCCCCGACGTACCAGTTCACGGCCGTGGCGTGCGTTTCGACCTGGCCGACGACGTCGAGGATCAGCGCGAAGAGCGCCATGCGTACCGTCAGGCCGTTGTCGGTCTGCCGGAAGATGGCGAGGTTGGGGTTGTCGTTCAGGTCCTCGTCCAGCTCCCGGGCACTGTCGCGCGAGTCCCGCGGCAGCGGGTGCATGATCACCGTGTTCGGCTCGCAGTGGCGGGTGTAGATCGCCTGGTTGAGGCGGAAGCGACCGCGATACAGGTCCGCCTCGGCCTGGGACTGGAAACGCTCTTCCTGGATGCGCGTGCTGTAGACGATATCCACGTGGGCGATGCTCGCCTCCAGCGCATCGGACTCGAGCACCGCGTGGCCGGCCACCCGGAGTTCCTCGACGATACCCTCGGGCATGCGCAGTTCCCCCGGGGACACGAGCACCACCTGGACCCGGTCGAAGAGGCAGAGCAGCTTGCAGAGGGAATGCACCGTGCGGCCGTGGCGCAGGTCGCCGACCATGGCGATGCG
>CAYTJQ010000076.1:8245-12134 GCA_964438205.1 uncultured Alteromonadaceae bacterium
GCGTGGGCCCCAAAAAGCGAATATAATTTGCAGGATCTCCTGCAGACTGCCGACCATGGCGATACGCAGCCGGTCGATGCTGCGATCCCGGCCGGCGAGCTCCCGGCCGATGGTGTAGAGGTCCAGCAGCGCCTGGCTGGGATGCTCGTTGCTGCCGTCTCCGCCGTTGATGACCGGCACCCGGCTCGCGGCGGCGAACTCGGCCACAGAACCGGCCGTGGGGTGGCGCATGGCGATGACGTCGGAATAACCCGAGAGCACCCGCGCCGTGTCGTAGAGGGACTCGCCCTTGGCGATCGCCGACTGCTCGAAGCCCGAGGTCTCGCGCACCTCGCCGCCGAGGAGATTGAAGGCGCTGCCGAAGCTCACCCGCGTGCGTGTACTGGGCTCGAAGAACATGGCGCCGAGGATCGCCCCCTCGAGAACGCGGGTGCGGCGCCGCCGGCGGGCGAAGGGCTCGAGCTGGTCCGCCACGGAGAAGATGCGCTCGACGTCGCCGCGCTCGAACTGGTCGACGGAAAGAATGTGGCTGCCGGCAAACTCCATGGCTCCCTCCGTAGCTGCTTACCGGTCGAGCGGTATGCGGCGCCCGTCCCGGAGGCGGGACAGTGGCCGGCATTATACGGGCGCGACGCGCCGTCAGGCGAGCAGCGCGTCGCCCCAGGCCTGCAGGTCGGCGAGGAGCGCGGCGCCACGCGGGTCGGCGTCTGCCGCCAGCGCCTCGAGGCGCGCGTTGAACTGCTCCACGTCGAGACCGCCGAAGCCATCCTCACCGGACAGGCGCTGGTAGCGGAAGGCCTCCCAGGCTTCGCGCTCCTCGGGCGCCAGGGTCTCGGGGTAGTTGCGCGCGCGGTAGCGGAACAGCAGCTCCGGCAGGCGCGCGTCCTCGAAGGCGAAGGCGGCGTCGCCAAGCTCCCCAGGGGGCGTCGCACGCACCGCGTCGCAGGCGCGGCGGTCGGCGTCGGAGAGAAACCCCCCGTACAGCGCGAGATCCGGGTCCCGCCGTTCGCTGTCCGCGGGGCGCGTGTGGATCGCTGCCAGCTTGTCGGTGACCGCGCGCGGGTCCCGTTCCCGCCAGGCCCGCAGCGTGGCCAGGTGCTGCCGGCAGCGGTCGCCATCGAGGCCGACGCGCTCGGCCAGGCGGCCGTCGAGCATTTTCGGCGGTAGCAGCACGGGGCAGCGGTTCAGGTGCACGCTCTTCAGGCCGGGCCGGCGGACGCCCTCGGGCAGCTCGTCGCCGCGGGTGTAGAGCAGCTCGCGCAGACTGTCCGCATCGCGCTCCAGCAGCGGCGCGGGGTCCTCCATGAGGTCGTAGCAGATCACCTCGTTGCGGTTGGTCGGGTGCGCCGCCAGCGGCACGATGAGGGAGCAGTTGTGCCGCACCGCGCCGAACATGCCGGAGATATGCAGGACCGGGCGCAGCGTCGCCAGGTCCAGCGCTTCCTGCGCCGCGCGCTTGTCCCGGTGGTCGCGGAGGTACGCGAACAGCTTCGGCTGCCGCTCGCGCACCAGCCGGGCGACCGCCAGCGTGGCGCGCACGTCGGCAAGCGCATCGTGGGCGCCTTCGTGAGCGATGCCGTTGGCGGCCGTCAGGTCCTCGAGGCGGAAGCTCGGCAGCCCGTCCTCGCGCAGGGGCCACTCGATCCCCTCCGGGCGCAGGGCCTCGGCCGTGCGCACCACGTCGATCAGGTCCCAGCGCGAGTTGCCGTTCTGCCACTCGCGGGCATAGGGATCGAAAAAGTTGCGGTAGAGCGTGTAACGCGTGATCTCGTCGTCGAAGCGCAGGGAGTTGTAGCCGACGCCGCAGGTGCCGGGCTGCGCCAGTTCCTCGTGAACGCGCGTGATGAACTCGGCCTCCGGCACCCCCGCCGCCGCGGCACGCTGCGGTGTGATGCCGGTGACCAGGCAGGCATCGGGATGCGGGAGGTAGTCGTCGGCGGGCCGCGCGAAGAGCGTCAGCGGTTCGCCGACGGGGTTCAGGTCGGCATCCGTGCGCACGCCGGCAAACTGCACCGGCCGGTCCCGCGCCGGGTCGGCGCCGAAGGTCTCGTAGTCGTGCCAGTAGAAGGTCGGCGCGGCCACGGGCTAGATGAGTTCGAGGGCCTGTTCTTCGATCTTCGCCTTCCAGGTCGCGGGCCCGGTCTGGTGCACCGAGGTACCCCGGGCGTCCACGGCCACGCTCACCGGCATGTCCTTCACCTCGAACTCGTAGATGGCCTCCATCCCGAGCTCCGGGAAGGCGACCACGCGCGCGCCGGTGATCGCCTTGGAGACGAGATAGGCCGCGCCGCCCACGGCCATGAGGTACACGGCGCCGTGCTTCCTGATGGCCTCGATACCGGCCGGGCCGCGCTCGGCCTTGCCGATCATGCCCAGGAGGCCCGTGTGCTCGAGGATGAAGTCGGTGAACTTGTCCATGCGCGTGGAGGTGGTCGGGCCGGCGGGGCCCACCACCTCGTCGCGCACCGGGTCCACGGGGCCCACGTAGTAGATGAAGCGGTCGCGCAGGTCGACGCCCGCGGGCAGCCCTTCGCCGGTGGTGATCAGCTCCTGCATTTTCTTGTGCGCCGCGTCGCGGCCCGTGAGCATCTTCCCGGACAGGAGCAGCGTGTCGCCGGGCTGCCAGCCCGCCGCCTCCTCCCGCGTCACCGTGTCGAGGTTGACCCGGCGCACGCCCTCGCCCACTTCCCAGGTGATCTCGGGCCAGTCGTCGAGGGCCGGCGGCGTCTGCAGCGCCGGCCCGGTGCCGTCGAGCACGAAGTGCGCGTGGCGGGTGGCGGCGCAGTTGGGAATCATCGCCACCGGCAGCGAGGCCGCGTGGGTGGGGTAGTCCCTGATCTTAACGTCCAGCACCGTGGTCAGGCCGCCGAGGCCCTGGGCGCCGATGCCGAGGCGGTTGACGGCGTCCATGATCTCGAGGCGCAGCTCCTCGACGCGACTGGACGGACCGCGCTGGCGCAGCTCGTGGATGTCGATCGGGTCCATGAGCGATTCCTTCGCCAGCACGGCCGCCTTTTCCGCCGTGCCGCCGATGCCGATGCCGAGCATGCCCGGCGGGCACCAGCCGGCACCCATGGTCGGCACCGTCTTCACCACCCAGTCGACGATCGAGTCGGAGGGGTTGAGCATCGCGAGCTTGGACTTGTTCTCCGAGCCGCCGCCCTTGGCCGCCACCTGCACGTCGACGGTATCGCCGGGCACGAGCTCCATGTGGATGACCGCCGGCGTGTTGTCGCCGGTGTTCTTCCGTGCGCCGGCGGGATCGTCGAGGATCGAGGCGCGCAGCACGTTGTCCGGGTGGGTGTAGGCCCGGCGCACGCCCTCGTTGACCATCTCGCTGACCGACAGGGTCGCGTCCCAGCGCACGTCCATGCCGATCTTCAGGAACACGGTGACGATCCCCGTGTCCTGGCAGATGGGCCGGTGGCCCTCGGCGCACAGGCGCGAGTTGATGAGGATCTGCGCCATGGCGTCTTTCGCCGCCGGGTTCTGCTCCATTTGCCAGGCCTTGTGCACGGCCTGCACGAAGTCCAGCGGGTGGTAGTAGGAAATGAACTGCAGCGCGTCGGCGACGCTGTCGATGAAGTCGTCCTGGCGGATGGTGGTCATGCTGGCTCCTTGGAGAAAGCGGGGGTCAGGCGCCCGGGCCGCCGGCGGCCGGGCCCTGCTGCAGGGTGCGCACAGTACCCTCGAGCTGGCTGATGCTGGCGTTCACCTGGCGGCGGAAGGCGTTGATGGACTCGACCCAGCCCTCATTTGCCTCCACGCGCTTGGCGAGGCGGCTCATCTCGAGGTCGAGGCGGTTGAGCGTGTCGGCGACCCGTTCCACCTGCGCCTGGTTCGCCTTGGCGTTGCCCATGAGCCGCTCGAGGTCGCCGGCGACGCCCTT
>CAYTJQ010000077.1:0-11926 GCA_964438205.1 uncultured Alteromonadaceae bacterium
GCGGCACCGGGGCGGCGCCGCTCGAGTACAGCAACTCCGTGGGCATGCCGCTGCGGGACGGGCTGGCGTTCGTGGTCGACTGCCTCATCGGCTTCGGCCTGCGCGACGAGATCCGCGTCATCGCCTCCGGCAAGCTGATCACCGCCTTCCACCTGGCCAAGGCCCTGGCCCTGGGGGCGGACCTGTGCAACAGCGCCCGCGGCATGATGCTGGCGCTGGGGTGCGTGCAATCGCTGGTCTGCAACACCAACCGATGCCCCACCGGCGTCACCACGCAGGACCCGCGGCTGACCCGGGGCCTCGACGTGCAGGACAAGGGCGAGCGCGTGGCGCGCTACCAGCACGAAACGGTACACGCCCTCCTCGACATCGTCTCGTCCGCCGGGCTGCGTACCCCCGGCGAGCTGAACCGCTCACATATCTACCGCCGGGTCGATCCCGAGCGGGTCGCCCGCTACGACGCGCTCTACCCCTACCCCGGCGTCGGCGACTTCCTGCGCCATCCGGTCCATGGCGCCTACGCGCCCTTCATCGAGGAGGCGAGCAGCGACTGCTTCCTGCCGCGCAGCTACGTGTTCGCCGGCGAGGCCTGAGCGCGCCACACTGCCCTGCCCTTGCGCTGGATCAAGGCTCTCGGCCGCTCCTTGTATTAGCTTCAGCTGCAATGACTGATGGAGGCCCCTCATGAAGACCCGTTACCTCGCCGCTGCCCTTGCGGCCTGCCTTGCCGGCGCCGCCCCGGCCCTCGCGGAGGACGCCGATCCGCGCCAGGCGGAGGCCCGCGCGCTGGTCAAGCGCTTCGTCGGCACCGTCAAGCCGCTACTGACCTCGACGATCCAGGAACAGGGCCCCGTTGCGGCCATCGAGATCTGCGCCGAGCAGGCACCCGCGCTCGCGGACAAGCTGAGCGAGGAGACCGGCTGGTCCGTGGGCCGGGTCAGCCTGAAGCCGCGCAATGCGCAGCGCGCGCAGCCGGACGACTGGGAACGGGAGCAGCTCGAACGCCTCGCCACCCGGGCCGCCGAGGGCGTGCCCGGGCCGATGCTGAACCACGGCGAGGTCGTCGACGGCCGCTACCGCTACCTGCAGGCGCAGCCGGTGGGCGGCGTCTGCCTGGTCTGCCACGGCGAGACCATCGAGCCGGCCGTGGCCGAGGCGATCAGGAATCGGTATCCGGATGATCGCGCTACCGGGTACCAGCTCGGCGAGATCCGCGGCGCCATTACGCTGACGGCACCGGCGGAAGACGCCGGTCCCTGAGCCTCAGGGCCCGGTGAGCTCGCGGATGATGATCGACCAGTGGTCCAGGGCATCGTAGAACGCCTTGACCGGGACGCGCTCGTTCAGGCCGTGGGCATACATCTCGTCCGGGTTCATGAAGATGCCGCTTACGCCCCAGGTGGGGACGCCGGCGTTGCGGAAATGCATGCCGTCCGTGCCGCCGGATTCCATGTAGGTGATCAGGTCGAGGCCCGGATAGCGGCTGTGCACGGCCTTGCTCACGGCCGCCAGCACATCCGCGCGCATCGCCGAGATCGGGCTTTCCGTCGGGTCGCCGAGAAGCCGGAATGCCGCGGCGGGGTTGGCCACGGCAGCCTTGAGCTCCGCCTCCACCTCGGCCACGCTGATCCCCGGGAAGATGCGGCAGTTCACCGTGGCGGTGGCCGACTGTGGCAGCGCATTCTCCGCGTGACCGGCGTCGAGCATGGTGACCACGCAGGTCGTGCGCGTGGTCCCCACGTAGGAAGGCTCCCGGCGCAGCCGCTCCGCGGCTTCGGCGTCCGCCGGGTCGTAGGCGAAGCGCAGCATGGCGTCGCCCAACTCCCCCCCCAGCTTCTCACCCACCTTCTGGAAGTAAGCCAGGGTCATCTCCGACCAGCGCACCGGGAAGCGGTGCGCCTCGATCGCCTTGACCGCGCTGGCCAGCTCGTAGATCGCGTTGTCGTCCCGGGGCCGGCTGCTGTGGCCGCCGGGATTGCGCACGGTCACCTCCCAGGTGGCGTAGGTCTTCTCCGCAGCCTGCACGTTGTAGCTGATGGCGCGCCCGTCGGCCGAGAGGTCGCCGCGGCCGGCATCGGAGTTCAGGGCAAACTCCGCCTCCACGAGCTCGGGCATTTCGTAGGCCATCATGCGCGTCGTCACCATGGCGCTCTCCTCGTCCCCGGAGAACGCCAGGATGAGGTCGCGGTCGGGCACGAAGCCTTCCTCCCGGAGGCGGAGGAAGGTGCTCGTCAGCTGCGCCACACCGAACTTGTTGTCGATGGTGCCGCGGGCGTAGAAGTTCGTCTCGTCCCGGGTGAGCTCGAAGGGCGGTCGTTCCCAGTCCTTCGCATGCGCCTCTACGACATCCATGTGCCCCAGGAAGAGGATCGGCTTCTTCCCGGCGGAGCCGTCGCCGCGGTAGGTGACGATGAGACTGGCGAAGCCATCCTTGGGCACCACGCGCACATCCTCGGCGGGAAACCCGGCCTCGAGGAACAGGTCCGCGAGGTAGCGCGCCACCCGGGGCGTATTGCCCGTCGTCTTCGAGGTGTCCACCTCGACGATATGCCGGTAGATCTCCAGGGTGCGCCGGGCGTGTTCACCGGGCACCGTCTCGGCGCGGGCTGCGGCGCCGGCGGCGGTCGTGCAGAGCGCAAGCGCGAGGAGCAGGGTCTTCATTGTCGGGTTCTCCAGAGGGGCTCCAGGGGTCGTGACCGGGGTCCCAGCACCCGGCCGGGGCACTGCGCGATGCTGTGGCGCAGGCCGGGCATTCCGGTACACTGCAGCCAAGCATAACAGTAACAAGGCAAGGAGCCCCATGCGCCGCATTGACCTGACCAGTGCCGGCTTCCTCCTCCTGGAGAAGCGCGAAACGCCCATGCACGTGGGCGGTATCAACCTGTTCACGCTGCCCGACGGGGCCTCGGAGCATGAGTTCCTCGGCGACCTGCGCGACCTGCTGCGCGGCACAACAGCGTTCCGCAGGCCCTTCGGCGAGTACGTGGTTACCGGCAAGACCGGCCTTTACTGGGAGAAGGACGAGCATATCGACCTCGACTACCACGTGCGGCACTCGGCGCTGCCGTCGCCCGGACGCTACCGGGAACTCTTCGCTCTCGCCTCGCGCCTGCACACCACGCTCCTCGACCGCACCCGGCCCCTCTGGGAGCTGCACCTGATCGAGGGGCTGCAGAACCGCCAGTTCGCCGTCTACAACAAGATCCACCACGCGGCCATCGATGGCGTCGGCGCCATGCATCTCACCCGCAGCATGTGCTCGGAGGTCCCGGACGAGCGCATCGACTATGGCCCCTTCTCCCTGGAGGCCTACGAAAGCTACAAGGCGATGCGCTTCGGCTCGCGGAAGAAGCAAACGCCGCCGAGGCAGGCGGAATTGCGCAACGTGCTCGATGCCCTCAAGCACCAGTACGATTCCTCGATGCACCTGGTCACCGCGATGCGACGCTTCGGCGCCGCCTTCGTCGGCCGCGGC
The DNA here is from genome assembly GCA_964438205.1 of uncultured Alteromonadaceae bacterium. Classification (GTDB taxonomy): domain Bacteria; phylum Pseudomonadota; class Gammaproteobacteria; order Pseudomonadales; family Halieaceae; genus Pseudohaliea. Next base: position 3,476 of record CAYTJQ010000077.1, read on the forward strand.
GGCAACCTCGCCGTGCCCTGGCACAACGTCCCCAGGACCACGCTGAACACCCGGGTCTCCGGTGCCCGCCGCTTCGTCGCCCAGTCCTTCGAATTTCACCGGGTGCGGGCCGTGGGCAAGGCCATGGACGCGACGGTGAACGACGTGGTCCTGGCCATGTGCTCCGGCGCGCTGCGCCGCTACCTGCTGACGCGCGATGAGTTGCCCCGGCACTCGCTGAAGGCGATGGCACCGGTGTCGCTGCGCGAGGAAACCGACCTCGACTCCACCAACGCCGTGGGCTTCATCACCGCGGACCTCGCCACCAACGTCTACGACCCGGAAAAACGCCTGCGAACGATCCAGGACTCGATGCGCGCCGGGAAAGACCTGCTGCGCTCCCTGTCACCCCGCGAGGCGGCCCTGTTCATGCAGCTGACCCAGGTTCCCGCCCTGCTCACCTCCGTGCTCGGTCTCGCCTCCCGCTACCCGGCCTTCAGCACCGTGGTGTCCAACGTGCCGGGGCCGCGAGAGCGCCTGTACTGGAACGGCGCACGGCTGGACGGCATCTATCCCGCCTCCATCGTTTTCGACGGTTTCGCCATGAACATCACCATGGTCAGCTACGTCGACAAGCTGGACTTCGGCATCGTTGCCTGCCGCCGCTCCCTGCCGCAGGTGCAGCGCATGATCGACCACCTCGAAGGCGCGCTCGCCGAGCTCGAGGTGGTGGCGGGCACGGCAGCCGCCCCGGCTCGCAGCCGCCCGGCGCGGGGCCGCGGTACTCAGCGGCCGCCGCGCCAGGCCGCCGGCATCAGGCCGAAGCTCGCCGCCAGCGACAAGGTCCCCGCGAAGGCGCGTGCCGCCGCGAAGAAGAAGGCGACGCCGAAGAAAGCGCCCTCGAAACAGGCCGCCCCGGGCAAGGCAACGGCGAAGAAGGCCGTAGCGAAGAACGCGGCAGCGAAGAAAGCCGCCCCGAAAACAGCAGCGAAGAAGAAAGCGGCTGCGAAGAAGGCGCCCCCCGAAAAGGCCACCCCGAAGAAGGCGGCGGGCAAGCGCCGCGCCGGGAGCGCCCGGTGAGCCAAGACCTGCTGCTCGGCGGCGCGGCCGGCGGCCAGGTCAAGCTCGCGCTGCGCTACGCGAACCGGCACGGCCTGGTGGCCGGCGCTACGGGCACCGGGAAGACCGTCACCCTCCAGTGCCTGGCCGAGGGCTTCTCGGATGCGGGCGTCCCGGTGTTCCTCGCCGACGTCAAGGGCGACCTCTCCGGGCTCGCCAGCGCCGGCGGCGCCTCGGCGGCGGTCGAAGAGCGCGTGGCGCACATCGGCATGGACGGCTTCCACCCGAGACCCTACCCGGTGACCTTCTGGGATCTCTTCGGGGAGCGCGGCGTGGCCGTGCGCACCACGGTCACGGAGATGGGCCCGCAGCTCCTGGCGCGCCTGCTGGAGCTCAACGATACGCAGGAAGGCGTGCTCACACTGCTGTTCGAGGTCGCCGACGACGAGGGGCTGCTCCTCGTCGACCTCGCAGATCTGCGTACCGGCCTTGCCTACCTGGCCGAGCATGCCGGCGAACTCTCCGGCACTGTCCGCGTCGCGCGCAGTTCCGTGGATGCGATCCTGCGCCGCCTGCTGGTGCTGGAGCGAGCCGGTGGCGACCGCTTCTTCGGCGAACCGGCCCTCGCCCTCGATGCCCTCATGCAGTGCGCACGCGACGGCCGCGGGGTGGTCAACATCCTGTCGGCGGAAACACTCATCGACAATCCGCGCGCCTACGCCATGTTCCTGCTCTGGCTCCTCGCCGAGCTGTTCGAGACGCTGCCGGAAGTCGGCGACCCGGACAAGCCCGTCCTGGTCTTCTTCTTCGACGAGGCGCACCTCCTGTTCCGGGACGCGCCATCGGTGCTGCTGGAAAAAGTGGAACAGGTGGTGCGGCTGATCCGCTCCAAGGGTGTCGGCGTCTGGTTCGTCACCCAGAGTCCCGCCGACATCCCGGACCCGGTCCTCGCGCAGCTCGGCAACCGCGTCCAGCACGCGCTGCGCGCCTACACGCCGAAGGAGCGGCGCGCCGTGCGGGTCGCGGCCGAGTCATTCCGGCCGAACCCGGCCCTGGACACCGCGGCAGTCATCGGCGAGCTCGGCGTCGGTGAGGCACTGGTCTCCACCCTGGGGCCGAAAGCGGTACCGACACCCGTGGAGCGTGTACTGCTGCGCCCGCCCTATTCCCGCATGGGCCCGCTCGGGGACGCGGAACGCGTCGCGCTGGTGAGGGCGGACCCGAACCAGCGACGCTACGCGCAGGCGGTCGACCCGCGCTCGGCCCACGAGATCCTGCTGGAACGCATGGAAAAGGCCCGCCGGCATGCCGAGGCCAGCGCGACGCCGGTCCCCGCACGCAAACGCCAGCCGCGCAGCCGGGAAGGCGCCGGGGAGGCCTTTGTAAAGAGTGTGGCACGGAGCCTGGGATCGGCGACCGGGCGACGTCTCGGGGAGCGGCTCCTGCGCGGAGTTCTGGGCTCTTTGATCAAATAGATCAATAGATTATCGTCATTTATTAATGTGCTTTATTGCCCATCAGCCGCCGTCCGGCGGCCACGATGGCAAGCACGAGAAAGCCCGCGACGACACCGACCAGGGCCCCGGCCAGCAGGGGACCGAACAGTTCGCCCGCCGCGCCGAAGCGGGCCGCGGCCTCGACCACGGCGTGCTCGACCGCATGGGCGCTGTGCAGGAGGATGCCACCGCCCACCATGAACATCGCGGCCGTACCGACCACACCCAGGGTCTTCATGACCCAGGGGGCAAAGGCCAGCAGCCCCCGCCCCAGCAGCTGCAGCGGCGCGGGCTCGCGCGCGGCCAGGTAGAGCCCCGCGTCGTCCAGCTTGACGATCGCGGCGACCAGTCCATAGACACCCACGGTCATGATCAGCGCGATGGCCGAGAGAACGCCGACCTGCGTCGCCAGGGCCTCGTCGGCGACGATGCCCAGGGTGATGACGATGATCTCCGCGGAGAGGATGAAATCCGTGCGTATGGCGCCGCGAATCTTGTCGCGCTCCACCTGCCGCGGGTCCGCCGCCGGGTCCGCCAGGCGCTCGACCAGTTCCCGGTGCGCCCGGGCCTTGCTTTCCCGCGAGGCCGCGACGGCGTGCCAGAGTTTCTCGCCGCCCTCGTAGCAGAGGAACAGTCCGCCGCAGACCAGGAGGGGCGCGATGGCCCAGGGCGCCACGGTGGCGAGGACCATCGCGGCGGGGACCAGGATGACCTTGTTGCGCAGTGACCCCACGGCGACCGCCCAGACCACGGGGAGCTCCCGGTGGGCACGAACGCCGGTAACCTTTTCCGCGTTGACGGCGAGATCGTCGCCGAGGACCCCGGCGGTCTTTTTCGCCGCCACCTTGGACATGACCGAGACGTCGTCGAGGATCGCCGCGATATCGTCGAGGAGAACGAGTAGGCTGCTGCCCGCCACGACCCTGCCTCAGCCGCGCCGCGGCGCCGGGAGCATGTTCGAGCGCGGGTAACGCGGCCGCTTGCCCGTCGCGAGATAGCGCTGGATCGCCTCCTGCGAGCGCAGGGCCACGGCTTTCTTGCGCCGGGCGACAAACTCGTTTTTCTGCAGCGGATCGATGATCCGCGCCTTCTGGTTGTCGTGCCACTGCATATCGAGCACATCCTGGAGTACCCGCTGCGCATCGGCATCGAAGATGGGCACGAGTACCTCCACGCGGAAGTCGAGGTTGCGCGTCATCAGGTCCGCCGACCCGATGTAGTAGCGCGGCTTGCCGCGGTTGTAGAAGACGTAGACCCGCGGGTGCTCGAGGTAACGATCGACGATGCTGATGCCCTCGATGTTGTCCGAGCGGCCGGGCACACCGGGCAGCAGGGAGCACATGCCGCGGATGATCAGGCGCACCTCTACGCCCGCCTCGCTCGCTTCATAAAGCTTCAGCGACAGCTGCTTGTCGACAAGGTTGTTGCACTTCACCGTGATCGCCGCGCGATGCCCCTTGCGGGCGTTGCGGATTTCCGCGTCGATCATGTCGATGATCGCCGGGCGGGTGGTGTGCGGCGATACGAGCAGCAGGCGGTACTCGGGCCGCTTGTAGGTGTACTTGAGAAACTCGAAGACGTTGGCGACGTCCTCGCCGATGGTCTGGTCGTAGGTGAGCAGCGTGAAGTCCGTGTACAGCCGAGCGGTTTTCTCATTGAAGTTGCCGGTACCGATGTGGCTGTAGTAGCGCAGCCCGCCCTGTTCCCGGCGCTCGATGAGCAGCAGCTTGCTGTGCACCTTGAGGCCCGGGATACCGAAGATGACCTCGATCCCGCCCTCGGTGAGACGCTGGGCCCAGTTGATGTTCGCCGCCTCGTCGAAGCGCGCGGCGAGCTCGACCACCGCGCGCACGCGCTTGCCGTTGGCCACCGCATTGACCAGCGCATCGACGACCCGGGACTCGCTGGCCACCCGGTAGAGGCAGATCTTGATGGACTCCACCGCCGGGTCCAGGGCCGCGGTCTTGAGCAGGTCGATAACGTAGTCAAAGGGGTGGTACGGGTAGTAGAGCAGGATGTCCTGCTCGCGGATGTTCTCGAAGATGCTGTTGGCGGCGTCGAGTTCCGGCACGCGCACCGCGGGCAGCGGTTTCAGCTCGAGGTACTTCGGCCCCACCCGGGGGAAGCTCATGAAGTCCTTGGAATTGTGGTAGCGGCCGCCGGGGATGAGACTGTCGTACTTGCCGAGATCGAAGCGGGCGACCAGGAAGTCGAGCAGGTGCCGGGGCATGTCGCCATCATAGACGAAGCGCACCGGGTCGGCCCGCTGGCGCTGCTTGAGGCTCGTGGCCATCTTCTCGATGAGGCTCTCGGTGATGCCCGCATCGAGCTCGATCTCCGCGTCCCGGGAAAACTTGAAGCAGTAGGCGGAGGCCTCCTCGATCGGGAGAATGCCCCGGAACATCTGCGGCAGGCAGGCGCGGATCACGTTGTCGAGGGCGATGAACACGCGCCCGCTCTTGCCCTTGCGCCGGGGAATCTCGACGAAGCGGTTCAGCCGGTCCGTCGGTACCTCCACCACGGCATAGGTATGCGCGTCCGCAGCGACGAGGTCGATGGCGAGGTAGAGGGACTCGTCGTTGAGTACCGGAATTGCCTGGCCCTCGTAGAACAGGATCGGGTCCAGCTCCGGCAGCACCGTGGCCGTGAAGTAGTTCTGCACGAACTCGGCCTGGTTGGGCTCCAGCTGGCGCTCGTTGATCATGTAGATGCGCCGGCGCTGCAGCGCCTTCATGACCTCGTTGTAGACACGCTCGAAGTCGCGCTGGGAAGCGACTACCGAGTCCTGGATCGCCGCGAGCAGGTCCTTCGCCTGCTGTCGCGTGGACCCCCGGGAGACGGAAATGAGGCGGCGCACCTCGGCCACGCGCACGCGGAAGAACTCGTCGAGGTTGTTGGAGAAGATACCGAGGTAGCGCAGCCGCTGGATCTCGGGCACCGTCGGGTCAGCGGCCTCCTGCAGCACGCGGTCGTTGAAGCGTAGCCAGGAAAGCTCCCGCGGCATGAAGAGTTTTTCGTCGAGGTCCGCGAGGCGCGGCTGGATGGGGCTGGTCATGGTACTCCTGTCCTGCTGCCACCGGGCCGATCCCGGCTTCGCAACCTGCTGTGAAACCTACTTCGCAACCTACTATGAAACCTACTCGTAAAGGAATGCCGCGGTCCTTCCGCCGCGCCGCCGCTATGCCGGGCTCAGGTACCCGGCTTCAGGGCGACCACGTCCGTATTGAGGGTCTGCAGTACCGCCTCGGCGGTATTGCCGAGGAGCTTGGCCTTGACGCCGCTGCGGCCGACCGTCCCCATGACCACGAGCTGCGCGCGCGAGCGGGCCGCCTCGGAAGTGATCACCTTGGCCACGGGGCCGCGCTTGGTGCGGAACGTTTTTTCCGGGATGCCATGTTTCTCGGCGAGCCCGCTGATCCGCGGCAGCATCGCCTGGCGCTGCTCTTTCGCGTAGCTGTCCGGGTCGACGATGTCGAGATCCGCCAGCAGCGTCGGTATCTCGATGGCGGCAATGATGCGCAGTTCCACGCCGAGCGCATCGGCATACACCTTGGCGCGCGCGAGCACGGCGTCGTTGAGGTCCTGCTTGGTGCGCGAGCGGGTACCGAGATCCAGCGTGGCGAGTACCGGCTTGCTGCGGCTCCACTTTTTCTCTGCGGCAATGAGCACGGGGGCCGGGCATTCCCGCAGCAGGTGCCAGTCCGTCGAGGTATAGGTGAAGGTACCGCTGCGGTTGCCGGTCTTGACCACGAGGTCGTACCTGCCGCCGGCGCAGCGCTTGCTGATCCACTCGTGGATATCCTTCATCCAGATCACGCGCAGCGACACATCCTGCCCGGGCCTGGCGTGACTGTCGATGCGCTCCCGCAGGGCCAGTTCGCGCTGATCGAGCAGCTGGCGCTTGAGCTTCGCCTGCTCCGCCCTGTCCCCGGTGAGCCGGCGCAGGGAAGCATAGGCGAAGGCGACCACGTCGACGCTGTGGCCCAGCTTGCGGGCCAGTTCCAGGCCCCGCGGCGTGGCGACGCACTTGTCATCAAGATCGGCAATGACCAGCAGCTTTCCCACGATGCACTCATCCGGGGTAATGGCGCCCATTATAGACGTCGCGAACGCCGTGGCCAGCCTCAGCGGTCCGCGCGGGCGAGAAAGGCGAGCACCCGCTGCGCCGCCTGCGCCGGGTGTTCCAGGGGAAACAGGTGACCGCCCGGGCAGCTGTGCAGCTCCGCCCCCGGCTGCAGTCGTGCCCAGCGCAGGAACATCGCCCGCGAAAGCGTATCCGAGTGCTCACCGCGCAGGCCGAGCGTGGGCAGGCGCAGGCGGGCGAGCCGCGGCCAGACCAGCGGCGCGCTGGCGTAGATCGCCGCCTCCCAGGCCGCGGGGAAGGCCAGCTCGACGCCGCCGCCCGCCGCGGGCTTGCAGCTGGCAGCCACGTAGTCTGCCAGGGCCTCGTCGTCGAAGTCGCGGAAGGCCCGCTTGTGCCGGTAGAAGGCGAAAGCCGCTGCCTCGTCGGCGAAGTGCTGCGGCCGGGCCAGGGTGCGGCGGATCATGGGCATGCGCTCGAGGCGCCGCCGCGGAGTCAGCCGGGACGCCAGCACGAAGCGCATGGGCAGGAACACCGGGTCCATGAGCAGCAAGCCGCGAAAGCGTTCCGGCGCGCGGACGGCCGCCAGGAGGCCGATGGTCCCGCCCATGCTGTGCCCGAGGAGCCAGGGGCGCCCGAGACCGGTCGCCTCGGCGGCCGCGAGGAGATCCTCCGCGAAGGCGGACCAGCGCAGGCGTCCCGCCGGCGGTTCAGGAGCGCCCCAGAGCGGCCGGTGGCGCACGGCCACGACACGGCAGCTGCCCGTGAGCCTGTGCAGGAACTGCCGGTAGCTGGCGGGTGGATAGCCGTTGGCGTGGGCGAAGAGGACCGCTGTGCCCTCCCCGCCGAAATCCTCGATGCGTTCGTCCATGTCCCCTCCGCGCCGTGCGCTGCAAGGGTACTCGAAGCGAGGCGAAGCGGCAGCCCCTCGAAATCGCTCAGCGGCTGCGTATACTGCCGCGACAGCCACGCACCGCACTGCCAACGACGCAAGGAGACCACCATGGCCCTGGAAACGCTCGCCGCCAGCCGCTGTTTCGACGGAGAGCAGCTGCGCCTGCGCCACGCCTCCACCGCCCTCGACTGCAGCATGACCTTTTCCCTCTACCTGCCGCCGCAGGCAAACGCGGGGCCCGTGCCCGTGCTCTACTGGCTCTCGGGCCTCACCTGCACGGACGAGAACTTCGTCACCAAGGCCGGCGCCCAGCGCTACGCCGCCGAGGCCGGGATCGCCCTGGTCGCGCCCGACACCAGCCCTCGCGGCGACAGCGTGCCGGATGACCCTGAGGGCGCCTGGGATTTCGGCCTCGGCGCGGGCTTCTACGTCAACGCCACCGAAGCACCCTGGCGCAACCACTACCACATGTACGACTACGTCGTGCACGAGCTGCCCGCGCTGGTGGCGGCGGAGTTCCCGCTGCGCGACGGCCCGGCGGCCATTGCGGGGCACTCCATGGGCGGCCACGGCGCGCTGGTCGCTGGGCTGCGCAACCCCGAGCGCTACAGCAGCATCTCGGCCTTCGCGCCCATCTGCGCGCCCTCCCGGTGCCCCTGGGGCCGGAAGGCTCTCGGCAACTACCTGGGTGCTGACCCGGCGCAGTGGCGCGCCTGGGATGCGGAGGCGCTGCTCCGCGACGGCGCCGAGGCTCGCCCGATACTTGTCGACCAGGGGGAGGCCGACGGTTTTCTCGCCGAGCAGCTGATGCCGGAGCGCCTGGAAGCGGCCTGCACCGACGCCGGCGTCGAGGCCACCCTGCGCCGGCAGCCGGGCTACGACCACAGCTACTACTTCATCGCCAGTTTCATCGGCGAGCACATCGCCTTTCACGCAGAGCG
>CAYTJQ010000078.1:0-11552 GCA_964438205.1 uncultured Alteromonadaceae bacterium
TGGTGAAGGCCCCGGGCGGGGACATCGAGTACGAGATCGACGAGGTCCGGCACGTGTAGGTCCATTCCTGGCGGAGGCGGCGTTTGACCATTCCAGAGCCTGGCAGGTTGCTGAAAGACTGGCTGGCGCCCGCTCCCTGGGATGCGGCTTCGATCAACGCGCATCTCGCTGCGAGTACCCCCGACGCCCTCGGGTTACCGGTGCTCCTGGTGGCAGCCGTCACCCTGCCCTCGGCACTCGCCTGGCGTTGGCTTCGCGGCCCCGCTTCCTGGCCGGGTTTCCTTGCCATCATTGCCGCCGGATGGCTTCTGCTCGACCTGCCCTGGCAGTGGGAGCTGGCGCACCGGCTCGTGGATACGCGAACGCGGTTTGCCGCGGTGCCGGCCACGGAACGCCCCGGGCGCACCGGTCATGCCGGGGCCTTTGCCGTCGCCAACGCCGTGAGTCCGATCATCGAGGCCAGTCCCGGCCGTATCTTCGTGGCGTCCCTCGACGATGGTCGCGGTATGTTGACCGCGTACTATCTCTATCCCCTGAATCCCTACTGGGATCGCTCCGGCCCGCAGTTGCCCCCGCCAGCCAGCGTGCGCCCCGGCGACTACATCCTGGCGCTGCCGCCGGTCACGTTGCGCTACGACCAGAGCAGCCGTCGTCTCCTCGATGGGGACACCGCCTGGCCTGCGCGCCTGGTGACCCTGCGCCCCTGGGGCGCTCTCTTTCGGGCGCTTTGACCCGTGGACGCGGCCCTCGCACTGCTGGCGCTCCTCCCTCTCGCACTGCCGGTGCTCTGGCTGTGGCGCCTGCTGGCACCCCGTGGTGCCCGCCGCTGGCTGGTGGTCGGTTACGGTCTGCTGGCGGGACTACTGGGTTGGCCGCTGCTGTTGCGCGGGCTCGACGCGCTGGGGGTACCGCTGGCGCCCGGCATCCTCTGGGTCCTGTTCCTCGTCCTCGTCCTGGCCACTGCCTGGGTCCCGCGGGGGCGGCCCGCCGGCCCCGCGCCCGGCATTTTGCCCGGCATTGACCCCGGGAGCCGAGAGCGGTTGCTCGTTGCGCTGCTCGGGGGCCTGCTTGTCCTGCGCCTCGGCGGCCTGGCACTGGAAGTCTACTGGCGCCCACTCTTTCCGTTCGATGCCACCATGCACTGGGCAACCAAGGCCCGCGTGTGGTCTGCGCACCAGGAATTGCTGCCGTTCGTCGACAATGCGCGCTGGCTGCTGGAGACCGACGGGCGGGTGTTCACGGATCACCACCCCGCCTACCCGAGGACGGTCCCGCTGCTCCAGGCCTGGATGGCCCTGGCCGTCGGGTACTGGCATCCTTCCCTGGTCAACCTGCCGTGGCTCCTCTGTGTGCTAGCACTCGGCGCGGCGTTTTACGGGCAGGCGCGCGAGGCAGGCGCGCAGCCCCTGCCGGCGCTTCTGTTCGTCTGGTTCCTGCTCACCCTGCCATTGCTGAACACTCATGTCGCGCTCGCCGGTTATGCCGACCTGCTCCTCGGCACCGCCTATTGCCTGGCGCTCATGGCCCTGTTCAATGCCCTGCAGGGAGGGCCGCGTTGGCAATGGGTCCTGGCCTTCGGCAGTGCGCTGGGCTGTACGCTCATCAAGAATGAGGGCTTCTTCTGGATGCTCACGCTCATGCCCGCCTGCTGGGTAGCCTGGCGTGGCGGGCGGGGCCTGCTGCTGACGATGACAGCGGTGGGCGCTGCGGCGGCTGCCGTTCTTCTCCTATTCCCCCGAGAGCTCGAGGTAGCCGGCCACTCCCTCGCCAGCCTCGACCTGCATTATCGGCCCGGCAGCCTTGCGGCCATCGGCCGCAGCCTTTTCCTCTTCGACAACTGGCATCTCGGTGCCTGGTTGCCGCCGGCGTTGCTGGCTCTTGTCGCCTGGCGCACGCCCGGCGGCCTGCGCCACTGCGCGCCGGTGCTTGCCGCCCTCGGCAGTGCGCTCGTGCTCTTCATCGTTCTTTTTACCTGCACCCACTTTGCCATGGGGGCTATCCGTCACACGGCGGTTGGCCGCATCAGCCTGCACCTGCTGCCGGCGTGCCTCTTCCTGGCCAGCTTGCTGTATGGTTATCTTTCGCAAGAATCGCAGCTGGCGACACGGGAGGAAGTGCGCTGATGAGCATTGCCGCCACCCGCCCCGGCGAGTTGTCCGGTCGCCGCGCCAGCACGGTTCTCCTGGGGGCGTGGCTTGCCCTGGGCGCAGCGGGTGTCCTGGTCGCGGCTTCGCCTTCCGCCGTCTCGGCTTTTCTCGGTGAGACGCTGCCCCTACTGTCGCGGCACGTACGGCCGGAAAAAGCGGTCTATGCACCGATCGCCTACTGGTGCCTGCTGACCCTGGCCTGGGTAATGCACCGCTGGCGGCCCGCCGTGCCCGGGGCGTTCTTCACTGCCTCTTTCCGCCAGGACCTGCTCTGGTACCTGCTGACCATGGCGCTCCGTCTCCTCTTCCTGAGTACCCTCGTCACTGCGCTCGGCGCGTTCTACCGTCAGCACCTGGGTTTCCTGGAGGTTCGGGCCGTGGCAGCCTGGCACCCCGCCGCGCAGTTCCTGGCGGGGGTCCTGGTGGCGGATTTCGCCCGCTGGTTGAGCCACCTGTTGCGCCACAAGGTGCCCCTGTTCTGGCGTTTTCACGCCTTGCATCACTCCCAGCGCGATCTCAACCTGTTCACGGACGCCCGCGTACACCCGGTCGACCGGATCGTCTCCGCAACGATCACGACCCTGGTGCTCCTGAGCCTCGGCAACGGGACACCGGTCGTGCTTGCCTGGCTGGTCTTCGAGACCGTGTATCCCAAGTTCTACCATGCGAACCTGCGGGCCAATTTCGGCTGGCTTCGCTTTCTCCTGGTGACGCCCCAGTCTCACCGCGTGCATCACAGCGTCGAGCCGCAGCACCACGACCGGAATTTCGGGTTTATCTTCTCGGTCTGGGACTGGCTCTTCGGCACCCAGTATGCGGGCGGCGATGACTACCCGCCCACGGGTATTCCGGACGAAGCTTTTCCCCTCGAGCGCAGCGGCACCCCCGGTGACTTGCTGCGAACGACGCTGCGACAGCTCTGGTACCCCATCGCCGGAGACCCCGGGAATCGCTGATGCGCGTGGCGCTCGCGATCCAGCACTACCCGCCTTACCTCGGGGGTGCCGAGTGCCAGGCCCGGGACCTGGCGCGTGCCCTGGCGGCGCGCGCGCACCAGGTCGAGGTCGCGACGACGCGCTGGTCGAGGACGCAGCAGCGGCAGGAGGTGTCGGAGGGCGTGGCGGTCTGGCGGTTGCCTGTCGCGGGCGCGCGCTGGTTGCGCTACCCGACCGCTTTCCTGGCGGGGCTCTACGCGGGGTGGCGCCTCGGAGGACGGGTGGATGTCCTGCATGCGCACTGCCTGTCGGCCTTTGCCCTCGGTGCGGTGCTGGCAGCCCGCAGACGGGGCACTCCCTGCCTGCTGAAGCTCTGTTCCACCGGCGCTTGCGGCGACCTGGTGCGTCTTCGGCGACCGTGGTTACTGGGCCTGCCGGAGAAGATCCTGCGCCGCGTCGAGCGGCTGGTGGTACCGTCACTGGTGGTGGCCGATGAACTGGCAGCGGCGGGTGTCCCGGCCTCCCGCACCCTGGTACTACCGTCGATCTTCACTGTCCCGGCGAACCCTCGCCGCGCGTCGCACCCGCCGCGGCGCGCCCTCTTTGTCGGCCGCCTGCACGAGGGCAAGGGACTGCGCACACTCATGGAGGCCTGGCCCGCCGTTGCCGCCCGCGGCCTGCGCCTGGTGCTCGTCGGCGATGGCCCGCTGCATGACGAACTCGCCGCCTGGGCCCGGTCCCCGGCGGTCGCCGGCTCGGTCGAGCTGGCCGGCTACCAGGCGGACCCCACCGCCTACTACCGCAGCGCCGACCTGTTCCTCTTTCCGTCGCGCTCGGAGTCTTTCGGCAACGTGATCGTCGAGGCGATGCTGCACGGCCTGCCGGTGCTGACCACGGCCGTGGGTGTCGTCGCCGAGTGGAATGCAGAGGCACCGGTGTATCGCCTCCCGGTCGATGACGTCAGTGCCTGGCGCGACGCGCTCCAGGCGGCGTCTGCGGGTGAACTCGCCGCCGACCTCGGCGACCGTGCCCGTCGTTTCGCATGCCGGCATTATGCGCCGGAGCCCGTGCTTGCGAGGCTGGAGGGGGTATACCGGGATCTCGTCGCGGCCCGGGAGCTGCCAAGTTGAGTGCCGGGCCGATGCTGTCCCTGGCCCGCCTCTATTGGCGGCTGCGGTACCTGACGCCGCTGCAGCTCATGCAGCGACTGCGGCTCAGGCTGCAGCCGGCAGCGCGCCTGCGACCGCAGCGGCCTGCGACCCGGGTGCGGCCCTCGGGAGACTGGCAACGACCCGCCCCGGCGGCGTCGGCCTACCTCGGCAAACAGCGGTTCCGCCTGCTCGGCCGCGAGCTCTGCCTCGCCCTGCCAGGGGCGTGGAGCGATGCGTCGCTCGGCCGCAAGTTGCTCATGGAGCTGAATACCTTCAACTGGCTCCGCGGTTGCAACGGCGAGGATGGCGCAGCGCTGCTGGAAAGCTGGCTGGCGGCCCAGGGGCAGCCCGGCGGGCCCGGGTGGCATCCCTACATGACCTCACAGCGCATCGGCAACTGGTTGCTGTGGGGCCAGGCGGCGCACGACCTTTCGCCGGAGGCCTGCGCCAGCCTCGTACAGCAGCTTCGCTACCTCGAGCACCGGTTGGCCTACGACGAGTGTGATCACAAGCTGGTCAGCAATGCGCGTGCACTGCTCTTCGCGGGCTACAGCCTGTCGCATCCCCGGGCAGCGCGCTGGCGGCGCCGCGGTGAGGCGATGCTGTCCCGCTGGTTGCCGCGGCTGCTTCTAGCGGACGGGGGGTACCGCGGCGCGAGTCCCATGTATCACGGCGCCCTCCTTCTCGACCTCCTCGATATTGCCAACCTTTATCGCTCCCGTGGCGAGCCCCTGCCGGAGGCGCTGGTCCGCGCCGTGCCGTCGGCATTGCACTGGCTGCGCAGTCTCTGTCACCCGGACGGGGCCCCGGCACTGTTCAACGACTGTGCCTTCGACGTCACCGCGGCGCCGGCGGAACTCGAGGCCTACGCACGGCGGCTCGGCTGGCCGGACACGGGGCCGCCCGGAGAGGGCTGCGAGCTGTTTGCGGAGACGGGCTTCGCCCGCCTGCAGGCGGGGCCGGCGCTCCTGCTGGCCGATGTCGGCCCGCTGGGGCCGGACTGCGCCGCGGCCCATGGACACGCAGATACGCTCACTTTCGAGTTCACGCTGGGTCGCCAGCGGGTCTTCGTCGACGGCGGACTGTCGACCTACGAGGACCTGGCCCAGCGCCTCCGGGAGCGGGGTACCGCGGCACACAATACGCTGCTTCTCGACGGTCGGAATTCCTCCGATGTGTGGGGGCTGTTCAAGCTCGGCCGGCGCGCGCGGATCCTGGCGTGCGAGAGCGGTGAAGACGGTGCGTCGTCCTGGGTGCGGGCCAGGCACGACGGCTACCGCCACGGGGCTTCCCCGGCGATCCATGAACGCTGCTGGCGCCTCGCCGCGGAGGAACTGCAGCTCGAGGATCGCCTGGAGGGCCAGGGCTGGCACACGGTGGAAATCCGCTTCCAGGTCCATCCGGCGCTGGACGTGGAAGCGCTATCGGAGCGGCGGCTGCGCATTGGCGGCGCGGGATTCCCGGGACTCGAACTCGCGCTCGACGAGCGGCTGTCCCTGTCGCTGGAGCCTTTCAGCTATGGCACGCATTTCGGCACAACCCACACGGGTACGGCCATCGTGGGCCGGGCTCGGCTTCAGCTGCCGGTGTCCCTTTCCTGCCGTGGCTGCTGGTCGGTACGAGTTCCGGCCAGCAGCGAATAACCGTCACCGAGCGCGGGAGGCCCGCCCCCGAGTGCGCTCATCGTGCCCGCGAGGGCCAGGATGCTGCCCTCCGCCGGCATGTCCTCGCGGAAAATGCCCTCGCCAGCCAGCAGCAACAGCATCCGGTCGTTGTGCGCGCCGGTCCAGAGGGGTGGCGTGTCCAGCCGGAAAGGCGTGATGCCCTCGCCGCTGACCGAGTCGATGGGGCCGGCCTCCGCCCATTCCACCAGCACGTCCGGGAGCGTGGCGGTGGCCGCCGGGCCGTACTGAGCAGCCGTCAACAGCGCACGGCGCACCAGGGGCGCGCCGCTCCTGCTGCAGCGCAGGCTCTCGAGCATGCTGCAGAGTTCGCGCCCGAGGCGCTCGTAGGCGGCCTCCGGGACACGCCCATGTCGCTCGCGGCCCTGCAGGTTGATGCGCAGGCCCCCGACATTGTCATTCAGGCGTACCGGGAAACAGTCCTGTCCCTGGTAGTCGCTCCGCTGCAGTTTCGCGTCCAGCCATTGCCCGGGTCCCGACAACAGCCGCCGCCAGGGAGCCGGCATGCGCCGCCAGAGACCCTTCATGGTGGATCGCGCGGAACGCTGCCCCGCGCCGCCGTGCGCGCGCCGGGCCTGCAGTACACGCTCCAGCATATCGGGATGGACATGGCCCGGCCCCATGCCCGGCCCGGCGAAGATGGCCACGCGGACATCGCCGGAAAGCCGCGCGACCAGCTCGCCCACACCCTGATCGAGTTTCATGCAGATCTGAGCGAGGGGGTCCGGGGCGACCGTTGCGGGATGGTCCGGGTGTGTCGGGTCGTGGCAGTGCCACAGCAGGTGCCCCGCACAATGGCCGGCGTCGAGGCCAACGACGGCGAAGTCCCAGGCCGTTTCCGCCAGCTGCCAGGCCGCGAGCCTGACCTGTTGGTCGATGCGCTCCTCGAGCGAGGCGAGCACGTCGCCGGCCACCAGCGAGGCCGAGTGTTCGTGGCGGTGCGCGAGGCAGGGACAGCGGGTCGGTGCGCCAAGCTTTCTCCACACCTCGTTCTGCAGTGATGCCGGATGACACTCGAATTCGTTTTCGGGCACGCTGAGGTGCGCATTCCAGCCGCTGATGCTTCGCAGTGACACCGTCCCCGGCTCGACCGGTGCCTTCGGGGGGTTGACCAGCAGAACGCGCCGGCCGTCGCGGGCCAGCAGATCATAGAAGGTCGGGACACGCACCGCCAAGGCGTGTCCGGCCTCCGCGGCATAGTCGCCGGCCTCGCTCTGGCGATGGTAATAGCGGCCATGGCGATCCGGTGTGGTGCCGGTGTAGAGGCTCGGCATGAGCGCGTTGGCGCCGAGGCCGGGGAGGCCGGAGATGACGGTGGCGCAGCCCGCTTCGCGAAGCGCACGGAGCTGCGGGAGCCGGCCCGCCGCCATGCCGTCCTCGAGCAGCCCCGGGTCGCAGCCGTCGAGCATGAGCAGAAGCGTCCTGGTGGGCTGCGGTGCGGCTGTCACAAGACCTCCAGGGCCGCCAGGACCGGGGCCCAGCCGTGCAAGCGCGCGCTCTGCGCTGCTCGCTGGCCCATGTGTTCTCCCCGGTCACCGTCGAGGGTCGCGCGAATTGCCGTGGCCAGTGCGGACACGTCCCCGGGAGCTACCGAGAAGCCATTCACCCCCTCTTCGATGGCCGCCGCTAGCGAACCCACGCGGGTGGCGATGACCGCGCGGCCGTGGCTCATGGCAAGCTTGGCGACCCCGGAACCGGTGGCGGAACGATACGGGAGCACGACCGCGTCAGCCGCGGCAAAGTACGTCGCCACCTCCCGCTCGGGGATGTAACGATCGTGGAAGTACACCGCATCCTGAAGACCCAGCGCCTGCGCGCGTTGCTCCCACGCCGCCCGGGGGTCCCAGCATTCGCCGGCCACGACCAGCTGGCAGGGTTGGCTCCGCCGGACCTCCGCCAGCGCCAGGAGCAGGAGATCCAGCCCCTTGTAGGGCCGCACGAAGCCGAAGAAGAGCAGCAGCGGCCCGGCGTTCTTCACCCCGAGCCGTTTCCGGGCCTCGTCGCGCGACGGCAGCGCCGCCCGGTCAACGGCATAGGCGGGGTGCTCGACTCTCGCGCAGGCCACCTCGCCAAGCAGTGCCCGCAGTTGCTGCTCTTCACTCTCACCGTGGACGAGAAACGCGTCGCCCCTGCGAAGGACCAGCCTGCTGGCGGCGGGGGCAAGGCGGCCGCCGTCATGACCCACCACGTTGTGGCAGAGAAAGATGATACGCAGCCCCGGGCAGCGGCGTCGCAGGATCACGGCGAGGCCGGCGAAGGCCGGCCCCCAGTACAGGTGCCACCACGGCAGGATTACCACGTCCGGCGCGAAAGCGCGGACCGCGGTCGCAGTCCGCCACCAGCTCAGCGGATTGATCGGGTCCAGCAGTGGTACTGCCGATGGCTCGAAGGTCTCGCGATCTTCCGGTGCCCGGTCGCCACGGCCCGGGTAGAGCCAGCCGGGATACTGGCGACTGACGCTGATGAAGAGGGCCCGGCTGTGGCCGGCGAGCGCGCGGTATAGTTCGGTCGTGTAGCGGGCGATGCCCCCCTTGAAGGGCCAGGAGGGGCCGATGACGGCGTAGCAGCGCTCAGTCATGGTCTGCGCCGGGCCCGTCTTCCGAGGCGTGGGTGCGGGCCTCGAGGGCGCGCACTTTCTCGAGCGTCAGCTCCTGCAGCTGTCGTTGCTGCGAGATGAGGTCCGCGAGCAGGCCGGTAACGAAGGCGATGAATCCCAGGGTCATCAGGACTCCGCCAAGGAGCAGGGATTGCACGTGGCCATCGCCCTGGCCGGCGAGGTAGAGCATGAGGAAGCGCAACACGGGCAGCGCACCGGCGAGTCCGAGGATCGCAGCGAGGCCGAAGAACACGCGGACCGGGCTGTACATGGCGTACATGCGCAGCATGGCCACGAGCTGCAGACCGATGAATTGGGGAATACTCCGGAAGAGCCGGGAGGGGCGCGTGTCCGGCCGGGTGGTTACCGGGACCCAGGCAATCCGCAGGTCCTTGCTTGCGGCCTGGAGGATCATCTCCACGGTGTAGCTGAAGCGCGACAGGATGTTCATGCGCAGCGCCGCCTGCCGCGACAGGGCCCGGAACCCGGACACGGCATCGGGAACGTCGATGCCTGCCAGCGAGCACACGGCCCGGCTTCCGATCCATTGCAGCCACCGCTTGTGCCGCCGTGAACCGGGGTCCCGGTCGGGTCGCCGGTCGCCGATGACAATGTCGGCCTCCCCGGCGAGGATCGGTGCGATCAGGCGGGCGATGTCCTCGCCCCGGTATTGTCCATCTGCATCGGTATTGACGATGATGTCAGCGCCGCGAGCGAGCGACCGGTCGAGGCCGCTGCGGAATGCCCTTCCGAGTCCCTGGTTGCCGGTGTGGCGGACGACCTCGACCACGCCGTGGGCGTTCGCCACGGCAGCGGTGTCGTCGGTGCTGCCATCGTCCACGACCAGGACGTCGATGCGGTCGATGCCGGCCAGTTGCGTGGGCAGGTCTTCAAGCGTTACCGGCAGCTGCTCCGCCTCGTTGAAGCAGGGAATCTGTATGACCAGTCTCATGACGGTGTGTCCTGTCGCTGGCTCTTGCCCGGCAAGCCCCGCACCTGAAGGATAGCACTGCGCCCGGTGACGATAAGGCCGACGCAAAGTATGGTAACTGCCACCGCAGTAGCGCTTCGGGACGCGGCGCCCTCCAGGAAATGCCGGGTCAGGAGTGCCAGGCCCAGCAGGGCTGGCGCAGGCAGGAGTGATGCCGGAGCGGGGGCATCGCCGGCGCGGTACAACGGGAACAACAGGAACAAGGCGCTGGCCGCGTAGGCAACTCCGAGACCCAGCAGGTACCCCGGCAGCCCGGCGTCCGGCTGGCTCGCGACGAGCGCAATGGCGCCGGCCAGGCAGGCGGCGCCCGCCAGGAGGGCGAGCAGCAGCAGCTTGAAACGGCCCCGGGCGATCACGGTGAGCCGGAGCCCCTGCACCAGCGCCAGCGGCAAAAGGAGCCACAGGTGCGTGGCGAGCAGGAGCGCTGCGTCGTGGAAGCCGGCACCGAGGAGCCGCGGCACGAGCCAGGGCAGCAGCTCCAGCCCCAGCAGGTAGCCGATACCCCCGAGGTAGAAGCAGAACGCCCAGTACCCCGCAAGGAACGTAGCCTGCCGCCCCTGTCCCGCGTCGCGGGTGAGAAAGGGCAGTGCGCTGTTGTTGATCATGCGCAGCGCCTGGCCGAGCATCGCCAGGACCTGCAGCAGGAAGGCGACCTCTCCCAGTAGCCGGGCTTCCGGGAGCAGGTAGCGGAGGGCGATGAGCAATCCGGGCCCGAACCAGGCGAGCAGGGTGGCGGCGAAGGCGAGGGCGGGCCCGTAGCACAGGAAAGCACGCACGGTGCCCGCGGACCATTGCAGCCGCAGCGGGCCCCAGCGATGTGCATACAGGCTCCAGGCCGCGGCGAGCCCCAGCCACCAGCAGGTGGTCTGCGCCAGGGCGATGGTCACCAGGTCGTGGCCGCGCCAGGCGAGGGCCACCGCCACGGCGACCTCGAGAAAGGCTATCGGTGCGCTGGCGTAGAGCACAAAGTCGTTGCGTTCGCGGGCCATGAACAGCGCCAGCAACCAGCCCGTGGCGCCGCGCGCGACGACGCCCTGGGCGTAGATGACGATGAGCAGGCGCAACCCCGGGTCGGGCTCGCCGAGGCATGCCGCGAACAGCAGCATGACGGTTGCCGCCAGCGCCAGCGCCAGGCGCAGCGCCATGCCGCTACCCGCCAGGGCGCCACGTCTGCTGCGGCTGGTTCGCTCCCAGCGCGCCAGCAGGAGTTCGTGCATTCCCCAGGCGGAGGCGCTCGTCGCGATCAGGTACCAGCTCTGGGCGTAGATGTAGTGCCCGTACTGCTCGATGCCGAGGAGCCTGGCGAAAACCACCAGGTAAACGATGCGCAGGGCGAGGTACCAGGCCTGGTTGATGGCCTGCAGGGAACCGCCGCGGAGCAGCCGCCGGTGTTCGCTGCCGCTGCCTCCCCTCGCCATCTGTGACAAGGGCTAGCGTGCGCGGAGCAGGTTGGAGAGCTTCGGATCAGGCCGGTCACTCCGGCGCAACAGGAGGCCGATCGCCCCGATGGCCTGGATGAGCCGGGCGTCACAGCGCTCGCACAGGCTGTCGAGGAGCGCGCGACGCTCGTCGCGGTCGCCGGCGGTGAGGCGGACCTTGATCAACTCGTGGTCCGTGAGCGCCCGGTCGACCTCGGCGATCACGCCGTCGCTCAGCCCGCGCCCGGCGATGGTCACCACGGGCTTCAGCCGCTGGCCGCGGGCTCGCAGCTGGCGGATCTGCTCCTTGTCTTGCGAGTCGCTGTGCATCGGCTTCGTGCTAAGGTTGGCGCCCGCGCAGTGTAGCGAACCGCGGAAGCGGAGGGTAGTCGTGCGGACCGTCGTGCGGGCTGGCGGGCAAGAGGGGCGGGAGGCCGTGGCAAAGAAACGTTCATCCAGCAAGGCCTGGCTTCGCGAGCACCGCGAAGACCCCTACGTGCAGCGCGCCCAGCGGGAGGGCTACCGCTCCCGGGCCTGCTACAAGCTGCTCGAGCTGCAGGAGCGGGACCGGCTGATCCGCCGGGGCATGACGGTGGTCGACCTCGGCAGTGCCCCCGGTGGCTGGTCCCAGG
>CAYTJQ010000079.1:0-3601 GCA_964438205.1 uncultured Alteromonadaceae bacterium
CAGGCCAGGCTCATCCGCCACGACCAGTGGCCCATCCCCGCCGCGACCCGCCGGGGCCTCGAGGACCTGGGCTACCGGGTGGAACCGAACGACTGGGGCCCCCTCGGCGACGTGCAGCTGGTGACCGACGGGGCCGGCGGCCCGGCCGCCGCCGCGGACCGCCGCGGCCGCGGCGTGGCACGCATCCTGCCGGCCGGGAACCGCGTAGTACCCACAAAGCACTAACACAAGAGCAATAACACGGAGCAAGCCCATGGCCTGGAACTTCGGCGACATCCTCGACACGATCATTCCGGAACTGCCGCCCGCGCACCCCGCTCTCGCCCACGGCGACCGCGTACTCAGCTGGCAGGACGTCGACCGGCGCAGCAACAACCTCGGTCGCGCCCTGCAGGCCGCCGGGCTCGCCCCCGGGGCCAAGGTGGGTTTCTACCTGCGCAACAGCCCGGCGTTCATGGAAACGCTGGCGGCCTGCTTCCGTGCGCGGCTGGTGCATGCGAACGTCAACTACCGCTACCGCGAGGACGAGCTGCACTACATCCTCGACAACGCGGACGCCGAGGCCGTCTGCTACGACGCCGCGTTCCGCGACCGGGTCGCCGCGCTGCGCCCGCGGCTGCCCGGCGTGAAGGCCTGGGTCGAGGTCGGCGACGGACCGGTGCCCGGCTGGGCGCTCCCCTACGAGGCACTCGCCGAGGACGGCGACGGCAGCAACCTGCCGGGACCGCGCAGCGGCGATGACCTGCTCCTGCTCTACACCGGGGGCACCACGGGCATGCCGAAGGGCGTGATGTGGGACCAGCACAACCTGCGCGAGGCCCAGTCCCTGGCCCTGCGCGCCGTCGGCCCCGTGCCGGAAACGCTGGAAGAACTGCGGGCAACGATCGCCAGCAACGGGCCGGGGGCGACGATCCTGCCCATCTGTCCGCTCATGCACGGCACGGGCCTGTTCACCGCCATGGGCGCGTTTTTCAGCGGCGGCACCGTGGTCACGCTGCCGAACGCCTCCCTCGATCCCGAGGCCGCCTGGGAGGCCGTCGACCGGCAGCGGGTGTCGCAGATCGCCATCGTCGGCGACAGCTTCGCCCGCCCCCTGCTCGCCGCGCTCGACGAGGGCCGCGACCGCTACGACCTCGACAGCCTCAGGATGATCATCTCCTCCGGCGTCATGTTCAGCACCGAGGTCAAGCAGCGCCTGCTCGCGCACCTGCCGCAGGCGGCGATCGCCGACAGCTTCGGCGCGTCGGAGGCCGTGGGTTTCGGTGCCTCGGTCATGACGAAAGACGCCCCCGTGGAAACCGCCCGCTTCGTGACCAACGACCTCTGCCGCGTCTTCGACGAGGAGGACCGGGAACTGCCCCGGGGGAGTGACCGGCCGGGCTTCATCGCCTTCGGCGGCCCCATCCCGAAGGGCTACTACAAGGACCCGGAGAAAACCGCGAAGACCTTCCGCACCATCGATGGCCACCGCTACGCCGTGCCCGGCGACTACTGCCTGGTCGCCGAGGACGGCACGCTGACGCTCCTCGGCCGCGGCTCGGTGTGCATCAATTCCGGGGGCGAGAAGATCTACCCGGAAGAAGTGGAGGAGGCCCTCAAGGGGCACCCGGACGTGGAGGATGCCCTCGTCGTCGGCCTCCCGGACCCGACCTGGGGGCAGGCCGTCACGGCCATCGTCCACCTCGTCCCCGGCGCCGGCCTCGACGAGGCGGCGCTGGTCGCCACGGTGCGCGAACGGCTGGCGCCCTACAAGGCGCCGAAGCGGGTCTTCGCGGCGCCGCAGCCCTTCCGGGCGCCGAACGGCAAGGCCGATTACAAGGCCGCCCGGGCCTTCGCGGAGGCCGAGAGCGCCGCCTGAGGCAAGGCCGCTGCCGCCGCGGGGCTTGATGCTACACTCGGGACAGGTATAGTGCGCGGCTTTCCCAGGAAGCCCAGGAAGGCGGGGACAGCATGAAGATTCGCGTGGGCATCGTTGGCGACGGCCAGCTCGGCATGTTCCTGTGCGAGGCCGCGCAGGCGCTGGCCATCGATACCGTCATCCTCACCGGGGACGCGGACAGCCCCGCGGCGCAGCGTGCCGGTGCGGCGGTGGTGGGCGCCATGGACGACGCCGCCGCCGTCCAGGCCCTTGCCGACGCCTGCGATATCGTCACCTACGAGCGTGAGGACGTGCACCCGGTCGCGGTGGACGTGCTGCGCCGGGCGGAAGCCGCCGGCAGCGTCCACTGCCACCCCAGCCTCGCTGTCATCGAGACCATCCAGGACAAGGCGCGGCAGAAGCGCTGGCTCGCCGGGGCCGGCCTGCCCACCCTGCCCTTCGTGATCGCCAGCGGCGAGGCGGGCGAGGCCGCGGCCGCCGCCGCGGAACTCGGCTACCCGGTGGTGCAGAAGGCGCTGCGCGGCGGCTTCGACGGCCGCGGGGTGCAGCTCCTGCGCGACGAGGCCGCGCTCGCCCAGGCCTGGCCCGGCGAAACGCTCTACGAGGCCCACGCCGGCGACTTCCGGGAGATTGCCGTCATCGTGGTGCGCGCCCGGGATGGCGACATCCGCAGCTTCCTCCCGGTCGATATGTCCTTCGACGGCGACTACAGCGTTCTCGAGTGGGTGTACGCCCCGAGCGACGCCGGCGAAGCTGTCCTCGCCGAGGCCGAGCGGGTGGCCCGTGCGGCCATCGAGGCGCTGGACGGTGTCGGCACCTTCGGCGTGGAGCTTTTCCACTGCGCCGACGGCCGGGTGGTCATCAACGAGATCTCGCCGCGGGTACACAATGCCGGCCACTACACCCTGGAAGCCACCGAGTCGTCCCAGTTCGAGCAGCACCTGCGGGCGGTGACCGGGCTGCCGCTCGCGGGCACGGCGCTGGAAACGCCCGCGGCCATGCGCAACCTGCTCTGCACCGAGGCCATCGCCGAGGCCGCCCGGGACCGCACCGCGGGGCGTAGCGTGGAGGGGCCCGTCGCCACCTACTGGTACGGCAAGGCCCCGGCCCGCGCCATGCGCAAGCTCGGCCACATCACCGCCACCGGTGCCAGCGCTGCCGAGGCCGGCGAGCGCGCGGCGGCCGCCTACCGCCGCCTTAGCGGCAGCCGGGGAGAAGCCGCATGATCGCGAGGGTCGGGATCATCATGGGCAGCGACTCGGACCTGCCGGTGATGCGCGCGGCGGCCGCCGTGCTCGACGAGCTCGATGTCACCTACGAGATCGACATCGTCAGCGCCCACCGCACCCCGGACAGGCTCTTCGCTTACGCGCGCGAGGCGGAGGAGCGCGGCCTCCGGGTGATCGTCGCCGGCGCCGGCGGCGCCGCGCATCTTCCCGGCATGGTCGCCTCCCTGTGCGCCCTGCCGGTCATCGGCGTACCCATCAGCGCCACCAAGCTCGCCGGAGAAGATGCGCTCCTGTCCATCGTGCAGATGCCGGCCGGCATCCCCGTGGCCACCGTGGCCATCGACAACGCCACCAACGGCGGCCTGCTCGCCGCCCAGGTGCTGGCGACCGGGGACGACGCCCTGCGCCAGCGGCTGCACCGCTACCGCGACGGGCTGCGGGACCGGGTGCTGGACAAGGCGGAACGGCTGCGCCGGGGCGACGACGGCTGAGC
>CAYTJQ010000079.1:3701-11294 GCA_964438205.1 uncultured Alteromonadaceae bacterium
CCGATGGTGCCGCCCACGTAGGCTTCCGGCGCGACGTGACCCACCACCATGCCCCAGGTGCCGCCGGAGAAGCGGCCGTCGGTGATCAGCCCCACGCTCTCGCCGAGCCCCTGGCCGATGAGCGCGCTGGTCGGCGCCAGCATCTCGGGCATGCCCGGGGCGCCGCGGGGGCCGAGGTAGCGCAGCACCACCACGTCGCCGGGCTGGATCCCGCCGGCGAGGATGGCGTCCAGCGCCGACTGCTCGTCGTCGAACACGCGGGCAGGCCCGGTGATGACCGGGTTCTTGAGGCCGGTGATCTTGGCCACGGCGCCTTCCTCGGCCAGGTTGCCGCGCAGGATGGCGAGGTGGCCGGCGGCGTAGAGCGGGTTGTCCAGCGGCCGGATCACGTCCTGGCCCGCCGGGCACTCGGCGGGGACGTCCGCCAGCGTCTCGGCGATGGTCTTGCCGGTGATGGTCATGCAGTCGCCGTGAAGCAGGCCGCCCTCCAGGAGCAGCTTCATGACCTGGGGGATGCCGCCGGCGCGGTGCAGGTCGATGGCCAGGTAGCGGCCGCTCGGCTTCAGGTCGCAGATCACCGGCACCTTGCGCCGGATGCGCTCGAAGTCGTCGATGGTCCAGGGCACCTCGGCGCAGTGGGCCATGGCCAGGAAGTGCAGCACGGCATTCGTGGAGCCGCCGGTGGCCATGATCACCGCCACGGCGTTCTCGATGGCCTCGCGGGTGACGATATCCCGCGGCTTGCGATCCGCCGCCACGGCGTCAACCAGCACCCGCGCGCTTTCGGCCGTGCTGACTTCTTTCTCGTCCTCGACGTTGGCCATGGTGCTCGAATAGGGCAGCGACAGGCCGAGGGCCTCGATGGCGGCACTCATGGTATTGGCCGTGTACATCCCGCCGCAGGACCCCGTGCCGGGGATCGCGTGCCGCTCGATGGCGATGAGGTCGTCCTCGCTGATGCGCCCGGCGCTGTACTCGCCCACCGCCTCGAACACGCTGACGATGTTGAGGTCGCGGTCGCCGAGGCGGCCGGGGAGGATCGTGCCGCCGTAGACGAAGATCGAGGGCACGTTGGCGCGCAGCATGCCCATCATCGCCCCGGGCATGTTCTTGTCGCAGCCGCCGATGGTGAGCACGCCGTCCATCCACTGGCCGCCCACGCAGGTCTCGATGCAGTCGGCGATCACCTCGCGCGACACCAGGCTGTACTTCATGCCTTCCGTGCCCATGGCCATGCCGTCGCTGATCGTCGGCGTGCCGAACACCTGCGGGTTCGCGCCGGCCTCGGCGAGAGCCGCAACGGCCGCGTCCGCCAGCGGCTGAAGACCGGCATTGCAGGGGGTGATCGTCGAGTGGCTGTTGGCGACACCGATCATCGGCTTGTCGAAGTCGCTCGCCTCGTAACCCATGCCGTAGAACATGGAGCGGTTCGGGGCGCGCGCGACGCCCTGGGTGATGTTTTTCGACCTGCGGTTACTGGCCACGCTGGCACTCCTGGCTCGCCCGGGGGAGGCGGCATTCTAGGCTACTTGCGGGAAATGCCTCAAATACTTATCGTGCTGTCGCAGCTTTCAAGGAACCCGCCCATGAACGGAGCCGACGCTCTCCTCGAGACCCTCGTCGCCAGCGGCGTCGAGGTCTGTTTCGCCAACCCCGGCACCTCGGAGATGCAGCTGGTCTCGGCCATCGGCAACACGGGGAGCATGCGCCCGGTGCTCTGCCTGTTCGAGGGCGTGGCCTCCGGCGCCGCGGACGGCTACGGCCGCATGGCGGACAAGCCGGCGATCACCCTGCTGCACGTGGGCTCGGGCTTCGCCAACAGCCTGGCCAACCTGCACAATGCCCGCCGCGCAGGATCGCCGCTGGTCAACATCGTCGGTGACCACGCCAGCTATCACCTGCAGTACGACGCACCGCTGACCTCCGACCTGCCGGCGCTCGCCGACTGGGCCTCGGCCTGGACGCACGTGGCCGGGTCGCCGGACGACCTCGCCGCCGCCGGCGCCGCCGCCGTCGCCGAGGCACAGGCGGAGAACGGCCGCATCGCCACCGTCGTCGTGCCCGCGGACCAGGCCTGGAACCCGGCGAGCGGCGCCGCGCCCGTGCAGCCCGCCCCGGCCGCACCGGCCGTTCCGGAGGAAACGATCGCGCAGACCGCCGCGCGCCTCAGGAGCGGGCGCCCGGCAGTGCTCTTCCTCGGCGGGCGCGCCCTGCGCGAGGAGAACCTCTACCGGCTCGGCCAGATCGCTGCCGCCACCGGCGCGCGGCTGGTCTGCCAGGTGTTCCCGGCGCGGCTCCAGCGCGGTGCCGGCCGGGTGGCGGTCGAGCGCCTGCCCTATTTCGCCGAGCAGGCTACGGAAACGCTCGCGGGCACCGAGCACCTGGTGCTGGTCGGCGCGCCCGCCCCGGTGAGCTTTTTCGCCTACCCGGACAAGGCCAGCTGGCTGGCCCCGACCGACTGCGAGGTGAGCACGCTGGCCACCGCAGCCGAGGACATCGCCGGCGCCCTCGAGGCACTCGTGGCCGCGGTGGGAGCGGACGGCGAACCGCCGCGGGTGGAGGCCGCCGAAACCCCGGCACCGGCGAACGGTCCCCTGGACGGCCTGCTCGTCGGCCAGCTCCTCGCCCGGCACCTGCCGGAAAACGCGATCGTCGTCGATGACGGCGCCACCAACGGTCTCGGTGCCTACCTGCTGACCGAGCGGGCGCCGCGCCACGACTGGCTCGCCCTCACC
The DNA here is from genome assembly GCA_964438205.1 of uncultured Alteromonadaceae bacterium. Lineage (GTDB taxonomy): Bacteria > Pseudomonadota > Gammaproteobacteria > Pseudomonadales > Halieaceae > Pseudohaliea. The sequence goes on from CAYTJQ010000079.1 coordinate 6,437, forward strand.
GGCGGCGCCATCGGCCAGGGCATCCCCGCCGCCCTCGGCGCCGCCATCGCCTGCCCGGACCGCAAGGTGATCAACCTCGAGGCCGACGGCAGCGCCATGTACACGCTGCAGGGGCTGTGGAGCCTGGCGCGGGAGAAGACCGACACGGTCACGATCCTGTTCAACAACCGCAGCTACGCCATCCTCAACATCGAGCTGGAGCGGGTCGGCGCCGGGGAGCCGAACGCGCGCACCCTGTCCATGCTGGACCTGTCGAACCCGGACCTCGACTTCACCGCCCTCGCCCGCGGCATGGGCGTGCAGGCGACCCGGGCGAGTACCGTGGCCGAGTTCGACGCACAGCTGGCCGAGGCCCTGGCGGCGCCCGGCCCGCATCTGATCGAGGCAATGGTGTGACCGGCACCGGTTGCCGCTGAAGCCAAGGTCGGGAGGCACGCGCACCATGGCACGTATTCTCATCACCGGCGCCAGCGCAGGCATCGGCCGCGCCGCGGCGATCCTCCTCGCCCACAAGGGCCACACGGTTATCGGCGCAGGGCGCAACGCCGAAGCGCTGGAGAGCCTGGCTGCCCAGGCGCCGAACCTGCACGCGCTGCCCCTGGACGTAACGGACCCGGCCGCGGTGGCCGGCGCCCCTACGGCGGTGGCAACGCTGACCGGCGGAGAGCCGCTGGATATCCTGGTCAACAATGCCGGCTTCGCCTGCGTTGGGCCCCTGGAATGCGTCGACGACGCGGCCCTCGAGGCGCAGTACCAGACCAACGTGTTCGGCCTGCTGCGCGTGACCCGCGCGTTCCTGCCGGCGATGCGCGAGCGCGGCAGCGGGCGCATCATCAACGTCTCCTCCGTGGCCGGGAACGTCACCCTGCCCTTCTTCGGCCCCTATGCCTCGACCAAGCACGCCGTCGAGGCGCTGTCGGACAGCCTGCGCATCGAACTACGCCCGCACGGTGTCGACGTGGTGCTGATCAAGCCCGGCGCGGTAAAGACCGGCTTCGGCGCCGCCGAGCGGGCGCAGCTCGAGGCGCACGCGGCCGCGTCGCCCGCCTACCGCGCGCAGCTGGAGACGGTCATGCGCTTTCACCACGGCCTGCACGCGAAGGGCGCGGACCCGGTCACGGCCGCCGCCGCCATCGTCACCGCCTGCGAGGCCGACAGCCCCGGAGCGCGCTACGTGGTACCGCGCAGGAACCGGCTGTTCATCGCCATCAAGCAGTGGCTGCCCACGGCCGTGAGCGACTGGATCCTGCTGCGACTCTCGGGCCTCTACCGGCGCTAGCCGCGGGCGAGGGTCTCCGACGGGTACTCGCCGAACAGCGACCGGTAGGCCGCAGGGAAGCGGCCCAGGTGGGTGATGCCGCAGCGGCAGGCTACCTCCGTTACCGTCTCGCTCCCGGGCTCGGCGGCCTGCAGCGCCTCGCGGGCGCGGTGCAGGCGGCAGAGGGTAATGGCGGCCTTGGGCGTGATCCCGCAGACCTGGCTGAAGGCGCGCTCGAGGCTGCGCCAGGAGAGACCCGTCACCCGGCACAGGTCGCCCACGGTAAGGGGATCGCAGCAGTGCGCGCGAATGAACTCAAGGGCGCGACGCACGGCCGCCAGGCGGCGCTCCAGCGACGGGGGTGAGCGCCCCTCGACCGCGCCGAGGGCAACAGCCAGCGACCCCACCAGCTGCTCCAGGTCTTCGCGACTGCCGGCCCCCTGCGCAACGCCCCGGGCGATGGCTCCCAGCCGCGCAACCGCTGCCTCGGGCAGGTCAACGATACGCTCCGCGTTCCATGGCAGCGCCAGGCCCAGGCAGTCCAGCCGCTCCCGCGGCATGCGCACGGCCACCCAGTCGGAAAGCGCGGCCGTGGCGTAGGCGAGTTCCCGGCCTTCGCTTAACCAGAAGCAGGTGCCGGCCTGCACCGGGCGGCCATTGAGCCGCCCCGCCCCGTCCGAGCGCAGGATAAAGGCGAGCGTCGGAGCATCGTCCGGCAGCGCGCCACGGGCGAAGAGCGGGGCCCGGTAGCTGCCCATGTCGAAGACCACCTCCGCGGAATGACCGTGAAAGAGACGACCCTGGAAGCCCGCGCCCCCGAGAGCGACATGCTCCAGGCGGGCCCCGGTGACCGCATGGCCCAGGACCGCCGTATCGAAGCCGCGCACCTCTATCGCGCGGCGCTGCTGCAGTGCGCCCACGAGTGCCGTTCCTTATTGTTGTTCGACCTAGTCTCCGACTTCTTCCACATCAGCTTGCTTAACGGGCACGTTTCTCCGCTGCGCCCGGCTTCTTGTCGCATTGTGGATAGCGGCCCCCGCAGAATCCCCTATATTGGTTGGGACCGCAAGCCATACAAAGGTGCCCCACCGTGATCAAGCTCCTCTTCCGAAGTGCGCTGCTCTTATGGGCAGCTCTGGCGCTGTCCGCCGTCGCGGCCGACAAGCCCAACATCCTCGTGATCTGGGGTGACGATGTCGGCCAGTCCAATATCAGCGCCTACACCATGGGCATGATGGGCTACCAGACGCCCAACATCGACCGTATCGCCAACGAGGGCATGATCTTCACGGACTACTACGGCGAGCAGAGCTGCACCGCGGGTCGCGCGTCCTTCATCATGGGCCAGTCGGTCTTCCGGACCGGGCTGTCCAAGGTCGGGCTCCCGGGCGCCGCCCTCGGCATGCAGGAGGAAGACCCGACCATCGCCGGGCTGCTGAAGAACCACGGCTACATGACCGGGCAGTTCGGCAAGAACCACCTCGGCGACCGGGACGAGCACCTGCCCACCAACCACGGCTTCGACGAGTTCTTCGGCAACCTCTACCACCTGAATGCCGAGGAGGAGCCGGAGAACGCCGACTACCCGCAGGACCCTGCTTTCCGCAAGCAATACGGCCCCCGCGGCGTTATCCGCTCCACCGCCGACGGCAAAATCGAGGACACCGGCCCGCTCACGAAGAAGCGCATGGAGACCGTCGATGACGAAACGGCTACCGCGGCGCTGGACTTCATCGAGCGCGCCGTCGAGGCGGACAAGCCCTTCTTCGTCTGGTGGAGCGGTACGCGGATGCACTTCCGCACCCACGTCTCAGACGAGAAGATGGCAGCCTGCAAGGAGCAGTACCCGCGGGCGGACGAGTACACCTGCGGCATGGTCGAGCACGACGCACACATCGGGGATTTCCTGGCAGCGCTCGACAAGCTCGGCATCGCGGACAACACCATCGTGTTCTACTCCACCGACAACGGCCCGCACATGAACACCTGGCCGGATGCGGGCATGACGCCCTTCCGCGGCGAGAAGAACACCAACTGGGAAGGCGGCTGGCGGGTGCCGGCCATGGTGCGCTGGCCCGGGCAGATCCCCGCCAGCAGTGTGTCCAACGAGATCATGCACCACATGGACTGGCTGCCCACCTTCCTGGCAGCGGCCGGTGAGGCCGACGTGAAGGAAAAGCTGCTTGAGGGGCACCGCGCCATCGGGCGCAAGTACAAGGTGCACCTCGACGGCTACAACTTCCTACCACTGCTCACCGGGGAAAGCGAGGAAGGCCCCCGGGAAGAGATCTTCTACTTCTCCGACGACGGCGACCTGACCGCGCTGCGCTACCGGGACTGGAAGATGATCTTCATGGAGCAGAAGACCGCGGGCACCTTCCGCGTCTGGATGGAGCCCTTCGTCCCGCTGCGCGTGCCGCTGATCCTGAACCTGCGTCGTGACCCGTACGAGCGCGCGCCGATCACCTCCAACACCTACTACGACTGGCTGCTGGACCGGGCCTACCTGCTGGTGCCTGCCCAGGATTACGTCGGCGAGTTCCTGGCAACCTTCAAGGAGTACCCGCCGCGCCAGAAGGCGGCGAGCTTCTCCCTCGACCAGGTCATGGAGACCCTGGCCTCGCCGCCCGGGGCGCCGTGACCGGCCTGTCCCGCACGGGAAAATGGCCAGCGCTATTCGCAGCGCTGGCTTGTTTGTGCGTGTTCGGCACGCCGGGCCGCGCCGGCGAAGAGCCGTTGCCCTCCTGGCGGGACACGCCGACGCGGGCCGCCATCCTCGACTTCGTCGCTCGTGTCACCGATTCGTCGAGCAATGACTTCGTCCCTCCGGAAGCGCGGATCGCCGTGTTCGACAACGACGGCAATCTCTGGGCCGAGCAGCCGGTTTACTTCCAGCTGCTGTTTGCCGTGGACCGGCTCGAGGAACTGGCGGCTGAAGACCCGGCGCTACGCCGGCAGCCGCCCTTCACCGCCGTGCTGGCGGAGGGGCCGGCTGCCCTCGCCGCGCTCGACGAGGCAGCGCTGGTCAAGCTCCTGCTGGCCACGCATACGGGTCTCGACAGCATCGCCTTCAACAGCCTCGTGGCGGACTGGGCCGCCTCGGCGACGCACCCGCGCTTCGGTCAGCGCTACACCGACCTGACCTACGTGCCCATGCGCGAGCTCCTCGACCACCTCGGGGCTAACGGCTTCACCTGCTACATCGTCTCGGGCGGCGGCGTCGCCTTCATGCGCGCCTGGGCGCCGGAGGTCTACGGCATTCCCCCTGAGCGCATCATCGGCAGCCGCTTCAAGCTCGCCTGGGCTGCCGATGAAGCCGGTGCCCGGCTCGACCGACTACCGGAGCTCGCTCACGTCAACGACGGCCCCGGTAAGCCGGTGGGGATCCAGCAGGTGATCGGCCGGCGGCCGATCTTCGCCTCCGGCAACTCCGACGGCGACCTGGAGATGCTGACCTGGACCACCGGCGGCGAGGGCCCGCGCTTCGGCCTGCTCCTGCACCACACGGACGCCGAGCGCGAGTGGGCCTATGACCGCGAGTCCCGCGTCGGCCAGCTCGACGAGGGCCTGGAGCAGGCCCCGAAACGGGGCTGGACCGTG
>CAYTJQ010000080.1:0-7622 GCA_964438205.1 uncultured Alteromonadaceae bacterium
GATCTGGAAGGCACGGAAGGCCTGGATCTGGTCCTGCGGCGAGCCGTACCAGATCGAGTCCGTGCCCCAGAGGATGTTGTCCTCGCCCAGGTGCTTGAGCAGCTTGCCGAGGGCGTGCGCCGCCGAGTCCGGGTCGCGCATGAGGTAGCGCCAGGTCGAGCCGAGCTCGGCGTATACGTTCGAGCCGTGGCCGAGCTCGTTGTCGAGCACGGTCTTCACCAGCGAATCGATGCCCTCGTTGCGCCCGGGATCATAGGGGCCCTCCGGCTGGCCCGGCACGAAGCCGGCGTGGTAGACGAGAAAGTCGATGTCCGGGTAGCGGCGCGCCGCGCGGCCGATGTCGTCACAGAGCGAGTGCTCGTAGGACTGTTTGCCGAAGGGAATGCCCTTGTGGATGGCCACGCGCTTCACGCCCAACTCGCGCGCCCGCTCGAGGAAGGGGATGCCAGTGTCCGGATCATCCAGCCAGTAGCCCTCGCCGTCCGGGCCCCATTGCGTGTAGGTCTTCCAGGCGCAGATGCCGAAGTCGTCGCGCAGGCGGCGCATATCGGCGATATCGCCGGGCTGGTTGGGATTGACACGCCCGTGCAGGAACAGCCGCTTCGAGCCCTCGAGCTGCGCCACCACGTCCTGCGCCGCGGCCGCTTCCTCGATGGTCAGCGGCTCCTTCGCCCGCGTCGACGGCACGAAGGACAGCACCATGAGCTCCGTGTCGGAATCCATGAACACGTCCTGCACGAAGGCGTCGGGGCCCAGGCACTGCAGGTAGCTGCGCTCCCCGGGCTCGCTGGCCAGGGCGCAGCCGGCCTGGGGCATGCCGGACAACGGCCGTGCATCCTCCGGCAGCCGGTCGAGCCAGGCGCCGGTGGGGTTCACGAAGTGTCCCTGCACGTCGAAGATCAGCTCGTCACCGCTGAGTACGGACCGTGCGGCTTCCTCCTCCGTGACTGCCTCCGCCGCCAGCGCGTAGTAACCCGCCGCCCCGCCCGCTGCTGCGCGGGCGGCGTTGAAGGCGAGCAGCGTACAGGCCGCGCCGCGGGCGGAAACCAGGAAGGAACGACGGCTGAGGCCCAGCCGCCGGGCCGTCGCCGTCGCCTGTTCGTGCGCCAGCTCGTTGGCGTAGGCGCTCAGCCGGTCCAGCGGCAGCGGCTCGAACTCACCGTTGCTGGTGCTGTCGACCTTGATGGGAAGGCGGCGGCCCTCGGGGTCGTGGGTCCATGGCATAGGGAAAGACCTCTGCTGCGGTCCCTACCCTTTTGCCAGATCCGGCAGGCCCCGGCAACCACCGGTCGTCACCGGTCCCGCCGTCGCTGCCCCCACCGCTGCAGGCCGCGGACGCCCGGTTACGCGTCGATGCGGATCACTCGTCGATAATGAAGCGCAGGCGAGTCGGTGCCTGCAGGCCGCCCCCGCCGCCGCTCTCGCAGAGGTCGATGGCCGCCCTCGCGGAGCGCACGTCCTGGTCCTCGGTGTAGCAGACGGTGTAGGAGCCATTTTCCGCATCGAAACCCTCGAACACCGCGTAGCCGGTCAGGTCCGGCCGTTCCGTGCTGGCGAGCTGGGTATAGTTGATCACCCGGTCGTTCTGTTCGAAGTTGTACTTGCCCGCGGCAAAAATCGGCCCGGCCCGCTTGGTATAGCTGCCGTTTTTGGAAAAACTGTAGGTGACGGTCAGGCCGGACTCGCGAACCGTAAAGGTGGTGGAAACGAACAGGTCCGGGTCGAAGGCGTCCGTGGGTATCTCCTCGAACTGCGGCACGAGGTAGAACACCTCTTCCGGGCGCTCCAGGAAGCCCATGAGGACCTCGTTGCCCTCAAAGCCCGCGGTCAGCAGCCGGCAGGGGTCGTCCGATCCACCGCAGAGGCCGCGATCCCGCTTGAGCCAGCCGTCAAAGCGGTAACCGGTCGCTGCCTCGGCGCTGAAGGTCTCGTCGAAGAACAGGTCCACGACGTCGATGCTGCACACCTCGCCGGTGCTGCAGCTGTAGACACCGGATTCGGTCACGACCTGGCCGCCGGGCGGCACTTCAATCTGGATCTTGCAACCTGCGGTAAATAACAGTGGCATGGTAATGACTATCAGCTTCGACTGTTTCATGATGCGCTACCTCTGTCTTCTTGTCGGAGTCGTCCGGGTCCCTGCCGCGCACGACGGCCTGGACACCTGCCAGACGCGCGTCGGAGAGGTGAGCAAGATAGAATGGGAGGCTGGGGAAATAACGAAAAGCGGACGAAATTTCACGAAATTTGCGTGAATTCCGCTGAAAACGCGAAGTAAGGGCAACTCGATCATGCCGTCAGCGGTGCCACCTGATCTGCTCACCTACCGACATTTTTCAGTCGATGTCAGCCGCGGTGCGGTGCTCCGCGACGGCCAGGCGTATACGCTCCGCCCCCAGTCGTTCCGCGTCCTCCACTATCTCCTGAACCATCCGGACCGCCTGGTCAGCAAGCAGGAGTTGTTCGAGCAGATCTGGGGCGAAGCCGTCGTCACCGACGACAGCCTGGCGCAGTGCCTCGTCGATATCCGCAGGGCGCTGGGTGAAAGCGGGCGGCGGGCCGTGAAAACCGTGCCTCGCCGGGGCTACCTGTTCCAGGCGGCCGAAGCCGGCGCGGCAGCCGATGCCGGGGTGCCGAACGAACCGCGCCCTGACCGGCGCGCCGGGGCGCGATGGCTTGCGGTGCCCGTGCTGCTGCTAACCGTGCTCTCGGGCTGGTGGCTTCTCGACGCCCGCGGGCCCGACCAGGCGGCGGCACCGCCAGCCGCGTCCCCCGCGACGGCGCCGGTGATTGCCGTGATGCCGTTCGCGGATTTTACGGCGGCGCAGGACATGGCCTACCTCGCCTATGGCCTGCCGGAGGAAATCCTCAACACGCTCACACGCGTCCAGGGCCTGCGGGTCATCTCCCGTACCTCCTCGTTCCTGCCGCGCTTCAGCGACCAGAAGACAGCCACGGAAATTGGTGAAGAACTCGGCGCGACCCATCTGCTCGAGGGCAGCATCCGCGAACACGAGGGCATGCTGCGGATCACGGTACAGCTCATCGAAACAGGCACCGGCCACCACAGCTGGTCCGAAACCCTCGATCGCGGGCAGGAGGACCTGTTCCGCGTGCAGAGCCAGCTCGCCGCCGCCGTGGCGGACCGTTTTCGCCTCAGCGTCATGCGCCCCAGGGAGCCGTCGGTAGCCGCCGGAGACTACACGCGCTACCTGCGCGCGATTCATGGCCTGCGCCAGGGGGAGTTCGGCCGCCTCGGCGCAGCCGCACTGACCCTGGAGGGCGTCCTGCAGCGCAATCCGGCCTTCGTAGCGGCCGCCGACGCGCTGGCCGAAATTACCCTCTGGCGGGTATACCTGGGGGAACTCGCCGCGGCCGAGGGGGCGGCCAGGGTACGCACCCTGGCGCAGGACATGCAGGCGGCGCCATTGGGCAAGGCCAGGGCTCACGGTGTGCTGGCAGAACTGGCCCTGCGGCTGGAGAACGACCTTCCCGGCGCCGCAGCGCATGTTTCCCGGGCCCTGGCGATCGCGCCGAGCACGCCGCGCTACCTGCGGATCGCGGGCGACCTCGCCTACGCCCTGCACCGCTTCCCCACGGCAGTCCGCTTTTACCAGTCTGTCATCGACCTTGACCCCCTGTGCAGCGCCTGCCACGCCGCACAGATGCAGGCCTACCTAGCCGGCGGGGAACTGCGCCTCGCCGAGCAGTCAGCGCGCAGGTTGATGAAGCTGAGCCGGGGCGGCCATTTCACCCTGGCCCTGGTCAAGACCAGGCAGGGGGCCTTCGACACGGCGCAACAGATCCTGGACACGGACATCCCGCGCAAGGCCGAACCATTCCGGCAGTTCTACCAGGCGCTGCTGTGTCACGCCCGCGGCGATGAGGCCTGCTACCGGTCGCGGCTCCAGGCCTTCGAAGCCGGCACCGGTGAGGAGGAGGCAGTGCGGATTGCGCAACTCTACGCCATCGACGGCGACAGGGACCGGGCCTTCGCCTGGCTCTCGCAGGCGCGGCAGACCAACCTGCCACTGTTGCTCGCGGCACTGCCCGACCCGCTGTTCGACCGGCTGCGCGACGATGCCCGATGGCAGGCGCTAGTGACAGAAGTCGGACGGTCGCCGCAGCAGCGAGCCGGCATCACCCTCGATGCGGGGGCACTGCTGGCTGGAGATACAACCTAAGCGATCCTTGCACGCCAGCAGTGCCGGGCCGTCTCCGTCACCTGCTCGTGCGCCAGCTCGTTGGCAGGGGCGCTCACCCGGCCCGGCGGTTGCGGTTCCAGTTCACCGTTGCCGGGTGGACCTTAGGTGCCGCTGCGGATCAGGCCAGCCAGGCCTGCAGCTGCGGCACCACCAGCACCAGCGTGATCAGCCCCAGCATCCAGGTATGCAGCAGCAGGATGCGATCCTGCTTGTTGAAACGGACATCATAAGCCTCGAACTTCGCAGCCTGCCCGGCGAAACGGGCCTCAAACTTCGCATCCTGCTCAGCGAAGCGGGCCTCGAACATCGCATCCTGCTCGGCGAAACGAGCCTCGAACTTCGCGTCCTGCTCGGCGAAGCGCAGCACCATCTTTTCAACGATCCGCTGCTCGAGCTCGGCACCGTGCTGGGTCAGGCGCGCATCGAGGACCTCGTTGAAGTAGTCCCGGGTCACCAGCTTGTCTGCAAAGGTGCTGAATGCATCCGCCATGAGTTCCGCCTGCCGATCGGCCTGCTGTTCCGGCACCCCGACCTCGCGCAGGCCGCGCGAGAAGCGCAGGGTGTCAAAGCTTGCTGAACTCATGGTAGCCCCTCCTGCACCCTTTGCAATCTCCGAGCAGTATCAGCAGCAAGGGGCGGCGGGACAACGATCAGATTCGCTCACCGGGCACATCGCTTTCAAACCCACTGGGGGTGGGCGGTGCGGCGTTCCGCTGGCATGATGATTGGGTTTAGTGAGAACCGGTCAATCCCCGTTTATGGGGTAGAGCCGAATAAAGTGTCACCTATGTGCCCGGAAAGGACCTAGTGAAATTGGTCGGGACGGCAGGATTTGAACCTGCGACCACCACACCCCCAGTGTGGTGCGCTACCAGACTGCGCTACGCCCCGACGGGTCGCCCTTGCGGCGAGACGCGCATTATACGCGACCGGGCCCGCGACACAACGGCTCGCCGGCTGCAGGCTAGCGTTTCGCGGGCTTCAGGAGTTCGAGGACTTCCTCGAGGTCGCGGATCGATTCCTGGATCACGGCCTTGATCTCCGCCGGGCGCACCCCTTGCTCGCCGTCGTCCTCCATGCGCTGGCGGGCGCCACCGATCGTGTAGCCCTCCTCGTAGAGGAGCGAGCGGATCTGGCGGATCGTCAGCACGTCTTCGCGCTGGTAGTAGCGACGGTTGCCGCGGCGCTTCACCGGCTTGAGCTGGGGAAACTCCTGCTCCCAGTAGCGCAGGACGTGGGGCTTTACCGCGCAGAGCTCGCTGACTTCACCGATCGTGAAATAGCGCTTGCCGGGGATGGCGGGCAGTTCGTTGTTATGACTCGGTTCCAGCATACGCTTCCACCCTGGCCTTGAGCTTCTGCCCGGGCCTGAAGGTTACGACGCGGCGGGCGGAGATCGGGATCTCCTCGCCGGTCTTCGGGTTGCGGCCCGGCCGCTGGCTCTTGTCGCGCAGGTCGAAATTGCCAAAACCGGAAAGCTTTACCTGCTCGTTGTTCTCGAGGCACGCACGAATCTCCTCGAAGAACAGTTCGACGATCTCCTTTGCCTCGCGCTTGTTCAGGCCCAGTTCCTCGAACAGGCGCTCGGCCATTTCCGACTTGGTCAGTGCACTCATCGGCGTTATGCCTGGCCCCGCAACTCCGCGTTATAGTTTTTTACCAGTGAATCAATGACTTGCTCGACGGCCTTGGTCACCTCTTCATCATCAAGAGTGCGCGATTGATCCCGGAAAGTCAAACCGATTGCAAGACTTTTTCGTTTAGGATCAATGCCTTTCCCGGCATATACATCAAAGAGCGTTAACTCCTTGAAGTAAGGGCCTGCCATGGCTCGAACATCTGCCACGATCGCTGCCGCGGGCACCTCGCGGTCCACGACGACAGCCAGGTCACGGCGGATTTCCGGAAAGCGTGACACCGGCGCAAAGGCCGGCAGGCGCGCCTCGAGCAGTGCGGCGAGGTCGATTTCCGCGACGTAGAGCGGGCGGTCCAGGTCCAGGGTAGCCAGGGTCTCCGGGTGCAGCGCACCGAGGTAGCCGACCACCGCGTCGCCCCGGTGAATCGCCGCCGTCTGCCCCGGGTGCAGCCCCGCGCGTTCGGCCGCGGCGAAGGTGAAATCCCCCTCGCACCCGGTGACCGCGAACAGGCTCTCGAGGTCACCTTTCAGGTCGTAGAAGTCCGTCGCGTCCCGGCTGCCGGCCCAACCCTCGGGCTGCCGGCGTCCGCCGAGGAGCACGGCCAGGGTCGGGCGCTGGTCCAGGGCATCGCCCTCTCCCGGCAGAAAGCGCAGCCCGGTCTCGAACAGCCGCGGCCGCGGCTGCTGCCGGTTCAGGTTGCGCTGCGCCGTGGCCACCAGGCCCGGGATGAGGCTGGTGCGCATCACCGCCATGTCGCTGGAGATGGGGTTGCGCAGAGCGACCGGCGCCAGCGCCGGATCGAAGAGGGCCTGCTGTGCGGGGTCGACGAAGCTGTAGGTGATCGCCTCGCGATAACCCCGGGCGGCGAGATGCCGGCGCAGCAGGCGCAGAGACAGCTGCGTCTCGGGGCGCCGCGGCATGGTGAGATCGGCGCGGATGCGGGTGGTCGGCAGCCGGTGATAGCCATAGACCCGGCCGAGTTCCTCGAGCAGGTCGGCCTCGATGGCGATATCGAAGCGCCAGGGCGGCACGCCGCACTGCCAGCCGCCGTCCACGGGCTCCGCGGCCAGGCCGAGGCCGCGCAGTATCTTCTCTACCGCCGCGTCCTCGATGGCCACGCCGAGCACCCGCTCGATGCGGGCGGCGCGCAGGCGCACGGGCTCGCGCAGCGGCAGCGCGCCCTCGTCCACCGCCTCGACCACCGGGCCCGGCTCGCCGCCGACAATGTCGATCAGCAGCGCCGTCGCGCGCTCCATGGCCAGGCGCTGCAGCGTGAAGTCCACGCCGCGCTCGAAGCGGTGCGACGAATCGGTGTGCAGGCCGAAGCTGCGGGCCTGGCCGGCGAGGTGCTCCGGGGCGAAGAAGGCGGACTCGAGGAAGATGTCTGTCGTTGCCGGACCGACCCCGCTGCCCTCGCCACCCATGATCCCGGCCAGGGCGAGCGGTCGGCGCTCGTCGGCGATGACCAGGTTATCCTCGCCGAGCGTGATCGTGTTGCCGTTGAGGAGTTCCAGGGTCTCGCCGGCCTTCGCCGTGCGCACGGCGATAGCGCCGCGCAGTTCGCCGAGGTCGAAGGCGTGCATCGGCTGGCCGAGCTCGAGGAGGAGATAGTTGGTGACGTCGACCACCGGGTCGATGCTGCGGATGCCGCCGCGACGCAGCTTCTCCTGCAACCACAGGGGGCTGGGCCGCGACAGGTCCACGCCGCGGATCACCCGGCCGACGTAGCGCGGGCAGCGCGCCGGCGCCGAGAGCGTGACCGGGAAGGTGTCGTCGATGG
>CAYTJQ010000080.1:7722-11190 GCA_964438205.1 uncultured Alteromonadaceae bacterium
GCGCAGAGCATGCCCTGGCTCTCCACGCCGCGCAGCGTCGCGCGCTTGATGCGGAAGTCACCGGGCAGCTCGGCGCCGACCGTGGCCAGCGGCGCCTTCAGGCCCACGCGCGCATTCGGCGCGCCGCAGACGATCTGCAGCGTTTCCCCGCCGCCGGCATCGACCTGGCAGACCCGGAGCTTGTCAGCGTCCGGGTGCTGCTCCGCACGGACGATCTCGCCGACCACCACGCCCTGGAAGGCTCCGGCCACGGGGCTTACCGCGTCCACCTCGAGGCCGGCCATGGTCAGCTGCTCGGCCAGTTCCTCGCTGGACAGCGCCGGGTTCACCCACTCGCGGAGCCATTGTTCACTGATCTTCACGGTTACTGTCTCCCGGCTGGCCTAGAACTGCGCGAGGAAGCGCTGGTCGTTGTCGAAGAAAAGGCGCAGGTCGCCGACGCCGTAGCGCAGCATGGCGAGGCGCTCCACGCCCATGCCGAAAGCGAAGCCCGCGTAGCGGTCCGGGTCGATGCCCGACAGCTCGAAGACCCGCGGGTGCACCATGCCGCAGCCCATGATCTCGAGCCACCCGGTGTGGCTGCACACGCGGCAGCCCTCGCCGCCGCAGTGCACGCACTGCATGTCGACCTCGGCCCCGGGCTCCACGAACGGGAAGTAGGACGGGCGGAAGCGCACGGCCAGGGACTGCTCGAAGAAGGACTGGAGGAAATCCTCGATCAGGCCCTTGAGATCCGCCAGGGTGGAGTGCTCGTCAACCAGCAACCCCTCGACCTGGTGGAACATGGGCGTGTGGGTGAGATCCGAATCGCAGCGGTAGACGCGCCCCGGGCAGATGATACGGAAGGGCGGCTCCCGGCTCTCCATGACCCGCACCTGCACCGGCGAGGTGTGCGTGCGCAGCACCGTGCCCTCGTCCACGAAGAAGGTGTCGTGCTCGGCCCGGGCCGGGTGGTTCGGCGGGAAGTTCAGGGCCTCGAAGTTGTGGTAGTCGTCCTCGATTTCCGGGCCCTCGGCGATCTCGAAACCGACGGCCGTGAAGAAGTCCTCCATGCGCTCGATGGTCCGGGTCACCGGGTGCAGGCTGCCGGTACCCTCGCCACGGCCCGGGAGCGTGACGTCGATGGCCTCGGCCGCCAGCCGCTCGGCAACGGCGGCCGCATCGAGGGCGGCCTTGCGCTCGGCGATCAGGCCCTGCAGGCTTTCCTTCACCTCGTTGATGCGCGCGCCGGCGGCGGGACGCTCCTCCGCCGACAGCTTGCCCAGCCCCTTGAGGAGCGCGGTGACGCGCCCCTTCTTGCCGAGGTAGTCGACCCGAAGCTGTTCCAGGGCCGCGCCGTCCCCGGCGGCCTCGATGGCGGCGCGGGCCTCGCCGGCCAGCTCTTCCAGGTTGTCCATGTCAGTCCCTTACAGGTCGCGGCGGTCGAGCGCCGGCAATAAAAAAGGGAAAGAGCGAGGCCCTTTCCCTTCATCCAAACTGCATCAAGCAGGGTGCAACAAGCGAACCGCCGAAGCGGTGGGATGGGTCTTACGCGGCCAGCGCCGCTTTCGCCTGCTCCACCACCTCGGCAAAGGCCGGCTTGTCGTGCACGGCCAGGTCAGCGAGGACCCGGCGGTCCAGCCCGATCTCGGCCTTCTTGAGGCCGTTGATGAACTGGCTGTAGGGCAGGCCGTTGGCCCGCGACTGCGCGTTGATCCGGGTGATCCAGAGGGCCCGGAACTGGCGCTTGCGCTGGCGACGGTCGCGGTAGGCGTACTGCCCGGCCTTGGTGACCGCCTGCTTGGCCACCCGGAACACGCGGCTGCGTGCACCGTAGTAACCCTTGGCTTGCTTGAGAATCTTCTTGTGCCGCCGATGGGCGACGACACCACGTTTTACGCGAGGCATGGTTGTCTCCTGTGTCCGTCAGTCGCTTCAGCGGGCCCGCAGCATGCGGTCGATGTGCACCTTGTCGCTCGGGTGGATCATGTCCGTCCCGCGCAGCTGGCGCTTCCGCTTGGTCGTCATCTTGGTCAGGATGTGGCTCTTGTAAGCGTGCTTGCGCTTGTAGCCGCCAGCGGTCTTCTTGAACCGCTTGGCCGCCCCGCTGTGAATTTTTGCTTTAGGCATGTCAGTACTCCGCTATCAGAGTTTCAGTTACGAGCGCGTCAGGGCATTCACGGGCCGCTAACCGCTCTTCTTTCTCGGGGCGATGACCATGGTCATCTGCCGCCCCTCCATCTTCGGGAACTGCTCGACGGACCCGAGTTCCTCGAGGTCCGCCTCTACCCGCTTGAGGAGCTCCAGGCCGAGTTCCTGGTGGGCCATTTCACGACCGCGAAAGCGCAGCGTGACCTTGGCCTTGTCTCCGTTCTCGAGGAAGCGAGTCAGGTTGCGCAGCTTGACCTGGTAGTCGCCCTCTTCCGTCCCGGGACGGAACTTCATTTCCTTGATCTGCGTCCGCTTGGCCTTCTTCTTCTGCAGGTTCTTCTGCTTCTTGGCTTCGAAGACATGCTTGCCGTAGTCCATGATCTTGCAGACCACGGGTTCCGACTGGTCGGCAATGAGCACCAGGTCCAGGCTCTCGGCCTCGGCCCTGGCCCGCGCGTCGGCCATCGGCACGATGCCGATCTGCTCGCCGTCGGAGCCGATGAGGCGACAGGTACTCGCCGTGATTTCGTCGTTCGTTAGGGCGCGTTTGCCCTTGCCTGCGTCTTTCTTAATGCTGCTTCTCCAATGCAATACGACCGCGTCGCGCCACATCGTCGGCGAGGAGTCGGCTGAATGCCTCGAGGTCCATGGACCCCAGATCCTCGCCGCTGCGGGCGCGCACGGCCACGGTCTGCGATTCGACTTCCTTGTCCCCGATTACGAGCAGGTAGGGGACACGCTGAATCGTGTGCTCGCGGATTTTAAAGCCGATCTTCTCGTTTCTCAAGTCCGAAACGACACGAAAGCCCTTGTTTTGCAAGGAATCTTCCACACTTTTCACGTAATCGTGCTGCTTGTCGGTAATATTGAGCACCACGGCCTGGGTCGGCGCCAGCCACGCGGGGAAGGCGCCCTCGAAGTGCTCGATGAGAATCCCGATGAAACGCTCGAAGGAGCCGAGGATCGCCCGGTGCAGCATCACCGGCACTTTCCGCGAGCCGTCCTCCGCCACGTACTGCGCGTCGAGGCGGCCCGGCATGGAGAAATCCACCTGGATCGTGCCCAGCTGCCAGACCCGGCCGATGCAGTCCTTGAGGGAGAACTCGATCTTCGGCCCGTAGAAGGCGCCCTCCCCCGGCAGTTCCTCCCAGTCGAGACCCTGGGCGTCGAGGGCGTCGGCCAGGGCCTTTTCCGCGCGATCCCAGTCGGCGTCCGTCCCCACGCGCTGCGGCGGACGGGTGGACAGGCGGTAGATCACGTCGTCGAAGCCGAAATCCGCGTAAACGGCGTGCAGGAAGTCGATGAAGCGCGAGACCTCGGGCTGGATCTGCTCCTCGG
>CAYTJQ010000081.1:0-3602 GCA_964438205.1 uncultured Alteromonadaceae bacterium
TTTCTACCCACGCGGCGAGCCGCGCACCGGCGACTGGGTCAAGGTGATCCGCTAGGGGCCTTTCGGTAGAGGCTGCACCAGCACCCAGGGGGCCGCCACCACGGCCCAGAGGGTGGCACCCGCCGCTGCCCAGCTCCGCGCGTCGTCGTCCGTGGCCGGGCGCACGTCGCCTGCCTCGGTCCAGGCCTGGAACCGGGCGATGTTGTCCAGCCCCAGCTGTACCGCCACCTCAACGAGATCCAGCTCCGGCGCGACGCGGATCAGGCGACCGCCGGCGAAGTGCACCGCGAGGTCATCCCAGGGGAGACGTGCCGTCTGCCCGAGGTACGCCGAGCGCAGCTCGGCGGCCCGCTCGCCGGCTGCCTCCTCAACAGCGCGGGGCACCTCAACCATAGCGGGAATCGGCGACGAAGGGGTTGCTCTGGCGCTCGTGCCCCAGCGTCGACGTGGGCCCGTGGCCGGGGATGAAGGTCACATCGTCACCGAGCGGGAACAGCTTGTCGCGGATGCTGCTGATCAGCTGGTCGTGGTTGCCGCGGGGAAAATCGGTGCGGCCGATGGACCCCTGGAAGAGCACGTCACCGACCCAGGCGAGGCGCTGGCCGCGGTGGAAAAGCACCACGTGGCCCGGCGTGTGGCCCGGGCAGTGCAGCACCTCCAGCTCCTGGGCGCCGACCGTCACCCGGTCGCCGTCCTCCAGCCAGCGGTCCGGCTCGAAGGCCTCGGCGCGGGGAAAGCCCGCCATCTGGCACCATTCGGGCAGTTTCTCGAGCCAGAAGTCGTCGCCGCGCGCCGGCCCCTCGATGGGCAGGCCGAGCTCTTCCCTCAGCTCGCCCGCGAGGGCGCAGTGATCCATGTGCGCGTGGGTGAGGATGATCTTCTCGAGCTCCACCCCCAGCTGCTCCACGGCGGCGAGAATGCGCTCGCGATCGCCGCCCGGGTCGAACAGCGCGCCGCGGCCCGTCTCCTCGCACTTCAGGAGCGAGCAGTTCTGCTGGTAGGGCGTCACCGGGACAATGGATACCTTGATGCTCATGCAGCCTCCGGGGCCGTCGTGCCCTCGTCGCGGTCCGGGTAGCGGTCCGCGTTCGGGTCCATGTACACACGCTCGTCCAGCTGGCCTTCGGAGCTCGCCACGACCACGGAGGCGGTGGCGTCCCCGGTGACGTTGACCGCCGTCCGCACCATGTCGAGGAGCCGGTCGATGCCGATGATCAGGCCGATGCCCTCGACGGGGAGACCCGCCTGCTTGAGCACCATGGCCAGGGTGATCAGCCCGACGCCCGGCACCGCGGCGGTACCGATGGAGGCGAGCGTCGCCGTGAGGATCACCGTGAGGTAGGAGGTCAGGCTGAGATCGAAACCGTAGACCTCGGCGATGAATACCGTGGCCACGCCCTGCATGATCGCCGTGCCGTCCATGTTGATGGTGGCGCCGAGGGGCACGGTGAAGCCGGCGACGGAGTTGTTCACCCCGAGGCGCTTCTCCACGGTGCGCAGCGTGATCGGCAGCGTGGCTCCCGAGGAGGCCGTGCTGAAGGCAAAGGCCCAGACCGAGCGCATCTTGTTCAGGAGCATGGCCGGAGAGCGCCGGGCGAGTACCTTCAGGATGAGGCTGTACACCACGAGGCCGTGGAACAGGAGCACCGCCAGCAGGGTGAAGAAATACTTGGCGAGATCGGCGATCGCCGAGAGGCCCATGTCCGCAAACAGCATACCGAGGAGCGCGAACACGCCATAGGGCGCGAGGCCCATGAGGATGCCCACCATGCGCATCACCACCGCCTCGAGGTCGCTGAAGAACGCCGCGATGCGCCGCCCGGCCTCGCCGGCGTGGGAGATGGCGTAGCCGAAGAGGAGGGCGAAAACGATGATCTGCAGCATCTCGCCCTCGGCCATGGCCGCGACCGGGTTCGACGGGAAGATGTTGACGATCACGTCCTTGAGCGGCGGCGGCTCCGTCGGTTCGAAGGTCGCATTCGTATCCAGGCTCACACCGGAGCCCGGCTCCACCAGCACGGCAACGAAGAGCGCGGTGCTCACCGCAACCGCGGTAGTGCACAGGTAGAAGAGCACGGTCTTGCCCGCGATGGGGCCCATGCGCGCGCTGTCACCGAGGGAGCTTGCACCGCAGATCAGCGACACCAGCACCAGTGGCACCACCAGCAGCTGCAGCGATGCGACGAAGACGCGGCCGACCACGTCGAAGAGCCCGTTCACGAGGTAGGTGCTGATGCCCTCGCGCACGGCCTCGGGCGTGGCGCCACTGCCGACGAGCAGGTTGAGGAGGGAGCCGACGAGGACCCCGGCAACCATGGCGAGAAGGATTCGGTTGGTCAGGCTCAAGGCAGGTCTCCCGCTGGCATCGACGCCACCGACCGGTAGCGGACTTCGGGGCAGGCCATCAATAGCCGCCGGCGCTGTCGCCGTCCTCGCAGGTCCCCGGCTCCCAGGCGGCGACCAGGTCGTCCGCGCAGGCGTTGCAGGGCGATGCGTAGTCGGCGCGGCCGCCCTCGATGAGGGTGGCACAGACCGGATCGTAAACCATGGTGCAGACCTGCGGCCGCGGCTCGGTGCAGGCGGTGACCGGGTCGCCGGTTGCCGCCGGATCCTCCGGGGCCGCGCAGGCCCCCAGGGCCAGTGCCAATACCGCGATGCCCGCGCGCTTCATGCCGCCTTTTCCTGCCCGTGATCGAAGCGCGCAAGGATAACACTTCGATCCGGGCTCGTGCAGGCGGGGCCGCCCAGGCGCGGCCGGCGAGGCGAGGCGCGAAGTGCTAGCCGAGGAAGGTCCCGTCGCGGTACTCGGCCAGGGCCTGCTCGATCTCCTCGCGAGTGTTCATCACGAAGGGCCCGTAATGGACCACCGGCTCCCGCAGCGGGCGGCCGCGCAGCACCAGCAGCCCCGCCCCGGCCGGGCCGGCCTGCAGGGCCCAGTCGCCATCGCCGGCCGCGACCAGCAGGTGGCCCCGGGGAACGTCCTGGACGCCGATGCCGGCCAGCGCGCCCTCGTAGAGGTAAGCGACGAGGTTCTCGCCCCCCGCGCTGGCCACGGTCACCGTCGCGCCGGGAGCAAGGGTGAGATCGGCCAGTGCCGCCTGCGGGGTGAGTTCCTCCAGCGCGCCGGTGCCCGCTGCACCATCGAGGCGCCAGTCGCCGGCCAGGAGCGCGGCCTCGAAACCGTTACCCGCGAGCCGCGGGAGCGCTGAACCCTCGATGTCGCGGTAGCGCGGCGCGGCGAGCTTCTCCGCCGCCGGCAGGTTCACCCAGAGCTGGAAGCCGTGCAGGCCCGCGCTGTCCTGGGTCGGCATCTCGGAGTGGATAATGCCGCGCCCGGCAGACATCCACTGCACACCGCCGCCACGGATCTCGCCCCGGTTACCCTGGCTGTCCTCGTGGGCGATCCCGCCGTGCTTCATGTAAGTAAGCGTTTGCATACCCCGGTGCGGATGGGGCGGGAAACCCGCTGCGAAATCCTCGCGGTGCTCGGAGCGCAGCTCGTCGACCATGAGCAGCGGATCGAGCGCGGCGTCACCGAAACCCGCCACCCGCTGGATGGCCACACCGGCACCGTCGCTGGTGGGCTGGGCGCGCCGGAGCGC
>CAYTJQ010000081.1:3702-10940 GCA_964438205.1 uncultured Alteromonadaceae bacterium
CAGTGGCGCATGCTCCGCGCCGTGGTCGACCACGGCGGCTTTGCCCAGGCCGCCCGGGCCATCCACAAGAGCCAGTCCAGTATCAACCACGCGGTCCACAAGCTGCAGGACCAGCTCGGCCTGCCGCTGCTCGAGGTCGTCGGCCGCAAGGCACAGCTCACGGACGCCGGCCGCGTGGTGCTCAAACGCGCCGAACAGCTGCTCGCGCAGGCAGAGGCGCTGGAGGCCGTGGCCGGCGGGCTGTCCACGGGCATCGAGGCCGAGCTGCGCATCGCGGTCGACGGCGTGTTCCCTGCCGCCTGCCTGGCGGACAGCCTCGCGACCCTCGCCCGGGAGTATCCGCACACGCGGGTAGAGCTGCGGGAAACGGTCCTCAGCGGGGGTGCCGAGCTGCTCAAGGCGGGGGAGGTCGACCTGCTGGTGGCGCAGCAGCTCCCGGAGGGCGTGCTCGGCGAGCGCCTGCTCGACACGGAATTCGTCGCCGTCGCCCACCCGTCACACCCGCTGCACGCGCTGAACCGCCCGCTGGACTTCCGCGATCTCGCCGGCCACCGCCAGATCGTCGTGCGCGACTCCGCCCGCGGCGCGCGCACCGACGCCGGGTGGCTGGGTGCAGAGCAGCGCTGGACCGTCACCCAGCTCGCCACCTCCATCGACATGATCTGCCGGGGCCTGGGCTTTGCCTGGCTGCCCCTCTCGCGCATCGCTCCGCTGCTCGCGGATGGTCGGCTGCGGGAGCTGTCCCTGGAGCGCGGCAGCCGCCGCCCGGTTACCCTGCAGCTCGCTTTCGCCGACAGTGCGGGCGCGGGGCCGGCGCTCTCCCGCCTGGCGGCCCTTCT
The DNA here is from genome assembly GCA_964438205.1 of uncultured Alteromonadaceae bacterium. Classification (GTDB taxonomy): domain Bacteria; phylum Pseudomonadota; class Gammaproteobacteria; order Pseudomonadales; family Halieaceae; genus Pseudohaliea. Next base: position 4,542 of record CAYTJQ010000081.1, read on the forward strand.
ACGCTCGGCACATTAGTTCGATTATTTAGAAATTATTAACCGATATTTTGCGCTTTTCAGCGCAAAATATTGAACATAGCCTGTCCCTTACCGAATTCAACAGGATGAGTCACCATGGGACTGCTTATCGACGGCCAGTGGCACGACCGCTGGTACGACACGGGAAAGAGCGGCGGGCGCTTCGTGCGCGACGAGGCGCGCTTCCGCCACTGGGTCACGGCAGACGGGTCGCCGGGCCCCGACGGCGACGGTGGCTTTGCCGCCGCCCCTGGCCGCTACCACCTCTACGTCTCCCTCGCCTGCCCCTGGGCCCACCGGACCCTGATCGTCCGCGCTCTCAAGGGTCTCGAGGATCTCATCGATGTCTCGGTGGTCAGCCCGCTGATGCTGGAGAGCGGCTGGACTTTCGACGAGAGCGAGGGCTCCACCGGCGACCGCGTCGGCGGCCGCGCCTTCATGCACGAGGTGTACACGGCAGCGCGGGCCGACTATAGCGGCCGGGTAACCGTGCCGGTGCTCTGGGACCGGGAACGCGAGACGATCGTCAGCAACGAGTCGGCGGACATCGTGCGCATGCTGGGAAGCGCCTTCGACGGGCTCACGGGCAATACCCTGGACCTCTACCCGGCCGACCTGCGCGAGACCATCGACGGCTGGAATGCGCGCGTCTACCCCCGGGTCAACAACGGGGTCTACCGCGCCGGCTTCGCCACCACCCAGGCGGCCTACGAGGAGGCCTTCGGCGAGCTGTTTGCGGAGCTCGATGCCATCGACGCCCACCTGGCCAGCCACCGCTTCCTCGCCGGGGACCGCTTCACGGAAGCGGACCTGCGCCTGTTCACGACCCTGGTGCGCTTCGATGCGGTGTACCACGGCCACTTCAAGTGCAACCGGCAGCGCCTCGAGGAGTTCGCGCACCTGCCCGGCTACCTCCGCGAGCTCTACCAGATGCCGGGAATCGCCGGCACCGTGGACTTCGCACACATCAAGGGCCACTACTACCGCTCGCACCCCACCATCAACCCGACGGGCGTGGTGCCCGCGGGCCCGGCGCTGGACTACGAACGCCCCCACGGCCGCGACCGCTGAGCCCCGCGACCCGGGGCGCTGGCCCGCCCACGGCGGGCCCGTTTATACTCCGCTGCCAGCTCAGCCAGCGACACAGGGAACCGCCATGCTCCGCTCCGTCAGCCTGCGTGACTACATGCTGCGCCACCCGGCCACCGTCAGGAGCGACGCCACCATCCACGAGGCCATGCAGGTGATCGTGGACAACAAGATCTCCGGGCTTTGCGTGGTGGACGAAGCGGGCCGGCTGGTGGGGATCCTCTCGGAACTGGACTGCCTGCGCGCCATCCTCAGTGCGGCCTATACCGAGTCCGACCCGGGCCGGGTCGCCGACGTGATGGCGAAGGACAACCTCGTGGTCGCCCATCCCGACGAGGACATCATCGACGTCGCCCAGGACATGCTGATCAAGAACAAGCGCCGGCGCCCGGTGGTCGAGAACGGCAGGCTCATCGGCCAGATCACCTGCCGCCAGCTACTCGAGGCTGTCAGCCGTTTCCAGCGCAGGCCCTGACCGCAACCCCCCTCGCCAAACAACCCTTCAAGGTTCTCCAGGAGACACCATGACCATCGCCCAGCGCCTGGCGACCGAGCTATCCGTTCGCGAAGCCCAGGTGAGCGCCACGCTCGCCCTTCTCGAGGACGGCGCCACCGTTCCCTTCATCGCCCGCTATCGCAAGGAGGTGACCGGCGGCCTCGATGACAGCCAGCTGCGCGAGCTGGCGGAGCGGCACCGCTACCTCACCGAGCTGGAGGCGCGTCGCGAAACCATCCTCGACTCCATCCGCGAGCAGGGCAAGCTCACCGGGGCCCTGGAGGCGCAGTTGCTGGCCGCCGACAGCAAGGGCCGCCTCGAGGACCTGTACCTGCCCTACAAGCCCAAGCGCCGCACGAAGGCGCAGATCGCCCGCGAGGCCGGCCTCGAGCCGCTGGCGGAGGCGCTCTGGCAGGATCCGGCGCAGGAGCCCGCGCAGGCTGCCGCGGCCTACCTCAACGCCGAGGCCGGCATCGCCAGCACCGACGATGCGCTGGACGGCGCCCGGCAGATCCTCATGGAGCGCTGGTCCGAGGACGCGGACCTGGCCGCCCGGCTGCGCGCCTTCCTCGCCGACCATGCGCTGCTGCGTTCCGCCGCCGCGCCGGGGGCTGCCGACGATGCCGAGGCGGCCAAGTTCCGCGACTACTTCGAGCACTGCGAACCCCTGGCCGGCGTCCCCTCGCACCGCGCCCTGGCCATGTTCCGCGGCCGCAACGCCGGCTTCCTGCAACTGGCCCTGGTCATGGACCCGGAAGAGAAGGCGGGCGATGCGCACCCCTGCGAGGCGATGCTCGCTGACCACTGGAACGTGGCGGACCGGGGCCGGCCCGCCGACGGCTGGCTGGGCACCACGCTGCGCTGGGCCTGGCGGGTCAAGCTCCTGACCCGCCTGCAGACAGACCTCCTGGGCGACCTTCGCGAGCGCGCCGAGACCGAGGCGATCGCCGTCTTCGCCCGCAACCTCAAGGACCTGTTGCTGGCCGCGCCCGCCGGGCCGCGGCCGACCATGGGCCTGGACCCGGGCCTCCGGACCGGCGTGAAGGTGGCCGTGGTCGACGGCACCGGCAAGCTCGTGGACCATGCCACCATCTTCCCGCACGCGCCGAAGAAGCGGGAAGCGGAGGCCGCGGCCACGGTTGCGGCGCTGGCACGGCGCCACGGCGTGGAACTCATCGCCATCGGCAACGGCACCGCCAGCCGGGAGACGGACGCCTTCGTCGCTCGCCTGCTGGCGGCGGAGCCGGACATCGCGTCGACCCGCGTCACCGTGTCCGAGGCCGGCGCCTCCGTCTACTCCGCGTCACAGCTGGCGGCCGAGGAATTCCCGGACCTCGACGTGACCTTCCGCGGCGCCGTCTCCATCGCCCGACGCCTGCAGGACCCGCTGGCCGAGCTGGTGAAGATCGAGCCGAAGGCCATCGGTGTCGGCCAGTACCAGCACGATGTCAGCCAGGTCGCGCTGGCCCGGCAGCTCGACGCCGTGGTGGAGGACTGCGTGAACGCCGTGGGCGTCGACGTGAACATGGCCTCGGCGGCCCTGCTGGCCCGGGTCGCCGGCCTGTCCGCGAGCCTGGCGGCGGCCATCGTCGCCCACCGCAACAGCCACGGCGCCTTTGCCAGCCGGCGGGCACTGCTCGCGGTGCCGCGCTTCGGCGAACGCACCTTCGAGCAGGCCGCGGGCTTCCTCCGCGTGAACGGCGGCGAGAACCCCCTCGACGCCTCCGCCGTGCACCCGGAATCCTACCCCCTGGCCGAGGCCATCGCCGCCAGCGCCGGCCGGGAGCTCGCGGCGGTGATCGGCGACAGCGCCTTCCTGAAAAGCCTCGATCCGTCAGCCTTCGTCACGGCGGAACGGGGCCTTCCCACCGTGCGCGACATCATCGCCGAGCTGGACAGGCCCGGCCGCGACCCGCGGCCCGCGTTCCAGACCGCGAAGCTGCGCGACGACGTGCAGACCATGGCGGACCTCGTGCCGGACATGGTGCTCGAGGGCACGGTAACCAACGTCACCAACTTCGGGGCGTTCGTGGATATCGGCGTGCACCAGGACGGCCTCGTGCACATCTCGCGCCTTGCGGACCGCTTCATCAAGGACCCGCACAGCGTGGTCAAGGCCGGCGATATCGTCACCGTGAAGGTGCTGGCGGTGGACGCCCCGCGCAAGCGCATCAGCCTGACCATGCGCCTCTCCGACAGCGCCGCCGATACCGACGAGGGCAAGTCCGCCGCGGACCGTCCCCGGGCCGGCCGCGGGCGCCGCAGCGACCGCCGCGAGCGTGGGCAGGGCAGGCAGGGAAAAGCCGGCACGGAGGGTGACAATCCGCGGCAGCAATCCGCCACCGGCGGCGCCATGGCCGCGGCCTTCGCGAAGGCGCGGCGCGGGGATCGGTAGACCGGTTCGTCAGTAAGCCGCGACGGTGCCGTCCTTGCGCTTTTCCGTGGCGCCGGCGTAGGCGCCATTGGGCAGGCGCATGATCGCCTGGTAACCGCCGAAGCGGACGCCGTCCTCGATCACCTCGACGCGGTGACCCATGGCCTTCAGCCGCTCAATGGTCGCTGCCGGCACGCCCGGTTCCACCGCCAGGGTGCCCAGCGGGTCGCCGTGCACGCCGGTGGGCTGGCGACCGCCGTCGTGGTTGAAGCGGGCGGCGTCGCCGGCCTCCTGCACGTTCATGCCGTAGTCGATCAGGTTGACCAGCACCTGCACGTGGCCCTGGGGCTGCATGGAGCCGCCCATGAGACCGAAGCTCAGCCAAGGCTCGCCGTCCTTCATCACGAAGGCCGGGATGATCGTGTGGAAGGGACGCTTGCCCGGCGCGTAGGCATTCGGATGCGCCGGGTCGAGGGAGAAGAGCTCGCCGCGGTCCTGGAACATGAAGCCGAGGCCGTCGGCGACCAGCCCCGTGCCCATGCCGCGGTAATTGGACTGGATCAGCGAGACCATCATGCCGTCGCCGTCGGCCACCGTGAGGTAGGTGGTGTCGCCGTCGCTCTCCAGCACGGGCTCGCCCGGCCCGAAAGCCGCCGTAGCCCGCGCCGGGTCGATAAGCGCGAAACGCTCACGGCCGTAGTCTTCCGCGAGCAGCCCGGCGAGGGGCACGTCGGCGACCGCCGGGTCGGCGTAGTAGCGGGCCACGTCCTCGAAGGCCAGCCGCTTCGCTTCGACGAGGTAGTGGAACACCTCGGCCGAGGCCCGGGGCCACTGGGCGAGATCGATATTCTTGAGGATATTCAGCATCTGCAGCGCCGCGAAACCCTGGCCATTCGGCGGCAGTTCGTAGACGTCGTAGCCCCGGTACTCGACATGGCCCGGTTCCACCCACTCGCCGCGATGAGCCGCGAAATCCGCGTAGCGCAGATCGCCGCCGATGCGCTTGAAATACGCGTCCATGGTGCGCGCGAGCTCACCCTTGTAGAAAGCGTCGCGCCCCTCGCGACCCAGGGTCTCGAGGGTGTCAGCGAGATCCGGATTGCGGAACAGGTCGCCGGCCTGTGGTGCGCCCGCCGCGAAATAAGTGGCGCGGGCATTGTCGAACTCCTCGATCATCGCGGCGCGCTTCTCGAAGCCGGCGAGGTTGCGTTCGAAGTAGTAGGCGATTACCGGCGACACCGGGAAACCCTCGCGGGCGTAGCTCACCGCCGGCGCGAGCACCTCGGCCATGGGCAGGCGGCCGAAGCGGTCGTGGGCGGCGAACCAGCCGTCCACGGTGCCGGGCACCGTCACCGGCAGGGAACCGTGGGAGGGGATGCCCGCGAGGTCTTCCGGTACGGCCCCGGCGGCCTTGAGCGCGTCGATGCGGGCCTTCAGGTCATCCAGGCTGCGCCCCTGCGGCGATCGCCCGGAACCGTTGTAGCCGTAGAGCTGCGCCGTTTCCGGGTCCCAGATGATGAAGAAAATGTCGCCGCCGATGCCGTTGCCCGTGGGCTCCATGAGGCCGAGGGCCGCGTTGGCGGCAATCGCCGCGTCTACCGCGCTGCCACCGGCCTTGAGCACGTCGATAGCCACCTGCGAGGCCAGCGGCTGCGCCGTCGCCGCCATGCCGCCGGCGCCGTAGACCGGGCTGCGGCTCCAGGGCTCGCCCACCGGCCGGCCACCGGCGCCCAGGGCGGCAGCGGCACCGCCCTCCTCGAGCTGTTCCATGGTTCGAACCTCCTCCGCGGGCCCCGCGGCACAGGCAGCCAGCCCGAGGGAGAGAAACAGGACGAGGATAACGCGACAAGACATGGCAGGGCTCCCGGACGAAAGCCCACCATTGTAGGAGCCACGCCCCGTCGCGACCACCCGTCAGGGCGAGACGCCCCTCCCGCGGCACGAGCCCCGCGGTGCGTTGTACCACGCCGGGGAGCCTTCCCTTAGAATGGCGAGGCCAATAACGATAAGGAAGTGCCATGCACCGCCGCCTTGCCCTGCCCGCCCTCGGCGCGCTCTGCCTCCTCGCCGCCTGCAGCCGCGAACAGCCCCCGGAAACCCCGGAACGCGTCACCGCCGCGGCGGCGCCGGATGTCGAGTGGCGCCAGCACGGCCTCGACAACGCCGAGACCCGGCACAGTCCTCTGGCACAGATCAACACGGATAACGTGACCGACCTCGGCCTCGCCTGGTACTTCGACTACCCGGCGGCCCGGGGCAAGGAGGCGACGCCGCTGGTCATCGACGGCACGATCTACAGCACCGGATCCTGGAGCCATGTCTTCGCCCACGATGCACGGACCGGCGAGCTGAAGTGGTTCTACGACCCGGAGGTGCCGCGGGACTGGGCCGTGCACCTGTGCTGCGACGTGGTCAACCGCGG
>CAYTJQ010000082.1:0-10718 GCA_964438205.1 uncultured Alteromonadaceae bacterium
GGGCCATGGATGGCCCGCGTCGAGCGCACATGGACGTGCTTGTAGCGTGTCCCGGAGGGGGTTCCCGCGGCGCTGGCGCCGGCATCGAAGGGTCCCCGCGTGACTACCGCAGCGAAAAATGCTGGTTACTGGCAACCACCGTCCAGGAATGCCAGCAACTCTGCCGTCTTCTCACGCATGAGCGGCTCATCACCACGGCTCTCGACGTTCAGGCGGACCACCGGTTCCGTGTTCGAGCGGCGGAGGTTGAAGCGCCAGTCGGGGTAGGCGATGGAGAGGCCGTCGACGCGGGAGATGGCGGTGGCGCCGGGGGCGTAGCGGGCCTCGGCGGCGGCCAGGGCGGCGGCGGGGTCATCGATGGTGCGGTTGATCTCGCCGCTGCAGGGAAAGCGGGCCATGCGTTCCTCCACCAGCTCGGCCAGCGGCTGGCCGCGGGAGCTGACCAGGGCGGCGACCAGGAGCCAGGGGATCATGCCGCTGTCGCAGAAGGCGAAATCGCGGAAATAGTGGTGGGCGCTCATCTCGCCGCCGTAGAGGGCGTCCTCGGCGCGCATGCGCTCCTTGATGAAGGCATGGCCCGTCTTGCTCTCGACGGCGCGGCCGCCGCCGGCGGCGATGATGTCCTGCGTGTTCCAGGTCAGCCGCGGGTCGTGGACGATGGCGCTGCCCGGGGCCTGGCGGAGGAAGGCCTCGGCGAGGAGACCGACCACGTAGTAGCCCTCGATGAAGCGCCCCGTGTGATCGAAGAGAAAGCAGCGGTCGAAGTCGCCGTCCCAGGCGATGCCGAGGTCGGCCCCGCAGTCCCGCACCGCGTCGATGGTGGCACTGCGGTTCTCCGGCAGCAGCGGGTTGGGCACGCCGTTGGGGAAGCGGCCGTCGGGCGTGTGGTGCAGGCGCACGAACTCGAAGGGCAGGTGCGGCGCGAGGAGGTCGACGATGCGGCCGGCGCCGCCATTGCCCGGATCCGTCACGATCTTCAGCGGAGCCAGGGCAGGCAGGTCGATGTAGCCGAGGAGGTGCTCCACGTAGGCCGCATCGAGATCGAGCGGCTGGAGGCTGCCGCGGCGGTCTCTGGCGGGGAAATCGCCGGCGGCCGCGAGGTCGCGGATGTCGAAGAGCCCCGTGTCGCCGGAGAGGGGCCGCGCGCTCTCGCGCACGAACTTCATGCCGTTGTAGTCCATCGGGTTGTGGCTGGCGGTGACGACGATCCCCCCGTCAAAGCCCCCGTGGGCATCCCCGTGGAAGGTCGCGAAATAGATTTCCTCGGTGCCGGCCAGGCCGAGATCGAAGACATCCACGCCCTGGCTGCGCAGACCCTCGACGAGCGCCCCCTTCAGGGCCGTGCTGGTGAGGCGGACGTCGTGGCCGACCACGACCCGTCGCGGCGAGAGCACCGCGGCGTAGGCGCGGCCGATACGTTCGGCGATGTCTTCGTTGAGCTGGTCCGGTACCCGGCCGCGGACGTCGTAGGCCTTGAAGCAGGCAGAGAGGTCCACGGGGGTCAGGGCTGGGAATAGATATTGTGGTAGACGTAGTCCGTGGCTTCCACGAAGCCGGGCACGCTGCCGCAGTCGAAGCGCCGGCCCTTGAACTTGTAGGCCATCACGCAGCCGCGCTGGGCCTGGGTCTGCAGGGCGTCCGTGAGCTGGATCTCGCCGTTGGTGCCCGGCTCGGTCTCGCGGAGGATGTCGAAGATATCCGGCGTGAGGATGTAGCGGCCGATGATCGCGAGGTTCGACGGCGCGTCCTCGGCCTTCGGCTTCTCGACCATGCGGTCGACACGGTAGATGCCGTCCTTGAGCTGCTCGCCGGCGATCACCCCGTACTTGTGCACCTCCTCCTCGGGCACCTCCATGATGGCGACGATGGAGCAGCGGAACTGGTTGTAGAGCTCCACCATCTGCGCGAGCACGCCGGGGCCATCGTTGAGGCAGAGGTCGTCGGAGAGGACGACGCCGAAAGGCACGTTGCCGACCAGGGTCTCGCCGGTGAGGATGGCGTGGCCGAGGCCCTTCATCTCCCGCTGGCGGACCATGGTGAAAACGCCCTTGTTGAGCACGTTGCGGATGCTGTCGAGGTAGGCTTCCTTGCCGCTGCCGGCGATCTGGTGCTCGAGCTCGTAGCTGATGTCGAAGTGGTCGGCGATGGCCCGCTTGCCGCGGCCGGTGACCAGGGCGCAGGTAGTCATGCCGGCCTCAATGGCCTCCTCGACGCCGTACTGTACCAGCGGCTTGTTGACGATCGGCAGCATTTCCTTCGGCATGCTCTTGGTCGCCGGGAGGAAGCGGGTACCGTAGCCCGCCACGGGAAACATGCACTTCTCGATCATCGCCGTTCTCTCCATCTGGGTCATGCTCTCTGTGCGGTGCTGTCCGTGTGGTGCTGTCCGTGTGGTGCTGTCCGTGTTGCGCGGCGAGCGCCTCGTTACCCCGGGCTTCCTGCGAGTCAGCCCGCGGCGCCGCTGCGGCCGTAGGCGTCCTGGAAGCGGACGATGTCGTCCTCGCCGAGGTAGCTGCCGGACTGCACCTCGATCAGCTCCAGCGGTATCTTACCGGGGTTGGCCAGGCGGTGCTTGTGGCCCAGCGGGATGTAGGTGGACTCGTCCTCGCCGAGCATGAAGGTGCGATCCTCGCAGGTGACTTCGGCGGTACCGTGGACCACGATCCAGTGCTCGGCGCGGTGGTGATGCATCTGCAGCGAAAGGGTCTCTCCCGGGTTCACCACGATGCGCTTGACCTGGAACCGCTCGGCGACGATCAGTGACTCGTAGCTGCCCCAGGGCCGGTAGACCCGCTGGTGCAGCGCCGCCTCGCTGCGGCCCGCCGCGCGCAGGCGCTCGACGATGCGCTTCACGTCCTGGACCTGGTCCCGGCCGGCGACCAGCACCGCATCGGCGGTCTCCACCACCACCAGGTTGTCCACGCCGGCGGCCGCGACGAGCCGGGATTCGGCGCGCAGGTAGCTGTCGCGGCTGTCCTCGACGATCACGTCGCCGTGCAGCACGTTGCCGTCGCCGTCGTGCGCGGAAACGTCCCAGAGCGTCGACCAGGCGCCGACATCGCTCCAGCCGCAGTCCAGGGGCACCACCGCGCCGCGGTCGGTGCCTTCCATGACTGCGTAGTCGATGGAGTCGCTCGGGCAGGCGGCGAGGGCCTCCGCGTCCGGGCGCAGGAAGTCCCCGTCTCCGCTGACGCCGTCCATGGCTTCCCGGCAGGCCGAGGCCATGGCCGGCGCCTGGCGCTCGAGTTCGCCCAGGTAACTGTCGGCGCGGAGCAGGAACATGCCCGCATTCCAGAGGTACTCCCCGCTCGCCAGGTAGGCCTCGGCGGTGGCCCGGTCCGGCTTCTCGACGAAGCGATCCAGGCGCGCGGCGCTCTCGCCGAGGGCTTCCCCCCGGCGCAGGTAGCCGTAGCCCGTCTCCGGGCTCGTGGGCACCACGCCGAAGGTCACCAGGTGACCGTCGGCGGCCAGCGGCGCTGCAGCGTCTACCGCTGCGGCAAAGGCCTCGCGGTCGCGGATGATGTGATCCGCCGGCAGCACCAGCAGCGTGGCCTCCGGGTCCGTGGCGAGGGCGCGCAGGGCGGCGAGAGCCACGGCGGGGGCCGTATTGCGGCCCTCGCGCTCCAGGATGATGGCGCCGGGGGAAACCGACAGCTGGCGCAGCTGCTCGGCGACCAGGAAGCGGTGCTCCTCGTTGCAGACCACAAGGGGCGGGGCGGCGGCCAGACCCTGGGTGCGGGCCAGGGTGTCCTGCAGCATCGACAGCTCGCTCGCCAGCGGCAGGAACTGCTTCGGGTAGGCCTCCCGGGAGACCGGCCACAGGCGGCTGCCGACGCCCCCGGACAACAAGACGGGTACCAGCATGCGGATCCTCGTTCCTGGGATTTCGTTGCCGGCAACCCCGGTCGCACGGCGCTTACAGGATGGTATCGGAAGACCGCGCGCCGACGCCAGCGGGCCGGGGTGCGAGCCGGGGTGCAGCGCCGGCCGCGACAGCCCCGGGGGCGGTGGATTTTTGGGCCGCAGCGGGTAGAATGCGGGGCCTTGTTTACACAGAAAGCGTACCCGCAAGGACGCCGGCAAGGACGCAGGAAGGTCGCCCGCCAGCGCCCGGTCCCAGACCCCGCCCGGGCACCGCCCGACGCCTCCGACACCCGGAAAACCGATGACCCGACAGCACAGCTTCAGCAAGGACGAACTCCTCGATTGTGGCGCCGGCCACCTCTTCGGCCCCGGCAATGCCCAGCTCCCCGTGGGCAACATGCTCATGCTGGACCGCATCGTTCACATCAGCTCCGAGGGCGGCGTTGTGGGCAAGGGCGAGATTCGCGCCGAGCTGGATATCACGCCGGACCTGTGGTTCTTCGACTGCCACTTCCCGGGCGATCCGGTCATGCCCGGCTGCCTCGGCCTCGACGCCATGTGGCAGCTGCTGGGCTTCTTCCTCGGCTGGCGGGGCAATCCCGGCTGCGGCCGCGCCCTCGGCGCCGGCGAGGTAAAATTCACGGGACAGATCCTGCCGAGCGCGTCCCTGGTGAGCTACCAGATCGATATCAAGCGCGTCATCGAGCGCAAACTCGTGATGGGAATCGCCGACGGCAGCGTGTCCGTCGACGGCCGCGAGATCTACACCGCCCGGGACCTGCGCGTAGGCCTGTTCAAGAGTACGGAGAGCTTCTGACCCATGAGCCGACGAGTCGTCATTACCGGTCTAGGTATTGTTTCCTGCCTCGGCAACGATACCGACAGCGTCGCCGACGCTCTCTATGAAGGACGCTCGGGGATCCGGCTGCGACAGGAGCAGATCGACGCCGGCATGCGCTCACACATCGCCGGCGCGCCGGTGATCGACACCGCCGAACACATCGACCGCAAGCGCCTGCGCTTCATGGGCGACGCTGCGGCCTACGCCTACATCGCCATGACCCAGGCCATCGCCGACGCGGGCCTCGAAGAAAGCGATGTCTCCAACGAGCGCACCGGCATCATCGCCGGCTCCGGCGGCGCCTCCTCGGCGAGCCAGGTCGAGGCGGCGGACATTCTCCGCGAGCGAGGCCTGCGTCGCGTCGGCCCCTACCGCGTCACCCAGACCATGGGCAGCACGGTGTCGGCCTGCCTGGCAACGCCGTTCCATATCAAGGGCGTGAACTACTCCATCTCCTCGGCCTGCTCCACCAGCGCCCACTGCATCGGCGCCGGCGCAGAGCAGATCCAGCTCGGCAAGCAGGACATCATCTTCGCCGGCGGCGGCGAGGACTTGCACTGGACCATGAGTGCCCTCTTCGATGCCATGGGCGCCCTGTCGACGAAGTACAACGCCACGCCGGAGCAGGCCTCCCGGGCCTATGACGCCAACCGGGACGGTTTCGTGATCGCCGGCGGCGGCGGCATGCTGGTCCTCGAGGAACTCGAGCATGCCCGCGCCCGGGGCGCGAAAATCTACGCCGAGCTGGTCGGCTATGGCGCCACCTCCGACGGCCACGACATGGTCGCTCCCTCCGGCGAGGGCGCCGTGCGCTGCATGCGCCAGGCGCTGGCCACCCTCGACGGTCCGGTGGACTACATCAATGCCCACGGCACCAGTACGCCCGCGGGCGATATCACGGAGCTGAAAGCGGTGCGGGAGGTCTTCGAAGAAATCGGCGAGGTCCCGGTGATCGGCTCGACCAAGTCCCTGTCGGGGCACTCCCTGGGCGCTGCCGGTGTGCAGGAAGCGATCTACAGTCTGCTCATGCAGCAGCGGGGCTTCATCGCCGCCTCGGCAAATATCGAGACCCTGGACCCGGAGGCGGAGGACATGCCCATCGCCCGCGAACGCGTCGACGGCGCCAGTCTCACCCGGGTGATGTCGAACAGCTTCGGCTTCGGCGGCACCAACGCTTCCCTGGTGTTCCAGGCGCTCACCGGCTGAAGCGACGATCGCGCGGGCGCAAAGTGCCCGTCAGCCCAGCAGCGAATCCAGCAGCAGCACCTGCACCGCGTCCCCGGCAGCGAGCGCCTGCCCGGCCGGTACCCGCGCCAGCGCATCGGCGGCGCAGACGGAGCTGAGCACGCCCGAGCCCTGCTTCGGGTAGAGTTCGGCACGGGTCTCTCCGTCATCCCCGGATCGCAGCCAGACGCGCCGGTAATCCGCCCGGGACAGCGGGCGCTCCACGTCGAAGGCCGCCCGGGCCCAGAGCACCGTGGGCGGTTCCACCCGCGCACCCTGTGCGGCCAGCAGGAAGGGGCGTGCCAGCAGGCAGAAGGTCACGAAGGCCGAGGTCGGGTTGCCCGGGAGGCCGAGGAAAGGCGTTTCACCCACCCGGCCAAAGGCAAAGGGCTTGCCCGGTTTCACGGCGACCTTCCACAGGTCCAGCACGCCGAGTGCCGACACCTGGGCGCGCACGTGGTCCTCCTCGCCGACGGAAACGCCGCCCGTGGAGAGCACGAGGTCGGCACCGGCCGCCGCCTCGGCGAGGGCGGCGCGGGTGGCCTCCGCGCTGTCGCCCACGAGGACCGGGGCCTGCACCGCAAGGCCCAGCCGGGCGAGCAGGGCCGCAAGCATCGGCCCGTTGCTGTTGTAGCGCTGCCCCGGCGCCAGGGGACCCTGCCCGGCGGGCACCAGTTCATCGCCGGTGGCCAGGACCGCCACGGCGAGGCGCCGGTAGACCACCACCTCGCCGCAGCCGGTCGACGCAAGGAGGCCGATATCCTGCGGCCGCAGGCGCTGGCCGGGGGCGAACAGCTCGCTGCCGGCGGCGATATCCTCACCGCGCGGCCGGATGTTCTCGCCGGCGGCCGGCACCCGGCCCGGGCGCACCCCCTCCCCGGCAGGCTCGCAATCCTCCTGCATCAGCACCGCATCCGCGCCCTCGGGCAGCGCCGCGCCGGTAAAGATGCGCGCCGCGCAGCCGCGCTCGAGGGGCTCGGGCGCGCAGCCGGCGGCGATGCGCTGGCGCACGGGAAGGAGGCGACCCGGCACGACCTCGTCGCGGCGCACGGCGTAGCCGTCCATCGCGCTGTCGGCGAAGGCGGGAACGTCGGCCGGCGCCCGCACCGGGGCGGCCAGCACCCGGCCTGCCGCCGCCTCCAGGGGAACCGTCTCGAGTGCCGGCGGTGCCGGCACCGCGGCCAGCAGTCGCGCGAGGGCGTCCTCCAGGGGAATCATGTGCCGCGCAGTAGACCGACGAAATTGCAGGGCCGGTGCCGGCTGTCGAGCTGCTCCCGCAGGATGCCTTCCCAGGCCGTGCGGCAGGCCCCGGTCGAGCCCGGCATGCAGAACAGCAGCGTACCGTTGGCGAGGCCCGCGAGCGCCCGGGACTGCACCGTGGAGGAGCCGATCTCCGCCAGGGAAAGCGAACGGAAGACTTCACCGAAGCCGACGATGTGCTTGTCGAACAGCGGCGTCACCGCCTCCGGCGTGGAATCGCGACCGGCAAAGCCCGTGCCGCCGGTAACCAGCACGACCTCCACGGCCGGATCCGCGATCCAGGCGGAGAGGACGGCGCGCAACCGGTAGACATCGTCCGGCACGAGATCCCGCGCCACCACGCGGTGGCCCGCCTCGCCGGCGGCACCCGCGAGATAGTCCCCGGAGGTGTCGTCCTCCGGCCCGCGCGTGTCGGACACGGTGAGAACGGCCACGGCAAGTTCGACGACGCTATCCCCGCTGGGCTGGCCCATGGGTTCAGTCTCCCTGCTGGTTAGAGAGGTAGGCCCGCACGACGTCGCCGATCACGGCGCGCCAGGGCAGCTGCTTGATGGCAAAGGTATCGCGAAGCTCGCGGCAGTCGAGAGCCCAGTTGCGGCCGTTGTCGTCCCCGTCTGCCGGGCTCCGGGCGATCACGTTATCGGCTACCGCCACGAACTGCGACGCCGCGGCGATGGCGGCCTCGGCAAAACCGTACAGCGTGGTGCGATCCGGGCTCGCGTAGTGGTACACACCGCGCGGTTCCGCCCCGGCGTCCATCTGGTCGAGCATGCCGGCGAGCACCCGGCCGAGGTCGGCTGCCGGCACTGGGCAGAAACTGTCGCTGTCGTCGAGCACCCGCGGTTCACCGGCCAGGAGAGCGCGCAGCACGTCGTCGAGGAAACCCGGCCCAACGCTGGCGAACACCGGGCCCGTGCGCAGCACCGCGGCCCGGCTGCAGGCGGCAAGCACCTGTGCCTCCACCGCGGCGAGAAGGGAGCCGGGTGGCTCCTTGGCATCCGGGGTCTCCTGCTCCCGGTAGGGATGGGGCAGGGTCCCGGAAAAGACACCGGCGCTGGACAGCAGCAGGTAGTCGGACCCGGCCCGCTCGCAGGCCTTGGCCAGCCAGTGGGAGCGGGCACAGTCCAGCTCCTGGAGCGGCTCGCCAGCGGCGAGAAGGTGGGTGAAGCGCAGGTCGACCACGCAAGCCGGTGCCGCGCGACGCACCACCTTCTTGGCCTGGCGCTCGCTCTTCCAGCGGCTGGCGGCGAGCGTGACGGGTTCTAGCTCGTGGCGCCCCCAGCGGGAGAGCACGGAGAGAAGCGCCGCGCCGGCGGCGCTATCCGAGGCGATGACGAGGACCTCCACCGAGGCCTACCCGGGACGCTTCGGCCGCGGCGTCCCGCAGCTCGACCCGGCGCGGTCCAGCCTGTTGCGATCCAGCCAAGCGCGATCCAGCCAAGCGCGGCCCGCCACCGCGCGGCCTGGCGCGGCCCGGCGCGGCGCGGCGCGGCCTGGGGCGGCCCCATCCAACCTAGAAGGGGATGTCGTCGTCGAAGTCACCGAAGTCAGGCGGGTTGTCCCCGCCGCCGGCGCCCGCCGGCGCCTGGGCATCGCCCTGCTGCTGCCGCGGTGGGGCCTGGTTGTAGCTGTCTGCCGGCGCATCGTAGCCACCGCCGCCCATCTGGCCGCGGCTGTCGAGCATTTGCATCTCGCTGGCGACGATCTCGGTGGTGTAGCGGTCCTGGCCGTCCTGGCCCTGCCACTTGCGGGTGCGCAGGGAACCCTCGATATACACCTTGGATCCCTTGCGCAGGTATTCACCGGCGATTTCGCCGAGGCGGTTGAAGAACACCACCCGGTGCCACTCGGTACGCTCCTGGGGCTGGCCGGTCTGCTTGTCTTTCCACTGCTCGGAGGTAGCGAGACGCACGTTGGTAACGGCGCCGCCGGAGGGCATGTAGCGGGTCTCCGGGTCGGCCCCGAGGTTGCCGATGAGGATCACCTTGTTGATACCACGCGATGCCATGGCTCGTCCTGCCTCCTTGCGCCTGGAAAGAGGCGACTATAGCAACGCGCCGGGGCGAATGCGACAGCAGAAGCGGTCAGCCGCGGGCCGCAGCCTCCTGCGCGCGGGGCGCGGCTACCAGGCGCCAGCTGCTGGCGATCCAGAGCAGCCCCGGCACCAGGCAGAGCAGGAACAGCGCATGCACGCCGCCCTGCTGCATCACCCAGCCGCCGCTGGCGCCGCCGCAGAAAGCGCCGATGAACTGGCTGGTGGAATAGACGCCGAGAGCCGTCCCCTTGCCGCCGGGGAACACCGCCTTGCTCACCAGCGAGGGCAGGCTGGCCTCGAGGTAGTTCACTGCCACGAAATAGAGCCAGAGGGCAAGGTAGAGCACCGCCGGGATCGCCAGCAGCGTCACCCCGGCCACCGACAGCACGAGCATGGCGATGGACAGCAGCAGCATACCGCGCACGTGCCCGTGCCGCTCCGACAGGCGCAGCAGCGGCAGCATGCCGAGGATCGAGGCGACCAGCACCGGCAGGTAGACTTTCCAATGCGCCTCCCGGGCCACGCCGAGAATATCCTCGATCGCAAAGGGGATCACCAGGAAGCTGGCGGTGAGGATGAAATGCAGGCTGAACACCCCGAAATCCAGGCGCCGCAGCGCCGGGTCCGCCAGCACCTTGCCGATCATCCCCGGCTGGGCACCCACCTCGTCGTGATGCCGGCTCTGCACCCCCCGCGGTACGCCGAAGAACACGATGGCGATGCCCGCGGTGGCCAGCGCCGCCGTCAGCAGGAACACGCCGTGCAGCCCGCTGAAGGACGCAATGATGGGACCGAGAACCAGCGCCAGGGCGAAGGAGAGACCGATGCTCGCCCCCACCACGGCCATGGCCTTGGTGCGCTGCTCATCGGTGGTGATGTCCGCGACCAGGGCCATCACCGAGCCGGCAATGGCGCCGGCACCCTGCAGCAGGCGCCCCACGGCGATGCCCTGGACCGTGTCAGCCATCGCCGCCACAAAGCTGCCGAGGGCAAAGACCACCAGCCCGCCGAGGATCACCGGTATCCGCCCCACCCGATCCGACAGCCAGCCCAGGGGAATCTGCAGCAGCGCCTGGCTGAAGCCGTAGGCACCCAGCGCGATACCGATCATGAGCGGCGTGCCCCCGGGCATGTCGGCCGCATAGAGCGCCAGCAGCGGCAGCACCATGAACAGCCCGAGCATGCGGAAGCTGTAGAGCAGCGCCAGCGCGCCAACGGCACGGCGCTCGACCGGGGTCATGGGGTTCTTGGTCAACAAACTGCGGGCCTCCTGAACGGAACGCATGGTAGCACGATGCGCGGAAGACATTGGAACCGGGACTCTCTTTACGGAGCTTCGCAGCCCGAGTGGTCGAGGGCTTGCAAACGGCCACTGAGTTCAGCGCGGCACGGCGCAGGGGCTGGCGCGCGAGCACCCGGCCGGGACCGTCGCGGGCCAGGGGGCGGTTTCAATCGGTCAATGCAACACTACCTCTTTGATAGGAGATTAGTGAT
>CAYTJQ010000083.1:0-2356 GCA_964438205.1 uncultured Alteromonadaceae bacterium
CCAGGCCGAGCGTTTCCGCGCCCAGGTGGCCGAGAAGGAGGCCGGGGACGAGGAGGCCATGCATTATGACCACGACTACGTGCGCGCGCTGGAATACGGCATGCCGCCGACGGTGGGGGAGGGCATCGGCATCGACCGGCTGGTGATGCTGCTGACGGACTCGCCGTCGATCCGTGACGTGCTTCTCTTTCCGCACCTCCGGCCCGAGTGAGCCGCGGCTGGCGTGCTAGACTCCGCCCATTAGGTACCGCGGAGGCCCCCGTGCAGGCACTGACACCCCGGGCCCTGGGCACCGCCCTGGCCCTGACCCTCATCGCCGGCTGCGCCAGCCCGCCGCCGGCCCCGACCGCCGAGGGCGCGCCGGCGGACGAGCGCGAGGTGGAGCTGACCCTCAACCTCCCCGAGCCGCCGGCCTGCGACTGCCCGGAGCCCGGGGCCGACTATACGTTCCTCGAGCGCGGGTTTCGGGCCCTGGCCGCCGGCGACAGCATCGAGGCGGTGCAGTACTTCCAACGCTACCGACGGCTGGAGAAGAACGCGACGGCAGCCTGGGAAGCCGATGTTGCCATCGCCTACGCCAGCATTCTCCCGAACAGCCCTTTCTATGACCTCGAGGCGGCGACCGCCGCGAGCGCCGAGCTGCAGGGGCGCCAGCTCACGGAGTCCGCGCCGCACGACACCGCCGTACTCCTGGCCCGGGCCCTCGAAGCCCTGGTGGAGCTGGCGCGGCATCTCGACGATGTGGAGGGCAGCAACGCGATGCTGCGCCAGGACCTCGAGAAGCGCGAGCAGGCGCTCAGGCGGCTGCGCGAGCTGACCCTGGGTCAGCCGGCAACTCCACAGTAAAGGTCGAGCCTTTCCCCGGGGCGCTGGTCACGCTGATGCGCCCGCCCATGAGCTCACAGAAATCCCGGCAGATCGCCAGGCCGAGCCCGGTGCCGCCATAGGCGGCGCTGGTGTCCGGCTCCGCCTGCACGAAGGCCTCGAAGACCCGCGCCTGCTGCGCCTCGCTTATGCCGATACCCGTGTCCGTGACCGCCACGGCCAGGGCGTAGGGGGCCTCCGCGCGCCGGGCTCGAACGGTGATCGCGCCGCCGTCCGTGAACTTGCTCGCGTTGCTGAGCAGGTTCACCAGCACCTGGCGGAACTTGGTCGCGTCGGAGTTCAGCGCCGGCAGGCCCGGCGCGAGGTCCAGCTCCAGCCGGTTCTTCTTCTCGCGCACCAGCGGGGCGAGGCCGTCGCAGACCTGCCGGAGCACCTCCTCGGGCTGGAAGCGCTCGCAGTGCAGATCCATCTTGCCGGTCTCGATCTTGGAGAGGTCGAGGATGTCGTCGATGAGGGCGAGCAGCTGCCGGCCCGAGAGGGTGATCTTGTCCAGGTCCGCCCGGTGGCTGGCCCGGTCCACGGCGCCCGGGTCGCCGAGCTCGTCGTGCAGCATCTCGCTGTAGCCGATGATGGCATTCAGCGGTGTGCGCAGCTCGTGGCTCACGTTGGCCAGGAAGATGCTCTTGGCGGCGTTGGCCTCGTCGGCCTCCCGCTTGGCCTGCTGTTCGTCCTCGATGGCGACACGCAGCTTGTCGGCCATGGTGTTGAAAGCCTTGGCGAGGTCACCGAGCTCGCCCTGGTCATCGATGTCGTTGATGCGGTAGTCGAGATCGCCGGCGCCGATGCGCTCCGTGCCGCGCTTGAGGCGCTTGAGGGAGGCATTGGTATAGCGCAGCAGCACCAGCCCCAGGGTCGCCGTGAGAAAGATGGAGGTGAGGAAGCCGATGACCGTGATCCGGTCCGTGAGCAGGATCGTGCGGTCGATGACATTGGCGCGTTGCACGGCGATGAAGGCCTGGCGCTGCTCAAGCTCCTCGAGGCGCTGGCTGGTGGCGAGGTAGGCCGCCGGATCCTCCACGTCGGCGTCGTAGCCCGGGTCGTTGTAGCGTTCGTAGAAGGTCTGCCAGTTGCCGAGGAGCCGCTCTGCCGCCTCCTGGAGCCGTTCGTATTGCAGCTGGGTGACGTCCCGGCTCACGCTGCCGAGGTCCTCGATGCGCTGGCGGATCGCGGCGAGGTCCGCGCTCTCCTGGCTCTTCTCGGCGTCGCCCAGGCGGTCATCCGTGGACTCGCGCAGCGTCGCCAGCACCAGGATCTGCTGCTGCTGGTCCTCGAGCATCTGCTCGAGGTCCGTCGACAGCTGCGCCGCCTCCACCGCCTGCCGGTAGGCGACCATGCTCTCGCTCCGCGCGTAGCTGCCCCAGAAGTGCGTGCCCACGTTGATGGCGAACAGTACCAGGATGGCCAGCAGCGACAGGGTGAGGCGGCGTCTCAGGCTCATGCGGGGCTCACGACGGACTCATGCCGGGCTCAT
>CAYTJQ010000083.1:2456-9681 GCA_964438205.1 uncultured Alteromonadaceae bacterium
GCGGGCACAGGGCCTCGATCTTGGCGAGCAGCGCCGGGAAGTCGATCGGCTTGGTGGCGTAGTCGTCGCAGCCGGCGCCGAGGGCGTTCTTCCGGTCCGTCTCCATGGCGTGGGCCGTGAGCGCGATGATCGGGATGGCGCGGGTCGCCGGGTTTTCCCGCGCTTCCCGGCAGGCGCTCCAGCCGTCGAGCACGGGCAGGTTCATGTCCATGAGCACCAGCGCGGGCTGCTCCGCTGCCATCCGCTCCAGCGCTTCGCGGCCGTCACCGGCGGTGAGCACGGCGAAGCCCGCGCGGGTGAGGCGTCGGCGCAGCATGTCCCGGTTGAGCTCGTTGTCCTCGACGAGGAGGAGGGGGCCGCGGCGACTCACGGCGTGTAGCCCGTGACGAGGTGCACACGCAGCGCCTCGTCGATGCCCCGGGCCTGCAGCTCCCGGGTCTCCGCCACGGTGGCGCGGCCGGCGAGGGCGGCGATCGTGCTCTGCGCCGCCAGCACTTCTCGCGGCCCGGTGGCGTCCTCGATGCGCGAGGTCACGTTCATGGGGTGGCCGACGAAACCGTACTTGCTGCGCCGCTCCGAGCCGATGTTGCCGGCGATCACCGTGCCCGTGTTCAGGGCGACGGCGGTACGCAGCGCCGGCAGCCCCTCGGCGGCGTTGGCCGCGTTGACGCCCTCCATGGCCGCCTGCATGGCCAGGGCGCACTGAACGGCGCGGTCGGCGTCGTCGTCACGGCGCTGCGGGGCGCCGAACACGGCGAGGATGGCGTCGCCGAGGAATTCGTCGATGGTCCCGTTCCAGGCCAGGATGATGTCTGTCATGGCGCCGAGATAGCGGTTGAGCATGGTCACCACCTGGGTCGGCTCAAGCTGCTCGCAGAGCGTGGTGAAACCGCGGATGTCGGACATGAGGATGGTCACCTCGCGCAGGTCCCCGCCGAGGTCCAGGCCCTCGGGCCGCTCGAGAATGTCGGTCACGATCTCGTCGGAGAGGTAGCGGCCGAAGGTGGCGCGGATGAACTGCTCGCTGCGCTCGAGCTGCTGCCGGTACTGGTCCTCCCGGTCGTGCCAGCGCTTGCGCTCGATACCGGCCTTGATGCGGGCCTGCAGCAATACGGGGTTGAAGGGCTTGAACAGGTAGTCGTCGGCGCCGGCCTCGATGCAGTCGATGATGCCCTGCATGTCCTGGTGACCGGAGATCACGATCACCGGCGTGGCGTGCCACTCCGGGTGTGCCTTGATCCGCGCCAGCACTTCGCGGCCGTCCATGCCGGGCATGACCAGGTCGAGCAGCACCACGTCCACGTCCGACTCCTCGAGGGTGGCCAGGGCCTGTTCGCCGTCCGCGGCGGTGACCACGAAGTGGCCGCAGCGCGACAGGTAGCGCGCCACCAGCTCCCGGTTCTCGCGCCGGTCGTCCACCGCGAGGATGAAGCCGGGCTCGCTGGCAATGGTGACGCTGCCCCGGCCGGGCTGGCTGTCGAGGGTGAGGTCGCCGGCGCTGTGCGTGGCCTGCACCAGGCGCAGCAGGCAGTCGCCGAGCTCCGCGTGCGTGTCGCCCTCGACCTGTTCGAGCAGCATCTCGGCGTAACCGCGCAGGGCGCCGAGGCGGTTGCGCAGCTCGTGCCGGTCCGCGCCGGCCGCGTCGCCGAGGTCCTGCTCGAGGGCGCTGGCGGCGCTGAGCACGCCCGCCAGGTCCTCCCGGGCCTCGAGCGGCAGCGCGCCCTCGACCCCCGGTGCGATGCTGCGCACCTCGGCCATGGCGCGCAGGAGCACGTCGCTGAAGGGGAATGGCTGTGCCTCGCCGGTCACCGTGTGGCCCGTCCTCGCTGGCGCCGCGCGCCGCCTTAATGGCGCCGAGTATAGCGATGGCGCAGGAACAGGGGAAAGGGTCCTGAGTACAGCCTTTGTGGGTAGGCTAGCGCCAGCCGTTTTTAAGCGCCAGCATCGCCCGCGTCTCCGCGGGCGTCGCCGGCTCACAGCCTAGAATATCAAGAAGCTTCACCGCGCGCTCGACGAGCGCTCCGTTCGTGGCGAATACGCCGCGCTCCAGATAGAGGTTATCCTCGAGACCGACGCGAACGTTTCCGCCCAGAAGTATTGATTGCGCGGCCATTGGGAACTCGTCGCGGGCAATGCCCAGAGCAGTCCAGAGGGCGCCGGGGGCGCTAATGAGGTTCCTCATGTAATGCACCGTAGCCGGATCGGCTGGCGCGCCCCATTTGACACCCAAGACGAACTGGTAGAGTGGGGGGCCATCCACCAGACCCTCGTGTACGAGCTGATTGGCGAACAGCACATCGCCCGCCTGGAATGCCTCCAGTTCCGGCTTGACACCTAGCTCCTGAAAGCGCCGAGCCATGCCGCGGAGTGTACGTGTGGTGTTAAGGTAGACAAACTCGAGATCGCCTTCGACCTGGTTGCCGGTAGTGACGTCGAGCGACGCAATTTCTGGTAGGCAGTCTTTAAGGTGTGCGATTCGCTCCTCCACGCCTGCGAGGTCGCTTTCCGGCAGCGCCCGACCTTCATCATTCGGGTCGGGTAGGAATAACGCCCCCATGCCGGCGGTGAGGTTAATCACAACGTCCTGATCCTGCTCGCGGATGCGAGCGACGATTTCGCGAAACAGCGCCGGATCGCGGGAGCCGGCACCAGTGGCAGGATCCCGCACATGGATGTGCGCTATTGCCGCCCCCGCCTTGGCCGCTTCGATCGCTGCATCTGCGATTTGCGCTGGCGTAACGGGAAAATTCGGGTGCTTTGGGTTTACCGGTGCATTACCTGTTACAGCGCAGGTGATGATGACTTTGCGTTTTGACATGCTTTTTCTGCCTCTTGTTCATGGCGCGGTTGAGATTGGCGCCAGCTAAGCCGGCCAACAGTGGCTGTGTAGTGCTTCACAAGCGAAATCAAGCCACCGCTTCAATAACCCATGCTCTTCCTGAGAGAGTGGAGGAGCCGATCAGTTACCGCGTAATTCGGCGGTTTTGGCGACGTCTACATCGAAATTTTCCGTCAGCACAACCCTGTAGATTTCGCGCGCGCGCTCACGTGATATCCACCGCTCTCTTGCGTCGTGGCTGACCTTCATAGGGTCGCGTTCCTGCGGCGGTCCATAGCCGCCGCCGCCGCACGAAATTGAAACCACCGACTCCCCCTTTTCCAGTACCAGCTGGGCGCACGCCTCCAGGGGTTCCAAGGTGCCAGCCCGGGTTCTCTTGTATTGTTCCGCCGGCCGTCCGGCCAGGCCGCCGAGGACGCCTTTGGCTGCGTTGGTGCACCCGTCGCTGACATAGCCGATCTCGATACAGCAATCGAGCGGCCCGAATTCAACGAACAGGCTTGGTGCACCACGAAAACGCCCAGCGCCCTCTGTGTCGGTCAGCAGATAGCGGGATTGCACGTGGATAGGTTGGTAAAGCTCATCCAATTCGATACTGTCGAGATAGCACAATCCTCCGTTCCCGACGTGGCAATAGGTAAGCCAGCAATCTGCGGCAGGTGAGGCTCCGCCACCGGTCGCGCCGAGAAACAGCTGGTTTACGAAGGCCTCTCCGTTGCGAGGATCCACGCCCGAAACCACCGCATCAGCAGGAGGAATGACTGCGCCGACCTCAGCCATGCCGATGCCATCCTGTATTTGGGAGAAGCCAGTCTGAATCGCGTTGGCAATACGGTCTGCCAAGTTGGTGGTGGCTACAGAGCAGCTCGTCGGGTGACGAGGAATGCCAACCACCGCGCCCTCGCGAAGCTTGATGTTTACCCTCCGGAATGAACCGGAATTCTTCGGTACAGAATGGTCCAGGGAGTTGAAGACGCCGATTAGACTTGAGGTGCGAGTGCAGGCTTCGCTCACATTCAGCCCGCAGGGCAGGGCATCTGGATTGTCCGTGAGGTCAATCGTCACTAAACCCCGGGCCGGGTCAGTCGTTATTTTTGCGCTGATGGTAACGCCGTTTTCCGGCGTTCCGGGGAAGTGATCATGAGTGCTGGTGGATACCACCGATCCTGCCGGAACTTTGGCAATGGCTTCAACCATCCGGCGTTCACTGTAGTCAAACCACTGCTGCGCGAACGCATGAAGGTAATCCCATCCGAATTCAACACCGAGTTCCAACAACTCGTTTTCGCCGATCCTGGCCGATCCGAGCATTGCGAGAAAGTCGCCTTTCCACTGTTCCGGGACCCGGATACGCATCTCGCACATACGCACGACGTCGCTAATTGTTTGATAGTCTCGCTCTACCTGGACACACGGGAAAATCAACGCCCCTTCTTCGTACACATCCTTCGCGCTCCCGTGGTACGTCGTCGGTACCGAGTTTCCGATGTCAGCCTGATGTGCTTTGGCTATGACGGTGAAGTGATGAGTGCCCGCGTCGTCAATGACTGG
Organism: uncultured Alteromonadaceae bacterium; assembly: GCA_964438205.1. Classification (GTDB taxonomy): domain Bacteria; phylum Pseudomonadota; class Gammaproteobacteria; order Pseudomonadales; family Halieaceae; genus Pseudohaliea. Next base: position 6,847 of record CAYTJQ010000083.1, read on the forward strand.
CACAAGGATTGTGTGGTCTGCGGGGTGTGAGCACCCATGGTAGGGAGAATTGTGCAGGAAGGCATCGCCGCGACGTAGCTGTGGGTGGAATTGTTTCATCGCTTCCGCCATCTGGTCGGGCCCAGCCAGCACATGAATAGGCAAGCTCTCCGCTGCAGCGAGCAGCTCGCAGTCGGCTGTAACGATGCAGCAGGAAAAGTCCCTTGCCCGATTCAGCACTCCTGAGCGACCCGTGCGATACAGCGTGTTTGCCATCTTTCTTGCGATACCTTCGAGGCGATTGCTCAGGATTGCCAGTCTCGCCCCATTGAGTTTGCCGTTGGTCATTGGATGTCTCCGGGTTCAATGGTAATTATCAGACTGCCTTTTTCGCTCCTGAAGAAAGAGGGGCCTCGATCTACGATGATCGTTGTGAAGGGCGACTCAATGATTGCCGGCCCGAAGAACGGTTCGTCGCCGTGCAGTGCATCGAACTGGTAGACGGGCACTTCGGCATCTCCTTCGCCAGGGAGATAGACCCGGCGAGATTTCGCAAGGGAGGCGTCAGGTCGGGTCGCGGCTAGCTTGCCGATAGTGTTTCTGCGCATACGGCAACGTACTTTTGCTGTCCATCCGATCATTTCAACGACGGATCGTTCGTCCCGAAACCCGAATACGGATTCGTGGGTGGTATGGAAATCCTCGAGAAGCAGTGACAACTCTTCGGGACCCGCCAGGGCGCCCCCGCGGAGAGGGACTTCTATTTCCCACACCTGATGCCGATACCGGGCCTCAACGCTGAATTCGATTTGATGATCGATCGCGTCCTTGCCGGCAGTGTTCGCAAAGGCAGCGCACTTTTCGCCAAGTTCCTTGATAACACCGCTGACGCCGGCGAAGTCGAAGGAATCACTTACAGTGAAGTGCATGGTGCGGAATTCTGCACTCAGGTCCGACATCAATGCGCCGGCGGCGCTCAACGCGGCGCCCACCTCAGGGATAATCAGCTTGCCGCAGCCGAGCCGTCTTGCAATAAAGATCGAGTTCAGTCCCGCTGCCCCGCCGCCTCCGATCAGTATGGCTGACGCCGGATCAATACCCTGATTGACAGTGATATCCGTGATGGCCTGGACCATGTTTTCCGTGGCCAGGTCTATGATTGCCGCTGCCGCCTCCAGGCAGTCCAGACCCAGCGGCTCTGCAACCTTCTGTTCTATTGCCTGCATGGCGAGACTTTTATTCAGCAGCACCGATCCGGCGAGGAAGTAGTTTGGATCGATGTAGCCCAGAGCGACTGCGGCATCGGTAACAGTGGCTTTATCGCCACCTTGGTCATAGCAGGCGGGCCCGGGGTTTGCTCCCGCGCTCTCCGGCCCGATATGCAGCATACCGCCACTGTCAACCCAGGCGACGCTTCCGCCTCCAGCACCCACGCTCTTGACGTCGACCGATGGAAACCCGGTCATATGGCCCCTGAATGGTTCGCCGATCCAGGTTTCTCTGCTCCATGGGATATCGTCACCACGGACCAGGCTTACATCGTAGGTAGTTCCGCCGGTGTCCGCGACGATGATGTCCTCCAGAAGCCCATCTGAGCGTGCATAGTGGCGTCCTGCGAGAGGCGCCATTGAAGGGCCGGAGTTGATGGCATGTATCGGCGCGTCTGCGAGACTCTGCCCGTCCATCATGCCGCCCTGCGATGTCAGCACCTGCAAGCGGCCTTTGAAGCCGGCCTCCGCAAGCCTGTCAGTGAGCCCTGCCATATAGGCGCCCATAAGTGGCTTGAGTGATGCGTCCATTGCTGTCGCACTTGCTCGTCGGTACTCGCGGAGCGTGGGGTTCAGCTGGTGAGACAGGGTATACGGTATGTCGGGAAGCGCTGTTGAGAGCATCTCACCGATACGCAGTTCATGCACCGGGTTCACGATAGACCACAGGAGGCACACGGCTACTGCCTCGATCTCCCGTTCCCTGAGTTCGTCCAGGACACGGGAAACAGCGACCTCTTCGAGTGCAGTCGTCACTGCGCCGTTACTTGTGACCCGCTCTGGTATCTCGAAGGTCAAAGCCCTGGGAATGTAGGGCTCAGGAAACGGAACTGTCTGGTTGAATGGTTCCGAACGACCCCCTTCGCGAATCACCAGCATATCCGGATGCCCCGCCGTCACAAGCAGTGCAGTTTTCGCCGTATTACCGGTGATGATGGCGTTTATGGCGTGGGTAGTGCCGTGAATGAATATCTCACCTCGTGCAAGAAATGCGTCCAGAGCCTGGCCCCGGGCGTCAGCGGCGAGACGGAGCGCATCGAGAACGCCTCTAGCCGGATCTGTACGCACCGTCGCCGATTTATACATACTCACTCGGCCATCCCCATCCTCAACAACCAGATCGGTGAATGTGCCGCCTGTGTCGCAGGCGAGTCTCATGGGCGTCGCTCCTGTGTGAAGAACTGAGGTATTGAAATTTCTTGACAGCCGTGATGTAAGCACATAGGCTTCGATTATACAAGTGGTTAAAACAAATGGATAAAGAGCCAAAGGATGCACAAATACCCAGGAAACCTGCCGCTCTGTCTGTCTTTCGGCAGCTACGAAAGTCCGGCCTCCCAAAGGCACCGCGAACGGGCTGAAACCTTAGATTCCTTGGGGTGGTTGTGACCAAAAACGATGACAGTCGGGAGCTGATCCTGCGTGCCGCAGAAAAGATTTTCGCAGAAAGGGGCCTTGCGGGAGCTTCGGTGCGTGCAATTACAAGCGCAGCCGGCGTGAATCATGCGCTCATTAATTATTACTTCGGCTCGAAAGTGGCGCTGTATCAGGAGGTGCTCGAGCGCGTTTCAGCGCTCATAGCAGCCCC
>CAYTJQ010000084.1:0-1301 GCA_964438205.1 uncultured Alteromonadaceae bacterium
CCGTAGCCCATGGTCCCGAAACCGGAGCTGGAGAGAAAACCGCGCAGCCGCCGGCTGCGGTAGTGCTGCATGGCCCACATCTGGTGCTGGCCGACACCAAGGCTGACGATGGCGTCGCCGCCGGTCAGTTCGCTGAGGCGGGCGATGGCGTATTGCGGGCTGATGCGATCGTCGTGGCGCGGCAGCGGGTAGGGATAGTCCCGGCGCAGGCCGTCGAGGTAGGCGAGCCATTCCTGCCGCTCCCCCGCCACTGCGCAGGCCACCAGCTGCGGCAGTGCCTGCGCCAGGTCCGCGCAGAGCGGCAGCGTCACCGTCTTGTTCTTGTTGAGCTCGTCGCGGTCGATGTCGATGTGAATGATCCGCCCCTCGGCGATGAAGGCGTCCACCCGGCCGGTCACCCGGTCATCGAAGCGCACGCCGAGGGCGAGCACGAGGTCGGCCTCGTTCACCGCGACGTTCGCCACCTTCGACCCGTGCATGCCGAGGCAGCCGAGGGCCAGGGGATGCTCCGGCGGGAAGATGCCGTGGCCCATGACCGTGGTGGCCACCGGGCAGGCCAGGGCCTCCGCCAGCTGCTGCAGCGCCGCTCCGGCGCCCGCGGCGACAATACCGCCGCCGGCATAGATCACCGGCCGCCCGGCCGCCTCGATCAGCCGGCACGCCTCCGCAAGCTGGTTGTCGCCGAGGCCGCCGATGGCCGGCTCCGGCGGTTCGATCACCGCGGGAATCGGCGGCGGCGTGTAGTTGCCGGCGGCATCCTTCGGGTAGTGCTGCTGGATGTCCTTGGGGATATCGATGAGCACCGGCCCCGGCCGGTTGCCGCCGGCCAGCGCAAAGGCCTCGCGCACCACTTCCGGGATCTCGCTCACCCGCTTCACCAGCGTGCTCTTCTTGGTGATCGGCCGGGTAATGGCGACGATATCGACTTCCTGGAAGGCGTTCTTCCCCAGCAGCGGCGTCGGCACGTTACCGGTAAGGGCGACCACCGGCGTAGAATCGCTGTTGGCATCGGCGAGCCCGGTCACCAGGTTGGTCGCGCCGGGCCCGGAGGTGGCGAGGCACACGCCCACACGGCCGCTCGCCCGGGCATAGCCCTGGGCAGCGTGGACCGCGCCCTGCTCGTGCTCGGTGCGCACACAGCGGATGCCGGCGCCCGCCAGCACGTCGAAGATCTCGAGGTTGGCGCCGCCGGGGTAGCCGAACAGCACGTCCACCCCTTCCGCCTTCAGTGCCTGCGCGAGCAGCTCGGCGCCGCGAGCCGCCCCGGCGCGCTGCGACGGCTGGATATCCGCCAGCCGGCC
>CAYTJQ010000084.1:1401-9326 GCA_964438205.1 uncultured Alteromonadaceae bacterium
ATCCGCCGCCTGGAAGACAACGGCATCATCCAGCGCCGCGTCGCCCTCCTCGACCAGCGCAAGCTCGGCCTCTCGGTCACCGTCTTCGCCCGGGTCAAGCTGTCCGCGCACGGCAAGCGCTCCCTACCCGAGTTCGAGGAACAGATCCGCGATCTGCCGGAGGTCCTGGAGTGCCACACGGTGATGGGCGACTACGATTTCCTCCTGAAAATCGTGACCCGGGATATCGACAGCTACGAGACGCTGTTCCGGCAGAAACTGTCGCAGATGCCGACGGTACAGGAGATTCATTCGAATGCGGCGCTGTCGCGGGTGAAGATCACCACGGCGCTGCCGCTGGAACAGGGCGACCTGACGCTGTGACCAAGGTCGAGAGTCAGCGTTTTTGACGAAGCGAGATGCACGGCATATGCTTAGGCCTATGCACTAGGGTGAAGGTCATGATCGAACAGGAAAGGCATGTCAGGCTCTTTCGCAACGGGCGCAACCAGGCGCTGCGTATCCCGCGGGAGTTCGAACTGGAGGGCGATGAAGCCATCCTTCGCAAGGAGGGTGACCGCCTGATCATCGAGCCGGTGCGCAAGGGCCGCCTCCTCGACCTGCTGGCCGGGCTTGAACCTCTGGAAGAAGACTTTCCCGATGTGGACGCCGACCTGCCCGCACTGGATGACGCGGATCTTTGCGGGTGATCCACCGCTATCTTCTCGATACCAACATGCTTTCCGGGCTGCTCCGGGAACCCGGCGGCGCTATCGCGGCACGCATTGGCGCTGTCGGCGAGCGTACCGTCTGCACCAGCGTTATCGTGGCTGCCGAGCTACGCTATGGCGCGAGGAAAAGCGGTTCGGCACAGCTCACCGAACGGGTCGGGCTTCTGCTCTCGGCGCTGGATGTACTGCCGCTGGAGCCCCCGGCTGACCGGCACTACGGGGAAATCCGGCACCACCTGGCATCAAACGGTATGCCGATCGGGCCCAACGACCTCTTGATCGCCGCGCAGGCCCTCGCTGCAGATCTGACCCTCGTCACAGCCAACCTGCGCGAATTCGTGCGGGTGCCATCGCTCCGGGTGGAAGACTGGCTGCAACCGCGCCGACCCTAGGCCAGCGCGACCAACAGCGGTCCGGCTTCCGCTCATGCAAGGGTCATGAGCGGCCCGATCGGAAGTATCAGCTCCCGGGCTGCAGTCATTATTGGACGCCCTGCGCTGTGATAACCTAGCAACCATGGCGAAATCGACGCGCACGAAGAGATCAGCGCGGGCCGCCCTCGAAGCGGCCCTGGCCGGAGCGGAACGCAGCTGTCGTGAGGGCGGCGTGAGACTGACCACCAAGCGCAAGCGCCTGCTGGCGACCCTGCTCCGTGCCGCTGCCCCGCTTTCCGCCTACGAGCTGGCGCACGCCCACCGTGAGGAGCACGGGGAGGAGCTGCCGGTGATGACCGTATACCGCATGCTGGATGTGTTCCTCGAGGCGGGCGTGGTTCACAAGCTGCGCTCCACGAACCAGTTCCTCGCCTGTGATCACATGGCCTGCGACCACCCCCATGCGCTGACGCAGTTCCTGATCTGCGACAGCTGCGGCCTCGTCCGGGAAATGGACTTTGCCCAGAGGGAACTCTCCCAGCTGGACCGCAAGGCGCGCTCATCGGGCTTTCACCTTTTCCGCGAGCAGCTCGAACTGCACGGCCTCTGCGATAGCTGCCACGCCGGTGCCGGCTGAGCGCGCCCGGCACGCGCCACAGCTGCGACAGGGCAACGCCGGGCGGAATGGCCTGCAGCGCCTCACCGCTGAAGCCATTGATCTGGCGCTGAAGGCGGCAGGCCAGCATGCGCGACTCAAGGCCCACCGGGAACGCTGTGATGGTACGCTCGGCAGCCTCCAGGGGCGTGATGCTAGCCCGGGATGACCCGCCGTTGCGCCGGCAGACTACCGTTCTGGCGCCGGGGGTGGGCGGGGGCCTACCGTTTCCGCCCAGGCAGCAAGCGCCCGCAGCTTCGGCGTCTTCTTGTCCTGGTGGTCGGCCATGCGGATCAGCATCCGGTCGAGGGCGCAAACGCCCTCGACTATATGCGGTCCCTTGTTGAGCATCACGGCCTCGGCGCGCACTGCCATCGCGGCGTCGGTCATCTCGCCCCGGCAGGGCACGCCCTTGCGCACCAGTTGCTCCAGTACCTGCGTGGCCCAGATCACCGGCACGTGGGCGGCCTCGGCGAGCCACATGAGTTCTTCCTGCATCTCGGCCAGGCGCTCGAAACCGATCTCGACGGCCAGGTCGCCGCGGGCAATCATCACTGCCATGGGCTGGCGCCCGGCGGCGGCGACGATGATCTCCGGGAGGTGGGCAATGGCCCGCGGCGTCTCGATCTTGGCGACCAGGGGGATGCGGCGCCAGCTCGCTGGCCTCAGGGCGGCCATGGCGGCCTGCAGCGCCTCGATGTCCGCCGCGTGCTGAACGAAGCTGAAACCGATCAGGTCGGCGAGCGCAAGGACCTGTGGCAGGTCGACCAGGTCTTTCTCGGTGAGGGCCGGGACGGGCAGGCTGCTGTCGGGGAAGTTGAGTCCCTTCTCCGGTCGCGGCTTGAAGCCCTTGGCACCGACCCGGGTCACCCGCAACAGTGCCCCTTGGGCGGTCACCGTCTCCACGCGGGCAGCGAGCTTGCCATCATCGACGAAAACCCGGTGCCCGGGGGCGAGGCGATCAAGCGCCTCTGGCACGGCGCAGGCCATGGCGCAGCCGCTGGCCGGCACATCTTCAGGGCGGTGCAGGAAAAAGGTATCGCCGGGATGGAGGCGGCCGTGCCCCGCCGCACGCCGCACCGCTCCGGTGCGCACCTTTGGCCCGGCGAGATCCATGAGGATGCGGGCATCACGGCCGCCCCCCGCCGCCGCGCGGACGTTCGCTGCCATGCGGGCCCAGAGATCCGCATCGTCGTGGGCGCAATTGATCCGAAAGACATCGGCGCCAGCCGCGAGAAGGCCCCGCACCAGCGCCGCATCATGGGCCGCCTCGCTCGGCAGGGTAACGATGATCCTCACCCGCCGCGGCGCCGCACGGCGGCCGAACACCGCGTCGGTGTTGCCTACGAGGGTCTCCTGGCCCTGCCAGAAACGCTCCGGCGGCACCAGCGGGCCCGCGGGCGCACCACGCAGGTGATCGAGCGCCGCGGCAACGGCATCGAGGGTAGCCAGCACCCTGCCCTCCAACCGGCCGAGGGAGGACAGCCCGAGGCCCATCAATTCGACCTGCAGCGGGCGCAGGTCGCGTCGCCGGAGCGCCAGGTAGGCGGCGAGATTGTGGGCACTGGCGGTAAACGCGGGACGCTCGATCGAGGGCGCCCAGGCCTCCGCCGCCCGGTCGGCGGCCGCAGCCACCATTGTGCGCAGCTCGGCGATCGACGCCGCGAGCTCGTCGAGAGATATCGCCTCTGTCATTATGTCCCCAGCAAGCTAAACCTTTGGGGAGACTAGGGTCCGATCGATGACAGTGTTGTGACAGGTGGCAGTCTCACCGCGCGCTCACCGATCCGCACGGCGGTAGCCGTGGTCGCTACCCTGGCCTTCAGCCCCGGAACAGGAAGTCATGCGGACCCCACCCGTCAGCCACCACTATCGCTTTGACCCAACCTATGGCATGGACCTTGCCGACTTGCTGGCGATCGTGCCGCCGGTCGGGCCGGGGGACTTTGCGGATTTTTGGCAGAGCCGCTATGCGACGGCTTTGGAGCATGACCCGCAGCCGCGGCTCCGGCACCGCGCCCAGGTGCTCGGGCGCCACACGGTGTCGGACCTGCACTACCGCTCCACCGGAGGGGTAAAGATCGGCGGCTGGCTACTGGTGCCCTGCGAGCAGCCGGTGCGCCGGGGGGCGATCATCGGACACGGTTACCCCGGGCGGACCGCGCCGGACGAGCTCAAAGGACTGGACGACGCCGCGGTGCTATTCCCCTGCTTTCGCGGCACCGGGCGCAGTCCCGTTCCCGGCCTCTCCTCGGCGCCCCGGCAACACGTCCTGCACGGCATTGAATGCCGGAACCGCTACATCCTCGGTGGCTGCGTCGATGATCTCTGGCTTGCCGTGAGCGTGCTCCTCTCCCTGTTTCCCCAGGTCCTGGGACGCGTGGCCTGCCTGGGTGGGAGCTTTGCCGGGGGTATCAGCGCCCTGGCGGCGCCCTGGGACCGCCGGATCAACCGCCTTTTCCTGGAGTTCCCCGCCTTCGGCCACCGGGCGTTACTCCTGAGCTTGCCGAGCGAAGGCAGCAGCGAGGCGCTGCGCCGCTATCGGGGAGATGGCGACTTTAACGTGATGGACACATTGGCGTACTACGATGCTGCAACGGCTGCGGCTTTTACGCGCGTCCCCGCGCTGGTGGCGACAGCGCTGTTCGACCCGGTGGTCCCGCCGCCCGCACAGTTCGCTGTCTACAATGCCATCCCGGCATCGCTGCGGCGCCTCTTTGTGTTGACCGCGGGTCATGTCGACTACCCGGACAAGGCATCGCAGCAACAGGCACTGGATCGAGAGGTGGACGACTTTCTCACTGCGCCCTGAAGCGGAAGCCGCCACCCCGCGATGAATCGGGAATACCACTGTTGGTACAGTCCACGCCTGCAGCGGCAAATGGAATTGCTGGTGTTCGGGAACGCCGGCGCCCGGCTGCTGGTCTTTCCGACCCGCGACGGACGCTTTTTTGAGTTCGAGAACCTGGGCCTCGTCGACAGCCTTGCAGCCAAGATCGAGGCCGGTCAGTTGCAGGTCTGGTGTGTCGACGGCATCGACCAGGAGACCTTCTACTGCGCGTTCCGCCAGCCGGAAGAGCGCATCCGGCGCCACATGCTCTTTGAAGACTATATCCTCCATGAAGTCATGCCGCAGATGCAGGCAAAGAACCCCTGCAGCTGCACCATTGCGCACGGCAACAGCCTGGGCGCATTCCATGCCGCCAACATCGCGTTCCGCCACCCGCAGCTGTTCCGGAAACTGCTGGCCTGCTCCGGCCGTTACGATCTCACGCTGGAGGTGGAAGCCTTCCATGACCTGTTCAACGGCTATTACGACGAGAACATTTATTTCAATACACCCACCCACTTCCTTCCCGGGCTCGAAGGGGAAGAACAGTTGCAGGCGCTGCGCCGGATGGACATCGTGATCGTCATAGGCGACGAAGATCCGTTTCTGCACAACAACTATCGGTTGAGTGAGATCCTAAACGCCAAGGGTATCGGGCACCAGCTCATCGTCTGGGCAGGCCGCGCCCATCGCGGCCGCTACTGGCGGGAGATGGTGTCGCTCTATCTCTGAGCGGGGCTCCGGCCCTGCGAACCGGGGCGCGACTGAACCGCCCCGCGTCGACGCGCTCCGGCAGGCGCTATCCCCGCCCGGTGGTCATCACGTAGACTGAACACAGGCTTGCTGGCAGGCTCTGGAGTACATCGCATGCGACTAGGCATCGATTTCGGAACAACGCGAACCGTTGTTGCGACGGCGCGCGACGGCCGCTACCCCGTCGCCAGTTTCGCCACTGGCGAGGGCTTCGTCGATTACCTGCCCGGCATCGCCGCGCTTGGGCCCGGGGGGCTACGCTTCGGCACGGAAGCCGCTGCCCTGCTTGCGGCGGGCGGAACGGGCCTGCCCCCGCTACTGCGCTCGGTCAAGGCCGCAGTATCCGGCATGCCACCCGATGACATCGCCTGGCGCGCCGGCGAACTGTCCATCTCAGCGCTCGATCTCGCGACCGCCTACCTTTGCTACTTGCGCCGGATGCTGCTCGAGCACAGCAATGTCGACCTAGCGGCAGATGAGCCCCTGGAGGCCATGGTCGCCGTGCCGGCCCACGCGTCAACGCAGCAACGCTACCTCACCCTGGAGGCCTTTGCCGGCGCGGGTTTTTCGGTGCTGGGTCTGATCAGCGAACCCACCGCGGCCGCCATCGAGTTTGCGCGCAACAGTTTGGCGGCGGTCTCCCCGCGGAGCCCGAAGCGCTATGTGGTGATCTATGATCTTGGGGGCGGGACTTTTGATGCCGCCACCGTATCCCTCGATGATCGCCGCTTCGATCTCATCGGCGCCGAAGGTATCGCCCGGCTGGGCGGCAACGATTTCGATGCACTGATTGCTGAAGCAGTGCTTGCGCACCAGCGCATCAGCTGCAGTCGTCTTTGCGACACCCGGTGGAACCATCTGCTCGAGCGCTGCCGCATAGCCAAGGAGACGCTCGGCACTAGCAGCCGCCGGCTGCTGGTGGATGTCGGCGGCCTGGCCGCCGAGGGAGTGGTGGTACTCGATACGGCGGCGCTTTACGAGAGTGCCATGCCACTGATCGAGCGAACGCTCGCTACCCTCGCTAGGCTCTTCGAGCAACTCGCAACTTATGGCATCGACGCAAACAGCAGTCGCGAGCTCGGCGCGGTCTACCTGGTCGGTGGCAGCGTACAGTTTCCCGCGGTACAGCGAGCCCTGCGCAAGGCCTTCGCACGCAAGGTGCAGCTGGCGCCACAGCCGCATGCCGCCACCGCAGTGGGGTTGGCAGTGGCTGCCGACGATGCCGCCGAAGTGTACGTTCGCGAGGCACCTACGCGCCATTTCGGGGTCTGGCGCGAGGGTGACGGCGGTCGGGAGAAGTTCTTCGACCCGATCATCGAGAAACGCATGGGCAGCCGCCCGCCTGCTGGCGTGCGCGCAGAGCGGCACTACCGGCCGGCGCATCGCGTGGGTACCTTGCGCTATGTTGAGTGCACGCAGCTAGACGCCAATGGCGAACCGTCGGGCGAGGTCACCCCCTGGCGGCGCGTGGAATTTCCTTACGATCCGGCGCTACGGAACTCTGCCGAACTTTCGTCCCACAGCGGACAGCGACTCGACAGCCTGCTGCCGGAAGACATCGTCGAGAGCTATGTCTACGACGATACGGGCATGATTACCGTGACGATCCGCAATGAAACACATGGCTACGGGCACAGCTTCCAACTCGGCATGGACAGCCCCGACGGCACTGCGCGAGGACGCTTTGGAGGCACAGAACTGCAACGTCTATAGCTCACGTCCCGCTCGCAAGGTGGGAGGGGCATGCCCGCCATCGCCACGGTAGCGATGCTCAGCCGGTCTGCGGTACCGTTACGAGGAGCCTGGTTGCGGGGCAACGGGGCTGGATCAGGGCTGCTACGGCAGAGGGACCCGCCAATGTCATCGCGCTTCGCCCGCGTTGCTGCCAGCGCTGTCGGCGTGCCTTCGCCGACACGCGGTTCGGGTCGCTATCGGCTCGCACTGGCGGCGCTGCTGCTCATCCTGGCGTCGGCCGGCGTTGCGCCGGCGCAGGCACTGCGGCTGACCGGTTCCGGTGCCAGCTTTCCCTTTCCCATCTACTCGACCTGGTTCAAGACCTACAGTCGCGCTCATCCGGGCGTGATCATCGACTACCAGGCCAAGGGCAGCGGCGCCGGAATCCGCGATTTCATCAATCGAACCGTCGACTTCGCCGCCAGCGATGCCGCCATGACGGACGAGGAAATGGCCTCCGTCGCCGCCGGGGTGCAGCTGCTACCGGTAACGGCGGGGCAGATCGTGCTCGCCTACAATCTGCCGGGTTCCCCGCCCCTGCGCCTGCCGCGCACTGTCTACCCGCTGCTGTTCACGGGTGCTATCGAGCGCTGGAACGACCCGCGGCTGCAAGCGGCAAATCCCCGGGTGGCCCTGCCGGACCTACCCGTGACCATCGTCCGCAGAGCGGACAGCAGTGGCACGACCTACGCCTTCACCCGCCACCTGGAGGCCGTGAGCGCGGCCTGGGCCGGCGCCCACGGCAGCGGCAAGACGGTGGTCTGGCCGGACAGCGACAAGATCGTAGCCGCACCGAAGAACGACGGGGTCACGGCAACGATTCGTCAGACGCCCGGTGCGCTGGGCTACGTCGAGTACGGCTACGCGCG
>CAYTJQ010000085.1:0-6627 GCA_964438205.1 uncultured Alteromonadaceae bacterium
TGTTCGAGGCCATGAACGAGGTCGACCAGGCGGTGCGCCGCGCCATCGGCGACGTCCTGGAGGCGACCATTACCGTGACATCGCCGGGCTTCGGTGCCTCGACGACGACCAACACCGGCTTTTCCCGGGTGATCCTCAAGGACGCCGAGGAGCGGGAGCTGTCGCAGCAGGAGATCGTGCCCAGGCTCGAGCAGGGGTTGTCGGAAGTCAGCAGCGTGCGCACCTTCGTGCGCCAGCCGGCGACCATCAACACCGGTGGCCGCGGCCTGCCGGTGCAGTTCGTGGTGCAGAACTCCGACCTCGAGAAGGTCCGCGAGGTGATTCCCCGTTTTCTCGACGAAGCCCGCTCGCGGCCGGAATTCAGCTTCGTGCAGGTGGACCTCAAGTTCAATCAGCCCGAGCTGGTCCTCGAGATCGACCGCAGCCGCAGCGATGCCCTGGGCGTCAGTGCACGGGAGATTGCCGACGTGGTGCAGGCCTCGCTCTCGGGGCAGCGCTACGGCTATTTCCTCAAGGACGGGGAGCAGTACGAGATCATCGGCCAGATGCTCCGCGACGCGCGCAACGATCCCGGCGACCTGTCCCGGCTGCTGATACGCGATGCCTCGGGCACCCTGATCCCGGTCGATAACCTCGTCACCCGTCGCGAGCAGAGCTCGGCACCCGTGCTCTACCGCTTCAATCGCTTCACGGCGGCGACCTTCTCCGCCAACCTGGCGCCCGGTTACACCCTGGGCGATGGTGTGGATGCCATGCGCGAGGTAGGCGAGGTGGTGCTCGACGAGACCTTCAGCACCGGCCTGAATGGCCAGTCCCGCGAGCTCGTGGAGACGGGCAGCAGCCTGGTCTTCGTCTTCGGCCTCGCACTGCTGCTCATCTACCTGGTCCTGGCCGCGCAGTTCGAGAGCTTCCGCGACCCGCTGGCGATCATGCTCACGGTGCCCCTGGCGATCACCGGCGGCTTGCTCGCCCTCTGGTACTTCGGCCAGACGCTGAACATCTTCTCCCAGATCGGCCTGATCATGCTCATCGGCCTGGTGACCAAGAACGGCATCCTCATCGTCGAGTTCGCCAACCAGCGCCGCGCCGCCGGCCTGTCCATCGGCGAGGCGGTGGAAGCTGCCGCCGCCGCCCGCTTCCGGCCCATCCTCATGACCACCATGTCGACGGTGTTCGGCACGCTGCCGATCGCCCTGGCCCTCGGCGCCGGGGCGCAGAGCCGCGTCCCCCTGGGCCTGGCGGTGATCGGCGGTATGCTCCTGGGCTCCTTCCTGTCCCTGTTCATGGTGCCGGCGGCGTACCGGGTGCTGGCCTCGAAGCTGGCCCCGGAGCCCGAGGGCACGGTGGCGGAGCCCGCCGGCGCTGCCGACGGCGCGCTGCCGGGGCCCGCCCGTCAAATGCCGGATTGATGCCGCGCCGCCATCGGCTATGATAGCGGCGCCTTCTTGGGAGACTTCGCCATGAACCGCCGCCTTTTCATCAACATCCACCTGTACCTGTCGTCCTTCTTCGCCGCCGCGGTGCTCCTCGTCGCCATCAGCGGCGGGCTGTACCTCGTGGGGGTAAAGGGGGAGGTGGCCGAGACGGTGGTGGCCTCCCTGCCGAAGGCCGGGCGCGGGCCGCTGGAGGCCCTGAGCAAGGCCGACATGCAGGCGCTGCTCGCGGACGCCGGCGTGGAAGGTTTCGACTTCGAGTACGTGCGCCAGAGCGGCAAGCGGGCCTACACCCGGCCGACCTCTCGCACCCACTACCTGGTCGATGCGACGGGCCCGGGCATGGACATCATCCTGCGCGAGCCGGATCTGCAGGCGCGCATGATCGAACTGCACAAGGGCCACGGCCCGACGGTGTTCAAGACCTTCCAGAAGGTCTTTGCCCTCGGCATGGTCTTCATCATCCTCAGCGGCCTCTGGCTCGGGCTGACCGCGCCGCGGCTGGTGCGCAACACCTCGATCACCTTCGGCGCGGGGCTTGTGCTGTTTCTCGCCCTGGTAATCATCTAGCCGCTCCGGGGAGCGCCGTCGCAGAGCGTCGGAAAGGCCGCCGCCAGCTGCTCCTCGCGCACGAAGCCGCGGAGTGTCGCGACCACTTCGCCCGCCGGCCCCAGCAGCAGCGTCCAGGGTGTGGCCGGCACCTCGCCGACCAGGGCCAGCAACTCACCACTTGCCCGCCCGGCCGGGAAAGTGACGCGGGCGCGGCGCAGTTCCTTGCGCAGCGCCAGGTCGCGACCGCGGACCCCCGCCGCGAGGGGTTGCAGCCCATCACCGCAGCGCCCCTGCAACGACTCCAGCGCCCGCAGCTGGCGCAGGCACCAGCCGCAGTCCGGTTCGAAGAAGGTGAGCAGCAGGAAACGACCTCGATAGTCCGCGAGCTCGATAGTCTCGGGCCCGGACAGCGACGGCAGGGCGAGGTCAAAGAGCGATCCTGCCTGCGCGGGTGTGAGCGGGCCCAGCAGAAAAGCCAGCGCAGCCGCGAGCCAGCTGCGGCGGGAGCGCCAGGGCTTTGCTTGCAGTGGAAGCCCTTGATTGAACGCTGGCCGGGCCGGTGGCTCAGAACGCGTACTTGATGCCCGCATAGGCCTCGCGTCCGCGCAGCGGCCCCCAGAGATAGGCCACGTCGAAGGCGCCGCCGTCGAAGTACAACGGCGTCTGCCCGTTCTCCACCTGGGTATAGCCGAGCAGGTTGCTGGCGCCGGCGTAGACTTCCCAGTGTTCGCCGAGGTGCCGCGCCACGCGCAGGTCCACGGTCCAGTAGGCCTCGGCCGTCGTGTCCATGGGCAGGGTGCCGGCGGCGTCGAAGGTGGGCGCCTGCGGGGTGCCGTAGGCGGCGAGGTTGCGCTCGCCGATCCAGGTCGCGGAGGCGAACAGCTCCCAGCCGGCCACGGCCCAGTCGACGTTCACCACCAGCCGCTCCTCGATGGGTACCACGCCGAAGGCGGCCTTGAAGGTGTCGTCGTAGGCGATGCGCTCGAGGGTGCCGCCGAGGCTGAGGGTCGGGCTGAAGCGCCAGGTCAGGGAGAGGTCCGCCACCCGCACCTGGCCGTCCTCGTCGAGCTGGGTCAGCGTGGGCACCCCGCCCGCGCTCTCGCCCAGGGCGGCGAGGTGTTCGACCCGGGTCCAGGCGATGGCGCCGGTGGCCGAGAGGCGCTCGTCCTCGAAGCTCAGGGCGTAGCTCGCCGAGTCGGAGCGCTCCAGCCGGTCGATGTCGATGAGGAAGCCGAGCTCGGCGTCGAGGATGCCGTGGTCGCTCTCGAAGAAGGACAGGGGCGCCCGGTAGCCGCTGCCGAGGGACAGCCGCGAGGTCCAGCGCAGGTCGTGGCGGTAGCGCAGGTCGATCCGCGGCGACAGGATGCTGTCATCGATTTCCCGGCCCGGCTTGGCCGGGTCCACGAAGTCCGCCTGTACCTGGTCGTAGCGCAAGGCCGCGGCGATCTCCAGGCGGTCGCTGGGCACCCAGGTGTCCTGCAGGTAGAGGCCCGCGACGTCGTAGTCGAAGCTGTCGGAGACGTAGGCAGCGGCGGTGCTGTTGGTGTCCGAGCGCAGTGCCTCCGTGCGCAGGTCGGCGCCGGCGGTGAGCAGGTGGGCGTCGGACAGCGCCCAGTTGACGCGGGCGTCGACAAAGCGCATCTCGTCCTCGGCCCGATAGATGAAGCCCTCGTAGAAGGAGTCCTGCTCGTGGCGATTGTGTGAAGCGCTGAGGACCGTGTTGAAGGCCGGGCCGAACTCGTGCAGCCAGCTGCCGTAGAGCTCCGTGCGGGTGGTGTCGATCCATTCGGTGGTTTCCCAGGGGCGCCCGCTGAAGCGGTTGCGCACATCATCACCGGCGAACAGCGACGGTGAGGACCAGTCCGGGTCCGCGTCGTAGCCTGCGCGCACAGCGTCGATGCCGGTGCCCATGGGCCCGCCAAAGATCTCCGAACGCACGCGGCTGGCGCGCAGGCGCAGATTGTCGTGGTCGCCGATGTCCTGGGACAGGTAGGCGGTGAGCGCATCGTGAGTCTGCGCCGGGCTCTCGCTGACGCCGTTGTCGTCGCCGTCGTACTGGTCCCGGTGCAGGTGCTGGCCGCTGAGGGTGAGGCGGGTGGTCTCGCCGTTGGCCAGCACCGTGGCCACGGCGCTGGCCTTCTCGTAGCCGAGCTCGCCGCCGGCAAGATCGAGGTCGAGGCCGTTGCGCTCCGCCTCCCGGGTCACCAGGTTGATGGTGCCGCCGATGGCCTCCGGGGCGATAAGCGAGGCGCCGGCGCCCCGGGCCAGCTCGATGCGTTCGATCCCGGCCGCTGCCGCTGCATCGAGGCCATAGAACCCGGACATCATCGTGTGCGCCGGGATACCGTCGATGAGCACCGTGGTGTGCTCCCCGCGCAGGCCGTTGACCATGACGCGCTTGACGCCGCACATGGAGCACTCGTTGTTCACCCGGACCCCCGGCGCGAAGGCGATGGCCTCGGTCAGGTTGCCGGCGTTGCGCTGCTCCATGGCGAGGCTCGAGACCACCTCCGTACGGCGTATCACATCCTTCAGGAGGCCCGCCTCGTAGAGGCGCTCGCGCACACCGGTGACCGTCACCTCCTCGAGGACGGGGGGAGGCTCCGCGTTGTCGGCCAGGGCGGGCAGGCTGAGGGCGGCGAGGATGTTGAGGGTGGCTACCAGGGGCAGTGGACGCATGGCGGGTCTCCGTTGCACAGAATCGATGACCCCGAGGCGGGGTGGGGCGCCAGTATGCGTACTCCCGGTGTGGTTATTCCATGATGTAAATCAAAATCACTCTCATTTGTAGAGGCTAGCGGTGGGCATCGAGTACGGCGAGGAAAGCCGGCCCGTATTTCTCCCGCTTGCGCTCACCGACGCCGCTGATGGCGCCGAAGGCCTCGAGGTCCCGCGGCTGCACGAGGCAGAACGCCTGCAGGGTGCGGTCGTGGAAGATCACGTAGGGGGGCACCCCCTGTTCCCGCGCCAGCTCCATGCGACAGCTGCGCAGGGCCTCCCAGAGCGCGGGGTCGAGGTCGGCATCGGGGAGCGATGCTTTTTCCGCCCGGCGCCGTGCCGCACCGCCCGCAGCCCCGCTGTCCCGCCGCAGCGGCAGGGTTTCCTCGCCCTTCAGGAGCGGCCGGGCCTTCTCGCGCAGGCGCAGCGCGCCGTAGCGCTCGAGGTCCACGGCCAGGTAGGCGCTGGCCACCAGCTGGCGGAACACGCTGCGCCACTGGTTCACGTCGAGGGCGCTGCCGACACCGAAGGTGGGCAGGCTGTCGTGGGCGAACTGCCGCACCTTGTCGCTGTCCACGCCCCGGAGCACGTCCACCAGGTGGCCGACGCCGAAGCGCTGGCCGGTGCGGTAGACGGCCGACAGGGCCATGCGCGCGGCCTCGGTGCCGTCCCAGGTGTCCACGGGCTCGAGGCAGGTGTCGCAGTTGCCGCAGGGCTCGGCCAGCTCCTCGCCGAAGTAGGCGAGCAGTGCCTGCCGGCGGCAGCCGGTGATCTCGCAGAGGCCGAGCATGGCGTTCAGGCGCTGCTGCTCGGCGCGCTTGTGCTCCTCGCTGCCCTGCGACGTATCCATCATCTGCCGGAGCTTCATCACGTCCTGCAGGCCGTAGACCAGCCAGGCGTCGGCCGGGAGCCCGTCGCGGCCGGCGCGGCCGGTCTCCTGGTAGTAGGCCTCCACGGTCTTCGGCAGGTCCAGGTGGGCCACGAAGCGCACGTCCGGCTTGTCGATGCCCATGCCGAAGGCGATGGTGGCGACCATGACCAGCCCCTCCTCGCGCAGGAAGCGGGACTGGTTGGCAGCGCGCTCGGTGCTGTCGAGGCCGGCGTGGTAGGGCAGGGCCTCGAAACCCTGCTGGCGCAGCCAGCGCGCGGTTTCGTCCACCTTGCGCCGGGACAGGCAGTAGACGATACCCGCGTCCCGCGGGTGCTCGTCGCGGAGAAAGCGCAGCAGCTGCTGCCGCGGGTTGTCCTTCAGGGCCATCCGGTAGCGGATGTTGGGGCGGTCGAAGCTGGCGATGAACTGCCGCGCGTTTTCCAGGCCCAGGCGGCGGGCGATCTCCGCCCGGGTGCGCGCATCAGCGGTGGCCGTGAGGGCGATGCGCGGCACCCCCGGGAAGCGCTCGGCCAGGATACTGAGCTCGAGGTAGTCGGCGCGGAAGTCGTGGCCCCACTGGGAGACGCAGTGCGCCTCGTCGATGGCGAAGAGCGCGATCGCGGCCTCGTCGAGCAGGGCCCGGGTCCGCGGCTGCAGCAGGCGCTCCGGGGCCACGTAGAGCAGGTCCAGCTCGCCCGCGCGCAGCGCGCGTTCCACCGCCGCGGTGCTCGCCGGGTCCAGGCTCGAGTTCAGGTAGGCGGCCCGCACACCCAGCTCGCGCAGGCCGTCGACCTGGTCCTGCATGAGCGCGATGAGCGGCGAGACCACGACCCCGCAGCCGGGGCGCACCAGGGCCGGCAGCTGGTAGCACAGGGATTTGCCGCCGCCGGTAGGCATGATGACCAGCGCATCGCCGCCGCCCAGCAGCGTATCGACGATGGTCTCCTGCGGCGGGCGGAAGCTGTCATAGCCGAAAACGGCCTGCAGCGTTTCGCGGGCGGTGGGGACGGGCTGCATGGGTCAGGCGCCTCCCGTCGCGTGCCAGGGGTCGAT
>CAYTJQ010000085.1:6727-9277 GCA_964438205.1 uncultured Alteromonadaceae bacterium
TCGCGCAGGGCGTCGGAATCACCGCTGAGCTCGGCGCCGCCGGTGAGCAGGGCCCAGCGCAGGTCTGCCTCGCCGAGGAGCACCTTCTTCAGCTTGTCGCTCTCCAGCGTGAGCGTGGCATCGGCGCCGGCCAGCGCCTCTGCGGAGGGGGCGTCGTCGCGGTGCAGGACGGCGTTGCGCAGGGTCAGCAGGTAGGCCTCGCCGCTGTCCTCGAGCTCGTTGTCTGTGAGTACAAAGGCCACCTGCAGGCGCCGGTCGCCGATGCGCTCGGCCGCAACCCGGTAGCGCATGGCATCGAGGAGCACGGGGATGGGCAGGTCGCTGCCCCGGGCGATGTCGCTGATCGTTTCCGCGAGGTCTTCAGGGTCGATGCTGCCATCGAGCTCGCCGGCGCCGGTGAGGTACCAGTTGCGCCACTGCGGGTTGGTCTCAGCGTAGCCGAGGGTGCGAAGGGCGGCGGCCTTGAGCAGCCGCGCGTCGTCGTCGGCCGGGTCCCGGCGCAGGACCAGGGTGGTGAGTTCGGCGCACCACTGCGGGTCGCCACCGGCCAGTGCCTCCTGGGCCTTGCGCAGGACCCGGTCGCGCCCGCCCATGAGGTCAACGAGGCGCCGGCCGCGCTCGGCGGGCGCCGTGCGCCGGAACTGGGTCGCATCCCCTTCATGTACGCCGAGATAGCCGACGAACTGCTGTGCCGCGTTGTACTGGGGCGTGCCGTACATGGCGCGGGTGTAGGGGTCGCGGTCGAGGAAGGCGGGCAGCGCCTGGAAGCGCGCGCTCAGCTGGTCCGGCGTTTCGCCCTTGAGCATGAAGCGCACCGCCTGGTCGTGCAGGTAGAGAATCGCGTCGCCGTGCGTCTCGACCACCGACGCGATGGCCTCCCTGCCCACGATGGGCCCCGGCAGGTGGGTGCCGAGGAGGTACTCCACGTCGAATTCCAGCGCCTTGCGACCCGCGGCCGCCCACTTCTGCGCATCGCGGAATCTGGCGCCGCGGATCGTGTACAGGTTGGCCAGCGCCGGGTACAGCTCGTCACCGAGGAGCACCGCGCGGTGTGCCGGCAGGTACAGGCCGATTTCGCTCGCCGCCTCGCCGCCCGTGTGGAACAGCTCGAACTCCACGCCGCCGGCGCTGAAGCGCCCATCGGCCTCGACCAGCCGGTTCGGCGGCAGGTAGCCACGGCTGCCGCCGATGAACTGCCGGCCGCAGCAGCCCTGGTGCACGTTCTCCTCGGCCGGGAGCGCGGCGCCGAACATGTACATGGCCCGCAGGCCCATGATCGGCCCGACCACCTCGTTCTCGTCGCGATACTCCGCCGGGAAGTTGTGCCAGGCGTAGACCGGCAGCTCGCCGCTGGCCACCCGCGCCGGGTCCACGAGCTGGTCCGTGCCGGAGACATGGTCCACGTGGTGGTGCGAGTACACGATGGCCGCGATGGGCTTGTCGCTGATGTTGGCGATGGCCTTCGCAAGCAGCCGGCCGTGGGCGCGGTTCACGCCGGTGTCGTAGACCACCAGCCCTTCCGGACCCTCGATGACGATGCTGTTCGCCGCCCAGCCGCCGAGATTGCGCAGCAGCCACACGGGCGTCTCGCCGACCTGGCTCACGTGCGGGGTGAAGTAGTCCTTGTGGGCGAGGAAGTAGTCCGGGAAGGCGCGCTCCACCGTGAGCAGCGAGCGGTCCAGCTCGAAGGGGCCGGTGTCAGTGGTGGGGTCTTCGGGCGGGTCTCCCGCCGGGGCGCCGGACTGACCGCAGGCGGTAAGCAGGGCGGCCAGCGCCAGGGCGGTGAGCGGTGTTTTCATGGCGGAGTTCCTCGGGCCGGTGCGCTCCGCATGGTACCGCAGTGGCGGCCGCGCGCCACGGTCATGGCCGGCCACTGCCCGCAGCTCAGGGCTCGTTGATGCGGTTGTGCCAGTAGCCCGGTGATCGATGCAGGTGCGCAACGGCAAGCACCAGGATTTCACTCGCTGTCGCGGTGTAGATGAGTGCGTAGGGGAAGCGGTTTAACTGGCAACGTCGCAGGTCGGCAGACAGGGCATGCCAGGCGCTCGGGAAGGCAATCATGCGTTGGATGGCCAGCTTGCTTTCCTGCCTGAAAGCGTCACCCAGCGCAGGGTCCATGGCTCGATAGTAGTCCGCTGCCTCGAGCAGCTCCTGCTGTGCAGCTGCGAGGATCTTCAGCTTCAAGCGTTATCCAGCTTCCTGAGGGTCTCCTCGAGGTCTTCCGCAGCGAGCTCGCCGCGCCGGTAGGCTGCCAGCCGCGATTCAGATTCAGCAACCCACGCGGCCTGGTGCTCCGGGTCTGGCGTCGTCAGGCTTTGCAGCAACGCCTCCGCCAGCGCGGCACGGTCCTTTGCGCTGAGCATAATCGCCTTGTTTGCCAGCGCTTTCACGTGATCTTTCATCGCTTTATCTCCCTTCCCGACTGGTTAAAGCTAGCAACTATGGCACGCCGGGGCCATGACCGGTGGACGTCAAATTCAGCCATGCCGCGCTTTTCGTATTCCTCGCAACGTCCAGACTCATCAAAGTTGCTCAAAAACGTTCCCGCGG
>CAYTJQ010000086.1:0-9256 GCA_964438205.1 uncultured Alteromonadaceae bacterium
CAAGCAGGTGCTCTCCGAGGCGCCCTGGGTCGACGTGATCGTCCGCGGCGAGGGCGAGGAGATCTTCACTCACCTCATGGAAGCGGTGAACCGGGGCGAGTACCTGCAGACCCGGGACCAGATCCGGGGTATCGCCTACCGCGACGGTGACGAGATCGTCGCCACGCCGGCGGCGCCCACCATCAAGGACCTGGACGCGCTCGACCCCGACTGGTCCCTCCTCGAGTGGGACAAGTACATCTACATTCCGCTCAATACCAAGGTCGCCATTCCCAACATGGCGCGGGGCTGCCCGTTCACCTGCTCCTTCTGCTCCCAGTGGAAATTCTGGCGCGACTACCGGGTCCGCGACCCGATCAAGGTCGTGGACGAGATCGAGAAGCTGGTCAACGAACAGGGCGTGGGCTTCTTCATCCTCGCGGACGAGGAACCCACCATCAACCGCAAGAAGTTCATCCAGTTCTGCGAGGAGCTGATTGCGCGGGGCCTGCCGGACAAGGTCAAGTGGGGCATCAATACCCGGGTGACCGACATCCTCCGCGACGAGGAGCTGCTGCCGCTCTACCGCCGGGCCGGGCTGGTGCACGTGAGCCTAGGCACCGAGGCCGCCGCGCAGATGAAGCTCGACCAGTTCAACAAGGAAACCAGGGTAGAGGACAACCGGCGAGCCATCGAGCTCCTGCGCAACGCCGACATCTTCATCGAGGCGCAGTTCATCGTCGGCCTCGACAACGAGACCGCCGAGACCCTCGAGGAAACCTACCGCATGGCCTGGGACTGGCAGCCGGATCTCGCCAACTGGGCCATGTATACCCCCTGGCCTTTCACCCCGCTCTTCCAGGAACTCGGCGACAAGGTCGAGGTGTTCGATTTCTCGAAGTACAACTTCGTGACGCCGATCATGAAACCCGAGGCCATGGACCGGGGCGAGCTCCTCGACCGCGTGATGAACAACTACCGGCGCTTCTATATCAAGAAAGCCTTGTTCCACTACCCCTGGCGCGGTACCGGCTTCCGCCGGCGCTACCTCCTCGGTTGCCTGAAAGCCTTCGCCAAGGCCGGCTTCGCTCGCACCTTCTATGACCTCGGCAAGGCCGGCTACTGGGGGCCCCAGTCCAAGGACAAGGTGGACTTCCACTTCGATACCACGCGCAAGATCGCGAAGGCGCAGCTCGACGACTGGCAGTCCATGCAGGATCGCGCAGCCCAGGCACGGGCGCGGAAGCAGGCCGAGCAGGCGGATGCCTACGACATGCTGGCGACCGATGCCATGGCCGCCGACACCGTGGTCAAGGCCTGCGGCGGCGGCGAGCAACAGCTGAGCGAGGCGGAGATGGATGCGGCAGGGCGCGCTTGAGGTGGCCGCCCCCCGAAGCGCCGGTGATGCCGGTGCGGGCGGCGCCCGTATCGGTCCGAACAGCGTCCTCCAACTCGTCCCCGTGCTCGACGCCCAGCTGGGCACCCTCGCCCGGCAGCAACTGCTCGCCAGTGCCGGCCTGGAGGAACTGCCGCCGGACGACGGGCTCATGCCCGAGGCCCCGGCGGCGCTCCTGCACCAGGAACTCCGGCGCCAGTACCCCGTCGACGCCGGCGAACTCGCCCGGGAAGCCGGCGAGCGCACCGGTGACTACATCATCGCCCACCGCATACCCACGGTCGCCCGGCGCGTGATCCGCAAGATGCCGGCCTGGCTCGGGGCCCCGCTGCTGGCCAGTGCCATCGAGAAGCACGCCTGGACCTTCGCCGGCTCCGGCACTTTCCGCGTGATCTCGCGACAGCCGCTGGTGTTCGAGCTGGTCGACAACCCCGTGGTGCGCGGCGAGCACGCGGACCGTCCGCTCTGTGACTGGCACGCCGCCGTGTTCCAGCGCCTGTTCAACGTACTCGTGGACAGGCACATGAAGTGTGTCGAGACCCAGTGCTGCGCCATGGGCGCAGCGAGCTGCCGCTTCGAGCTCACCTAGGGTTTCTGCGCCACCCGCCGGGCGGCGGGCGAAGCGCTTGCATTCCCCCGCAGGCACCGTATGCTCGCGGGGAATCCACCGCCTGGGGGCACCGATGGCCAGTGACCGGGATGGCACCTGGCCCTTCCGCTGGGACCTGCTGCTGCGCTACCGCTATATCGAGATCATCGCCCTCTGGGAAGGGCGGCTCACCACCCGCCACCTCTGTGAGACTTTCGGTATCGGCCGCCAGCAGGCCAGCAAGGACATCAACAGCTACCGCCGCGAGGTGGGCCCGGGCAATCTCGAGTACGACAAGCACCTCAAGGGCTATGTGCCCGCCCCCGCCTTCACGCCCCGGGTGACTGCCGGCCTGGCCGACGAGTACCTGCAGCTGGCCGCGCGCAACAACGAGCTCGCCAACGTCTTCGAGTCGCTAACCCTCGGCCTCGGCAACATCGAGGTGCTGGGGCTCCCGGTGCGGGACGTGCAGGCCGCCACCCTGCGCCCCATCCTGCAGGCGGCGCGCCAGCAGCGGCGCATCGACGTCGATTACGTGTCGGTCAACAACCCGGACCGGGAGGGACGCATCATCGTGCCGCACACGCTGGTCTATACGGGACTGCGCTGGCACGTCCGCGCCTGGTGCGAGAAGAACGCCGGCTACCGGGATTTCGTGCTGAGCCGCTTCCGCGGCGAACCGGACATGATGGACGGCTCTGCGCACGGCGCCGGCGCCGACGAGGCCTGGCAGAAGCGCGTGCAGCTGCGCCTGCGCCCGGACCCGCGGCTGACACCGGCACAGCAGGCCGTGGTGGCGACGGACTACGGCATGAACGACGGCGAACTCGCCATCGCGACCCGCGGCTGCCTGGTACCCTACGTGCTGCAGCGGCTGCAGCTCGACCCGGCCCGGGAGCCGGCGGCCCCGGCAGCGCAGCAGCTGGTGATCGCGAATCCCGACGCGATGCGCCGCTGGCTCTTCCACGGTGGACGGCCATGAGCGAACGACCCACGCTGCGCCAGCTCGAGTACTTCATGGCCGTTGCCCGCTGCGGTAGCCTGCGACGCGCCGCCGACGAACTCGCCATCAGCCAGCCGACGCTCACGGCGCAGATCGCCCGCGCGGAGGCGACCCTCGGCGTCACCCTGTTCGAGCGCACGCGCAGCGGCGCCCGCCTGACCCCCGCCGGCCGGGCCCTGGAGCCCCATGCGCGGCGGGTGCTGGAAGCCGTCGAGGAACTCGCCAGCGCCGCCGATGCGTCCCGGGGCGGTGCCGCGGGCACCTACCGCCTCGGCGTGAAGTCCACGCTGGGCCCGTACCTGCTGCCGCGGATCCTGCCGCGGCTGCACGAGCGCTATGCGGACCTGAAGCTGTACGTGCGCGAAGATTCCGTGCGCCGGCTCGAGGAAGGGCTGGAGCGCGGCGAGTACGACATGATCGTGACCGCCCTGCCCATCAACTCACGGGAAATCCGTGCGGAGACGCTGCTGCGGGAGGATATCCGCCTGGTCATGCCCGTGGACCACCCCCTCGCCCGCAAGCCCCGCCTCACCGGGGAGGATCTCGCCGGGCAGCAGATCCTCACCACCGAGCAGGGGCACCTGTTCTCGCAGCTCGTCGAGCAGGCCTGCGCGCGCCTCGGTGCTGAACTGCTGCGCGACTACCAGGGCACGAGCCTCGATGCGCTCCGGGTCATGGTGGTCATGGGCATGGGGCTGGCGTTCCTGCCCGCGCTGTACATCGCCTCGGAAATAGACGACGACACGGGCCTCGCCGTGCGCGACATCGAGGGTGAAGGTCTCGCGCGGATCCTCGTGCTCGCCTGGCGCGGGGGGTCCCCGGCACGCGCTTTCTACCGGCGCCTGGCGGCGGATATCCGCGAACTGACGCAGGAGGAGGTCGGGGACGTGGTGCAGGTACTGGCGGGGGATTAGAGCGCCCGGGCGAATGCCCGGCCCAGGCCCCTAGAGTGCGGCGACCGCCCCCGGGAGGCTGCAGCCGGAGAGGTGCAACGCCGGCGGTGCCATGCTCACGGTAAACGGAGCGGCGCGGCCGAGCGCCGACAGGCCCAGGAGATTGCGCCCCCCGCCGGGCATCACCGCGACCTCGACCGGACCGATATCGCAATGCTCGCCGATCCGGAACTGTGCCACCTCGTACACCGTCAACGCCTGCAGGCGGTTGTTTGCCAGGCGCGCCGCCACCCGTCGCACTTCGCGCACGGCGCCGCGGGCCTCGAGCTGGTCGAAGAACGCCTCGCTGACCGTCACCAGGCCGGCGCCGGTATCGACCAGGAAGGAGGCGCTGATGCCGCCCGCTTCGGCGTCGACGTAAAGGCTGCCCCCCGGCGCCTGCTCCAGGGGGACCGCTTCCAGGGGCGGACTCACGAGGCTCGGGGCCGGGGCTTCCCGGGCCGAATCGCCCGGCGCCACCGACTGCCCGAAAACGGCCACCGGGAGCAAGGTGCTCACTACCAGGGCGAGACTGCGGTGCAGGCATTTCTTCACGGGGTCATGGCGGCTTCGTAGCGTCATTGCCCGGTGTGCTTTGCAAAGCCCAAGCCAACATGAAATAGGTCGCAAAATCAGAGGGTTAACAAATCCCCGACCCTATAGCCCCGCACTCTTTACGGGCACCCGCCCAATACTGATGCACGGCGCACGACCTGCGATCATCCGAGCGTTTCAAGCGCGCGCTTGGTGATAGTCAATTACTATATTAATTACTCAGTATTTATGTCAGGCATTTTTTCCCGCTATGGCATAGTTTCGGCAGTACGCAGTGAGCGAACACCGCCAAGGAGGTGTAATGAAGACAATCAGGATTCTCGCAGCACTGGTCGCCGGCGCCCTCGGTGGCACCGTCGCTACCGGCGCCATCGCCGAAGCACCTTCGCACGGCGAGACGATCACCGTCTGGACCGTGGATCACAGCGGCCGCCCGCCCTTCAAGCGCGAGCGCGTGGAGATCCCGGTCGTCGATACGGCCCAGTTGGAAGTTACCGACGAGGCTGTCGAAACGGTCACGGTCTGGACCGTCGATCGCAGTGGCAAGCCGCCCTACCAGCGCCGCCGCGAGGAGCTCCCGGTCACCGATGTCGCCGCGCTGGAAAGCGAGCTGGCAGAGGAAGAGCCCCTGTTCCGCGGTCGCCCGCCCTTCAAGCGGCACCGCTAGAAGATTCCGTCCCGCCCCGCGGGCCGACACAGTCCCTCCCCTCGGCGCTACCACCCACCTTTGGGTAGCGCCTTTTTTTGTTTGCGGGCTGTGTATCCGCGCTTTCTTTCCCGCTCTCGCTGGTTCACAGTGCTCCGCGCTGACCACGGATCCATGCAAAAACCCCAGCCGGGCGCGCCGGTTCCTCGGTGCAACCCGTGCGAGCTATTCCCTGCGTAGCGGCGCCGGCCCAGCTTCAGCTTCATCCACCAGCTCGGCCCGGTGCCCGTACAGCCGGTAGAACAGCTTGATCCAGAACGGTGAGAACAGGGTCGTATAGGCGATCACGAGGACCATCGCGGCATAACTCGCATCATCGAAGACCCCGGCGCTGCGGCCGAGCTCGGCGAAGATGAGCCCGACCTCCCCCCGCGGGACCATCGCCATGCCGATGGCGCTCTTCATCAGCCAGTGTTCCCGGAACAGCAGGAAGCCGCCGGCGATCTTGCCGGCGATGGCCACGATCGCGAGCGACAGGGAGAACAGCCAGACGAAGGCAGAGCCCCAGTCGACCTGGCGCAGGTCCAGGGAGAGCCCCACGGTCACGAAGAAGATCGGGGTGAACAGCTGCACGATCGGCTTCATGTCCCGCTCCACCTCGTCGGCGAAATGGCTATCGCGGGCGAGCGCCGCGCCGAAAGGGAGGAAGAAGCGACGGGACAGGGCGAGACCGGCCGCAAAGCCGCCAAGGAGCTCCGGCGCCCCGACCGCGTGCGCCATCCAGGCGAAGAGCAGTACCAGCGACACGATCACCGTCGCCACCAGCCCTGGCATGTCGGTGACGCGGCCATAGCGGCTGATGACCGCCGACATGACCTTGGCCGCAACGGGCGCGAGCACGAAGAAAAGGCCCACGAACAGCGCGAGCCGGGACACGTTGGCGAGCGACAGGTCCCCGGAACGGGAGAATTCGTAGAGCAGCGCGAGCAGTAACACGCCCAGCACGTCGTCGATGACCGCGGCGCCGAGCACGAC
The DNA here is from genome assembly GCA_964438205.1 of uncultured Alteromonadaceae bacterium. Taxonomy (GTDB): domain Bacteria; phylum Pseudomonadota; class Gammaproteobacteria; order Pseudomonadales; family Halieaceae; genus Pseudohaliea. The sequence goes on from CAYTJQ010000086.1 coordinate 6,136, forward strand.
CTGCCCCTCCCGGCTGTCCTGGCGGCCGACGTCGCGGAGGATACGCACGGTGACGCCGATGCTGGTCGCAGTCAGCGCTCCCCCGACGAACAGCGACAGCAACACATCGAGTCCGAATACGAAGCGGCAGAGGCCGTAGCCAAGAAGAAACGGCGTGACGAAGCCGCCGAGGGCGGCGACCACGGACTGGCGGCCGGAGCGCGCCAGGCGGTTGAGGTCCGTCTCCAGGCCGACCTCGAAGAGCAGGAGGATGATGCCGATCTCCGCCAGCAGGCGGATGATCTCCGTCGCCTCGATCCAGCCGAGCAGGCTGGGGCCGAGCACGATGCCGGCCACGAGTTCGCCGATCACCCCGGGCGCACCGAGACGCGTGGCGATCTCCGCGGCGAAGCGGGCGGCGACCAGGATGAGTGCGAGCTGGAGGAAGAATGCGGAAGCTTCCATGCACCGGGCAACCTGGCGGGAGAGGCGGCTAAAGTACGCTATCATCACGCGCTTTCGCTACCCTGGAGCAATCCCATGGAAGTCGCCGCGGCACCGGCCCGGGCGCTGGTCTTCGGCGCCAGCGGCTATATCGGCAGCAACCTCGTGCCCTTTCTCGCCCGCGCCGGCGTCCCCGTGCGCGCCGCGGCGCGCAGTTTCGAGGTGCTCGCTGCGCGCGGCTGGGACGGCGTCGAGCTGGTGCAGGCGGATGCGCTGCAGCCGCAAACCCTGCGCGCGGCGGTCGCCGGCATCGACACGGCCTACTACCTCGTCCACTCCATGGCCGCCGGCAACGCCTTTACCCGCCTCGATATCGAGGCGGCCGCCAACTTCGCGTCGGCCGCGGCCGACGCGGGCGTACGCCGCATCGTCTACCTGGGCGGGCTCCTCCCCGAAGATGCGAGCGGCGCCCACCTCGCCTCCCGTCGCGAGACCGGTGAGGTCCTGCGCCGCGGCCCGGTCCCGGTCACCGAACTGCGCGCGGGAATCATCATCGGACCGGGCTCGGCGGCCTTCGAAGTGATGCGCGACCTGACCCTGAACCTGCCGCTCATGCTCACCCCGCGCTGGGTGCGTGCCAAGTCACCGCCCATCGCACTGGACAACCTCCTCGAGTACCTGCTCCGGGTACCGCAGTTCGAGGACACCGCCGGGGCAATCCTGGACGCCGCCGGCCCCGACTACCTCAGCTACACCGACATGATGCGCCTGGTCGCCGACGTGGCCGGCAAACCGCGCCCGCGCATCATCCCCGTGCCGCTGCTGACGCCGGGGCTGTCCTCCTACTGGCTCGGGCTGACCACCGCCGTACCCGTGGATATCGCGCGGGCGCTCATCGGCGGCCTCCGGCACGACTTTCCGGCGGACGACAGCGCGCTGCGGCGCCTGGTGCCGCAACGCCTCCTGGGCGTGCGCGAGGCGATCGAAGCGGCGTTCGCGGCTGAACGCCGTCATGCGGTCGCGGCGCGCTGGACCGAGGGTGCCTTCGCCCTGCGCGGCTACCGCCACGACACCGCCTTCTACGCCAAGCGCGCCGGCGGCACTGCTCTCGCCGCCGCGCCACCGGAGGCGCTGTGGGCGCAGCTCATCCGCATCGGCGGGCACAACCGCTACTATTACATGAACTGGCTCTGGACCCTGCGCGAGCTGGTGGACTGGCTGGTCGGCGGCGCCGGGTTCAGCCGCGGCCGGCGGGACCCGGACGACCTGCGCCTGGGCGATGTGGTGGACTACTGGACCGTGATCGGCATCGACCCGCCGCGGCACCTGACGCTCTATTTCGGCATGAAGGCGCCGGGCGCCGGGGTACTGGAGTTCGAGCTCAAGCCGGCGGGGGCCGGCCGTACCCGGCTCACGGTAAACGCCTACTGGCATCCGCGGGGCGTCTGGGGCCTGCTCTACTGGTACTCGCTGGTACCGGCGCACCTGTTCCTGTTCCGCGGCTGGACCCGGGTCATCGCCCGCCGCGCTGAGGCCGCCGGCAGCCCCTGAGCCGGCTGGCGAGTGCCGCGCCTTCCGGTACACTACGGCGCGGACCCGTCCCCACCCGAGGAGGCCCCATGGCCCGCACCCTGTTCTTCGCGCTGCATGCCCTCGCCCTGCTGGGCCTCTACGCTGCCGGCCTCGACAGCCTGCTCACCTGGCTGCTGTTCCTCGCGCTGCTGGGGACCTTTGCCCTGGGCCTCCAGGACCTCGCCCAGACCGAGCACAGCCTGCGCCGCAACTTTCCGCTCTTCGCCCGGGCACGCTGGGTCGCCGAGCACCTGCGCCCCTTCGTGCGCCAGTACCTGCTCGAGGGCGACACGGACGGCGCGCCGATCAACCGCATGTTCCGCTCCATCGTCTACCAGCGCGCCAAGGGCGACCTCGACACCGTACCCTTCGGCACCCGCGTCGACACCTACCGCGAGGGCTACGAGTGGATTGGCCACTCCATTGCTGCGCTCAACCTCAGCGACCTCGATCGCAACCCGCGGGTGCGCATCGGCGGGCCCGACTGCGCCCGACCCTACGACGCGTCCATTCTCAACATCTCCGCGATGAGCTTCGGCGCCCTCTCGGCCAATGCCGTGCGCGCCCTGAACAAGGGAGCAAGCATCGGCGGCTTCTACCAGAACACCGGCGAGGGCGGCCTCTCGGACTACCACCGCGCCTACGGCGGCGACCTCACCTGGCAGATCGGCACCGGCTACTTCGGCTGCCGCAATCCCGACGGTTCCTTCTCGCCGGAGCGCTTCGCCGATACCGCCGCCCTCGACGCCGTGCGCATGATCGAGGTAAAGCTCTCCCAGGGCGCCAAGCCCGGCCACGGCGGTATCCTTCCGGCGAGCAAGAACGACGAGGTGATCGCGCGCATCCGCGGCGTAGCGCCGCACACCGAGGTCGTATCCCCTTCGGCGCACACGGCCTTCGACTCACCGCGGGGGCTGCTCGAGTTCCTTGCCCGCCTGCGCACTCTCGCGGGCGGCAAGCCGGTCGGTTTCAAGCTGTGCGTGGGCCGGCAGAGCGAGTTCATCGCTATCTGCAAGGCCATGGTGGAGACTGGCATCAAGCCGGACTTCATCACCGTGGACGGCGGCGAGGGCGGCACCGGGGCGGCGCCGCTCGAGTACAGCAACTCCGTGGGCATGCCGCTGCG
>CAYTJQ010000087.1:0-9188 GCA_964438205.1 uncultured Alteromonadaceae bacterium
CGTCGGCCAGCTCGACGAGGGCCTGGAGCAGGCCCCGAAACGGGGCTGGACCGTGGTCGACATGGCCAGGGACTGGGCGCGCGTCTTCGCCTTCGAGGCGCCGGTCGAGACCACCGCCGAACGCACCACCGAGGCCATCCACTAGGCAACCGTAGCAGGCAACACCGACGCGGCGAAGCCGGAACGGCGCCCTCAGTACATCGCGACAGTCTTCGTCGGCAGGGCTTCCGCCACCGCGTCGGGGACGAAGAAATCACGATAGAGGTCCGCGTCGGCGTCCACCGCGTAGGGTGCGAAATCCGTCACGCCCGCTTCCCGCAGCAGCACCTCGTCGATGAAGAAGTTCCCGGTGCACTCCCGGGACGGCCGACTCAGGATCGCGTAGGCCGCATCGGCCATGATCGCCGGTGTGCGGCTGCCGACCACCGTCTCCGCGCCCCCGAGCACGTTGCGCACCGCCGCCGTGTCGATGGCCGTGAGCGGCCAGAGCGAATTCACCGCGATCCCGTCGCCGGCAAACTCCCGGGCCATCCCCAGCGTGCACAGGCTCATGCCCATCTTCGCCATCGTGTAGGCGAGGTGCGGGGCAAACCACTTCGGGTCCATGTCCAGCGGCGGCGCAAGGTTGAGGATGTGCGGGTTGGCCGCCGCCTTGAGGTGCGGGAGGCACTGCTTCGAGACGACAAAGGTGCCGCGCGTGTTGATGCTGTGCATCAGGTCATAGCGCTTCATGTCCGTTTCGAGCGTCGGCGTGGGGCTGATGGCGCTGGCGTTGTTGATGCAGATGTCGATGCCGCCGAAGCGCGCCACGGCCTGGGTCACGGCCGCCTCCACCTGGTCCTCGAAGCGGATATCGCAGACCACCGGCAGGGCCTGGCCGCCGGCCGCCTCGATGTCCTCGGCGGCGGTGTAGATCGTGCCCGGCAGCTTCGGATGCGGTTCGGTGGTCTTGGCCGCAATCACCACGTTGGCGCCGTCGGCGGCCGCCCGGCAGGCGATGGCGAGGCCGATACCGCGGCTGGCGCCGCTGATGAAAAGCGTCTTGTCCTTGAGGCTCATGGCTACTGTCTCCGTGGCTCCCGTTGATCCTTTGGCGCAGGCTGTCGGCGTACTACGGCCACGCCACGCGATACCGTTCTTCAAGGGTAACCGAAGGCCGGCCGGGGGACACCCTCGGCTTGCCAGTGCCCTATCCGATCGCTTAGCTTTCCCTAATGGACAAAGCTCATGCGATCCCGTCAACAGGAAAAGGAGTCGACGACGCCATGGCAGGACAGGGCTCCGGCGGCAATGTGCTCGCAGCGATCTGCAGTTTTTTCATCCCCGGGCTGGGGCAGCTCGTGCAGGGCCGGGTGCTGGCCGCACTCCTCTTCTTCCTGTCGACGTCGGCCTGTTACGCGCTCGGCGCCTCCGTCGTCCTGTTCGTCTTCTGGATCCCGGCCGTGCTGCTGCACCTCTGGTCCATCATCAACGCCGCACTGTTCAAGCCCTGAGTCCCGGCCCAAGACAAGCCCCGCGCTATTGACTAGGCTTGGTAGCAGGGGCATCGGCGCAGCCGGGGTAGCAGCTTGAACAAGGCACTCATCGCCGCCACGCGCATCGTGGCACCCTATCTCGTCCTCGGTATCCTCTGGATCTTCGTTTCCGACAAGGCCCTGCTTCTTGCCGTGGGCGGCGATGTCGATCGGCTGGGCAGGCTGCAGACTGCGAAGGGCTGGTTCTTCATTGCCATCACCACCATCATGCTCTTCGCCCTCAGCTACTCGCACCTGCGCCAGATCCAGCGGCTGCGCGAGCTGGACGCGCAGACCGGCCTGTTGCACCGGAAGCTCTTTCTCGAGTACCTCGACGACGCCATCGAGCGCGAAAGCGCCGATGGCGAGACGCTGGTGCTGATCCTCAACATCGATGGCTTCAGCGATATCGCGCGCAGGCTGGGCAAGAGCGAGACCGAGCAGGCACTCGAGGAACTCGGCGCCCACCTGCGCGCAAGCTTCACGGCAGACACCCTGCTGTCCCGCCTGGGCACCGACGAGGTCGCTCTTGCCCTGCCCCTGACCGATGCCGCCGAGCGGGAGAAACCGCTGGAGCTTGCGCTGGCTGCGCGGCGCCTGTTCCTCGAGCCATTGCTCAACCAGGGTCAGCGAGCGACGGCCTGCGGCGGCGCCGCGCTCTACCCGCGCGACGGACACGATGCGCATTCGCTCCTCGCCGCCGCCACCAGTGCCCTGCGCGCGGCGCGCAACCGGGGGCCGGACCACCTGAACTTCTACGACGACCGCCTGACCCGGGCCGATCGTCAGCGTCAGGACCTGCTGCGTGCGCTGCGTGAGGCGCTCCGGGAACGCGAGCTGTATGTGCACTACCAGCCCCAGGTACGCCTCGCGGACAACCGGCTGTCCGGCTGCGAGGCCCTCGTGCGCTGGAACGACGCGCAGGGTAACCCCATACCGCCGGCCGGGTTCGTCCCGCTGGCGGAACAGTTCGACCTGTCCCGGGCGCTGTCGGAGCTGGTGATCGGCCGGGTGATCGAGGACCTCGAGCGCGCGGGACTCACCGACGGCACCCTGCCGCGCGTATCCATCAACCTGACCCCGGACGAATTCGCCCGGGACGATTTCGTCCCATGGCTCCGCGAGCAGCTGGCGCCGATGGCCGCGTGGCCCATCAAGCCGCAGATCGAGATCACCGAGTACGCCGCGCTGCGTGACCTCGAGGCATCCATCGAGCGGATTTGCGAACTCGGGAAAGCCGGCATCGACTTTGCCCTGGACGACTTCGGCACCGGCTACTCGAGCCTGGCGGCCCTCAAGGACCTCCCCGTGCAGGAACTGAAGATCGACCGTTCCTTCACCGCGACCGTGAATACCGACGCGCGCTCCCTCGCCATCGTGAAGTCCATCACGCGTCTTGCCGACACCTTCAACCTGCGGGTCCTCGCTGAAGGTATAGAGACCATAGACCAGCTCGAGCGGCTCCGGGAGTGCCGCTGTGCCGAGGCGCAGGGCTTCTACCTGTGCCGGCCCGTGCCGATAAACGAACTGATCGTCCAGCTGCAGGCGGGCAGGGCCGTGTTCCCGGTGCGGGCAGCCTGATAGCGCGGCGGCACCTTCAGCCCCGATTTGTGCTCTAATTCCCTCGGGCGCTTAACTCCAGGGAGGCTCGATCCGTGCGCACCTCAACCCTTCTCCTGCTGCCGCTGCTCCTGTGGCTCGGCGGCTGTGAATCCACCTACTACGCCGCCATGGAAAAGGTCGGGCTGGAAAAGCGCGATATCCTCGTGGACCGCGTCGAGGACGCCCGCGACGCGCAGGAAGACGCGCAGGAACAGTTCACCTCGGCACTCGAGCGCTACAGTGCCCTCGTCGCTTTCGATGGCGGCGAACTGCAGGCCGTCTACGAGGATCTCAATGACGAGTACGAGGACAGCGAAGCGGCGGCCGAGCGCGTGCGCGGGCGCATCGACGCCATCGAGGACGTGGCCGGCGACCTCTTCGACGAGTGGGAAGACGAGCTGGCGCAGTACTCGAGCGCCAGCCTGCGCCGGGACAGCGAGGCCAAGCTGCGGGACACGCGCCGGCGCTACGAGCAGCTCATCGCCGCGATGCGGCGCGCCGAGACGCGCATGGACCCGGTCCTCGATGCCCTGCGCGACAACGTGCTCTACCTGAAGCACAACCTGAACGCCAGTGCCATCGGCGCGCTGCAGGGTGAGCTCGGGTCGATCCGGGCGGACGTGGACCGGCTGGTCGCCGAGATGAACACCGCGATCGCCGAGTCGAACGCGTTCCTGGCGACGCTGGACTAACCGGCAGAGCTGCCGGCGTTCAGCAGAGCACCTTCAACCGGCCCCGGCGCCGCAGCTCACCGAGGCGCGGCAGGGGCCAGGCCATCGCCGGGGCCGCGGCCACACCGCGCCGAAGCACGCCGGCGAGCCGGTCCGGCAGCGGCCGCTGGTCGAGCTGCGCCATCACCGCCTGGAAAATCGCCTCTTTCGCCAGCGAGAGCCCCGGCGACGCCAGCGCGTGCCTGCCCTGCAGCAGCACGCAATCCCGCTCGCCGAAGGCGATCAGCTGCGGCTTCTCGGCGGGCCTGAAGGCCCGCGGCGCGCGCCCGCGTTCCGCCCGCTCGATCTCCCGGGCGCAGTGCCGGCCCATGGCGAGCGCGTGGTAGGCCTGCCGCGCCAGCGGGCGCGGCAGCTCGCCGCTATCCCCGGCGATGAACACATCGTCGGCCCCCTCGAGGCGCAGGTTGTCGGCGACGGCGGCCCAGCGCCCGGGAGCCGCCAGGCCGCTCTCGGCCAGTAGCGGCCGGGGTGCGGGTCCCCCGGTCCAGATGGTCAGCGCGGAGCGCAGGCGCCGGCCGCCGGCCAGCTTCACCGTCTTCGCCGTGACCCGCTCGACCGCCTCGCAGCAGAGCAGCTCGACACCCGCCGCCTCGCAGTGGGCCGCGAGATGGCGCCCCACCGGCCCGGGCGCAGCGGGCAGCAGCCGCGGCCCCGCCTCCACGAGCGTAACCGGCAGCTCACGATCACCGCGCGCCCGCAGCACCTCGCCGAGGCATTCCACGCCCTCGAGGCCGCCGCCGACGATGGTGACGCGGCCGGGACGCGGCTCGCGCAGCAGGCCGCGCAGGCGCTTGCCGATAGCCGCGCACTGCGCCACGGACTTGAACGGAATGGCATGCTCGCGCACGCCGCTGACGCCGAAGTCGGCGTCGGCCGCACCCAGGGCCACCACGAGGATGTCGTAGCGCAGGCTGCCCCTCGCGAGCTGCACGCAGCGCGCCGCAGTGTCGATGCCTGTCACCTCGCCGCGACGGAACCGATGTCCCTCGCGCGCGAGCACCGGCTTCAGCGGCAGCCGCAGCGCTGCCGGCGTTTTCAGACCCGAGACGAGTTCGTGAATGGCTGGCAGAAACTCGAAGGCCGGTGACCGGTCGACGAGGGTGACGGAGAAACGCGATGGCGGCAGCGCCAGGGCGCAGGAGAGACCCGCGAAGCCGCCGCCGAGGACGAGAACGCGGGGCCGCACTATTCGTCGTCCGCGTGGACGTCAGCCCAGAGTCCGCCGTCGGCTCCTGCCGTTACGGTCACGACCATGGGGCGGCAGCAGACCTGGCAGTCCTCGATATAGTCGGTCCCGGCCTCCATGGGGTCCAGCAGCAGCGTCAGGGGCTCGCCGCAGTACGGGCAGTGCACCGTCCACTCCTCGCGTTCCATGGCAGACGCTAGCCCTCGCCGCCGCGGGGATCGACACGGCCGCGGCGGGCCTTGATCCGGCCACGGTGCGTTTTGCTGTCCACGCGCCGCCGCTGGCTCGCGCGGGTCGGCCGCGTGGCGACGCGCGCCTTGCGCGGCCGGTGGCTGTCGCGGATGAGCGCCGCCAGCCGGGCCAGCGCATCCTCCCGGTTGCGGGCCTGGCTGCGGTGGCGCTGGGCCTTGATCACCACGACGCCGTCGCTGCCCACGCGCTGGTCGCCGCAGCGCAGCAGCGCTTCCTTCCACGGCGCGGGCAACGACGACGCCTGGCTGTCAAAGCGCAGGTGGATGGCCGTCGCTACCTTGTTCACGTGCTGACCACCCGCGCCCTGCGAACGCGTCGCCGTCAGCTCGATCTCATCGAGCGGCAGGCGCAACGAGGCGGTAATGTGAAGGTAGTTTTCCATGAATGGCGATCGGGCGTCTCCAGTTGTAGGGCAACGATAGCGGATGCGGGCAGCGCCTGCAGCCCAACCCTGGACGCCTGCAGCCCCTGGCGAATTCACGTAGGGTGTTACGGAACGGGTGGAAAGCGCTACTCTCACGTCAATGGAGGAACCCGCATGGACATGCCCTTTGGAGGCCTGATCGGCCTGCTGATCCTGATCGCCGACATCTGGGCGATCATCAACGTCATCCAGGCGCGGACCGAGCTGGTCGCGAAACTGCTCTGGATCGTCCTTATCGTCGTTCTGCCGCTTATCGGCGTGATCATCTGGTACTTCGCGGGGCCGAGGGCCAGCAAGCCGTAGCCCACGCCGCGCACCCCGGCCCCTACCGGGGTCCCGGGCACCGACCGGCCTCTCATCACCGGTACGGGTGTGCCTGCCCGGGGTTTGCCGCTGCGACCACAGGCAAGCGGGCACAGCGGCTCTATCGACCCGTCCGCGATAATGATAACCGCTCGCAAGGCCGCCAAAACCCGGCTAGCATGACAGGGCGCAGCGCTGCACATCGCGCTCGCGCATTCCCGGATCAACCCCTGTCCCTGGCTGAGGAGGCCACGGCTTCGCCATGAATCAAGCACCGCATTCCGTCCATCCCCTCACCGGGTTTCGCGTGCCCGACGTAGTGGCGACGCTGCTCGAGCAGGCTCCCTCGGTGATCGTGCCCGACAGCATCGCGGACCTCGAGCGCCTCGCGGTGCGCGATGCCGATGTCCGCGGCTGGCACGAGGTGAGCTACTACGTGCCGGGCCACGGCCAGGTAAATGAGGCCAGGGTGTGCCGAGTCAAGAACGGCATTGCCGCGAACTACCTCGAGCCTTACATGCGCCGGCGCGACCCGGACTGCATGGTCATCGGCGATGAGCGGCCCACCGACAAGCCGACCTACCGCGAGCGCTTCGGAGCCAGCTTCGAGGCGACGCGCGCAGAGACGCTGGCGTGGCTCGCCGGGCAGCCGCTGGCGCTGTTTCCCTTCTCCGCGGGGGTCCACGGCAAGGGGACGGACGCGGTGGTCATCGCCCCGGACAACGCCGGCTTCTTCGCACTGGGTCTCGCGCTTCTCCAGGGCATGCGCGCCCCATCGGAGCTGCACGCAGACTTCGACCCGAAGGCGGTCATCTACGTGGCACCGCCCTTCCGGCACAGCCATTTCGAGGGCAGGCAGGTCGTGGTGCACAACCGTCTCGAAGGCATGCACGAGTTGTTCAGCTACAACCTCTACCCGGGGCCCAGCGCCAAGAAAGGCATCTACGGCGTTCTGCTCAACCTGGGGGAAGAAGAGCAGTGGATCACCATGCACTGCGCCACGGTCGAGGTCACGACTCCCTACGAGTGCAGCATCGTCATCTCCCACGAGGGCGCCAGCGGGGGCGGCAAGAGCGAGATGCTGGAACAGGTCCATCGCCAGCCCGACGGTGCCCTGCTGCTGGGGGAGAACACTGTCAGCGGCGAACGGCGGCTGCTCAGCCTGCCGCAGGCCTGCAAGCTGCGCCCGGTCACCGACGATATGGCGCTCTGCCACCCCTCCCTGGACCGCGGCACCGGTCGCCTGGGGCTAATGGATGCCGAGGAGGCCTGGTTCGTCCGGGTCAATCACCTCACGCGCTACGGCACGGACCCGCATCTCGAGGCGCTGACCATCAGCCCGCCCCGAAATCTGCTGTTTCTCAACATCGATGCGCAGCCGGAAAGCACGGCCCTGGTCTGGGAGCATATCGAGGACGCCCCCGGCGAACGCTGCCCGAATCCCCGCGTGATCCTGCCAAGGCAAGCGGTCGAGCATGTCGTGGACGGCCCGGTGGAAGTGGATATCCGCAGCTTCGGCGTGCGCTGCCCCCCCTGCACCCGCGATAATCCAACCTACGGCATCCTGGGGATGTTCCACCTGTTGCCGCCGGCCCTCGCCTGGCTGTGGCGCCTGACCGCCCCGCGCGGCCACGCCAACCCGAGCATCGTGCAGTCGGAGGGCATGTCGTCAGAAGGCGTCGGATCCTACTGGCCCTTCGCCACCGGCCGCCGGGTAGACCAGGCAAACCTGCTCCTGCGCCAGATCCAGGCCACGCCCGCGGTGAAATACATCCTCGTGCCCAACCAGCACGTGGGCTGCTGGGCCGTGAGCTTCATGCCCCAGTGGCTCACCCGGGAGTTCCTCGCCCGCCGCGGCGGGGCGACCTTCTCTCGGGAGCAGGTGGCGCCCTCTCGCTGTTCGCTGCTGGGCTGGCAACCGACGGCGATTGCCATCGAGGGCCGCCCGCTGGGCTCCTGGTTTTTCCAGGTCGAGAAGCAGCCCGAGGTCGGCGAGGTCGCCTTCGACGCCGGCGCCGCCATCCTGCAGCAGTTCTTCGAGCGCGAACTCAAGCAGTTCCTGTCCGGCGACCTCGACGACCTCGGCCGCCAGATCATCGAGTGCTGCCTGCAGGGGGGATCGGCCGAGGACTACCAGGCCCTCATCCCGTTCCCGACGCTGGCGGAGTGAGCCGGCGACACACCGGGGTAGCCTTCCGGTCGCTTGGGCGCCGCACTGCACCACGCATTGACTTTAATTTGAAGGGGTGGAGCCAGGCGGCCGGGGTCGCGTTAGACTGGAACGGGCAGGCCTACCTGCGACGACCGTAGGTCGGCGGTTCGCCCTCGGTTTTGCCACCGGCGGGCTGGCTGGTGATGTAAGTCGATAGAGGTTGGTGGAGCCAGGCGGGATCGAACCGCCGACCTCAACACTGCCAGTGTTGCGCTCTCCCAGCTGAGCTATGGCCCCACGATCGCCGGTGCCTCGGGCGGGCACCGGCGGAGAGCGCGCATAGTAGGGTCCGCCACCGGGGGTGTCAAGGCATCGTGTAGGCATCGCCGGGAGAAAACCTTCCCCTGCAAAAACTTGCATGGAGCCGCCGCGCCGAGCAAGCTTGCGCGGTGTCTTCCTTCAAACCATCCGTCGCCGCCGCCATCGTCATCGCGAACATGGTCGGGACCGGCGTGTTCACCAGCCTCGGCTTCCAGCTCGTGGAAATCCGCTCGGCGCCGGTGCTCCTCGCCTTGTGGGCCGTGGGCGGGCTCGCCGCGCTCTGCGGTGCCATGAGCTACGCGGAGCTGGGCGCCGCCCTGCCCCGCTCCGGCGGCGAGTACAACTTCCTCTCGCGCATCTTCCACCCCGCCGCTGGCTTCATCTCCGGCTGGGTGTCGGCCACCGTGGGCTTTGCCGCGCCCACCGCGCTTGCCGCGATGACCTTCGGCAGCTACCTGTCTGCCGTCTTCCCGGCCCTGTCCCCGGTCTGGCTGGCGACCGGCCTGGTGATCGTGCTCACCGTGGCGCACTCCACCAGCCACCGCGGCAGCGGCGGCACGCAGCGCTGGCTCACCTGGCTGAAGATACTGCTGATCCTCGGTTTCTCCGCGCTGGCTCTCCTGTCCAACGACAGCGGGCAGCAAACGGCCTTCGTGCCCTCTCCCGGTGATGGCGCCCTGCTCTTCTCCGGCGCCTTCGCCGT
>CAYTJQ010000088.1:0-8313 GCA_964438205.1 uncultured Alteromonadaceae bacterium
CGAACTCCTCGACGTTCTCGAGCATGATGCACCGCGGCTTCACGCGCCGCGCCCATCGGACGACCACCCAGGCCAGGCCGCGGATATTCTTCTTCACCGGCTTGCCGCCCTTGGCGCGGCTGTGGTGGGTGCAGTCGGGGCTCGCCCATAGGAGCCCCACCGGCTTGCCGCGGGTCACCGCCTGCGGGTGGACCTTGAACACGCTCTGACAGAAGTGCTCGGTGTCGGGATGGTTCGCCCGGTGCTGCTCCACCGCCTCCGGGTCGTGGTTGACTGCGATGTCGACCGGGCGGCCCAGGGCTTGCTCCATCGCGGTCGACGCACCGCCGCCGCCGGCGAAGAGGTCGATCACGAGCTCGTGGCCGAGGTTGAGGCTGGACTGCATCATGCCAGCGCCTCCCCGTCTTCCTGGTGGCAGTCGTTGTTGGGCCGCCGAAGCTGCGCCCGCAGCGCGGAGACGTGGCCCTTGGCCGTCTCCTGGTCGGCGGGCTTCACCTCCGCCGGCGTCTCCGGCAGGGACTTGACCACCAGGGCGGACAGGTCCTCGCCGGCCTTCACCCGGTTGCAGGCGTCCTCGTAGGAGCGGCGGAAGACCGGCCAGGTCGTGCGGCTCGGGTCGCGGCGCAGGCTCCACCAGCCGGCGTCCTGGCCGGCAACGAATACCGCCGGGTGGGACCAATCGTGCTCGGCCGGCCGGGTGGAGTGCTCGCACGCCTCGCGGTAGGCGCGGTCCACCGGCGGGAGGTTGTGCGCCCCCTCCTGGCAGAGGGCCCGGAACTCCGGCAGGGTCGGCGGCCACCCGTCGCCGCGCTCCAGGCAGCGGCTGAGGCCGGCGGCGATCTGGTCGGGGGTGACGCCGGCCAGGCCCTGCAGCCACGTCCCGTCGTCCTCGTTGCCGTAGGCGCTGGTCCAGCGGTGGCCGTAGATGGCCGTCATGCGCTCCCAGAGCCGGTCCATGTGCCGCTCGCCCGTCACGGCCTCACCAGTCCCCGCCGACGAGCTTCCCGTGCCCTGAGTCGGGCTGCTGCTCTCCCTGCTGGCGCTCTCGCTCTCGCTCGATGTTCCGCTGCTTGACTCGGTCACGCGCCGAGAGAGGTCCGCTGCTGCTTGCATGACCATGGTTGCCTCCTGCTGCTGGTTTGCTGCTGGTCCGGTTCACCAGCCACTGGGCCTTGAAGCCTCGCCAACCGGCTTCGAGGGCTTCGCCCAGGGCGTTGTCGGGGGTCCACCCGGAAGCCCGGGCGGTTTCGAGTTCGCGGGCCACGCGGTCGAGCACGGTCTGCGTGGCCGGGGCCTTGATGTTCCGGCGGTGGACCAGCCAGTCGTCGAGCACCTGCTGGCTGAGGTCGTTGGGCAGGACCGAGGTGTCCACGGCGCTCTTCGCGCCCGCGGCTCTACTCTCTGGTCTGTTCTTGGTCTGTTCCTTGCCCCTCGCCGGATCGGGAACCGTTTCGTTGCCGGATCGGGAACCGTTTCCGGATCGGGAACCGTTTTCAGAAACCCTATCCGGATCGGAAACCGTTTCCGGATCGGCCACCGTTTCTACGGATCCGCCCTCCTCCCCTTCGATTTCAGGGACGTGAAAGCGGTACTGGCTGGAGCGACTTCGGCCGCCATTGCCGACCTTCGTGAGCCACCCAAGCTCGACGAGCTGCGAGGTGACTTTGCTGATCGAGTTCTGGGAGTAGCCGCAACGGCGGGCGATGGCCTCGCGGCTGGGGTTGCAAAGGTCGGTGTTGCGGTTGCGGAAAGTGAGGATCGTGATCAGCACCCGCATCTGCATGGCGGTAAGCCGCGGGTCCTGTATGACCTCAATCGGCACCAGGGCGAACGGGTCTTGCTTGTCGGCTGCGCTCACTGAGCCCTCCCGCTCTTCAGCTCGAAGACCCCGCGAACGTGGCGCTCCACCGTCTCCCGGTACTCGGCCGGGCACTGCTCCAGGCGCTCGCGGCGCTCCTCGCGGGAGCCGCCGGCGGCCACCCAGGCGTTCCAGACGCCGCAGGGATCGTCCGGGGTGGGTGTGTAGGTGCGCTCATCGTTCACGAAATAGGCCCCATTAACGACAAAAAGGCGGGCATCAGCCCGCCCTCGCCTTCTATATGGCCTCGTCCATGCTGTGGAGACGCGCCAGGGCGTTATCGCCCTCCTGCTCCCCGTACAGATGGACGGCCGAAAGATGCTCCAGGTACTCCGCTACGCTGTCGTGACCGGTCATCATCGCCAGGCCACCCAGCTGCTCCTTCATGCGGGCGGTGAGGGTGATGGAAACCTCGACGTGTTCGTCGTCGCCGCGGCCCTGAGTGGCCGGCGGGATCTCGGAGTGCGCCGTCAGGGCCCCGTGGGTGTGGGTGACGACGACCTGGCGGAGCAGCTCGCTCCGGTCCATGCCCTTCATGGCGGCCGACGCGGCGAACTGGTCGACGACCTTCTCGGGCGCCTTGGTCTTGAGTTCGTGGTCGCAGAGACCAAGACGGGAGCTTCGCAGCCCCCGGGCGTATCGCGGTTCGTTGAGCATGTCGCCTCCTATGCGGCTGGTTTCTGCCTCGGCCCGAACACGTCGGGCCGCAGGTCATGGACGGTTACGGCGCTCCCGGTCGCCTGCTGGATTGCGAGGCAATGCGCCGCCGGGGCGCGGCCTCGCATCAGCCAGTTGCTCACAGTGGACTGGTACTTGAGGCCCAGCGCCTTCTGCATGGCCGTGGGGCCGCCGACGTGATCGACGGCAATCTGAATTGCGCTCTTGGTATCCATGGCCCACAGCTAAACACAAAACGTGGGGTCGTGCAACACAAAGGGTCGGACACCATGAACACAAACCGTGGTACAACATGCCCATGACAATCGGAGAGCGGATACGCGAGGCCCGCCGCCTACTCGGGGAGAGCGAAGGTCGGACAGTCACCCAGGCGGAGTTCGCCCGGCGGTGCGGCTGGGAGAGCCAGTCGCGGGTGGGGAACTACGAAGCCGAGAGGAGGACGCCGAGCATTGAGGATGCTCGCCGCATCGCAGCCGTCGCCGGCGTTTCTGAGAGCTGGCTGATGGGCGCCGACCCAATGGCCTCCACCAGAACGGTGCAGGCGTCGGCCAACGCCGACGTGGAGTCCAACGTCATCGCGGGGCCCTCGATCTACCGGCAGGTTCCTGAGATCTCATGGGTGCAGGCTGGAGCATGGTGCGAGATCATGGACGAGTTCTATCCGGGCGACGGCAATCAACTGGTCCCGGTAACCCGGTCAGTGGGGCCGCACACATTTGCTCTGCGCGTGAAAGGCGACTCCATGGAGCCGCGATTCCCGGAAGGAAGCCTGATCGTCGTAGACCCGGAGAGGCCAGCAGACCCCGGCTCTTTTGTTGTCGCTAGGCTGGAAGAGTCCAAGGAGGCCACGTTCAAGCAGCTGGTCCACGACAGCGGGCGGAAATACCTCCGCCCCCTGAACACCCAATACCCGATGATCGAGATTAACGGGGAGGCCACCGTGGTCGGCGTTGTGGTGCAGGCCATCCAGGAGATCTAGAAGCGCACGACCATCTCCACGATCCGCCCTTCTATCTGAACATCCCCGCCCACCGGGCTTGCCGGCACCCCATCAGCCTCGGCCACCAGGATTGCCTGCTCCCCGTCCGTGAGCACGCGCCGCGGAACCCTCCCAGCGCCGGGGATGCTGGCGACTACGTAGTCGCCATCCTCCGCTACCTCATCAGGGTCGACGATTATCACCGCCGCCGGCGGTATGGCCGGGGCCATGCTGCTCCCGTTCACGCGGAGCGCGAAAGCATCCGCCCCGGCCGCGCCCGGCGAGATCGATACCTCTCCACCATCAAACGACAGCCGCCTCCTCGGCTGCGGCTCAACGGTGCCCTCTCCGTCACGCAATAGATCGCCTGGGTCCACCCCAAGGATCTGCGTCAGGGCGTAGATGTTGGCGCGAGATATGGACCCCGATCTGCACCACTGCCCCACCGATTGCGGCGTCACGCCAAGGGCCTTCGCCACCCAGGCTTGATTGACACCGGCCGCTTCTATGGCGCCCCGGATGCGTCGCCCGATCTCGGGGCCGGTATCGTAGGAACCATCCAGATCGACACCCCCGGTGACGTCTTCGCCTGGGGCGGCCGCATGCTCTTCGTCCATCCACCCGCTCTGCAGCCCCAGCCGCTTCTCGATGTGCTCGGCCATCTGATCACTGAGGGCCCGGGGAGACTTGCGCCCCTTGCCAACGTACTCGACCGCGATCTGGCTGAGGTATCCGGGAACGGTGCCGACCTCCGACGCGATCTCATCCCAGGAATACGTCTGGTGCAGCAGGCGAAGGTTCGCCGCCCTGATCTTCTGTAGTCCGCTTCCTCGTCTCATTGGGGGGGGGCTCCTGGCTAGGGTTGCAAGAATGCGTGATGACGTTTCGGCGTGAACATTCTCGCCGGTACGTGTTGACATGACAAACATCATCCGTGATACTTCTTAACACGCTACGACATCACGGCAAGGGGAGACCAGCGATGCACTACACCACGAACACCATGCCCTGCGCGGTCGAGGCCGACCTTAGGGACTACGAGAAGCGGGTCGAGCGGGCTGAGCGCAAGCAGGAGGCCATCGAGGCCGAGTACCGGTCGGTCCTGGAAGACGAGTTCACCTTCGGCCTCGAGGCTGCCGGCGCGCTGGATGAGGCGCTGTCCGAGCAGTTCGAGCGAAACGACAACCTCCACGAGCTCGCCGCCCACATCCGCCACGGCAACCTCTACGAGGCCCAGAAGATCGTCGACGAGGCGATCCGTGACTGGGCCTGGAAGCGGGCCGAGTCCATCACCGAGAAGAAGCGCCAGGAACGCGAGGAAGAGCGGTCGCTGGCGAAGGCGGGGGTGTAGCCATGGTCCGCATCGACGTGATCACCAAGCGCGGCGCCGACGACATCATCAGCGCCCTTCTCCACACCGGAGTACTAGTGTCCGGCTCCAGCACCCGGAAGACCCGGGGCGGCTGCTACCGGCACACTCTAACCATCCACGCCCCGCCGGGGCACCTGGCGACGGACATGCAGCGCGCCATAAGTGAGGCCGGCGGCTGGATGTTCGGCACCGTCACCGGCGGCAAGGCCGGCAACGGCCAGGTGGTCCCCATGCCCAGCCGCCGCGGACAGTACGTCGGCGCCAGCATCGAGGACGGCCCGGGCCCGGATGGGGGTGCGGCATGAGGCCCCTGAACGAGGGCCGCATGCGGGCGTTCGAGGCCATCGTCCAGTCGCGCCCGGACCTGCTCGACGGCGAATCCGGGCTGGACCGGGCAATCAGCGCGGCCAGGTACGCCGCCGACAGGCTTGTCAGCGACGAGCGCGATGCCGGCGGCTTCGAGATCACGACCAATCCCGACGCTTACTCAATCCTCGACCGCCTGGTGGAGGACACGCAGGAACTGGAGGCAACAGCATGAACGACATGACGCATACCGGGGGCAGCGCGGCCCCGGCAACTCAAGGGGATCGAGACCACCTTATCGAGGTGCTTGGCAACAGCCTATACGTCGGCGCGAAGCCCGAATCCATCGGGATGGTGCTGGACTACTGCGCCTCCATGAATCTCGACCCGATGAAGAAGCCGGTTCACATCGTGCCGATGAGCGTGAAGAACCCCCAGACCGGCGGGTATGAGTTCCGCGATACCGTCATGCCTGGCATCGGCTTCTACCGGATCCAGGCCGACCGCTCCGGGAATATGGCCGGGATCAGCGAGCCGGAGTTCGGGCCGGAGCGCACCGAAAAGCTGAACGACAAGAACGGGAAGCCCGTGGAAGTCACGTTCCCGGAGTGGTGCCG
The DNA here is from genome assembly GCA_964438205.1 of uncultured Alteromonadaceae bacterium. Taxonomy (GTDB): domain Bacteria; phylum Pseudomonadota; class Gammaproteobacteria; order Pseudomonadales; family Halieaceae; genus Pseudohaliea. Next base: position 5,811 of record CAYTJQ010000088.1, read on the forward strand.
GGTGACGGCCCGCAAGATCGTAGGCGAGCACATCGTCGAGTTCGTCGCCAAGGAGTATTGGCTGGAGAACTACGCGACTGACTCCGGCAAGAGTGACGCGCCGAACGCCATGTGGCGCAAGCGCCCCCGGGGGCAGATCGCCAAGTGTGCGGAGGCCCAGGCCCTGCGCAAGGGCTGGCCGGAGATCGGCGCCGCCCCGACCGCCGAGGAGATGGAGGGCAAGCACCTCGAGCCGGAGGCCCGCGACGTCACCCCGTCCATGCATCCATCCGAGGCCACCGTGGAGAAGGCCGCCCTCCCCCATTACCCGGAGGACCGTTTCGAGGCGAACTTTGACGCCTGGAAGCAGGCGATCGACAGCGGAAACATCACCCCCGAGAAGCTGATCACCACGGTATCCAGTACCTACCAGCTGACCGAAGAGCAGAAGCAGAAGATCCGCGACATGAAGGCCGCCGAGCCGGCCGCAGAGGAGGCGCAGTGATGGAGATCCTGAACGTAGTCCAGGGCACCGACGAGTGGAACGACGAGCGGGGCCAGGCCCACGGCTCGGCCAGTGAGGCGCCGGCCGTCATGGGCGCCGACCCGAACGTGAAGCGTTCCGAACTGCTGCACATGAAGGCCACCGGCGAGGAGCGCCAGTTCTCCGAATGGGTGCGGCGCAACATCCTCGACCACGGCCACGCCGTCGAAGAGGCGGCCCGGCCGGGGGCGGTGGAGATCGTCGGCGAAGACCTGTTCCGGGTAACCGCCAAGGCCGAGATCGAGGGGATGATCCTGCTGGCGAGCCCCGACGGCCTGACCCTGCTGGGCGACACCGCCTGGGAGCACAAGCAGTGGGCCGCCGAGCGGGCGAAGGCCGTAAGCAACGGCGAGGTCCCCGAGGACCACATCTGGCAGCTGGAGCACCAGCTTCTGGTGACCGGTGCCGAGCGTATCCTGTTCGAGGTCTCCGACGGGACCGACAAGAACCGCGAGTGGGTCTGGTACACCTCCGACCCCGACCGCCGCCAGCGCCTCATCCGTGGCTGGCAGCAGTTCCTGGCCGACCTGGCCGAGTACGACCCGGCCGACCGCCCCCAGGAAGCCGTGGCCGCCGCCCAGGAGACGCTACCCACCCCCGCCGTCCAGGTGCAGGGCGAGGTGGCCGTCAGCGGCAACCTCCACGAGTTCGGCGAGGCCCTGACTGCCTACGTCAAGCAGGTGAACCTCCAGCCCCAGGATGACCAGGAGTTCGCCGACCTCGACGCGGCCGCCAAGAAGCTCAAGAAGGCTGAGGAGGCGCTGACCGCCGCCGAGGAGCAGGCCCTGGCGCAGACGGCCAGCATCCAGGAGCTGCGCCAGACCATCCACGACTACCGGGAGACGGCGCGGCAGACGCGGCTCGCCGCCGAGAAGGCGGTCAAGTCCGAGAAGGAGAGCCGCCGCAAGCAGATCCAGCAGAGCGCGGTGGAGGCCCTGCGCAGCCACTACCAGCAGATCAACGAGGCGCTGGAGGGGTGGGATCTGGGTGTGCCGGCCGACTTCGGAAGCGACGTTGCCGCGGCCATGAAGGGCAAGAAGACCATCGCCAGCCTGCAGGACGCCGCCGACACCACCCTGGCGAACGCCAAGATCGCCGCCAACGAGCATGCCGACCGAGTCCGGGCCGTGCTCCAGGAGATCCACGCCCTGCCCGAGGAATACCGGCACCTGTTCCACGACGTGGAGCACCTGGCCGGCATGGACACCGAGGCGGCCAAGGCCACCATCAAGGCCCGCGTGGACGACGAGAAGGAGCGCGTTGCCGCCATCCAGCGGCGGCAGGAAGAGGAGCTCAAAGCCGCGGCGGAGAGCAAGGCCGCCGAGGATCAGCGCCAGGCCAAAGCAGAGACGACCGAGGCCGATCAGCAGGCGGCCGAAAAGCCGGTCCAGCAGCAGCCACAATCCGAGCCCCCCAAGGGCCCCGAATCGGCAGCAGATGATGGCCGCCCCGTTCAGGCGACGGTCCTGGTTGCCGTCCCGTCCGGCTGGACCGACGACCAGGCCCGCCAGGAGATCGAGCGGCGCCTGTCCGACCTCGCCCCGTCGGTGGCCGTGCGCGGCCGGTAACCAACTGGTCAAAATCTACGCACGGTGGGCCAATATGGTGTTCACCAACAACGACAGGAGGAAGACATGGACCAGCAGCAGGCGCTCGAATTGATCGGACAGGGCTACACCCCGGCCTACATCGAATCCCTCAAGATCGAGCAGGTGCGGAACGGGAAGACGGTCGCCCAGACCAGCCCCGATCCGAAGGCCACTGAGGCGCTGTCGAACCGGTGGGGTATTACGCTGGCCGGGGCGAAGGCGGTGATCAAGGAGGGGTCGAAATGAACCATTCCGACCTGCAAGAAGTCCTCCGGCTGCACGGCCTCTGGATTAACGGCGAGGAAGAAGGCGAGCGCGCCAACCTCCGGGACGCCGACCTCCGGGGCGCCAACCTCCGGGACGCCGACCTCCGGGGCGCCAACCTCCGGGA
>CAYTJQ010000089.1:0-8246 GCA_964438205.1 uncultured Alteromonadaceae bacterium
CCACGGAGTACCCCAGCCCACGGCGCGCCTGGACCGTGACCGGCCTGCTGACGGTGGTGTTCGTGTTTTCCTTCGTCGACCGGCAGATCCTGAACCTGCTGGTGGGCCCTATCCAGAAGGATCTCGGCCTGAGCGACACGGAGGTTAGTCTTCTGCAGGGTTTCGGTTTCGTGGCCACCTACGTGCTGCTTTCCATACCCATCGGGCGGCTGGTAGACACGCGCCGTCGGATCTCGATCATCGCGTTCGGGGTCGCCTTCTGGAGCCTGGCGACAGCAGCCTGTGGAATGGCACGTAGCTTCTCGGGTCTGTTCGTGGCCCGGGCAGGGGTCGGTGTGGGTGAGGCGACGCTGACGCCCGCCGCCTGGTCACTGCTCGCCGACTATTTTCCTGCGCATCGCCGGAGCCTGCCTTTCAGCGTGTTCCTGATGGGTCCCTACCTGGGTGTCGGCATTGCCATGATCGCCGGTGGGCTGGTCATGGAAGGCCTGGCAGGGAGTGGGCGGCTCGAGCTGCCGCTCCTCGGGAGTGTCGCACCCTGGCAGGCGACTTTTTTCGCCGTCGCGGCGCCGGGCATTCTCCTGACTGCGTTGCTGTTGCTTGTCCCCGAACCGTCGCGCAAGGGCCTCGCCGCGGGCACTTCGCCGGAAGCGGCGAGCTATCGTGACGTTATTGCCTGGGTCAGTGCGCACCACCGCATTTACGTGGCGCTGCTCATCGGGGTGCCCTGCATCGTGCTCGTGCTCTATGGGCTGCAGGCCTGGATTCCGACTTATCTTTTGCGCGTCCACGGCATGAGCCTCGGCGAGGCCGGCACGCAGTACGGCACCATCGCCTTGTTTGCGGGTTCGCTGGGCGTGCTCTCCGGGCCCTTTGTCGGCCGCTACCTGGAGCGTCGGGGCCACAGCGACTACCCGCTGCGTGTCTGCGTGCTGGCACTCGCGCTCATCGGACCCGGCCTGGCCGCGCTTGCCTTTGCGCCGTCGACCACTGCAGCGCTGTTCTGTATCGCGCTGGTCAGCTACCTGGTACCGCTGCCACTGGCACTGGTCGCCGCGGCGCTTCAGAACGCTACCCCAAACCAGATGCGGGGGGTGCTGGTCGGTACCTACGTGGTGACCACGAACGTGGTTGGCATGGCTTTTGGCCCGAGCCTGGTCGCCCTGGCCACTGACTACCTGTTCGTCGACCCGGCTGCGGTGGGCAAGTCACTGGCGCTGGTTGGTGCGGTGGTCTCGGTCCTGGGGATGTACCTGATTGGCCGGGCCCTGGCGTCTTACCGTGCGCTCCTCGAAGCCCAGGGTATCGCCGACTGAGGCGCGCTCCGCGGCTACTACCTTTTGCAAGGGGCTTGGTCTCGTCGCCGGTCGGCGACGGGGCCTTTTTTTGCCTGGCTGGTGGTCTAGGCCGCCCCGGCGAGCTTCAGGCGCAGGCGGCGGAGCCAGGACAGGCGCTCGATGAAGAGCTTGCCGTCCAGGTGGTCCATCTCGTGCTGCAGGGCGACGGCATGCATCCCCGAGAGGTCCTTTTCGATAGTGTCGCCATGGATGTCGCGGGCGCGCATGCGCAGCTGCGTGTGGCGCACCACGTTGCCGACGATGCCGGGGACGGAGAGGCAGCTTTCCTCCACCAGGCCGGGCTTCTTCCGGGCCAGGATCTCCGGGTTCAGGTAGACCTCCGGCGCCGAGTGGTCCTCCGACAGGTCCATCACCAGTACCTGGCGCAGGTCGCCGACCTGTGGCGCCGAGAGGGCGATGCCGGTGCTGCCGTAGAGGGTATCGAGCAGGTTGGCGGCGAGCTCGGCCACGTCCGGGCCGAAGTCCGTCACCGGCGCGCAGGGCGTATGCAGGCGCGGGTCCGGGTACTCGAGAACGGGTAGCTGGGCCATGGCGGGTTCCTCAGCCGGCGCCGCTGCGGGCGGCGAGGGCGGTATCCGGTGCCGCCGATCGCCCTTCGAGCACGGCGCTGCGCGCGTGGCGCAGCAGCGGTACCGTGGCGACGATGGTCAGGGCGAGCAGGGCGAGCTCGATGGTGTAGACGATGGCGTAGCCCGCGGCGGCGCCGCTGAAGCCCCAGGGCAGGCTGGCGCCCGAGAGCGCGGCGGTGGAGATGTCGCGGATGGTGCCGGCGAAGGCCAGGGCGAGGCCGGCGGCGGTGGCCTGCACGGCGCCCCAGGCACCGAGGGCGAGGCCGGCCTGGGAGACCGGCGCCCGGTTCATGGTCGCGGTGAGCGTGCCGTGCGCGAAGAGAGCGCCGCCGTAACCGATGAGGAAATTGCCGACCAGGAAGAAGGGCAGGAGCGCCGTGGGTACGGAGGCCAGGACGAGCGCGAAGGCCGGCAGCCCGATCAGCGCCCCGGCCCGCGCGACAGCGTAGGCCTCCATGCCGCGCTGGGTGATCCAGACGGCCGAGGCAAAACCGCTGAGACCGCCGATGGCGAAGAGGGCGGTGAGCTTGGTGGTGTAGCTCACGGACAGCCCGAGCACTTCGCCGCCGAAGGGCTCGAGGAGTACGTCGGCCATGTTGAAGGCGATGGTGCCGAGGCCGACGATGGTCAGGCGCAGGATGGCGCTGCTGCCCTCGCAGAACTTGGCCCAGGACTCGGCGAAGCTGGGGTCGTCCTGCTGGATTACGGCGCCTCGGGGCGGCCGCCGCGTCTCCTGTTTCCATAGGGAGAGGATGTTCAGCGCCACGGTGGCCACGGCGGCCCCCTGGATCACCTGGATCAGGCGGCCCGGCGAGAAGTTGGCCAGGGCCGCGCCGAAGAGCAGCGCCGTGGCGATCATGCCGAGCAGTTGCATGACGTACATGAGCCCGACGACCTTGGCGTGTGATTCCTGCGGCGTCAGGTCCGTGGCCAGGGCGAGGCCGGCGGTCTGGGTCACGTGGACGCCGGCGCCGACTAGCAGGAAGGCGAGCGCTGCCGAAATGTAGCCGATCCAGACCGGCGCGGTTGCGGCTTCGCCCTGCCCGGCAAGCACGAGGATCGCGAACGGCATGATGGTGAAGCCGCCGAACTGGGCGAGGGTCCCGTTCCACATGAAGGGCACGCGGCGCCAGCCGAGCTCGCACTTGTGCGTGTCGGAGCGGTGGCCGATGAGCGCGCGGAAGGGGGCGAAGGCCAGGGGCAGCGCCAGCATGATACCCACGAGGGAGGCGGGTACGTCGAGCTCGACGATCATCACCCGGTTGAGGGTGCCGACCAGCAGGACGAGGGCCATGCCGACGGAGACCTGGAACAGCGACAGGCGCAGCAGCTTCGCCAGGGGCAGGTCCGGCGTCGCGACGTCGGCAAAGGGCATGTAGCGGGTGCCCGCCTCTGCCCACACGCGCATCACCTTGCGGCCGAAACGGTTCATCCGGGTTCCGCGATCCTCGCTGCTGACGGGCGGGAGCCGGCAGGCACCAGCCCTTTATCGTCCGCAGAGACTAGCAACCGTGGCCGCCGGGTGTCAATCCAGCTTGTCACAACGGCGTGTCCAGATAGTTTTACTTTGATCTGCCGCAAGCTGCGGCACAGGCAGCGGGAAAAAGAAAACCCGGCCGAGCAGCCTCGACCGGGTTTCGTGGCCCGCCGGGTGGGCGGGTTCAGTCCTGCTGATTACTCAGCAGTTTGAAACCGAAACTGGTCCGCCAGGGCTTGTCCTTGGACAGGGTCTTCATGCCGATCTTCGACGACAGCCACTCCGGGTTGTCGATGAGCTTGACGTTGAAGGTCAGCTTGTCTTTCAACTGCACCGGGAACAGCGTCCAGTTGGAGTCCTTCAGCGGGTTGTCCCCGGAGAGGAAGCTCAGGCGGTTCTCCAGGCAGGGCATGCCGATGAAATCGGAGAAGGGCGACGGATTGTCCGGTTTGGCAGTGTCCAGCACCGCTGCCGGCGCCGCCCCACAGCCATCCATGATCTCGTTTGCCCGGACGAAGTACCCGTAGGGCGCGCCAACGACCACCAGCGACTTGCCGTTGGCCAGGGCCCGGCTGCAGAGGATGGCGCGAGTGATTTCCAGCTCGCCGGCTGCGCTCACCTTCTCGACCAGTTCTTCTGCACTGACGGCCGTGCTCGCTGCCGCGGCCGGAGCCGGTGCGTCGGTATCGCCCGCATCTTCCTGCTCGGGTGCGGGTGCCGGCGCTGCTGCCGGAGCCATCACGAAGATCTTGTTTGCGTCGTAGCCGGCGGCTTCAAGCTTGTGCGCGGCGTCGCGGGCCTGATCTCCGCTTTCGAAAATTCGTGCCACAGGTTTCATGGTGGACCTCCAGAAACAGTGATGGGGACCTAGTGCCTCGCGACAGCGCAACTCCCCCGACACGCCGTCGTTTTCATCGGCGCGTCGCCGACGATGAATTCGAGTGTACCGTGTTTCCCTCCCCTCGGCGCTGGTGGCCCACGGTCAGGCTACCGGCGTGAGGCGGGGGGCGGCCGGGGCCGCCCCCCGAAAGACCGCGGTTGCCCGCGGTATTAGTGTCAGCCTTAGCTGCCCGCGAAGAACGCCGCCATCCAGGGGACGTTGTTCAGCACTGCAGTGTGCACGATGAGCGAGATGATCGCTACCGAGCCCAGGAACAGCGGCAGGCCAACCGTCGGATTAACGACGCACCAGATTCTTCCTTGGTTCATGGTTTCTCCTCCTTAGCCGAGCCACGGCGTGAGTACAGCCGCGAGAATATGCGCGAGTACCGCGATGGCGAAGAACACACGCGCGCCGTCAATGACGTGCTTGTGCAGCTCTTCGGACTCTTTGATCGTCAGGCCAGTCGGCCATACACGATCGGGATCGTTGATATCAGTTGCCATATGTTGTCTCCCTCAATATAGCGGTCTGAACCTGAAGTTAGCCTCGTGCTACCCCGCTTGAGCAGGAGAGCCCGGTCGAAACAATCAACCGGACGCCACAGCCAGTCTCCCAAATCATTTGGGACACCTGTCCCGGCTACCTCTAAAGCTAGCAACGCCAGGCCGAAGTGTCAACATAACTTGTCGTTTAAAACTGTCAAATAAAATTGACACAGAACAAGGTTTTGCTCGATGCGTCCGGCAGCCGGGCCGATCGCGGATCCTGATGCCCGACCGGGCGCAGTACCTCTGCAGTATCCCGCGCAGACCCTGGGGATCGTTCCGGTCGCTTGCCGCTCGCCGTCCCCCTACAATGGGGCGCCTGCCGCCGCGCCCGGGCGAGCGCCGGAAGGGATGGCCGGCCCGAGCCGGCTCGAAAACCCGCAAGAAGCGAGAACCCCGTAAGAAGCGAGAACCATTAAAGGAGTAGGCCTGCCATGTTTCCGCCCCTGCACCGCGCCGGTCCGGTCATGGCCTGCCTTTTCGCCGCGTTCGCGTCCGTCGCGTCCTGCGCCGCCGATGCGCCGCCCTGCGCTGCCGTGGGCGGGCTGGTGCCGGTGTGCGGGTTCGTCGGTCCGGAGGATATCGTCCGGGCGCCCGGCGGGCGCTACCTGGTCGTCGGGCAGATGGGCGACCCGGGCGGCCTCGTGCTGCTCGATACGCAGGGGCCGGACGCCTCCCCGGTCACGACGACGATCGCCCCGGCTGATGGCTGGGGCGACCCGGCCTGCCCGGCACCGGAGGCGGCCCTGCACCTGCACGGCCTCGATCTTGCGCGGCGCGCCGATGGCCGCTGGCAGTTGCTTGCCGTGAACCACCGCGGCCGGGAGTCCGTCGAGTTCTTCGAGCTGTCCCCCGGTGCACCCGCGGACGGGGCTCCGCCGACGGTTGCCTGGCGTGGTTGCGTCGAGGCACCGCCGGAGGGTTACTTCAACGACGTAGCCGCGCTCCCGGACGGGGGCTTCGTCGTCAGCCACATGGCGCCGCGCAGCGCCGAGGTGCGCTCTTTCTTCCTCGCCCTGCTGGGGCGCGACACAGGTTTCGTCTACCGCTGGGACCCCGCGGCGGGTTTCCGTGAGCAGCCGGGCACGGCGAGCCGCTATCCGAACGGCGTCACCGTGTCGCCGGACGGCCGGGCCCTGTACCTGAACGAGTACCTGGCGAACCGCATGCGCAAGATCGACCTCGCGACCGGTGAGCGGCTCGGCGAAGTCGCCCTGGAGAAGCCCGACAACGCGAGCTGGGCGGCCGACGGCCGGCTGCTGATCGCTTCGCACCATGCCGGCCTCATCGCGCTCGTGCGCTCGATTCGGCAGCCGCGGGGCGAGGTCAGCCTGCTGCCCTTTTCCATCATCGCCGTCGACCCGGAGACCCTGGCCAAGGAGACCGTGTTCCGGCACGAAGGCGCGCCGATGGGCGCGGGGACGGTCGCCGTGGAGGCGGCGGGCAGCCTGTGGATCGGCTCCTACGTCGGCGACCGGGTGCTGCAGGTCCCCATCCCCTAGGCGACGGCCGCGCTCGGCGCCTCAGCGGCGCCAGAGCATCCTGTCGACGTAGCGGCAGACGGCCTCGTGCCCGGGGGTGCCCGTGTTGATGAACGCGAAGGCGGCGTTGCCGGCAGCTCCCGCGGATCGCTGGTGCAGGCGCCTCGCCACGAGTTCGCTGTGCTCGTTCGAGGCCAGGTCCGGCGTGACCGTGAAGCAGATCTCGCCGGGCAGCGGATCGGCGACCGGCAGCCGGGTGAGCATGCCGTCGTAACCGAGGTTGAGAATGTGCCCCTGCTGGGCTTCTGCCACCACCCGCGCATCCAGCACCGGGTAATAGTGCAGCGGCAGGTCCACGGCGACCCGCGGTGAGCGCCGGGACTCGATCCGGGGCACGGCGCGGCGCGTGGGCCGGGTGATCGCGGCAACCTCGAACAGGCGCACCGGCCGTTCCCGACCCTTCACCCGCAGCTCGCGCACGTGACCGGGTTCCACCAGGTCGCCCGCGGCGCGGAAGCTGTGCTCACTGAGCAGTACCTGGCCGCGCAGGCTGAAGGCCTCTACCCGGGCAGCAAAGTTGACCGTATCGCCGATGGCCGTGTACTCACGGTGCGCGGGCGGCCCGAAGCTGCCGACGACAGCCTCGCCGCTGTTGATGCCGATGCCCGCGTGAATCGCCGGCAACCGGCTCGCGGTCTGGGCGGCGTTGAGCGCCACCATCGCCACCTGCATGTCGACGGCGCAGGCGATCGCCCGGGCGAGATGGTCCTCGGCGGCCTGCGGGGCGCCGAACAGGGCCAGGAGGCCGTCCCCGAGGAACTTGTCGACGAAGCCGCCGTGCGCGTGAACGACCTCGGTCATGCGGGTGAGGAACGGGGTCAGCACCGCAAGGAGTTCTTCCGCCGGCCGGTCGGCGGCAAAGGTCGAGAAGTCGCGCAGGTCGACGATCAGCACCGAGACCTCGCGCGTGGCGGGCACCGTCGCGGGGGGCAGGGGGTCCAGCAGGTCGCAGGCGAGCTGCAGCAGTCGCGCCTGCGCGGACGCGGAGAGCGCGTCGCCGGCGCTGGCATGGAGCTCGGTGAGGAACGCGTCGACGCGTCCACTGGATGAGCCGACCAGGTCCAGTGTGCCCAAGAACCCTCTCCTCAACGCGGGGGCGTGAAGCCGGCATGGGGCGCAGCTGTCGCACCAACGATGCCTGCGGCACTGTAGCACGGTGCCACCCGTTGGCAAGGCAGGCGTCTCACGGTGGGGCTTGTGCTGTAGAATGCGTCCCTGGTCGGAGCGAGGCGGGGATCGGTCGTGCGCCCTTATTTCATTGCGATTGCCGGACCCTCCGCGTCGGGCAAGACCCTGTTCGCCCAGACGCTGCGCGAGGCGGTACAGGCGCGAGACCCCGGCCTGGGCCTGACCCTGATCAGCGAAGACAGCTACTACCGCGACCAGGGCGCCGTGCCGCCGGCCGAACGCGAACGGGTGAACTACGACCACCCGAACGCCCTGGAGCAGGACCTCCTGCTTTCACAGCTGCAGGCGCTGCGCGCCGGCGAGGACGTCGAGGTGCCGGTCTACGACTACGCCCGCCACACCCGTGCGCCGCACCGCGAGCGCGTCGCGCCCGCGCCGGTGGTGCTCGTGGAGGGTATCCTGCTGCTGGCGCACCCCGGGCTGCGCGACTTCTTCGACATCCGCTTCTTCGTCGACACGCCGCTCGACCTGTGCCTCCTGCGGCGCCTCGCGCGGGACCTCGAAGAGCGTGGCCGCAGCGTCGCCGACGTGCTCCGGCAGTACGAGGAGACCGTGCGCCCGATGTACTTCGAGTTCATTCAGCCCAGCGCGCGCCACGCCGACATGGTGATCACCGGCGGCGGCCGCAACGCCGCTGCCCTGGACGTGGTCAAGCGCCTGGTCCTGTCCCACCAGGCGGCCCGGC
>CAYTJQ010000090.1:0-8012 GCA_964438205.1 uncultured Alteromonadaceae bacterium
CCGATGGTGCCCACGTTGACGTGGGGCTTCGCGCGCTCAAAAGTTTCCTTTCCCACTTTGCATCACCTCTCAAACAAAAAAACCAGTCAAACAAAAACTCAGTACCGGAAAAAGCCCTCAGGACTTGTTCTTGGCGACGATCTCTTCCGCGATGTTGTTCGGCGCCTCGGAATACTTGGCGAACTCCATCGTGTAGGTGGCCCGGCCCTGGGTCGCGCTGCGCAGGTCCGTCGCGTAGCCGAACATCTCGGCCAGCGGCACCTCGGCGTTCACCACCTTGCCGGCGGGCGTCTCGTCCATACCGGAGATCAGGCCGCGGCGGCGGTTCAGGTCGCCGACCACGTCACCCATGTTCTCCTCCGGCGTGACCACCTCGACCTTCATGATCGGCTCGAGGAGCACGGCGCCGCCCTCCTGGGCCAGCTTCTTGGTGGCCATGGAGGCGGCGATCTTGAACGCCATCTCGTTGGAGTCCACGTCGTGGAAGGAGCCGTCGTACAGCGTCGCCTTCAGGCCCAGGAGCGGGTAGCCGGCGAGGACGCCGTTCTGCATCTGCTCCTCGATGCCCTTCTGCACCGCCGGGATGTATTCCTTGGGGACCACGCCGCCGACGATGGCGTTGACGAACTCCAGGCCCTCGGCATCGGCATCCTCGCCCGGCTCGAACTTGACCCAGACGTGGCCATACTGGCCGCGGCCGCCGGACTGGCGCACGAACTTGCCTTCGATCTCGGTGGTGTTACGGATCGCCTCGCGGTAGGCCACCTGCGGCTTGCCGATGTTGGCCTCCACGTTGAACTCGCGGCGCATGCGGTCGACGATGATGTCGAGGTGCAGCTCGCCCATGCCGGAGATGATGGTCTGGCCCGTTTCCTCGTCGGTCTTCACGCGGAAGGACGGATCCTCCTGCGCCAGCTTGCCGAGGGCGATGCCCATCTTCTCCTGGTCGGCCTTGGACTTCGGCTCTACGGCAACGGAGATCACAGGCTCCGGGAACTCCATGCGCTCGAGGATGATCGGGTGCTCCTGGGCGCAGAGCGTATCACCGGTAGTGACGTCCTTCAGGCCCACGGCGGCGGCGATGTCGCCGGCCAGCACTTCCTTGATCTCCTCGCGCGAGTTGGAGTGCATCTGCACCATCCGGCCGACACGCTCCTTCTTGCTCTTCACGGAGTTGTAGACGGCGGTGCCGCTCTCCAGCTTGCCGGAGTAGACCCGGAAGAAAGTCAGCGTGCCGACGAACGGGTCCGTGGCGATCTTGAAGGCCAGCGCCGCGAACGGCGCATCGTCATCGGCTTCCCGGGTCTCGACGGTCTCGCCGTCGTCCAGGGTGCCCTCGATGGCCTTCACCTCGGTCGGTGCCGGCAGGTACTCGACCACCGCGTCGAGCATGGCCTGTACACCCTTGTTCTTGAAGGCGGAACCCCCGAGCACGGGGACGATCTCGTTGGCGATGGTGCGCGCCCGGATGCCCTGCTTGATCTCTTCCTCGGTGAGCTCGCCCTCCTCGAGGTACTTCTCCATGAGTTCTTCCGTGGCCTCGGCCGCAGCTTCCATCATGTACTCGCGCATCTCGGCGACATCGTCGGCGATCTCAGCGGGAATCTCGCCGTACTCGTAAGTCATGCCCATGTCCTCTTCGTTCCAGAGGATGGCCTTGTTCTTGACCAGGTCGACGACACCCCTGAACTCGTCCTCGGCACCGATCGTCATCTGCAGCGGCACGGCATTGGCGCCCAGGCGCTCGCGGAGCTGGTCCACGACCCAGCGGAAGTTGGCGCCGGCGCGGTCCATCTTGTTGACGAAGACCATGCGCGGCACTTCGTACTTGTTGGCCTGCCGCCAGACCGTCTCGGTCTGGGGCTGCACGCCGGAGGAACCGCAGAGCACGACCACGGCGCCGTCGAGAACCCGCAGGGAGCGCTCCACCTCGATGGTGAAGTCGACGTGCCCGGGGGTGTCGATGATGTTGATGCGGTGCTGGTCGAACTGCTGGTCCATGCCCTGCCAGAAGCAGGTCGTCGCAGCGGAGGTAATGGTGATACCCCGCTCCTGCTCCTGCTCCATCCAGTCCATGACAGCCGCGCCGTCGTGCACCTCGCCGATCTTGTGCGAAAGGCCGGTGTAGAACAGCACGCGCTCGGTGGTCGTCGTCTTGCCGGCGTCCACGTGCGCACAGATACCGATGTTGCGGTACCGGGCTATCGGTGTTTTACGAGCCACAATGTAATCCCCATTAACAGGTTGTCGGGCGGTTGCTTCAGAACCGGTAGTGCGAGAACGCCTTGTTCGCCTCGGCCATCCGGTGTACGTCCTCGCGCTTGCGCACGGCGTTGCCCTTGCCCTGGGAGGCGTCGATGATCTCGCCGGCCAGGCGCTGGCGCATGGACTTCTCACCGCGGTTGCGGGCGTGCTCTACCAGCCAGCGCATGGACAGCGCCACGCGGCGGGAGGGGCGCACTTCGACGGGGACCTGGTAGGTGGCACCGCCGACCCGGCGGGATTTCACCTCGACCATGGGCGCGATGTTCTCGAGGGCTTCGTCGAAGACCTCGATCGGGTCCCGGTTCAAGCGTTCGTTGACCAGGTCAAGGGCACCGTAGACGATGCCTTCGGCCACGGACTTCTTGCCGCTGACCATGACGTGGTTCATGAATTTTGCCAGCGTGGCGTTCCCGTACTTGGGATCGGGCAGCACCTCGCGCTTGGCGACGACTCTTCTTCTCGGCATGAGTAGTACCTTCTCTCTTCAGGTTACCCGGACACCGACCTGCCACTTGCGGGGGAGGCAGGGGTCCGGCCTTACTGCAGTGTTGACTGCTGTCAGTGTTGACTGCCTGGGTTGCCCTCGGGGCGGGCGGGTTCAGCGCAGCCCCGGAAGCGTTACTTTGGACGCTTGGCGCCGTACTTCGAACGGCCCTGGCGGCGATCCGAGACACCGGAGGTATCGAGGCTGCCGCGCACCGTATGGTAGCGAACGCCCGGCAGGTCCTTGACCCGGCCGCCGCGAATCAGCACCACGCTGTGCTCCTGCAGGTTGTGCCCTTCACCGCCGATGTAGGAGGACACCTCGTACCCGTTGGTGAGACGCACCCGGCAGACCTTGCGCAGGGCGGAGTTCGGCTTCTTCGGCGTCGTCGTGTACACCCGGGTGCACACGCCGCGACGCTGCGGGCAGGCCTGGAGGGCCGGCACGTCGCTCTTCTCGACCTTGCGCTTCCTCGGCTTACGAACCAGTTGGTTGATCGTTGCCATTACTGTCTGTTACTCCACAAATTCCGTTACGGGCGCGTGCGCCCCCGATCCCGTGAGCCGCCGCTGCGCGGCTGCTACAACAGGACGAGCGAAGCCACCCCCAAAAGAGGAGGCGGCATTCTATAGACGCCCCTGCGGGGCGTCAAGCAGCCCTTTCGGGCACCTGATCCGGGCGGAACGGCAAGCTTACTCGCCGTGCCCCCCTTCCTGCAGCGCTTCGGAGAGGGCGGCCTCGATATCCTGAGCAGACACGGAAAACTCCTCGGCTTCCTGGCGCTTGCGCTTGCGATCCTCGTGGTAGGTCAGACCCGTCCCCGCGGGGATCAGGCGGCCGACGACCACGTTCTCCTTCAGGCCACGCAGGTAGTCGCGCTTGCCGGTGACCGCCGCCTCCGTAAGGACGCGGGTGGTCTCCTGGAAGGACGCCGCGGAGATGAAGCTCTCCGTGGCCAGGGACGCCTTGGTGATACCCAGCAGCTCGCGCTCCCCGGTAGCCGGCACCTTGCCCTCGGCGAGGAGACGCTCGTTCTCCTCGAGGAAGGCGACGTACTCGATCTGCTCGCCCTTGATGAACTCCGAGTCCCCGGAGGACGTGATCACGATCTTGCGCAGCATCTGGCGAACGATCACCTCGATGTGCTTGTCGTTGATCTTCACGCCCTGGAGGCGGTAGACCTCCTGGATCTCGTTGACGATGTACTTCGCCAGCGCCTCGATGCCCTGCAGGCGGAGAATGTCGTGGGGGCTGAGCGGACCTTCGGAGATCATCTCGCCCTTCTCCACGGACTCGCCCTCGAAGATCGATAGGTTGCGCCACTTCGGGATCAGCGCCTCGTAGTGATCGGAGCCGTCGGGCAGCGGCTTGCCGTCCGTCGGGGTGATGACCAGGCGGCGCTTGCCCTTGGTCTCCTTGCCGAAGCTGACGGTGCCGGAGATCTCGGCCAGGATGGCCGGCTCCTTCGGCTTGCGCGCCTCGAACAGGTCCGCAACCCGCGGCAGGCCACCGGTGATGTCCCGGGTCTTGGAGCCTTCCTGCGGGATACGGGCGATCACGTCGCCGACCTCGACCCGGATGCCGTCCTCGATACCCACCAGGGCGCCGGGCGGCAGGAAGTAGTGCGCGGGGACGTTGGTATCCGCCAGGCACAGCTCCTCGCCGTTCTCATCCACCAGGGTGATCGCCGGGCGGATATCCTTGCCCGCGGCCGGGCGCTCGGAGGCGTCCATGACCTCGATGCTGGACAGGCCCGTGAGCTCGTCCGTCTGGCGCTTGATGGTGATGCCCTCGTCCATGCCGGAGAACTTCACCGTACCGGCCACCTCGGTGATGATCGGGTGGGTGTGCGGATCCCAGCTGGCCACCACGTCACCGGCGCTGACCTCGGCGTTGTCCGCCACCTTGATGATGGCGCCGTAGGGCAGCTTGTAGCGCTCGCGCTCGCGGCCCATGCGGTCGAGGATCGAAAGCTCGCCGGATCGGGAGACGGCAATCAGGTTGTCGTCCTGGCGCTCCACGACCTTCACGTTGTGCAGGCGCACCGTACCGTCGTTGATGATCTGGATGTTGTCCTGGGCCGTCGCCCGGCTCGCGGCACCACCGATGTGGAAGGTCCGCATGGTGAGCTGCGTGCCCGGCTCGCCGATGGACTGCGCCGCGACCACCCCGATCGCCTCGCCGTTGTTGACCTTGTGGCCCCGGGCGAGGTCCCGGCCGTAGCAGGCCGAGCAGATCCCGTGGCGCGTTTCGCAGGTGATCGGCGAGCGCACTTCCACCTCGTCGATACCCATTTCCTCGAGGCGGCGGATCCACAGCTCGTCGAGCATGGTGCCGGCAGTAACGGCAATCTCGTCTTCCGTGCCCGGCTTGATCACGTCGCGGGCGACGATGCGGCCGAGCACCCGGTCCCCGAGGGACTCGATGATGTCGCCGCCGTCGATCACCGGCGTCATGAGCAGGCCGCGGTCCGTGCCGCAGTCCTCTTCCGTGACCACCAGGTCCTGCGCCACGTCGACGAGGCGGCGGGTCAGGTAGCCGGAGTTGGCCGTCTTCAGGGCCGTATCCGCCAGGCCCTTCCGCGCGCCGTGGGTCGAGATGAAGTACTGCAGAACGTTCAGACCCTCGCGGAAGTTCGCGGTGATCGGCGTCTCGATGATGGAGCCGTCCGGCTTGGCCATGAGGCCGCGCATGCCCGCCAGCTGGCGGATCTGGGCGGGGGAGCCCCGGGCGCCTGAGTCGGCGTAGATGAACACGGAGTTGAAGGACGCCTGCTCCTCCTCTTCACCGTCGCGGTTGACCACGGTCTCCTTGGACAGGCCCTCCATCATGGACTTGGACACGAGGTCGTTCGCCCGGGACCAGATGTCGATGACCTTGTTGTACTTCTCGCCCGCGGTCACGAGACCGGCGGCGAACTGGTCCTCGATCTCCTTTACCTCGGCTTCCGCGCTGTCGATGATGCGCGTCTTCTCCTCCGGGATCTCGAAATCGTTGACGCCGATGGAGGCACCGGAACGGGTGGAGAAATCGTAGCCCATGTACATGAGCTGGTCCGCGAAGATCACCGTGGCCTTGAGGCCCACGGCCCGGTAGCACTGGTTGATGATCTGCGAAATGGCGCGCTTGGCCATGGGCTGGTTGACCATGGCAAAGGCGATGCCCCGGGGCACGATCTCCCACAGCAGGGCGCGCCCCACGGTGGTGTCGGCGAGAAAATCGCGCGCTTCGCGCTCGCCGTCGTCACCGATCACCATCTCGCTGATGCGAACCTTGACCCGCGCCTGCAGGTGGACCTGGCCGGCGTAGTAGGCGCGGTGCACCTCGGCCACGCTGGTGAAGGCCCGGCCCTCGCCCCTGGCGTTGATGCGCTCGCGGGTCATGTAATAGAGGCCCAGTACCACGTCCTGGGACGGTACGATGATGGGCTCGCCGTTGGCCGGGGACAGGATGTTGTTGGTGGACATCATCAGCGCCCGGGCCTCGAGCTGTGCCTCCAGGGTCAGGGGCACGTGCACGGCCATCTGGTCGCCGTCGAAGTCCGCGTTGTAGGCGGCACAGACCAGCGGGTGCAGCTGGATGGCCTTGCCCTCGATGAGCACCGGCTCGAAAGCCTGGATACCGAGGCGGTGCAGCGTCGGGGCGCGGTTCAGGAGCACCGGGTGCTCGCGGATGACCTCCGCGAGGATGTCCCAGACTTCCGGCGGCTCGCGCTCGACCATCTTCTTGGCAGCCTTGATGGTGGTCGCCAGGCCGCGCGCCTCGAGCTTGCCGAAGATGAAGGGCTTGAACAGCTCCAGGGCCATCTTCTTGGGCAGGCCGCACTGGTGCAGCCTGAGTGTCGGGCCGACGACAATCACGGAGCGGCCGGAGTAGTCCACCCGCTTGCCGAGGAGGTTCTGGCGGAAGCGGCCCTGCTTGCCCTTGATCATGTCGGCCAGGGACTTCAGCGGGCGCTTGTTGGAGCCGGTGATGGCCCGGCCGCGACGGCCGTTGTCCAGCAGCGCATCGACCGCTTCCTGCAGCATGCGCTTCTCGTTGCGCACGATGATGTCCGGGGCATTCAGGTCCAGCAGCCGCTTCAGGCGGTTGTTGCGGTTGATCACCCGGCGGTACAGGTCGTTGAGGTCCGAGGTCGCGAAGCGGCCGCCGTCGAGCGGCACCAGCGGACGCAGGTCCGGGGGCAGCACGGGCAGCGCATTGAGGACCATCCACTCGGGCTTGTTGCCGGAGCCCGCGAAGGCCTCGAGCAGCTTCAGCCGCTTGGACAGCTTCTTGATCTTCGTTTCGGAGTTCGTCTGCGGGATTTCCTCGCGCAGCTGGGCGATCTCACCGTCGATATCGATCTGCTTCATGAGGTCCTGCACGGCCTCGGCGCCCATCTTCGCCGTGAACTCGTCGCCGAACTCTTCCATCGCCTCGTAGTACTGCTCGTCGGTTAGCAGCTGGGCGTGCTCGAGGGTGGTCATCCCCGGATCCGTCACGATGTAGGACTCGAAGTAGAGCACGCGCTCGATATCGCGCAGGGTCATGTCCAGCAGCAGCCCGATGCGCGATGGCAGAGACTTCAGGAACCAGATGTGGGCGACCGGGCTCGCTAGCTCGATGTGCCCCATGCGCTCGCGACGCACCTTGGCGAGGGCGACTTCGACACCGCACTTCTCGCAGATCACGCCGCGGTGCTTGAGGCGCTTGTACTTGCCGCAGAGGCACTCGTAGTCCTTCACCGGGCCGAAGATCTTGGCGCAGAAAAGACCATCGCGCTCCGGCTTGAAGGTGCGGTAGTTGATCGTTTCCGGTTTCTTGACTTCGCCATAGGACCACGAGCGGATCATGTCCGCGGACGCAAGGCCGATGCGGATGGAGTCAAATTCTTCCGTGTGTCCCTGGGACTTGAGCAGATTCAGTAAGTCTTTCAAGGCCTATCCTCCAAGAGGTGTTGCGGGCGGGGAGGCGCGGCTCGCGCCCCCCGGTCCCTGTCCATTCGCGTGCAGCGCGGTCTAGTCGTTCTCCAGCTCGATATCGATACCGAGAGAGCGGATTTCCTTGACCAGCACGTTGAAGGACTCGGGCATGCCCGGCTCCATGCGATGGTCGCCATCGACGATGTTCTTGTACATCTTGGTCCTGCCCGCGACGTCGTCGGACTTGACCGTCAGCATCTCCTGCAGCGTGTAGGCGGCGCCGTAGGCCTCGAGGGCCCAGACTTCCATCTCGCCGAAGCGCTGGCCGCCGAACTGCGCCTTGCCGCCCAGCGGCTGCT
>CAYTJQ010000091.1:0-7843 GCA_964438205.1 uncultured Alteromonadaceae bacterium
TGCGGGAAGGCGGCCGCACGGTGGGTGCGGGCGTGGTCTCGAAGATCATCGAGTAGGCAGGCAGATCCGCGGCGGCTGCGGCCGCCGCAGGACGGTGAGCCGAACCACCTTGCGAGGGGTTCGGCTTCTTCGTCTGTATAGGTTGTCTGTAAGAGCTGTTTGTAAAGGTTGTTTGTAAAAGGTTGTTTGTAAACGTGTTTCAGGCCAGTAGCTCAATTGGCAGAGCAGCGGTCTCCAAAACCGCAGGTTGGGGGTTCGAGTCCCTCCTGGCCTGCCACTAGTGGCAGGTGTGATCCGGACGCGAGCGGATCGGAAAGGAAGTGTGAATGAGTGTGGAAACGCCAGCCAGTCGCTTTGACGCCCTGAAGTGGATTGTCGTCTTTGCGCTGGTCGCGGTCGCCGTGGTGGGCAACAGCTACTTCGCCAACGAGTCGCTGCTCTACCGCGTGCTGGGCATCCTCGCGCTGGCCGCCATGGCCGGTTTCGTAGCCCTGCAGACGGCCAAGGGAGCGGCCTTCTGGTCCCTGGTAAAGGGCTCGCGCACGGAGATCCGCAAGGTGGTCTGGCCGACCCGCCAGGAGACGGTGCAGACCACGCTGATCGTGGTGGCGTTCGTGCTCGTGGTGGCGCTGATCCTATGGGGGCTCGACTCCTTCCTGGGTTGGCTCGTGTCACTGGTTATTGGTTAGGAGATAAGCTGCCTATGGCAATGCGCTGGTACGTCGTACACGCCTACTCCGGTTACGAGAAGAAGGTGGCCGCAAGCCTCAAGGAGCGGATCGAACTGCACGCGATGCAGGATCGCTTCGGTGAGGTGCTGGTGCCGACGGAGGAAGTCGTGGAGATGCGCGGCGGCCAGAAGCGGCGCAGCGAGCGCAAATTCTTCCCCGGCTATGTGCTGGTGCAGATGGAACTCGACGACGATACCTGGCACCTGGTGAAGGAAACGCCCCGGGTGCTCGGCTTCATCGGTGGCAAGGCCGATGCGCCGGCGCCGATCAGCGAGGCGGAGGCCAATGCCATCCTCAACCGCATCGAGGAAGGCACGGAGGCGCCGAAACCGAAGACGCTCTTCGAGCCGGGCGAGATGGTCCGCGTGGTCGACGGCCCCTTCAACGACTTCAATGGCGTGGTCGAAGAGGTCAACTACGAGAAGAACCGCCTCAATGTGGCGGTGCTGATCTTCGGTCGTTCCACCCCGGTGGAACTGGAATTCAGCCAGGTCGAAAAGGCCTGAGCAGGCGCGGCGGGGCAGGCCCCGTCGCTTGTGGAACGGACGGCTGCGGCCGTCCCAAGGGGGAGCCAGCCAGGCCCGCAGGGCCCGTGGCGGCGCTTGTACCCGGGAGAAGGTAGACAATGGCAAAGAAAGTCGAAGCTTACATCAAGCTGCAGGTGCCGGCCGGCCAGGCCAATCCGAGTCCGCCCGTGGGCCCGGCGCTCGGCCAGCACGGCGTCAATATCATGGAGTTCTGCAAGGCGTTCAACGCCGAGACCCAGGGCACGGAGCCCGGTCTGCCGATCCCCGTGGTGATCACGGTTTACAGCGACCGCTCCTTCACCTTCATCAGGAAGACGCCGCCGGCGTCGGTGCTCCTGCGCAAGATCGCGGGCATCAGCAAGGGATCCGGTGAGCCGAATACGAAGAAGGTGGGCAAGGTCACCCGCGCCCAGCTCGAGGAGGTCGCCCAGCAGAAGTGGCCGGACCTCACGGCAGCCGACATGGATGCGGCGGTACGCACGATCGCCGGCAGCGCCCGTTCCGCGGGTCTCGACGTCGAGGGGGTGAACTGAGATGGCCAAGCTTTCCAAGCGCCTGCGCGCCTACCGTGAAAAAGTCGACCGCAACCGGGCCTACCCGCTCGAGGAAGCGGTCGCCCTGCTCAAGGAGCTGTCGACGGCAAAGTTCAACGAGACCGTGGAAGTCGCGGTCAAGCTCGGCGTGGACGCGCGCAAATCGGACCAGGCGGTCCGCGGCGCCACCACTCTGCCCCACGGCACCGGTTCCGATGTCCGCGTCGCCGTGTTCACGCAGGGCGAGAACGCCGAGAAGGCGAAGGCTGCCGGTGCCGATTTCGTCGGCATGGAAGAACTGGCCGACCAGATCAAGGGCGGCATGATGGACTTCGACGTCGTCGTGGCCTCCCCGGACGCCATGCGCGTCGTCGGCCAGCTGGGCCAGCTCCTCGGCCCCCGCGGCCTGATGCCGAACCCGAAGACCGGCACTGTCACGCCGGATGTCGAGACGGCCGTGAAGAATGCCAAGTCCGGCCAGATGCGTTTCCGCACGGACAAGAACGGCATCATCCACGGCGGCATCGGCAAGATCAGCTTCGAGCTGGATGCGATCAAGGGCAACCTCGAAGCCGTACTGGCGGACCTGAAGAAGGCCAAGCCGGCGGCTGCCAAGGGCGTCTACATGAAGAAGGTCACCCTGTCCACGACCATGGGCCCGGGCGTGACCATCGACCAGGCGTCTATCGAGCTGTAAGCGAGCTGTAACCGAACTGTGACCGCGGGCGCGAAAGCGCCCCGGTAACGGGCGCCGCCAGGGAGGGCGGCGCTGACGGCCGGCAGGGCACCCACTGCACCTGGGTGAGTGCCACACCGGCCAGCTTTGAGGTCTTTGGACAATGCGCCCGGGATGCGTCCCTCGCCATGAACTGAAGGCCATCAAAGACCGTAGGTGCGGCGCGCGAAAGCGCGCGGCCTAAACGGGCCCGGCCCGGCCTACGCAGATGGTGGATCCGTTCACCGCGAACGTGGTCGCCGCAGAGGATGGCGGTGACCTTTGCAAGCAAACCAGGAGTAAAGACCAGTGGCAATTGCACTCGAAGACAAGAAGGCGATCGTCGCCGAAGTCAATGAGACCGCCACCAACGCCCTGTCCCTCGTCATTGCAGATGCGCGCGGCGTATCTGTCGACGGGATGACGGCCCTGCGCAAGGAAGCGCGCGAGAACAAGGTGACCCTCCGCGTCGTGCGGAACACCCTGGCCAAGCGCGCCTTCGAGGGCACGGAATACGAGTGCGTCAGCGACGCACTGGTAGGCCCGTCCCTGTTCGGGTTTTCCATGGAAGACCCGGGTGCCTGCGCGCGCCTGTTCAAGGATTTCGCCAAGACGAACGACAAGTTCGAGGTGAAGGTGTTGGCGGTGAGTGGCCAGATGCTGGGTGCTGACCAACTGGACGTACTGGCCAAGCTACCGACCCGCGAGGAAGCCCTCGCCATGCTCATGAGCGTGATGAAGGCACCGGTAGCGAAGCTGGCACGGACCATGAACGAAGTACCTGGAAAACTGGTGCGCACACTGGCTGCAGTCCGCGAGCAGAAAGAGCAAGCAGCGGCCTGATCAGCAGTCTAAGCCGGAATCTCAAAGTTACCGTACACAGGAGTAAGCACAATGGGTATGTCCAAAGACGACATTCTGGAAGCCATCGCCGAAATGAGCGTGATGGAAGTAGTCGAGCTCATCGACGCCATGGAAGAAAAGTTCGGCGTGACCGCCGCAGCGGCTGTTGCCGCAGCGCCGGCCGCCGCCGGTGGTGACGCCGGTGGTGCCGCCGAAGAAGAGCAGACCGAGTTCGATGTCATGCTCACGTCTGCCGGCGAGAAAAAGGTCAACGTGATCAAGGTTGTCCGCGCTGTAACGGGCCTCGGCCTGAAGGAAGCCAAGGGTCTCGTCGACGGCGCGCCGTCTGCGGTCAAGGAAGGCGCTTCCAAGGAAGAAGCCGAAGACATCAAGAAGCAGCTTGAAGAAGCCGGCGGCACTGTCGAGCTCAAGTAAGGCTGGTGTTTGTCCGGCACTGCCGGGCACTCGAAAGGCTGGTGGGCGTTATGCCCGCCGGCCTTTTCCCGCTTCTGCGGGACGGAATTAGGGGCGGCGCCGCCGCCTGTTGCGAGCTCGCTAAGAGCTTGATGATTTAGCCCGACTCCGGGCTGGCGGACGGCAGATGCGTCCGGGGCATACAATGCTGGGGAGTACTGATGGCCTACTCATATACTGAGAAGAAACGCATTCGCAAGCACTTTGGGAGTCTGCCCAGGGTCATGGACGTCCCGTTCCTGCTCGCGATTCAACTCGATTCCTATCGCAAGTTCACCCAGCAGGGCATCCCCGCTGACGAGCGCGATGACTATGGCCTGCACGCCGCGTTCAAGAGCGTCTTCCCCATTGTTTCCTACAGCGGCAACGCCGCGCTGGAGTACGTGGACTATCGCCTGGGTACGCCGGTCTTCGACGTCGCGGAGTGCCAGCTCCGCGGGGTGACCTACTCCTGTGCCCTGCGGGTCAAGGTGCGCCTGATCATCTACGACAAGGAAAGCGCCAACAAGACCATCAAGGACATCAAGGAGCAGGAAGTCTACATGGGGGAAATCCCCCTGATGACCGAAAACGGTACCTTCGTCATCAACGGTACCGAGCGCGTGATCGTGTCCCAGCTGCACCGCTCCCCGGGTGTGTTCTTCGATCACGACAAGGGCAAGACCCACTCCTCGGGCAAGCTCCTGTACTCCGCGCGGATCATCCCCTACCGCGGCTCCTGGCTGGACTTCGAGTTCGACCCGAAGGACCTGGTCTACGCCCGCATCGACCGCCGCCGCAAGCTGCCGGCGACGATCCTGCTGCGCGCTCTCGGCTACGAGTCCGAGGAAATCCTCGACATGTTCTTCGACGTGAACACCTCCACCGTCGACGAGGACGGTGTCTACCGCATGGCGCTGATTCCCGAGCGCCTGCGCGGTGACGTCGCGTCCTTCGATATCAAGATCGGCCGCAAGGTCGTGGTCGAGCAGGGCCGCCGCATTACCCAGCGCCACATCCGGGAGCTGGAAAAGGCCAACATGAGCGAGCTGGAGATCCCCCGGGAATATCTCTTCGGCCGCGCGCTGGCCAAAAACATCGTCGACGAGAAGACCGGCGAAGTGCTGGTGGAGTGCAACACGGAGATCTCCGAGGAGGTGCTGGGCAAGCTCGAGGCCGCCGGCGTCAAGCAGATCGATACGCTGTATACCAACGAGCTCGACTGCGGCCCGTTCATCTCCGAGACCCTGCGCCAGGACCCGACGCGCACGGAGCTCGAGGCGCTGGTGGAAATCTACCGCATGATGCGCCCGGGCGAGCCGCCGACCAAGGAGTCCGCGGAGAACCTGTTCCAGAACCTGTTCTTCTCGGCGGACCGCTACGACCTGTCGGCCGTCGGCCGCATGAAGTTCAACCGCCGCCTCGGCCGCGAGGAAATCACCGGCAGCGGCATCCTCTCCCGCGAGGATATCGTCGAGGTGCTGAAGACGCTCATCGGCATCCGCAACGGCAAGGGCATGGTCGACGACATCGACCACCTCGGCAACCGCCGCATCCGCAGCGTCGGCGAGATGGCCGAGAACCAGTTCCGGGTCGGCCTGGTGCGCGTCGAGCGCGCCGTGAAGGAGCGCCTTTCCATGGCCGAGAGCGAGGGGCTCATGCCGCAGGACCTCATCAACGCCAAGCCGGTCTCGGCGGCGGTGAAGGAGTTCTTCGGCTCCAGCCAGCTGTCCCAGTTCATGGACCAGAACAACCCGCTGTCGGAAGTGACCCACAAGCGTCGCGTCTCGGCCCTCGGCCCGGGCGGGCTGACCCGCGAGCGTGCCGGCTTCGAGGTGCGCGACGTGCACCCGACCCACTACGGCCGCGTCTGCCCGATCGAGACGCCGGAGGGTCCCAACATCGGCCTGATCAACTCGCTGGCGGTCTATGCCCGGACCAACGAGTACGGCTTCCTCGAGAGCCCCTACCGCCGCGTGGTGGACGGTCAGGTGACCGACGATATCGAGTACCTCTCGGCCATCAACGAGGCGGAGCACGTGATCGCCCAGGCCTCGGCCAGCCTCGACAAGAGCAACCGCTTCGTCGACGACCTGATTACCGTGCGGCACATGAACGAGTTCAACCTCATGCCGCCGGAGCGCGTCGATTACATGGACGTGTCGCCGCAGCAGGTGGTGTCCGTCGCCGCGGCCCTGATTCCGTTCCTCGAGCACGACGACGCCAACCGCGCCCTCATGGGTTCGAACATGCAGCGCCAGGCGGTGCCGACGCTGCGCAGCGAGAAGCCGCTTGTGGGTACGGGCATGGAGCGCTTCGTTGCCGGTGACTCCGGCGTCTGCGTGGTTGCCCGCCGCAACGGGGTCATCGACTCCGTCGACGCCAGCCGCATCGTCGTGCGGGTAGACGACGCCAACGTCGGCCCCGACGAGGCGCCGGTGGACATCTACAACCTGACCAAGTACACCCGGTCGAACCAGAACACCTGCATCAACCAGCGGCCGATCGTGAGCCGCGGTGACCGGGTGGAACGCGGCGACATCCTGGCCGACGGCCCGTCCATCGACCTGGGCGAGCTGGCGCTGGGCCAGAATATGCGTATCGCCTTCATGCCCTGGAACGGCTACAACTTCGAGGACTCGATCCTCGTCTCCGAGCGCGTGGTGAAGGAGGATCGCTTCACGACCATCCACATCCAGGAGCTGACCTGTATCGCCCGCGACACGAAGCTGGGGCCGGAGGAGATTTCCTCCGACATCCCCAACGTGGGTGAGAGCGCCCTGGCCAAGCTGGACGAGTCCGGCATCGTCTACATCGGTGCCGAGGTGGACGCCGGCGACATCCTCGTGGGCAAGGTCACGCCGAAGGGCGAGACCCAGCTCACGCCGGAGGAAAAGCTGCTGCGCGCGATCTTCGGCGAGAAGGCCTCGGACGTTAAGGACACCTCCCTGCGCGTGCCGTCCAGCACCAAGGGTACGGTCATCGACGTGCAGGTCTTCACCCGCGACGGCCTCGAGAAGGACGCCCGCGCCCAGCAGATCGAGAAGATGCAGCTCGACGAGTTCCGCAAGGACCTGAAGGAAGAGTACCGCATCTTCGAGGAGGCGACCTTCGCGCGCCTCGCAAACCTGCTCAAGGGCAGGAAGACCGTCAGCGGCGGCGGCCTCGCCAAGGGCACCGCACTGTCCGAGAAGGTCCTGGCGGAGCTGGACCGGGAGCAGATGCTCAAGCTGAAGCTTTCCGAGAGCGACCTGAACGACGCCCTCGCCTCGGCGGCGCGGCAGCTCGAGGAGCAGAACAGGCTCCTCGAGGAGCGCTTCGAGGACAAGAAGCGCAAGCTGCAAAGCGGCGACGACCTCGCCCCCGGCGTGCTCAAGATCGTCAAGGTCTACCTGGCGGTCAAGCGCCGCATCCAGCCGGGCGACAAGATGGCCGGCCGGCACGGCAACAAGGGCGTGATCTCCGTGATCATGCCCGTGGAGGACATGCCCTTCGACGAGCACGGCGAGCCGGTGGACATCGTGCTCAACCCGCTCGGCGTCCCGTCGCGCATGAACGTGGGCCAGATCCTCGAGACGCACCTCGGCATGGCGGCCAAGGGCCTCGGCGACAAGATCAACCTCATGGTCCAGGAGCAGCGCAAGGCGGCGGAGATCCGCAAGTTCCTCGACTCGATCTACAACAATGGCGCGGGTCGCCCCGAGAACTTCGACGAGCTGACCGACGACGAGGTCCTCGCCCTGGCGAAGAACCTGTCGGGTGGTGTGCCCATGGCGACGCCGGTCTTCGACGGCGCCCAGGAGGAGTCCATCAAGGCTCTCCTCGAGCTCGCGGATATGCCGGAGAGCGGCCAGTTCACGCTCTACGACGGCCGCAGCGGCGACGCCTTCGACCGGCCGGTCACGGTGGGCTACATGTACATGCTGAAGCTGAACCACCTCGTGGACGACAAGATGCACGCGCGTTCCACGGGCTCCTACAGCCTGGTCACCCAGCAGCCGCTGGGCGGCAAGGCGCAGTTCGGCGGCCAGCGCTTCGGCG
>CAYTJQ010000092.1:0-7420 GCA_964438205.1 uncultured Alteromonadaceae bacterium
CTTCCTTCGTGCCGGCGCCTTTCGCGCCGCTCTCTACGCGCTGCTCTGGGGCGTGCTCGCCGGCTTCGAGCCGGGGAGCTGGTCCCTGGGCGTGCCGGCCGTGCTGCTGGCGACGTGGCTGAGTCTGCGCCTGCTGCCGCCCCTTGCGTTCCGGTTGCTGCCGGTCCTGTTCTTCTCGGGTTATTTTGCCTGGCATTCGCTGCTCGGGGCGATCGATGTCGCCCGGCGGGCGCTGGCGCCGCGCCTGCGCCTTGCGCCGGCCCTTGTCCCCTTCCACACGGCGCTGCCGCCGGGGCTGCCGCGGGTGCTGTTTCTGAACAGCATCTCGCTGACGCCCGGGACGCTGAGTGCCGATATCCGCGACGACACGGTCTGGGTTCACGTGCTGGACGGGGCGGGAGGACACGAGGCCGCCCTAGCCGGTCTCGAGGCACGGCTGGCACGGATCTTCTCCCCGTGAACCTCGATGCGGTGCATACGGGGCTGGCCCTGTTCCTTCTCGCCAATCTCCTCGCGGGCCTCTGGCGCGTGCTCGCCGGCCCAACGCCGGCAGACCGCATGCTGAGCACGCAGCTCTTCGGCACGACGGCCGTTGCGCTCCTTGCCATGGAGGCCGACACGCGGGGCATGCCGGCCCTGCGGGATGTCGCACTGGTCTTCGCGCTGCTCGCCGCGATCACCGCGGTCGCCTTCGTGCGCCGTGTCTGGCAGCCGCGTGGGGAGGGCGAATGAACGGGCTGGCGCTGGCTTGCATGCTGCTCGGGGCCCTGTTCTTTCTCGCCGGCACCGTCGGCCTCCTGCGCTTTCCCGACGTGCATGCGCGGCTGCATGCGCTGACCAAGGCGGATAACGTGGGGCTAGGCTTCCTGCTCCTGGGCCTTGCCCTCGAGGCGGGCTCACCCGCGGTTGCGGCCAAGCTCTTCGTCACCTGGTGCCTGGTTCTCCTCGCCAGTGCGTCGGTCTCCCACGTCATCGCCCGGGCGGCGCTGCGCCGGGGGGTAGAGCCATGGCAGCGTTGAACCTGCTGCCCCTGGCGCTGGATCTTTTCCTCGCCGTCGCCCTGCTGTTCACGGCGTGGAGAGCGCTCTACACGCGGGCGCTGTTCCCGGCGGTGGTTTTCTTCGTGGCGTTCGGCATGTTGCTCGCGCTGGCCTGGATGCGCCTGGAGGCCCCGGACGTCGCGCTCGCCGAGGCGGCGATCGGTGCGGGCCTGACCGGCGCGCTGTTGATGGCGGCGGTGGCGCGGCTGCGCGGACGGGACGAGGACCGGCCGTGAAACGGCTCGGCAGCGCGCTCCTTGCACTGCTTCTGGCGGGGCTGGCGGCGGTGCTCGCCTGGACCGTGACCCGCCCCGCGGTGCCCGGGCGGGATGTGCCAGCGCTCATCGCCGGGTCCCTCGAGAGCAGCGGCGTGAGCCACCCGGTAACGGCCGTGCTCCTCAACTTCCGCGGCTACGATACGCTGCTCGAGCTGGTGGTCCTGCTCGTTGCCCTCGCCGGGGTGCGCTGCCTGGCACCGCTACCGCCGCCCGGCGCGGGGGCACCCGTCGGGGGCGTGCTGCGTGAGCTCGCCTCGCTGCTCCTGCCGGTGCTCGTTCTCGTCGCCCTCTATCTCCTGTGGGCGGGCGCGACGCGCCCCGGGGGCGCGTTCCAGGGCGGGGCTCTCCTCGCTGCCGCCGGCATTTTGGCGCTGCTTGCCGGGCGCGACCGCTTTCTCTGGCGTTTCGAGCAGCGGCTCTGGCCTCTCGCCAGCCTGGGCGTCGGTGTCTTCCTGGCGGTCGCGGCCGGTACGCTCGCCACAGGCGGGGTGCTCCTGGAGCTGCCCCCTGCCCACGCCGGGACCCTTATCCTCCTGATCGAGGGCTTCGCGCTTCTCTCCATCGCCGTGACGCTGGTCGCCCTGTTCCTCGGCACCGGGGAACTGGAGGACCGGGGGCCATGACCGGGCAGGCCGTCTATGCCGTGCTCGGCAGCGGGCTGTTCTGCCTGGGCTTTCACGCACTCGTGGTCGCGACCCACCCGCTCCGTCGCCTGCTCGCGGTCAACGTCATGGGCAGCAGCGTGTTTCTCGTGCTCGTCGCCGGGGCAACGCCGGGGGATCCGCTACCCCAGGCGCTGGTCATAACGGGCATCGTCGTCGCCGTCGCCGCGACGGCCCTCGGGCTCAACCTGCTGCTGCGCCTGGCGGTGCCTGCTGCCGATCATGAGCCCCGGGACGGGCAGGGCGGTTTGTGAGCGGATCGGGGCTGTTGCCGCTGCTGGTGCTCTGGCCGTTGGCCGGCGGCCTGCTCGCGCTGCTTGCGCCGCGGGCCGCGGGGCTGCTCCTGGCGGTCGCCACGGCGGGGAACCTGGCGCTCGGGCTGTTCTTCGCGGCAGCGCTGTCGACGGGCAGCACCCTGGCGCACGACGTCGGCGGCTGGGGCGCCCCCCTCGGGATCGCCCTGCGAGTCGACGGGCTTTCGATCATCCTCGTGCTGGTTACGGCAGTCGCCGCCCCGTTGCTCGCGCTGCATGCCAGCGCTGCCTACGCCGGGCCGGAACGACGCTACTTCGCCGGCCTGTTCCCCCTGTTCCTCGCGGCCCTGAACGGGCTCTTTGTCGCGGGGGATCTGTTCAATCTTTACGTGACCCTCGAGCTGCTCGGGCTGTCGGCCGTCGCCCTGGCCGCGCTCGGTGGCGGACCGGCGGCGCTGGCGGCCTCGCTGCGCTACCTGCTGGCGACGCTGGCCGGTTCCCTGGCGTACCTGCTCGGGGTGGCGCTGCTCTATCGCGCTGCCGGCACCCTCGACCTCGCGCAGCTGGCCGGGCAGGGCACGGGCCTGCCGGGGGGTGCCGTTGCCTTTGCGCTCATGGTGGCTGGTCTCCTGCTCAAGGCGGCCGTCTTCCCGCTGCATTTCTGGCTGCCGCCGGCGCACGCCAACGCGACGCCCCCGGTGAGTGCCGCGCTGTCGGGGCTCGCCGTCAAGGCGCCGCTGTACCTGGTGCTGCGGCTCTGGCTGTCGATCTACGACGGAGCCTGGCCGCTCGTTGCCGAGTTGCTCGCAGCCCTGGGGGCCGCCGGCGTGCTCTGGTGCTCGCTGCAGGCCCTGCTGCAGGCCCGGGCGAAGCTGCTGGTCGCCTATTCGACCGTCGCGCAGCTCGGCTACCTGCTCGTGGCGCTCTCCCTGGTGCCCGCGGCCGGGCTCGCGGCCTACGGGGCCTTTGTCCTGCTCCTGGTCTCCCACGTGCTGGCGAAGGCCGGACTTTTCCTGGCCGTGGGCAACCTGGCACGGCGCGCCCGGCACGACCGCATCGACGGCTTCGAGCGGGTGGTACAGCACATGCCGCTATCGGCCAGTGCCATCGCGCTCGCCGGGGTAAGCCTCATGGGTCTGCCGCCGAGCGGTGGCTTCAGCGGCAAGTGGCTTCTGCTGCAGGCCGGCATTGGCATGGGCAAGTGGTGGCTGGTTGCCGTCGTGCTCCTCGGCGGCCTGCTCGCGGCGGTGTACATCTTCAAGCTCATCGAGCACACCTTCGGCGGCAGCGACCGCCCCGATGCCACGGCGCTGCCGCGGCGCATGGAATGGGCAGCGCTGGTCCTCGCCGGCAGCGCCGTGGGCCTGGGCTTCCTCGGACAGCCGCTGCTGGCGCTTCTCGGTGACGTGCCGTGAACGAAAACGCGCTGCTGCCGCTCGCCGTGCTCGCCAGTTCGCTCCTGCCCGGGCTGGTGATCTTTTTCCTGCCGGAGCAGGCCGTGCGCTTGCGCAGCGCACTCAACCTCGCGGGGGCGACCGCGAAGCTCCTGCTCGTGGCCGTGATGCTCTGGGGCGTGTCCCGCGGCGTGAGCTACGCGGTTTCCTTTCCACTGCTGCCGGGGATCGCCTTCTCCCTGCGCGCCGATTCGCTGGCGCTGCTCTTCGTCACGCTCTCGGCACAGCTCTGGTTCCTGACCACGATCTACGCCATCGGTTACCTGGAGAACTCGCCGAACCGGGCCCGCTTCTTCGGCTTCTTCAGTCTCTGCGTTACCGCGACGGTCGGCGTCGCCATGGCCGGTAACCTGCTCACCTTTCTGCTCTTCTACGAACTGCTGACGCTCTCGACCTATCCGCTGGTCGTGCACCGGGAGACGCCCCAGGCCCGCGAGGCGGGCAACCGCTACCTCGCCTACACCATCGGCGGCGGGGCGGCGCTGCTGCTCGGCACGGCCTGGCTGTATGCGGAAGTGGGGACGCTCACCTTTACGCCCCGCGGCTTCCTCGACGGCTCCGATGCGCCGGCGCCGGTACTCGCCGCCATCTTCTTCCTGCTCGTGGCGGGTGTCGGGGTCAAGGCGGCGCTGGTGCCGCTGCACGGCTGGCTGCCCCGGGCCATGGTTGCGCCGGCACCGGTGAGTGCGCTCCTGCACGCGGTCGCCGTGGTCAAGGCCGGGGCCTTCGGTATCATCCGCATCGTCTACGACGTCTTCGGCGTGGAGTACGCGGCCGAACTCGGCGTGACCGATGCGCTCGCGGCGGTGGCGGCGTTTACCATTATCTATGGATCACTGCGAGCCCTCGCCCAGGATGACCTCAAGCGCCGGCTGGCCTTCTCGACCGTGTCCCAGGTGTCGTACATCGCCCTCGGCGTCGCGATCGTCGGGCCCCTCGCCAGCATCGGCGGTATCGTCCACCTGGTGCACCAGGGGCTCATGAAGATCACGCTGTTTTTCTGCGCGGGCAACTATGCCGAGACCCTCGGCCTGCACAAGGTCAGCGAGCTGGACGGGGTGGGCCGGCGCATGCCCCTGACCACCGCGGCGTTTACCGTCGCTGCCCTGGGAATGATCGGGCTGCCACCCATGGCCGGTTTTATCAGCAAGTGGTACCTGGGCCTCGGTGCGCTGGAGGCCGAGGCCACCTGGGCGGTCGTCGTCCTCGCCGGCAGCAGCGCCCTGAACGCTGCCTACTTCCTGCCGATCCTTCACCGGGCCTGGTTCCGTACGCCCGCGGGTCCATGGTCGCCCCGGCCCGCGGGGGCCCGGGCGGAGACCGCACTCGCGCTGCTCGCACCGCCGGTCGTGACCGCGCTGCTCGTGGTCCTTGCCGGACTGCTCGCGGCCGTGCCCTACAGCCCGCAGGAGTGGGCGACGCTGGTGGTGCGCCGGGAGTTCTACGCGCCGTGAGCCTGGTCCAGCTCCTCGTCTTCGCGCCGCTGCTGGCCGTGCCGCTGTTACCCCTGTCGACCGGGGCAGTCCTGCGCTGGCTCCCGGTCTTTGCGGCACTCCTGCCCGTTGCGGCACTGGTGCCGGGTCGAGCGCTGGACCTGTCCTGGGTCATGCTCGGGGCCGGCACCGTACCGGCGATGGCTGCCTCGGCCACGGTGGCGCTCCTGGCGCTGTGCTTCGCGCTGGCACTCTGGATGCGCGCAGGCCGAACCGGACCGTACGGCAGCGCGTGCCTGCTGCTGGCGCAGGGAGCGCTGGGTGCCGCCCTGGTGGCGTCGGACCTGCTCCTGCTTCTCGCCGGCTTCACGCTGGCCACCTACACGTTGCTCGCCGCGCGCCTCGGCGATGGCGCCTGCATCCCGGGCCGGCTACCCGCCGTCATCGCCGTGCTCGTGCTCGGAGACCTTGCGGCTTTCGAACTGGCGCTGCTCCTTGCCAAGGCCGCCGACAACGCCGTCGTGCCCACGGTGGCGGGGGCTGCCGGCGCACTGTCGGCGTCACCATTTGTCGCGGCCTTTGCGTTGCTGGCCGCGGGGAGCCGCGGGGGCCTGCTGCTCCTCGCGGGGTTCCGCAGTGTGGCGGCCCTGCCGCTCGTGGCGCTGCCGCTGCTGGCCGTACCCGTTCTCGGCTGGCGCCTCGGCGGCCTGAGTGCCGTCGCGGGTGCCCTGGCGGCCGTGGCGGCCTTCGCCCTGGCTGCCGCCGGCCTGGCGTTGCTCTTCCGCCGGCTTTTGCCGCGCCTGGCGCCGCGCCTCGCTGCGTGGCAGGTGTCCGCCTTCGGGCTCCCCGGCCAGCGGGCGAACGGGGAGCCGTCTTCGACGCCTGCGCGTAGGAGCGGTGGGCTCGCGGCAGGCCTCGGTACGCTGGAACTCGCCGTCGGCAGCTGGGGCCTGGCGCTGGCGGGGACCGTCCTGCTGGTTCTCCTGCTCCTGGCGGCCACGGTGCGCTGACGATGTGCGGCCGCTTCAACATCGTCCACACCCCGGGGCTCGATGCGCTGCTCCACAGCCTGGGCATTGCCGTGACACTTCCACCGGCTCGCTACAACATCGCGCCGACGGAGTCGGTACCACTGCTGCGACGCGAGGGCGGCGGGGAGGCCCGCTGGTGGCTGACACCTTCCTGGGCGCCCGCGGTGGACCAGCGCTACGCGATGTTCAACGCCCGCTGCGAGACGCTCGCGAATAGCCGTGCGTTCCGAGGCCCCTTCCGGCGCCAGCGGGGCATCGTACCCATGAGCAGTTTCCTCGAGTGGCGCAAGGAAGAGGGCGCCAGGGTGCCCTGGCTGGTCACCAACGCCGAGGAGGCGCTCGCCGTCGCGGCGCTCTGGGATGTCTGGGAGCACGGCGAGGCGCCGCTTCTGTCCTGTACGCTGGTCACTACTGCGGCCGCGCCGGCTTTTCGCGACTGGCACCAGCGCATGCCGCTGT
Source organism: uncultured Alteromonadaceae bacterium (assembly GCA_964438205.1). Classification (GTDB taxonomy): domain Bacteria; phylum Pseudomonadota; class Gammaproteobacteria; order Pseudomonadales; family Halieaceae; genus Pseudohaliea. The sequence goes on from CAYTJQ010000092.1 coordinate 6,612, forward strand.
TGCTGACGACCGAAGAAGCCCTGCGCTGGCTCGACAACGCCAACCCGGTCGCGAGCGACGACCCGCTGTTTACCCCCGAAATCAAATTTCCCCTGCGCCTTGCGCCGGTTGCGCGGGACGTGGGCAACGCGAGCCGCAAGGACCCGGCGCTGATGGCCCCCGCCGGCGAGTGGATTGCCCTCGACAGCGACCGCTGAGCGGCATTTTTTCACAGCGAGGCGCTTGACCCCGCGTTCCGGTCGGATACACTTGCTAGACACAAACAAGCAATTCGTCTTACCGAGCCTGAGATAAGCCCGCAGGGACCATAACAGGGCAGGGGAGCAAGACATGAGTGCAGATGCCGCGACCGTCGAGGCATTGCTGGCCCGCATAGACCAGCTGGAGAGCCGCCAGGCCATCGTGGACCTGGCTTCGGAGTACTGCCACGGCTTTGACAAGCGGGACTTCGACCGCTTTCTCGCCATCTGGTGGGAGGATTGCACCTGGAACATCGGACCGCCCTTCGGCGCCTTCGAGGGGCACGCCGGGATCCGGGAGGCGGTCAAGGACGTTCTCTGGCCGGCCTGGGACGAGAGCCATCACCTCACCACCAACAACGTCATCCATTTCGACGGCCCGGACCGCGCCCGTTCCGTGTGCGACGTCGACTGCGTCGGCCGGCTGGCGGGCGAAAGTGTCTGCCAGATCGTCGGCGCGACCTATGAAGACCTGGTCGAGCGTCGCGACGGCATCTGGCGTATCAGCCAGCGGGACGTGACGATTCATTACTTCAACCCGGTGAACGGCACGCCGCTGGTGTCGCCGGG
>CAYTJQ010000093.1:0-7253 GCA_964438205.1 uncultured Alteromonadaceae bacterium
CTGGCCGCGGACGCGCCGCGGCTGGCCGCCATGGCCGCGGCCGCCCGCGGCTGCGCGCGCCCGGATGCGGCCGCTGCCGTCGCCGACCGCTGCGAGGCCCTGCTGTGATGGACGCGCGGGAAGCCTACGCCGTGCCGGAGATGCGCCGGGTGCGCCGGATCCACATGATCGGCGTCGGCGGCACGGGCATGTGCGGCATTGCGGAGGTGCTGGTCAACCTGGGCTACGCCGTCAGCGGCTCGGACCTGCGCGCGAGCAGCGTCACCGACCACCTGCGCGACATCGGCGTCTCCATCTGCCTCGGCCACCGCGGCGAGCAGGTGGCGGGGGCCGACGTGGTCGTCACCTCCAGCGCCGTGCCGGCGGACAACCCGGAGCTCATGGCCGCCCAGGCCGCGCGCATCCCGGTGGTACCGCGGGCCGAGATGCTGGCGGAACTCATGCGCTACCGCTACGGCATCGCCGTCGCCGGCACCCACGGCAAGACCACGACCACCAGCCTCATCGCCGCGGTGTTCGCCGCCGGCGGCCTCGACCCGACCTTTGTCATCGGCGGCCGCGTGAACAGCATCGGCAGCAATGCGCAGCTCGGGGCGAGCCGGTTCCTGGTCGCCGAGGCCGACGAGAGCGATGCCTCCTTCCTGCACCTGCAGCCCATGGTGACGGTGGTGACCAATATCGAGGCGGACCACATGGAGACCTACGGCGGCGACTTCAGCCGCCTCGAGGAGACCTTCGTCGGCTTCCTGCACAACCTGCCCTTCTACGGGCTGGCGGTGCTCTGCCTCGATGACCCGGTGCTGCGACGGCTGCTGCCCCGGGTCGGCCGGCCGACGCTCACCTACGGCTTCGCCGAGGATGCCGACTACCGCATCACGGACCTCGCGGCGCAGGGGCTGCGCACCCGCTTCACGGTACAGCGGCCGGCCCCGGCGGCGCCGCTGCCGGTGGACCTCGCCATGCCCGGCCGGCACAACGTCCTCAACGCCACGGCGGCCATTGCCGTGGCCACGGACCAGGGCGTGGCCGATGCCGCCATCGCGGAGAGCCTGGCGCAGTTCGACGGCGTGGGCCGCCGCTTCTCGCTCCTCGGCGAGCTCGCCCTGGCCGGGGGCAGCGCGCTGCTGGTGGACGACTACGGCCATCACCCGACGGAGGTGCGGGCGACGCTGGCCTCCGTGCGCCAGGCCTGGCCGGAGCGGCGCCTGGTCATGATCTACCAGCCGCACCGCTACAGCCGCACCCGCGACCTCTACGAGGATTTCGTCGCCGTGCTCTCCGAGAGCGATGCGCTGCTGCTCCTCGAGGTCTACCCGGCCGGCGAGAGCCCCGTACCCGGTGCGGACAGCCGCTCTCTCGCGCGGAGCATCCGCCAGCGCGGCCAGCTCGAGCCCGTGTACGTGAAGGATGCCGCCGACGTGCCGGCGACGCTGGCAGCGCTGCTCGAGGACGGCGACGTGGTGGTCACCCAGGGCGCCGGGGACATTGCCGGCCTGGCGCGGCAGCTCGCGGCCGAGGGGCTGCCGGGGGTGGGCGCATGAACATCGAAACCGTTCGCCACGGCCTGGTCGCCGTGCTCCTCGGCGGCGAATCAGCGGAGCGGGAGGTGTCCCTGAAGAGCGGCGACACCGTTGCCGGGGCGCTGGAGTCCGCCGGTTTCCGCGTGCGCCGCATCGACACGGCGAGCCGCGACTGGCTGGAGCGCCTCGAGGACGTCAGCTTCGTCTTCAACGTGCTGCACGGCCCGGGCGGCGAGGACGGCACGGTGCAGGGCGCCCTGGAGACGCTGCACCTGCCCTACAGCGGCAGCGGCGTGCTCGGCTCCGCACTGGCCATGGACAAGCGCCGCAGCAAGCAGCTCTGGCTCGGCCAGGGGCTGCCCACCGCGCCCTTCGAGGCACTCACCGGGGACAGCGACTGGGACGCCGTCATCGAGCGCTTCGGCAAGGTCTTCGTGAAGCCCGTGGGCGAGGGCTCCAGCATCGGCATGGCGCCCGCGGCGACGCCGGCGGAGCTCGCCGAGGCCTACCTGCTCGCCCGTGCCCACGGCACGGGCGTGATCGCCGAGCGCTTCATCGACGGCCCCGAGTACACCGTGGCCATCCTCGGCGACGAGGCCCTGCCGAGCATCCGCCTGGAGGCCGCCGAGGGCTTCTACGACTACCACGCCAAGTACATCGCCAACGACACCCGCTACGAGATCCCGAGCGGCCTCGACGCCGTCGACGAGGCCGCCCTGGCTGACCTGGCGCTGGCGGCCTTCCGCGGCCTCGACTGCCACGGCTGGGGGCGCGTCGACGTGATGCGCGACCTGCTGCACGGCTTCCAGCTGCTGGAGGCGAACACGATACCGGGCATGACCGACCACAGCCTGGTACCCATGGCGGCGCAGGCGGCCGGCCTCAGCCTGGCAGACCTGGTGACCCGCATCATCGCCGAGAGCCTGCGGGCCTGGGGGGCGCGCTGATGGCCGCGCGACGCAGGCAGGCGGCGAGCCGGCGCCGGACGCTGGACTGGCGCGAACGGCTGCCGGCACGCGCCAGCGTCGGCCGCTGGTTGAACGGCCTGCTGCTGTGCTCTGCGCTGGCGCTGGTCGCGGTCCTCGCGCAGCGCGCCTGGGAGGGCCTCGAAGCCATGCCCGTGGGGCGCATCGCCGTTGCCGGCAAGCTCGAGAACGTGCAGCGCGACGAGGTGCGGCAGGTGGTGGCCGGGATGCTGGAGGGCGGCTTCGTCGGCGCCGACCTCGATGCGCTGCGCGGCCACCTCGAGGACCTGCCCTGGGTCTACGCGGCGGCGGTGCGCCGGCGCTGGCCGGACACGCTGGAGATCACCGTGCAGGAGCAGCTGCCCATTGCCCGCTGGGGCGAGCAGGGTTTCCTCAACCACGAAGCGGCGGTGTTCCGGACCCGCGCCGCGTCGCGCTGGCAGGGCCTGCCCACGCTCGACGGCCCGCCCGGCAGCGAGCAGCGCCTCATGGACTACTACCAGCGCCTGCGCGACATGCTGGCGCCGCTGGACCTGGCGGTGACCGCGCTGCGCCAGGACGAGCGCGGGCAGCTCGATGCGCGGCTGGCGGGCGGCCTGCGCCTGCGCCTCGGCAGCGAGGACTTCCTGCTGCGGGTGCAGCGCTTCATCGACCTGTACCGCAAGGACCTCGCGGCCCGCGGGGCCGAGGTCGCCAGCGTGGACCTGCGCTACGCGAGCGGTGCCGCAGTGACCTTCCACGAAGCGGCGCAGGTCGCCGCCGTGGAAGCCGACCGGGGACAGTGAGGGGACTGGCGACGCCATGGCTGTGGGAAAGGCAAGCGGAAGGGACAGGAACATGATCGTCGGGCTCGACATCGGCACGTCCAAGGTCGTCGCCATCGTCGGCGAGGTGGACCCTTCCGGGCAGATCGAGATCGTCGGTATCGGCTCGCACCCGTCCAAGGGCATGAAGAAGGGCGTGGTGGTGAACATCGAGTCCACGGTGCAGTCGATCCAGCGCGCCGTGGAGGAGGCCGAGCTCATGGCCGGCTGCCAGATCCACTCGGTGTACGTGGGCATCGCCGGCAGCCACGTGCGCAGCCTGAACTCCCACGGCATCGTCGCCATCCGCGACCAGGAGGTCACCCCCGCGGACGTGGAGCAGGTACTCGACGCGGCCAAGGCCGTGGCCATCCCCGCGGACCAGAAAGTGCTGCACATCCTGCCCCAGGAGTACGTCATCGATAACCAGGAGGGCATCCGCGAACCCCTGGGCATGTCCGGCGTGCGCCTGGAGGCGAAGGTGCACCTGGTGACCTGCGCGGTGAACGCGGCGCAGAACGTCGAGAAGTGCATCCGCCGCTGCGGCCTCGAGGTGGAGGAGGTGATCCTCGAGCAGCTCGCCAGCAGCCACGCGGTACTCACCGACGACGAGCGCGAGCTCGGCGTGTGCATCGTCGACATCGGCGGCGGCACCAGCGACATCGCGGTGTTCACGGAAGGGGCGATCCGCCACACCGGCGTCATTCCCATCGCCGGCGACCAGGTCACCAACGACATCGCCATGGCGCTGCGCACGCCGTCGCAGTACGCCGAGGAAATCAAGATCAAGTACGCCTGCGCGCTGACCCAGCTCGCCGGCGCGGACCAGACCATCAAGGTGCCCAGCGTCGGCGACCGGCCGCCGCGGGACCTCTCCCGGCAGTCCCTCGCCGAGGTGGTGGAGCCGCGCTACGACGAGCTGTTCACCCTGGTCCAGGGTGAGCTCCGGCGCAGCGGCTACGAGGACATGGTGCCCGCGGGCATCGTGCTCACCGGCGGCACCTCGAAGATGGAAGGCGTCGTGGAGCTCGCCGAGGAGATCTTCCACATGCCCGTGCGGGTGGGTTACCCGCAGGCGGTGCAGGGCATGGCGGACATCGTGCGCAACCCGGTCTACGCCACCGCCTGCGGGCTGCTGCACTACGCCGCGCAGCACCCGGGGGAGGCGTCCCGCGGGCTGCTCGTGAGCGGGGAGGCGGGGCCGGGCTGGTGGGCCCGGCTGCGCCAGTGGTTCGGCAGCAATTTTTAAGTGGAACAGCAGTTTTTCAACGCCGCGCAGCGCGCGGTTCCTGTGCAAAAAAGGGGAGTAAGACCATGTTTGAACTGATCGACAACGTACCGCAGAACGCGGTGATCAAGGTGATCGGCGTCGGTGGTGGCGGCGGCAATGCCGTCAAGCACATGATCGACAACAGCGTCGAGGGCGTGGATTTCATCTGCGCCAACACCGACTCGCAGGCCCTGTCCGACATCGATGCGCGCACGGTGCTGCAGCTCGGTGGCGACATCACCAAGGGCCTCGGCGCGGGCGCCAACCCGGACATCGGCCGGGCGGCGGCCATGGAGGACCGCGACCGCATCGCCGATGCGCTGCGCGGCGCCGACATGGTGTTCATCACCGCCGGCATGGGCGGCGGCACCGGCACCGGCGGCGCGCCGGTGGTGGCCGAGGTCGCCCGGGAGCTGGGCATCCTCACGGTCGCCGTGGTCACCCGGCCCTTCCCCTTCGAGGGCAAGAAGCGCCTGGGTATCGCCCACAACGGCATCGCCGAGCTGCAGCAGCACGTGGACTCGCTGATCACCATCCCGAACGAGAAGCTCCTCGACGTGCTCGGCAAGAACACCAGCCTGCTCGACGCCTTCAAGGAGGCCAACAACGTCCTCCTCGGCGCGGTGCAGGGTATCGCCGACCTGATCATCCGCCCGGGCATGATCAACGTCGACTTCGCCGACGTGCGCACGGTGATGTCCGAGATGGGCATGGCCATGATGGGCACGGGCAGCTCCCGCGGCGAGAACCGGGCCCGGGAGGCCGCCGAGCGCGCCATCAACAGCCCGCTGCTCGACGACATCGATCTCGAGGGCGCGCGCGGCATCCTGGTCAACATCACCGCCGGACTGGACCTGTCCCTGGGCGAGTTTTCCGAGGTGGGTGACACCATCGAGGAGTTCGCGTCCGAGGAGGCCACGGTGGTGGTCGGCACGGTGATCGATCCCGAGCTCGGCGACGAACTGCGGGTGACGGTGGTGGCCACGGGGCTCGGCGCCGAGGCGGCGCGCGTGCCGCTGCAGGTGGTCGAGTCCGCGCCCCGGCGCAGCGCGGCGCCGCAGCCGCAGGCCGCCTCCGGTGCCGAGGCGAAGGAGGCCCCGGCCGAGCCGGCGCAGCCGGACTACCGCGACTACGACACGCCCCCGGCGCGTCGCCGCGCGGCGGCCGGCGGTGCGGCCGCCGCCACGGCGGAAGCCGTGGGCGGGGAGTACTTCGACATCCCGACCTTCCTGCGCCGCCAGGCCGACTGACCCGGCCGGGTCCCGCCCCGGGCGCCGGTTGCACAGCGGCGCCCGGGGTGTCTTTCTGCCGGTCTTTTGCGGCCAGCGCGATGGCAAAAGCGGGGCCGATATGCGACACTCCCGGGCTTTATCGCGGCGCCATCGGCCGCCGCGCCCGGCCTGGGCCGGTGCTTCCCGGCCCCAGGGGCCGGCCGCACCCTTGCATCCCGATGACTTCGTCCCGGCGTCCCGCCGCGCGATGCACCAGGCGCAGGCGCAGCGCGCCGCCTTCGCTACGGAAACTGCTTAGACGATGATTAACACGGCCCTGAAGAAAGTCTTCGGTACCCGCAACGAGCGGGAGCTGAAGCGCCTGCGCAAGATCGTGCGCAAGATCAACGCCCTCGAGGAGCCGCTGCAGGCCCTCGACGACGCGACGCTGGCCGCGAAGAGCGACGAGTTCCGCGAACGCCTCGCCGGCGGCGAGAGCGTCGACGCCGTCCTCCCGGATGCCTTCGCGGTCTGCCGCGAGGCCAGCCGCCGGGTGCTCGGCATGCGCCACTTCGACGTGCAGCTCATCGGCGGCATGGCCCTCCACGAGGGCAAGATCGCCGAGATGCGCACCGGTGAGGGCAAGACCCTCGTGGCGACGCTGCCGGCCTACCTGAACGCGCTCACCGGCAGCCCCGTGCACCTGGTCACCGTGAACGACTACCTGGCCGGCCGCGACGCCGCCTGGATGGGCCCGCTGTACGAGTTCCTCGGCCTGCAGGTGGGCGTCATCCGCTCCGGCCAGCTGCCGGAGCAGAAGCGCGCGGCCTACCGCTCGGATGTCATCTACGGCACCAACAACGAGTTCGGCTTCGACTACCTGCGCGACAACATGGCCTTCACCCTCGAGGACAAGCTGCAGGGCGAGCTGGCCTTCGCCATCGTCGACGAAGTGGACTCGATCCTCATCGACGAGGCGCGCACGCCGCTGATCATCTCCGGCGCCTCGGAGGACAGCTCCGAGCTGTACAAGCGCATCAACACGCTCATTCCCCGGCTGCGGGCAGCGACCGAGGAGGACGCGGGCCACTACAGCGTCGACGAGAAGGCGCGGCAGGTCGAGCTCACCGAGGAAGGCCACGAGTTCGTCGAGGGCCTGCTCACCGAAGCCGGGCTGCTCGAGGAGGGCGACAGCCTGTACGCGGCGACCAACCTGCAGCTGCTGCACCACGTGCACTCCGGGCTGCGCGCCCACGTGCTCTACAACCGCGACGTGGAGTACATCGTGCAGGGCGGCCAGGTGGTGCTCATCGACGAACACACCGGCCGGACCATGCCCGGCCGGCGCCTCTCCGAGGGCCTGCACCAGGCGATCGAGGCGAAGGAGGGCGTCGCCATTCAGGCCGAGAGCCAGACGCTGGCCTCCACCACCTTCCAGAACTACTTCCGCCTCTACGAGAAGCTGTCCGGCATGACCGGCACGG
>CAYTJQ010000094.1:0-7229 GCA_964438205.1 uncultured Alteromonadaceae bacterium
CTGCAGTCCATCGGCGAGGACTTCGCCGTGTTCCGGCCCCTGGCGCGGGTCAACGGCGACGGCATCCCGGTCACCGCCATCGCCACCCAGGCCACCGTGGCGCTGCTGTTCCTGTGGACCGCCTCCTTTGACCGCATCCTGGTCTTCTCCGGCGCCACCATGGCGCTGAACACGTTCTTCACGGTACTCGGGCTCTTCGTGCTGCGCCGGCGGCAGCCCGAGCTGCCGCGGCCCTTCCGGGTCGTGCTCTACCCGCTGCCGCCGCTGATCTTCCTGGCCATCACCGGCTGGACCCTGCTCTACATCGTGCTGCAGCGACCGGTGGAGGCGCTGATCAGTGCCGGCATCGTCGCCAGCGGCGCCCTTTTCTACTGGCTCAGCGCCACCCTGAGCCGGCGCGTCCCCGGCACGGACCCGCCGGCCCCCGCCTGACAGGAGGACATCACCTTATGGGCAAGATCCTGCTCTATGTTGCCGGTCTCATCTTCACCGGGTATGGCCTCGCCTGCCTCGTGAACCCGGAAATCGCCACCAACGCCGCGGGGCTCGCGGTCACCAACGCAGACGGCATGACGGAAATCGGTGCGATGTACGGCGGCTTCCAGACCGGCTTCGGCCTGTTCTGCCTGCTCTGCGCGCGCCGCTCGGAGCACGCCACGGCGGGTCTCTGGGCGCTGCTGCTGGGCATCGGGCTCCTCGCCGCGGGGCGCAGCTACCACGCGCTGCTGGCGACGGACCCGCTCACGGTTTATAGCTACGGCGCCATCGCCTTCGAGTCGCTGGTGACAGTGCTCGCCGCAGTGGCACTTCTCAAGCGGGGCGGCTAGGCGCCGGCCCAGGGCCGGGTCGTGACTCAGTTTCTGCCCGGGCTTCCTCGGCCCTTTCACCCGCCACGGCTTCCGGCTTAGCTTCACCCGCCGGCTCTCCCGACTGCCCCGGCGGCGGGACAGCGGGCATCACCGGTGCCGGGGCCTCGACACCGAGGGCGCGCAGGCGCGCCGCGGCCTTGGCAAGCTGCTCGGCCATGCGCAGGCAGCCGCGGAGGGCCTCCAGCGCTGCGTTCAGGCTGCCCACGCGCAGCTGGTGCCGCCCGGCCGCCTCAAGCATCACCCCCTTGAGATCGTGCCACTGCTCGCGCAGGGCGTCGTAGTCTGCATCCAGGGTTTCGCCGGAGAACCCGGGTTCCGTCGGGTCGCAGGCGCGCAGAAAGGCGACGATGCCCGCCTGGAAGTCCGTGACCCGCTCCAGTACCGGCGGTCGCAATACCGCCTCGACGTCTTCCCGGGCATCGAGCAGCGCGCTGCCGAGCCGCGACACCTCCTCCAGGTAGGTGTTGATGCGCAGCGCATTGGTCAGTTCCCCGCGCCGGTCGTCGGGGAGCCGGCTCGCACCCAGGTCCGTGGCGAAGGCCTCGACGGCCTCGATCAGGGATTCCAGCGCCATGCCCTGCTCCATGACCTCCCGGGCCGGCGCCTCGGCGCTCATGATCTCGATGCTGCGGTTGCGAACGAGCTCACTGGCGCGGGCAAGTTCCAGGCACAGGGCACGCAGTGCAAGGTCCGGCGTGGCGAGGACGTTGCGGTCGAGGTACTGGGGCAGCGCCAGCCGTTCCGCCCGGGTGCCGAAGTGCCGGGAAAGAAAGCGTGCGAGCCAGGGTGTCAGGGGCCACACCAGGGCGACGCCAAGGATGTTGAAGGAGGTGTGGAACAGCGCCAGCGCCACCGCCGGGATCGCCACGAGCCCGAGCGCCGCGCCCCCGCGGTCCACGGCGAGCAGCATGAGCGGCAGAAGCAGCAGCGCTACACCGCCGGTCAACAGGTTGAAGCAGACGTGAGCCGCCGCGACGCGCCGCGCGTTCGGGGTGGCCCCGATCACCGCCAGGGCGGCCGTGGAGGTCGTGCCCACGTTCGCACCGATGACCATGGCCGCGGCCGCATTAAGCGCCAGCACGCCGCCACTCGCCGCCGTCAGCGTGAGGGCGATGGCCGCGCTCGATGACTGCGTGAGCACGGTCATGGCGAAGCCCAGGAGCACGTAGAGAACCAGCCCGAGACCGCCCTGCGGCGCGAAGCCGGCCACGTCCACCGACAGCGCAACAGCCGCGAAGGCCTCCTGCAGCACGTCGATGCCGATGAAGAACAGGCCGAAGCCCGCGATCGCCTCGCCGAAGGCGGCGAAGCGCGACGTCGGCCGTAGCAGCCGGGCCAGCATGCCGGCGCCGATCAGGGGCAGCGCGAACGCCTCGACCTTGAAGCTGAAACCAACCGCGGCAACGATCCAGCCGGTCATCGTGGTGCCGATGTTCGCGCCGTAGACGATCCCGAAAGACTGTCCCAGGGACAGGAGGCCCGCGTTGACGAAGCCGATCGTGGCCACGGTCACCGCGCTCGAAGACTGCACCACGGCGGTGACCAGGGCGCCGGAGAGGACGCCGCGCAGCCGCGTGCGGGTGGAGGACGCCAGGATGCCTCGCAGCGCCTCGCCGGCGGACAGCTTGAGGCCGTCGGTGATCATGGCCACGGCGAGCAGGAAGAGACCCAGCCCGCCCAGGAACATACCGCCCAGCTCAAACGCCGCGCTCATCGGCGATAGTTGGGCAGCCGCAGGTCGAAGGCGATGGCGGCCGCGCGCAGGGCGAAGGCACTCGCCATGGCCACCAGCAGCACCGCGCCGTCATCGAGGCCGGGCACCGTCACCAGCAGCGCATAGCTCGCGGCGCCGAGGAGCGCGGCGGTGACGTAGATCTCGGGCTCGAGGAGGACCGGGGAGCGGTTGAGCAGCGTGTCGCGTATCAGCGAGCCGAAGCTCGCCGACATGACGCCCATGACCACCGCGACGACCACCGGGGCCTGTGCGCCCAGTGCCTTGGCGGTGCCGAGGACGCTGAACAGCGCAAGGCCCGCGGCGTCGGCCCAGACCAGCACGCTCACCCGCGAGCGCAGCAGCGGCGCCAGGTACCAGGTCGCCATGGAGATGCCGATGCAGACCCAGAGGTAGCGCGTATCGGCGATCCAGAAGACCGGGCCGGCCTGCAGCAGGAGGTCTCGCAGCGTGCCGCCGCCCACGCCGGTGATGGTGCCGAAGAGGATGAAGGCGAGCACGTCGAGCTTCTGCTCCGCGGCCGCGAGCGCACCGCTGATGGCGAACACGGCCACGGCGAGGAGATCGGTCCAGTAGAGCAGGCTCGCGAGGGTCACGGGCCGGTCAGCACTCGATGATATTCACGGGGACCTCGAGGACATTCACGGCGAGGCCACCGCGGGCGGTCTCCTTGTACTTGTCCTGCATGTCGCGGCCCGTGTCGCGCATAGTGCGGATCACCTGGTCCAGGGACACGTAGTGTTCCCCGGAGCCGCGCAGCGCCATGCGCGCCGCGGAGATGGCCTTGATCGCGCCCATGGCGTTGCGCTCGATGCAGGGCACCTGCACCAGGCCGCCGACGGGGTCGCAGGTCAGGCCCAGGTTGTGTTCCATGGCGATCTCCGCCGCGTTCTCCACCTGCGCCGGCGTGCCGCCGAGCGCGTCGGCGAGGGCGCCGGCGGCCATGGAGCAGGCGGAGCCCACTTCACCCTGGCAGCCCACCTCCGCGCCGGAAATGGAGGCGTTGATCTTGTAGAGGATGCCGATCGCACCGGCCGTCATCAGGTAGCGCACGATGTCATCCTCGCTGCTGCCGCTACAGTGGTCCAGGTAGTACTTGAGCACCGCCGGGATGATGCCCGCCGCGCCGTTGGTGGGCGCCGTGACGATGCGCCCGCCCGCAGCGTTCTCCTCGTTCACGGCGAGCGCGTAGAGGGTCACCCAGTCCATGGTGTTGAGGGAGGCGTCGCCGAAGGACTGCTCCTGGGTCTTCAGCTGCCGGTACAGCTGCGCCGCCCGCCGGCGCACCTTGAGGCCCCCGGGCATGATACCTTCGCTGCGGCAGCCGCGGCGTATGCAGGCATCCATCACCTGCCAGAGCTTAAGCAGACCGTCGCGGATCTCCGCCTCGCTGCGCCAGGTCTTCTCGTTCTCCAGCATGAGTGCACTGATGGAGAGGCCGCTGTCGCGGCAGTGGACGAGGAGTTGCTCCGCGCTGTCGAAGGGGTACGGTAGCGCCGTCTCGTCCGCCACCACGAAGCCGTTCTCGGCGGCGTTCTCGTCGACCACGAAGCCGCCGCCCACGGAATAGAAGACCCGCTCGAGCAGTAACTCACCCTCGCCGTCGAAGGCTTCGAAGCGCATGCCATTCGAATGGTGGGGCAGGCTCTCGCTGCGGTGCATCTGCAGGTCGTCGCGGTAGCTGAAGCCGATGGCGTGGCGACCGAGCAGCGTGAGCTCCCCCGCCTCCCGGGCCCGCTCGATGCGCGCCGGGATCGCGTCCACGTCGACGCTTTCGGGCGTTTCACCCTCCAGGCCCAGGATGATGGCCTTTGGCGAGCCGTGGCCGGCGCCGGTGGCACCGAGGGAACCGTAGAGGTGCGCGGCGACCCGCGCAGTGCGCTCGAGCACGCCGGCTTCTGCCAGGGCGTCCGCAAAGCGGCGCGCGGCATGCATCGGGCCCACGGTGTGCGAGCTGGAGGGTCCGATGCCGACCTTGAACAGGTCGAAGGTGCTGATGGCCATGGCGCTATCCTGACAGAAAACCGGGTCTGAAAAGAGCCCCTCGCAGCGGCCGCCCCTCCGCCCGGGCTCCGAGTCCGGATCTGCAAGCGCGGGACGGCAGCGCCCCGGCGCCGGCGCTCATGCGTCGGCGAGCAGCGCGTCGCAGCCGGTACCCGCCAGCAGCGCGTCGACCTGCGCCCGCGCGGCCGCGTCGAGCGCGGCATATTCCTCGCGAAGCCAGCCCAGGCACTTGGCCTGGTAGGAGAAGCTGCGCTGGCGCCAGGCGGTGCCGTCGATCTCCGTTTCCCACTCCGCATCGCCGGCGGCCACGGCGGCGGCGTTGGCCAGGAAGGCCGGCGCGTAGACCCGGCCCACCTCCTCGAGCAGCGGGCGCAGGGTCGGCGGCAGGGCCGCCGGGTCGTTCCAGTCCGCCTCCGTGGGCTGGAGGCCGCCCAGGTCCTCGAGCCGGTCCACCCAGGCAACCACCCGCGGCGCTCTCTCGTCCGCCAGCGCCCGCGGTGTCGGGTCGAAGCCGACGAGCTGGGAAAGCTGGCCGAAGAGCGCAAAGTCGCCGGCGCCGGGGCGGCGCCCGAGTAGGCAGGGCTGCTGCTCCAGGTGCGCCGCGAAGGCGGCGAGGAAACGCTCGTAGCTCGCCTCGATGACCGGCGCGGTCGCCGTCGTCGATCCGACCACCCAGAGCCGCTCGATCTGCCGGTCGCCGAAGGCCCGGGCCACCGCCTCGAGCTCTCGCGGCGGCAGCGAGACGTCGATGGTGAGCGGCAGCACCGTGGCGGCCTTCTCCGCGTCGGCGGGCCGGCACCAGCGGTAGTGGAACATCCACTTGGTGCCCCACTCGTCGGCGAAGTCCTCGAGCAGGTAGTCGATGAAGGCGAGGGCCGGGTTGGGCGGTATCACTTCGCGCCCCGCGTGCTCCGCCTCGAGACGCCGGATCAGCGGCGTGGAGTCGCAGCGCGCGCGGAGCTCGCCGGCTTCCTCGAACAGCAGCGTGGGCAGCAGCACGGGTCGCGGCGGCGCGATGCCCAGGCGCTCGAGCTCCTGCGCCGGGTGGCCCCAGGTCACCGCATAGGGAATGCGCCGGTAGCGCAGCAGCGCGAGCATCTTGCGGGTATAGGGGGAACCCGTGCCACCGATGAGTCTGAGCGGTGCTTCAGCCATGGTCAGGCCTCCGTCGAGGGCAGCGCCCCGTAGTCTTTCTCCAGCCGCTTGCCGGCTTTCTTGGATACGCCGCCCAGGACGGTGATGGCGTGGCGGATGCGCATGCGGCTCATGTCCGGCCCCAGCAGGCCCATGGCATCGACCACCGAGAAGGAGGCGCTGGTGCCGCTGATCGCGATGAACAGCGGGGCCAGGAAATCCTTCACCTTGATGCCGAGGTCGTCGGCGAGGGCCTTGAGCGCCTGCCACACCATGTCGCGGTCCCAGTGGCGCAGTGCCTCCAGGCGCCAGAGGGCGAACTGCAGCTGCCGCACGATATCCTCGCGCTCGCCGCGCACACCGTCGAAGTCGGCTTCCGTGAGCGGCAGCTCGCCGGAGACCAGGAAGCCCGCCAGCGGCGCGAAGTCGCTCAGCACCTCCATGCGCTTCTGCGCGTGCGGCAGCACGCTCATCAGGTTGTCGCGGTTGAAGGCCCACTGCTGCAGCCGGTCGGCGAGCTCGTCCTCGCTGAGGTCCTCGCGCAGCCAGACACCGTTCAGCCAGCGCAGCTTCTCCACGTCGAAGATCGGGCCGCCGAGAGAGACCCGGTCGATGTCGAAGTGGGCGAGCATCTCGTGCAGGGAGAACTTCTCCTGCTCGTCGGGCATGGACCAGCCCATGCGGCCCAGGTAGTTGAGCAGGGCCTCGGGCAGGAAGCCCATGCGCTCGTAGTAGAGAATGCTGGTGGGGTTCTTGCGCTTGGAGAGCTTGGACTTGTCCGGGTTGCGCAGCAGCGGCAGGTGGCACAGTTCCGGCATGTCCCAGCCGAAGTACTCGTACAGCAGCTGGTGCTTGGGCGCGGAGTTGATCCACTCCTCGCCGCGGATGACGTGGGTAATGCCCATGAGGTGGTCGTCCACCACGTTGGCGAGGTGGTAGGTGGGCATGCCGTCGCTCTTCAGCAGCACCTGCGCATCGACCATGCTCCAGTCCAGCTCGATGGTGCCGCGGAGCCGGTCGGCCACGGCACAGCTGCCTTCGTCTTCGGGCACGATCATGCGGATCACGTAGGGCAGGTCCGCCGCCTTGCGGCGGGCTACCTCGTCCTCCGGCAGGTACAGGTCCGACGGCTTCAGCGCCGTGGCCTGGCCCGCTTCACGGCGCGCACTGCGGAGTTCTTCCAGCTCCTCCGGCGTGCGGAAGCAGACGAAGGCCCTGCCCGCCTCCACCAGCTGCCAGGCGTACTGGCCGTAGAGCTCCATGCGCTCGCTCTGCCGGTAGGGGCCGTGCTCGCCGCCCGCGTCCGGGCCCTCGTCCCAGTCCAGGCCGAGCCAGCGCAGCGCATCGAGGATCGCCTGCTCGGACTCCGGGGTGCTACGCGCCCGATCCGTGTCCTCGATACGCAGCACGAACTGGCCGCCGTGCGCGCGGGCGAAGCAGAGGTTGAACAGCGCGATATAGGCGGTGCCGACGTGGGGGTCACCGGTGGG
>CAYTJQ010000095.1:0-7113 GCA_964438205.1 uncultured Alteromonadaceae bacterium
GATGTGGTCGCTGGCTGAGCGGGCCGGGGTCCCGGACCTGCGCGAGCGCTTCCGGGCGCGCTTCCGGCGCTGGCTGGCCCGGCGCATCCCGCCGGCGCGGCGCGTCACCCTCGACCAGCGCCGCATCTTCATTTTCCCCTCCCGCGTGGGCTTTTTCTTCTTCGCCTGCCTGCTGGTCATGCTCGTCGCGGCGATCAACTACCAGAACAATATGAGCTACGCGCTCACTTTCCTGCTCGCCACCCTGTTCGTCGTGGCCGTGCTGCACAGCTATGCCAACCTGTCCGGGCTCACGCTGCGGGCGCTTCGCGCCGGCGAGGGCTTCCCGGGACAGACCGTGCCCTTCACCATCGGCCTTGCCTGCGCGAACCGGCGCGGGCATCACGCGCTCTGGCTCGGCTTCGAGGACGACCCGCAGGCGGTTGCCGTGAGCGTGCTGCCGGAGCGGGCCACCACGATCACGCTCTACCGGGAGGCGGGCGCGCGCGGGCCCTTCCGTCCCGGGCGCCTGCGGGTGGAGAGCAGCTACCCCCTCGGCCTCCTGCGCTGCTGGACCTGGGTGGACCTCGACCTGGTCGGGCTTGCCTACCCGCGCCCGCGGCGCTACCCGGAACCCAGCGGCGCCGACAGCGGCCAGCCCCGCGGCCGGCCCTCGCCCCGGCCCGGGGAGGACGAGTTTTTCGGCCTGCGCGACTACCGCGCCGGGGACCGGCTGCGGCAGGTGTACTGGAAGGGGCTGGCGCGCGGCCAGACGCTGCAGAGCAAGCAGTACGCCGATGCCGCCGCGTCCCTCGACTGGCTCGACTGGGAGGCCTTTCCCGGCGTCGACACGGAGCGGCGCCTGTCCTTTCTCTGCCAGCAGTGCCTGGACCTGCACCGGCACGGGCGCCGCTTCGGCCTGCGGCTGCCGGGGAACCAGCTCGCGGCCGGGGCCGGCGACGGCCAGCGCGACCGGGTGCTCCGGGCCCTCGGCCGCTTCGCGGCGCCGGTCCGGGACGACGGGGCGGGGAGTGACCCATGAAGGCGGCCCAGCAGATACCGCGCAACGCGCTCGCCTGGATCATCCTCTGCCAGGTGCTGCTGCTGGCGCCGCACGCCCTGCGCGTACCGGCCTGGCTGCTGGTGCTCTACCTCGCCGCCTTCGGCTGGCGGGTGCAGCTGTACCGCGACCGCCTGGCGGCACCGGCGCGCTGGCTGAAGCTGGTGCTCATCGGCGCGGCCATGGCCGGCATCGGCTGGAGCTACGGCAGCCTCATCGGCCTCGAGCCGACCGTGGCGCTGCTGCTCGCGGCCTACGCGCTGAAGCTGGTGGAGTCGGTGTCGCGCAAGGACGCCTACGTGCTCATTTTCCTGGGCTTTTTCCTGCTGATCACGGAGTTCCTGTTCACCCAGGACCTGCTCATCGTGCTCTATGCCGCGGTCGTCGCCTGGCTGCTGACCACGGCCCTGGTTGCGCTGCACCGCACCGGCGAGGGTTTCGAGCTGGCGCCGGCGCGGCTGGCCGGGGTGATGCTGGCGCAGGCCTTCCCGCTCATGCTGGTGCTGTTCTTCCTGTTCCCGCGCATTGGCCCGCTGTGGAACGTGCCGATCCGCGCGCACGCCGCGCAGACGGGCATGAGCGACTTCCTGCGCCCCGGCGACGTAGCGCGGCTGACCCAGTCCACGGACGTGGCTTTTCGCGTCAACTTCGACGGTGAGGTACCCCGCGCCGCGGACCTGTACTGGCGCGGGCTGGTCATGAGCGTGCTCGAGGACGATACCTGGCGCAGCCTGCGCTTCTTCGACCTGCCGGCCTCCCAGCGGCGCCCCGCCCCGGTCGAGACCGGGGGGGCGTCGCTGGACTACAGCGTGATCATCGAGCCGACCCAGCAGAACTGGCTCTACGCGCTGCGCTTCGCCCAGCCCCGGGAGGGGGGGGTGATGGCGCTCGCGGACTACACCCTCTACTCGCCGGCCGTGCTCGAGAGTGAGCGGCGCTACGCGGTGCGCAGCTGGCCGGCCGCCGCGATCGGCCTGGAACTCGACCCCTGGCGGCGGCGCCTCGAGACCCGCCTGCCCGAGGACGGCAACCCGCGGAGCCGCGCCCTGGCGAGGGAACTGCGCGCCGCGGTGGAAAGCGACGAAGCCTATATCGACCGGGTGCTCGCGCTGTTCCGCGAGCAGCCCTTCCGCTACACGCTGCAACCGCCGCTCCTGGGCGAGGAACCGGTGGACGACTTCCTCTTCGGCACCCGCGCGGGCTTCTGCGAGCATTACGCCAATGCCTTCGCCGTGCTCATGCGTGCCGCCGGCGTGCCTGCACGCATCGTCGCCGGGTACCAGGGCGGCGAGATCAACCCGATGAACGGCACGGTGATCGTCCACCAGTTCGATGCCCACGCCTGGAACGAGGTGTGGCTGGCGGGGCAGGGCTGGGTGCGCGTCGACCCCACGGCGGCCGTATCGCCGGCGCGGGTGGAGTTCGGCCTGGAGACGGCGGTGCGGGGGGAGGGCAGCTTTCTCGCCGACTCGCCGCTATCGCCGCTGCGCTACCGCGGCGTCGACTGGGTGAACGCCCTGCGCCTGCGCTACGACGCGCTCACCTACCGCTGGCAGTCCTGGGTGGTGGGTTTCGACGCCGAGCAGCAGGTGGAACTCCTCGGGGAGTGGTTCGGCCGCATCGACGCCAAGCGCTTCATCGCCGTGCTGCTCGGGGCCTTCGGGATCGTGCTCGCCGTCGTGGCGCTGTCGCTGCTGGTGCGCGCCGGTCCGCGGCGCGACCCGGTGGCCCGGGCCTGGGGGCGGCTGCGCCGCAAGCTGGCCGCGCGCGGCCTGCCGGTCTACGCCGCGGACAGCCCGGCGTCGGCCCTGGCGCGGGCGCGCATTGCCTACCCCGGCTCGAGGGCGGAGCTCGAGGCGCTCGCCGAGGATTTCACCGCGCTGCTGTACCGGCCGGACACCGGCGGCGACCTGCGCCGGCTGCGCGCGCGGCTGCGCCGGTTGAGGCTGCGGCGACGGGCCTGAGCGGGCCCGGGGGCTACTCGATCGGCAGCAGCTCTCCCGCGTCCGGGCCGCCGATGCTGATGGCGAAGCGATCCTGGGGAATGAACACGGTCAGCTCCTGCCCTTTCACCAGGTTGCTCGCCGTCAGCGCCTCGCCGTTGATCATCACTTTCCAGTCCCGGCCCAGGCTCACGTTGCGCGCCCTGCCCAGGCTGCCGTCGCGCCGGTACGGGACAAAGGTGACGCGCTGGCCGTCGACCCGGGTGATGCGGATCGTCGCCTTGGCGTAGTAGCTGTCGCCCTTGACGTAAACGCCCTGGCAGAGCAGGCCGACGTCCGGGTTTGCCGCGAGGGCGGCGGCGGACCAGGCCAGGTCGTCGCAGGTGGGGGCGCGGGCGGTCTGGGCGTGGGTGCCGGTGGCTGTGACGGCGAGCAGCAATGCCGCGGCCGGGCGAAGGCGAATGCGCATGGAACGGGGCCTCGTCGCGTGAGTCAGCGACCAGTATAGCCGCGTGCCCCGGCGCCGGCGACGGCGTCACTCATTCATGGGATTGGCAGGCCGGCGGCCGAGCCGGTATGCTCGGCGGGCGCGAGCGAGGGGGCAGCGATGAGCGACGACAACAGCGCCGGCCGGGTGGCCCTGGTCACCGGCGTTACCGGGCAGGACGGTTCCTATCTCGCCGAGTTCCTGCTCGAAAAGGGCTACACGGTGCACGGCATCAAGCGCCGCAGCTCGTCCTTCAACACCGAGCGCATCGACCATATCTACCAGGACCCGCACGCCGACGACCGGCGCTTCATCCTCCACTACGGCGACCTCACGGACACCTCGAACATCACCCGCATCGTGCAGCAGGTGCAGCCGGACGAGATCTACAACCTCGGCGCCCAGAGCCACGTGGCCGTGTCCTTCGAGGAGCCCGAATACACCGCCAACGTCGACGCCCTCGGCACCCTGCGCGTGCTCGAGGCGGTGCGCCTGCTCGGACTCACGGAAAAAACCCGCATCTACCAGGCCTCCACCTCGGAGCTCTACGGCCTGGTGCAGGAGACCCCGCAGAGCGAGCGCACCCCCTTCTACCCGCGCTCGCCCTACGGCGTGGCCAAGCTCTACGGCTACTGGATCACTGTCAACTACCGGGAGGCCTACGGCATGTACTGCTGTAACGGCATCCTCTTCAACCACGAGTCGCCGCGGCGCGGCGAGACCTTCGTCACCCGCAAGATCACCCGCGGGCTGGCCAACGTCAGCCAGGGCATCGAGCGCTGCCTGTACATGGGCAACCTGGACGCGCTGCGCGACTGGGGCCACGCCCGCGACTACGTGGAGATGCAGTGGCTCATGCTGCAGCAGCCGGCGCCGGAGGACTACGTGATCGCCACCGGCCGGCAGGTATCCGTGCGCGAGTTCATCCGCCTCGCCGCCGCCGAGCTCGGCATCACGCTCGCCTTCGAGGGGGAGGGCACGGCGGAGGTCGGCCGCGTCGACAGCATCGACCCGGCGCGCGCGGATGCCGGCATCGCCGTGAAGCCGGGGGACGTGATGGTCGCCGTGGACCCGGCCTACTACCGCCCGGCGGAGGTGGAGACGCTCCTCGGCGACCCGCGCAAGGCGCGGGAGCAGCTCGGCTGGACGCCGGCGACCAGCCTCGAGGCCATGGTCGCCGAGATGGTCGCCAGCGATCTCGAGGGCGCGAAGAAGCACGCGCTGCTGCGCGACGGCGGCTTCGACGTCACCGTGAGCCATGAATAGCGCCGCGCGCCGGGGGGCTGCGCCCATGAGCCGCCGCGTGTTCGTCGCCGGCCACCGCGGCATGGTCGGCGCCGCCATCGTCCGCCGCCTCGAGCGCGACGGCGCGGTGACGCTGGTCACGCGCAGCCACGGCGAGCTGGACCTCACGGACCCGGCTGCCGTCGACGCCTTCTTCGCCGCGGAGCGCATCGACCAGGTCTACCTCGCCGCGGCGAAGGTCGGCGGCATCCACGCCAACAACACGTACCCGGCGGACTTCATCTACGACAACCTCATGATGGAGGCGAACGTGATCGCCGCGGCGCACCGCCACGGCGTGGGGCGCCTGCTCTTCCTCGGCTCCTCCTGCATCTACCCGAAGCTCGCGCCCCAGCCCATGGCCGAGGACGCGCTGCTCACCGGCCCCCTCGAGCCGACCAACGAGCCCTACGCCATCGCCAAGATCGCCGGCATCAAGCTCTGCGAGAGCTACAACCGCCAGCACGGCACCGACTTCCGCTCGGTGATGCCCACCAACCTCTACGGCCCGGGGGACAATTTCCACCCGGAGAACAGCCACGTGATCCCGGCGATGATGCGCCGCTTCCACGAGGCGAAGCTCGCCGGCGCCGACGAGGTGGTGGTCTGGGGCACCGGGAAACCCATGCGCGAGTTCCTGCACGTGGACGACATGGCCGACGCCTGCGTGTTCGTGATGGACCTGCCCGCCGACGTCTACCGGGCGCAGACGCAGCCCATGCAGAGCCATCTCAACGTGGGCACGGGGCAGGACTGCACCATCGCCGAGCTGGCCGAAACCATGAAGACCGTGGTCGGCTTCGCCGGCGCGCTCACCTTCGACACGGACAAGCCCGACGGCACGCCGCGCAAGCTGCTCGACGTGAGCCGGCTGGCGGCGCTCGGCTGGCGGGCGGCGACGCCGCTGGCGGAAGGTCTCGCCCGAACCTACAGCTGGTTTCAGACAGCGGGCGGCGCGGTCCGGAACTGAGCCCTTTCGGCGGTCAGGTCGTATACTTAAGAAAAGCGGCCTGGCTTGCGAGCAGCATGCTCCGGGGGCGGGATGGCGGCAGCAGCGGATATCGGGAAGGTGGACCGGCTGGTTCTGCGCATCTACGACACGGTCACCCAGCCGGGCGATTGGCAGCCCCTGCTCAACGAACTGACCTCGGCCCTCGGGGCCCGGGCCCTCAACCTTTGCATCGGCAACCCCGCGCGCGAGCACCTCGACGTCGTCCACCTGAGCGACGTGCTGGGTGATTTCTTCGATGACCCGGCCCGGGAAGTACTGGTGTCCCGGGCCCGCCCCCTGCACCTCGCCATCCCCGAACTGCTGCCGGCGCGCGAGCTCTACCCGGTGCCGGAGCTCCTGCGCCGGCGGGCCGAGCAGGCCGGCGCCGCGGAGGACCTCCGCGACCTCGATGCGGCGCTGGGCGCGTATGGCGTTCGCCACCGCGCCGTGTGCCACCTGCACCGGCAGCCCAACTACTTCGATTTTCTCACCGTGAGCTTCGCCGAGGGGCGCCCGACGGAGCGCGCGGAGGCCATCGCCACCGGCAACCGGCTCATGCCGCACCTGGCGCGCGCCCTCGAGCTGGGAAGACCCTTCGCGCAGCTGCAGCGGCGCTACCGGTCGGTGCTCGATGTGCTGGACCGGCTCCAGCTCGGCGTGGTCTTCCTTGGCCTCGACCGGCAGCTCTGGCTCAGGAGGCGGGGTCGCCATCTGCGCCCGCACAGACCACGCAGATAACCCAGCGGTAAATCCCCCATTCGAGTGATGCGGTGCAGCGCACGGCCTTCTAGCTTGAAGCAGGCAGAGAGCGCCCTTGGACCGCCGGGGTATCACTCTCACCAGTGGTAGCTCAGCGCGTGGCTTTCTAGCGTGGCCTTCGCTGCGCTGTGCCACCCTGCCTGGCACCGTGCGCCCGTGACCCTCGGCAACCGGGAGGTACCCTCATGACGAAGCAGGACCTGTTGCATCTCATTGATGGCCGGGAGGGCGGCAGCGGCCTGCTGTTCCACCGCGTCTGCGCGCGGCTGGCAGCCGCGGACCCGGAGCTTACCTCTCTGTTCTGGCTGCTCCGAGAGGGCGTGATCGGCCCGCGCCAGTTCCGCGGCCGGCTCAAGTGCACCGCAGCCACAGCGGCGCCCGGCCCGAATCCGGCTCGCCGTCGTGTGACCGGCGGGGCACTCCATTCCCGGGGTTGACCGCTTCTGATGTTCCCCCGCAGGCCTGGCTGGGCTGAACCATCCCGGCGCGGCCTGACGGGCGCGAGCCTTACGTCGCGGACCTGTCGCCGCTCCGCCAGGACGACCTCGCGCCCGCCGGCGACGGGGCGGCGGGGCGAGCTGATGCGGCTGGCGCACAGCATTACCATCCC
>CAYTJQ010000096.1:0-6850 GCA_964438205.1 uncultured Alteromonadaceae bacterium
CACGTCGCTGGTACGCCGCCAGGGACTCGAACCCCGAACCCGCTGATTAAGAGTCGGTTCTTTTCGCCTGCCCCCAGCTACCCGGAAGAACGATAAAACGCGCCAGCGCTGGACTTCTCGCGGCCCCCCTGCTACGCTCTGGCCGTAGTCGGCTCCCGTGTTTTCGCCTGTTTTCGTAGCACCAGCGTAGCACCGGAGCCGAAACAAGAAGCCCCCGCACCAGCCGGCAAGCCACCGCGGGGGCCATGAGGCGGCCGGGTAGCCGCGCCGCCACAATCGAAAGGGTAGCCCATGAGCCGCAAGCACACCAGCGACCTGGCCGCCGATATCAGCCGCCTCAAGGAGATCCTCGCGCGGATCGTCGAGATTGTCGAGCGCGCCGAAGAGCGGAGCCGCGCCAGCAGGCGGCGCTAGACGCCGAGTACGGGGCGGGGCTGCCGACCTGGTGGCGCCGCCCCACCACCGGAGGCAGGCCATGGCCAAGACGAAAGAACTCAGCTTCACCGCCGCGAGCATCGCCGGTCTTCCCCCCGCGGCGCCGGGCTCGCGCGATTACTACCGGGACACGAACAAGAAGAGCGAGGGCCTGCGCCTCTCCCTCTCGGTCACCGACAAGGGGGCCAAGAGCTTCTTTATCCAGCGCCGCATTGGCGGCCGCCCTGTGCGGATGACCATTGGCCGCGTCGAGGACGTCTCCCTGGCCCAGGCGCGACGGAAGGCGGCCGCCCTGCACCGGGAGGTTGCCGCCGGAAACGACCCGTACAGCGTCGCCCAGGACGTCAAGCACTGCCCCACCTTCGGGGCGTTCTTCGCCGAGGAATACCTCGAACGCTACGCGAAGCCACACAAGAAGACATGGAAACAGGACGCCGACCTGTACCGGCTCCACCTTGAACAGTTGAAGAACCTCAAGCTCTCGGCGATCACCAGACGCGACGTGCAGCGATTGCACGTCCAGATCGGCGAGACGGCCGGCAAGCGGACCGCCAACCTCGCCGCCGGCCTGGTCCGTTCGGTCTTCAAGCGCGCCATGGAATGGGGCTACCACGCCGGCAGCAACCCGGGCGAGGGCATCCGGAAGTTCCCCGAGCGATCCCGCGAGCGCTTCCTCAAGCCAGAAGAGGTTCCGCAGTTCTTCGCCGCCCTGGCGACAGACGCCGAGGCCACCGGGACCACGCTCTGGCGGGATTTCTTCATGCTCGCTCTGTTCACCGGCGCACGGCGCGGCAACCTCATGCGGATGCGCTGGGACGACCTCGACCTCGGCCGCGCGGTCTGGACGATCCCAGGCGACACCACGAAGACGGGACAGACCTACGTCCTGGCCCTCCCTCGCGTCGCCGTCGATCTGCTGCGGAGCCGCAAGGCCCAGGCCGAGGCCGCCCACGCTGAGGCCCTCCAGAAGGCCGCCAGGCGGGGCGAGGAGAAGCCCAAGGCCTCCCCCTGGGTCTTCCCTGGCCGCGACCCTGAGCGCCACATGGTCGAGCCCAAGGCCGCCTGGCAGCGCATCCGGGCTGCCGCCGGGCTGCCTGACCTCCGGATTCATGACCTCCGCCGCACGCTCGGAAGCTGGCAGGCCGCCGCGGGGGCGTCTCTGCCCATCATCGGTCGCAGCCTGGGCCATGCCAACGCCACCAGTACGGCTGTCTATGCTCGCCTCGACCTGGACCCCGTGCGGGAATCGGTCGAGCGCGCCACGGATGCCCTGGTGCAGGCCGGTGGGCTGCTGGTCGAACCAGAGGAGACGGAGAGATGAGCCGAGACAACGCAAGGAGGCAGCCCCCGCGGCTCGAGCGCCTGGACGATGGATCGTTCGAACCGTCCTATCCTCTCGCCGTGTACCGGGTGGGGCCGCGGCTCCGCGCCGAACTGGTAGGCCTGCTCGAACGCTTCGAGCGCGGCACGGTGGACCAGCGCACCGGGTTTCTTCGCGACCTCGACCGGCGGCTTATCCTGGTGGGGGCGTTCCATGATACCCAGCGCACCGAGCCGGCGAGTCGCGCCGACCGCGAGACCC
This sequence comes from uncultured Alteromonadaceae bacterium, assembly GCA_964438205.1. GTDB lineage: Bacteria > Pseudomonadota > Gammaproteobacteria > Pseudomonadales > Halieaceae > Pseudohaliea. The sequence continues at coordinate 2,018 of CAYTJQ010000096.1, forward strand.
TTGGCAGGCTTGCCAGAAGCCTGGAGGCCGTCAAAGATCAGTTGGCCGCGCTGAGCGTGGACACCGCCGGCGACCTTCGGGCGAGTTTCGCCGATTCGATCCCGCACCGCCTCGCGGAAGCCCTGGGAAGGGAGAGCCTCGACGCCGAGGAGCGCGAAGAGTTCGCCATCCTGTGGACGGCTCTACCTGCTTCGATCTGCATTCAGGGGGGAGGCGATGCCAGGCGCCTCGGGTTCGCGCTGAATGCGCTCGGCGATGCCGTCGAGTCCGGAAGACGGAGGCTGGGAGAACTGCCAAGGGGGCGCGGCACCGGCCCAGCGGACAAAGCCAGGAGCGAGTTCGCCCCGGCCGTCGCGCACTGCGTTGTCGCGGCCTACCGCGCAGCGTTCGGAAGAGAGCCGGAGCGGACCCGCGACGGCTGCGCATCGCTGATCTTCGAAGCTGTCTATCGGGACGTGTCAGGCGGAGACAGCGCCAAGGGATACGAACGCATCGCGGCAGCCATGGACGAGAGTTCCCGCGAGCCCTGACCCCGAGCAGTTACCCCAAATCATGCGCCAGGGCCATATTTGCAGTAATTGCATGGCCTTACGGGACCACATAGTCTGCAATCATCCCGAAGCGGTAACGCTCAAAACGGAGGTTGCGGAGATGCACACCCAGAACACTACCGATCCCCTCATGACCACCGACGACGTGGCCCACCTGCTGGGCTACTCCCGCCGCACGCTGGAGAAGTGGCGCAGCGAGCGCACCGCCGGCCTGCCCTTCATCAAGCTGCCGCGGGGGGTCCGTTACCGCCGCTCCGACGTCGAGGCCTTCCTCGCCGGTCGCACTCAGGACGGCGGCGGCGAGCTGTGATCCCGGCCAGGGCGGAAACAGAGCGGCCGGCAGGGGTGGCAGCCCTCGCCGGCCGAGATGCAACGGATTGCAAGGAGTGTGGCCGCATGAGAGTACCCCAGCACCCCGAATGCGTCAAACTCACCCTCGAAGTTGTCGGGGATCAGCCGAGCTTCGCGCCGGCCCTGGTCCGGTGCGACACCTGGCCCCGCTTCGCGGCAGTCCTCTTCCACGCCATGCGGAGGCGGGAGTGGGCCGGAGGCATGAGCGCCGCCGACGCCATCGGCGAGTTCTACCGCTCACCGGACACCCCGCCGGAGCTGGGCCTGGCGCTCGCCAGGCTGCTCCACCTCCACGAACACCCCGGCCCGCGGCGCCAGGTGGCCCGGTTCGCCGCGGGGGATGATCGCCTGTGGCGGGAGATCATGGTGCGGGCACCGGTGGATCAATGCGAATGCGAGGCATCATGAGCCGGGATAGACTCTCGCCCTTTCGCGTGCTGGAAGTCGGCGAGTGGCACCGGTGGCGAGACGCGGACCTTTCAACAAACGCGATAGCGGTGTACTGCTGTCTTCGCACCGGCCCCTCGACCACGCGCTTGTTGGGACTAGTGCCCGCAGGGCCTGGTGTGATCTGTGACGACCTCGGGATTACCCCCGACGAAGCCGAAGCCGCCCTCGCCGAGCTGGCTGACGCCGACTTGGTTGCAGTCGATCCGAAGCGCCGCGCGATCTACCTGCCGGGCGTGATCGACAAGGATCTTCCCGGCAACGGCAATATCGCGAAGAGCATGGCGAAAGACCTCGCCACATTCCCCGACTGCAATGCAGTCGCCGGCTGGCTCAAGGAGCTGTTCGGCCTGCCACAGAGTGAATCGGCCAAGAGACTGCGCAAGGCCGTGGAGTCGCTGCGCGAGCAGTTTCCCGGCGCCTGGCCGAACGATTGCGACAACCATTCGGGCAACCATTCGGGCAACGGTTCGGGCAACGGTTCGGGCAACCAGTTTTCAAGTGATCCGAAACCCCCTCCCCTCCCCTCCCCTCCCTCTCCAGTCCCCTCCTTTCCAAGCGAGGCTGGCTCTACCGAGCCGCCGGGCGAAGAGCGCAAGGAGGGAGCGACCTGGCCCGAAGTTGCGCAGGAAGCCCACCGACTGGCCGGCCTGCTCGCCGGCCTCATGCGCGAGAACGATCCCAAGGCGAAGACCCCCCGCGACCTGACCGCCTGGGCCATTGAACTCGACCGCCTCCACCGGATCGACGGCCGGGACTGGCCGGAGATAGAGACCGTGCTCAGGTGGTCCCAGGCCGACTCCTTCTGGCGGTCGAACGTGCTCTCGGCCGGGAAGCTCCGGAAGCAGTTCTCCTCTCTGCTGCTCAAGAGCAAGGCCACGGACGGGAAGCCGGCAACCGACCGCAAGCACCGGCCGGAACTCGAAGACCTCGACCAGAAACTCGCACGTCAGCGCGCGGGGGGTGAGACATGAGCGCCAACCCGCCAGCGATCACCGCCTCGGAGGCCTCTCTGGTTGGGGCTCTGATCTTCCACCCGGATACCGTCGAGAACCTGCCGGCTGGGCTTCGCGGCGCCGACTTCGAATGTCGAGAGATGGGCCGGTGCTTCGACGCCATCCTTGAGCTGCACCAGGGCGGGCAGCCGGTGGACGGGGCGACAGTGGCCGCCAGGCTCGCCGGCGACCTGGCCGCGGTGGACGCCCTCGAGGACGCCCAGGAAACTCCGGGATCACACCCGCGCCACTACGCCGAGGCCATCCTCGCCGCGGGGGTCACCCGCCAGCTCGCAGCGAAGCTCTCGGCAATCGGCCACCAGGCCCGCGCCGGCGCCGCGGACCCGTCCGAGCTACTGGCAGCCACCGAAGCCGCACGCGCGGACGCCGAGGCTCGGCTGGTGGGATCTGAGAAGAGCGCCGGCACGACCGCGGCCGAGGGCATGGCCGAGGTTTGGCGCCAGATCGAAGCCGCACGCAACGGCGAGTTGGCGGGTATTCCGACCGGCCTCTCTTCTCTCGACCGGAGCACCGGCGGTCTGCGGCCGGGCGAGACGTGGATCGTGGGAGCGAGGCCCAGCGCGGGGAAGAGCCTGCTCGGCGCTCAGTTCGCAGCGTCAGCGGCCGACCACGGACGCGCGGCCGTTCTCGTTTCCTTCGAGATGCCGGGGGATCAATACTGGTTCCGGGTGCTCGCAGACGTCTGCGGTATCGACTTGATACGGTTGCGTGGGGCCGAGCTGGACCGCGAAGAATGGATGCGACTTCCTCGGGCCATGTCCGAGGTTGCCGAGCGCTTCGGTGACAATTTCACCATCCTCGACCGACTGAGCATCAAGGTGGATGCGGTGGTGTCGGAGCTGCGGCGCCGGCATCGGCGCGGCGAGCTGGACCTGGTGGTGATCGACTACGTGCAGCGCATGACCGCCGGCCGCGAGGCCCCCCAGAGCGGAAACCGAAACGCCGAGCTTGAGATCGTCTCTCGCCGCCTGGCCGACTTCGCACGCGAGGCCCGGATTCCGGTGGTGGTGTTGTCCCAACTCCGCCGCAACGATACCAGCGAGCCCACCCTCAGCGATCTGCGCGACTGCGGCAGCCTCGAAGCGGACGCGGACGTGGTGATCCTGCTACACCGACCAGACGCCGAGGACGAACACCTACGCCGCGCGATCATCGCCAAGGCCCGGAACGGCGCCACCGGATCGCTCGCCCTGCGGCTCGACCCCCAGCGCATGAGGCTGTTCCCCTCCACCCCCGCGTTGCCGCGATGACCGCCGCAGCGCGAGCCCTGGTCCCGAGCTGGGAGGTTGCCCGTGGCCGCTACCGCCTCGCATTCGTTCTGCGAGCTGTGCAACCGTGCTATCGGATACGCCACCGAGGGAGGCGGCCCTGGTCTCTGCGCGTCCTGCCAGGACCGCCTCGCATCCCCGCGCGGCTCGCAGTGCATGGCGATAGGTCGCCGCGTGGCGGCCGTGCTCTCGCTCTCCGGCCCGCTGTCGGCCGAACTCGTGGCCTTCCGTCTCGGGGAGGCTGCTTGCGAGGGGCGCCTCGAATCCGCGCTAGCAGAGGCCGCGGGGGTGGAGACGGGCGCCCACCTGTGCCCGGTCTGTGGGATGCGCCACGGAAGCGAGCAGGGCGCCATGGGCTGTTGCGCCAGTGTCCCCCGGCCGGCGGGCAAGGCTCCACGTCAGCCCGAGAATTCGCCAGAACCAGCAAGCGAGATTGCCGCGGCCGGCGATCGGTCCCGTGCAATTTCCATACGGAAAAGGGGGGTGCCCCATGTCGTCCTTGAAGGGTGATAATCACGTCTGGCGCTCGCATGTCGCGAGGGCTCGCCAGTTCCTCGCCGACCTGCCGCGCATGTCCGCCACCGAGCGTTCGCGCCAGCTCGCCGCACACCTCGGGCTCTCGGTTCGGCGCGCGACCGAGGTTCGCATCGCTGCCGAACGCGAGATGGTCGAGGCCGCAGAGGCCGCAGCGCCGGCGGTGGACTGCTGGAAGCGTCACGATGATTCGCTGGTCGAGCTGATCGAGCGGTCCGAGGCGATATACGACCGCAGCCTCGCAGACCTGCAATTGAGCGCGGCGGTGGGGGCCCTGCGCCAGCTATTCATTCTCCATCGGGAACGCGCCCTCTGGGCCGGCGCCCGACCGCTCAACCCTCAGAGCGAATCGGCACCCGTGGTGGCGGTCTTCAAGTTCGGCGGGGACGACGACGAAGACTGACCCCGCCCGGCCTCTGCTGAAACTTGGGTCCCACCCAAACGGACTTGCCGGCGATGCAAGTTCGCCCTGCCAGGCTGCCCACCTTCCGGCAAGGCAAATCCCCCTTGGCTGCGCGCCAAAATCGTAGGGAATCGGGGGCGAAAGTAGCACCAGCGTAGCACCAGAAAAAACAACGGGCCACGGCATCGCCGCAACCCGTTGATTTTATTGGTACGCCGCCAGGGACTCGAACCCCGAACCCGCTGATTAAGAGTCAGCTGCTC
>CAYTJQ010000097.1:0-4285 GCA_964438205.1 uncultured Alteromonadaceae bacterium
TCGGCCGCCGGGTCGCGGGGGCTGATCGGCGCGTGGAAGCTGACCGCGTAGCGGGCGTCCTTCAGTCGGCGCACCCGCGCCGGGACCAGCGCGCAGCCCTGCTTGAGGGCCAGCTTCGCCGGCATCATCGAGCTCGCCTTCGGGTGGCCGAAGAAGTCGATGTCCTCGCCGTCATCCACCCGCCGGTCGACCACGACCCCCACGCTGCGCCCGCCGCGCAGCGCCTTGAGCAGGGCCCGCGCGCTGTTGTCCCGGGGCACCAGCTCGCAGTTGAGCACCGCGCGGGAGCGCAGCAGCATGCGGTCGAGGTAGGGGTTGCTGGGCGGTGAATAGAGCGTGGCGTTGGCAATGCCCAGGCGGGTCAGGGCGCTGCCGACCACTTCCCAGCTCGACAGGTGCGCACAGGCGATGACGCAGGGCTGCTGGTCGACGGGGTCGGCGGCCGTGGTGTCGATGGCGAGGCGCGACGCCTCGCGGGAAAAGCGGTCGAGGTGCGGGTACTCGGCGAGGATGCGGCCGCCCTGGCGCCAGCAGGCGCGGGCGAGGTGCTCGAGGCTGCCGGCGCCCAGGGTCGGGAACGCGATGGCGAGGTTGTCCCGCACCAGCCGGTGCTTGCTCGTCAGGCGCGGCCCGATCCAGCCGCCGACGCGCGCGCCCAGGCGCGAAGCGAGGTCCACCGGCAGCAGCCGGAACCCCTTCAGCAGCAGCCAGACGAAAACGAAGTCGATGCGCCAGAGCAGCCGCCGCAGCCAGGGGTAGCGCCGGGCCGGCCCCTTGAGCGGGGCGCCGATGATGAACTCGGCCATCAGCCCAGCCCCGGCAGGGTGGCGAGCCCGGCGGCGAGGCCGATGGCCGGCCGCCAGCCCGTGGCCGCGGTGATCGCTGCGTTGTCGGCGACCCAGTCCGGGTGCCGCAACTCGCGCAGCTTCGACGGCGTGAGCATCGGCGCGCGACCCAGGAGGCGGGCCGTTGCAAGGTTGCCGCTGGCAACGAGGTCCAGCAGCAGCCGCGGCAGCGGCAGCAGCCGTACCCGGCGGTCGCGCTGCCGGGCCACGACTTCGGCGATGTCGCGCCAGCTGTAGCCGCCCTCGCGGCCGTCGTGGAGCGGGAAGGTCTCGCCGGTCGCCGCCTCCGCCCCGAGGCAGGCGAGGGTGGCGCTCACCGCATCGTCGACGTGCAGCAGCGAGGCGCGCGCCGCGGCACTGCCGGGCAGCGGCGCGATCCCGCGGGCCATGGTGCGCAGCAGGGGCAGCAGTTCCCGGTCCCCGGGGCCATAGACGGCCGGCGGGCGCAGGATGGTCCAGGGCAGGGCGGTCACCGCCGTCTCGCGCAGCGCATCCTCCGCTTCCTTCTTCGAGCGGCCGTACCAGGACAGGCGCGGCTCGCGGGCGGCGAGGGAGGAAAAGAACAGCAGCCGCGGCGGTTCCGGCTGCCCGGCGAGCGCCAGGAACAGGTTGCGGCTGCCTTCGACATTCGCGCGGTGGAAGTCGCCATAGCGCGCGCCGCGCACGGCGCCGGCGAGGTGAACGACATAGCGGCAGTCGTGCACCAGCGCCTGCAGGGCGTCGCGGTCGTCGAGGTCACCGCGGACCAGCTCGCAGCCCGCGGCGGCCAGCTCGCCGGCGCTGCCGGGGCGGCGGGCGAGGGCGCGCACCGGGTGCCCGCGGTGGCGCAGGGTCAGGGCGAGGTTGCGGCCGATGAAACCGGTGGCCCCGGTGAGGGCGATGCGGGCCCCGGGTTCAGGCCCCGGTTCGCCGTTCAGGCCGTGGCGACCCGAACGCGGAGTTCCTCGGCGACCGCGTTCAGGCGCTCCTCGTCGTGGGCGGCAATGAAGTCGAGGCGCGCCTTGGCGCGGGACAGCTTGCCGGAGGAGGTACGGGGCAGCGAGTGCGGGGGCACCAGCTCGACGTAGCAGTCGAGGCCGAGCTCCGTGCGGACGATGGCCGTGAGCCGGCGCACGAGACCGTGGCGCTTGTTCGGGTCGCGCTCGCGGCACTGCACCACCAGCACACACATCTCTTCGCCCTCGTGGTCCGGGGCGGAGAAGGCGAGGGCATCGCCCACACGCACTTCCGGCTGGGTCTCGGCGAGGTGCTCGAGGTCCTGCGGCCAGATGTTGCGGCCGTGGATGATGATGAGGTCTTTCTTGCGGCCGGTGATCGTGAGCACGCCGTCCGCGAGGTAGCCGATGTCCCCCGTGTTCAGCCAGCCGTCACCGCAGAGGGCGTGGGCCGTCTCCTCCGGCAGGTTGTAGTAGCCGGACATCACGCTGGGGCCGCGCAGGTGGATGACGCCGCTCTTCCAGTCGGGCAGGGCGTTGCCGTCCTCGTCGCGGATTTCCACCTCGAAGCTCGGCAGCGGGACGCCGCAGTTGACGAAGTGGCGGCCGCGGCCCTCGGTCTCGCCGCGGTCCATGAGCACGGCCTCGTGCTGGTCGGCGAGGTGGTCGCTGTCGATGTAGTGGGTGCTGAACCCCTCCGAGAGCGGCGAGAAACTCACCCCGAGGGTGCACTCGGCCATGCCGTAGCAGGCGACGAAGGCGCGTTGGTCGAAACCCGCCGGCGCGAGGATGTCGGCGAAGTGCTCTAGGGTCTGCGGCCGGATCATCTCGGCGCCGATGCCGGCCACGCGCCAGTGGCTGAGGTCGTACTCGGCGATGTCGCCGGGGCGCACGCGGCGGGCGCAGAGGTCGTAGCCGAAGCTCGGTGCGAAGGCGATGGTGGCCTTCGACTGCGTCATCATCTTCAGCCACTGGCGGGGGCGCATGGCGAACTCGCGCGTGTCGAGGTAGTCGACGGAGATCTGCGCGGCCACCGGGGTCAGCACGAAGCCCACCAGGCCCATGTCGTGGTAGAACGGCAGCCAGGACATGAGGCGGTCCCTGCCGGTGATGTCCAGGCCGTGCGCGACGATGCCGTGCAGGTTGGCCATAGCGGTCTCGTGGCGGATGATCACGCCGCGGGGGAAGCGGGTGCTGCCGGAGGTGTACTGCAGGTAGGCGATGTCGCCCGCATCGACGGGCGGCAGGTCGATGGCCGGCACGTCCAGGGCGTAGAAGGCCTCCGGCGTCGCCACCATGCGCACCGACAGGCCCTCGCTCGCTTCCTCGAGGAAGCCGAGGTAGCCCTCGGAGGCCACGGCGACGTCGGCGTCGCTGGCCTCGAGCAGGCGGTGCAGCTGGGCGACGTAGGCCTCGTGGGCGCCGATTTTCACCGAGGCGGGCAGTGCCACCGGGATCAGGCCGGCGTACTGGCAGGCGTAGAAGAAGCGGACGAAGTGGGGGTCGGTCTCCGCGACGAGGGCGACGCGGTCACCCTTGGCAAGGCCCAGGCCCAGCAGCTGCCGGGCGAGTTCCCGCGCCTGCTCGCGCAGTGCGCGGTAGGTGAGGCGATCGTAGATGCGGCCGCGGCCGTTGAAGAAGTTGCAGCCGGTGTCCCCCTGCGCGGCGTAGTCCAGGGCCTCCGTCAAGGTGGTGAAGTCGGCCGGCCGGAACGGCAGCGAGTTAGCTGTGGGTGTGGCTGAAATGTGCAACGATCCGTCTCCCTTCGGTCTTGACTCCATCCCGCGGCGCCGTGGTTCAGGCGCTTGCGGGACGTGCTGCCGCAATATCCTTCTGCCGCTATGCTCCCGCGGGAACACAGCGTCACAACACTTCGATACGGGAGCTCATGGTAGCATTCCGCGAAGATGCGGAAACAGGAAATAATACCAAGCCAGTCAATAACCTATCTCAATCCGGGGAAGCTCTACATGAACTTCTCCTCCGGCTTTTCCACCAGCTCTATAACGGCCTGGCGGCCCCCTCTCGGACCGCCGCCAGGGGCTGGCGGTCACGCAACAAGGGCCTCTGACAGCAGCGGGACCGGGAAAGTTCCGTGGACGGCGGCAATTCCCTGCGCTGGCGGGTATACTCGCTGCCTTCCACAGGCCCGGGGGTGAGTGGGGAGAGGTGCGTGAGCGAGCAGCGACAGGCAGGTGACCGGTCCCTGGCCGTGGTGCCCCTGGCCGGGCGGCGCGACCTCGACCGTTTCATAAACCTGCCGCGGCAGCTCTACGCCGACGACCCCTGTTTCATCGCGCCGCTGGCTTTCGAACAGCGCCAGCGCTTCTCGCCGAAGAGCCCCTATGCGGCGCACGCACGCTGGCAGGGCTGGCTCGCGCTCGACGGCGACCGCCCCGTGGGCCGCATCACCGCGCAGGTCGACCGTCTCGAGCGCGACCCGGCGCTGGGCTACTTCGGCATGCTCGAGGCGGACCGGCCGGACGCGGTCGGCCCGCTGGTGGC
>CAYTJQ010000097.1:4385-6744 GCA_964438205.1 uncultured Alteromonadaceae bacterium
CTGCACGGCCGCGGCGTGACCGAGGTGGAGATGGGCTGGATCCTCGAGGACAATGCCGGCATGCGCAACATCATCGAAACCATCGGCGGCGAGGCGTACAAGCGCTACCGCGTCTACGAGAAGGATCTCTGAGCCCCATGCCCTTCGACCCCGGCCAAGACCCCATGACCGCCGTCGTCCTCGCCGGCGACCGCAGCAAGAGCGATGCCCTGGTGGAGCGCTCCGGCGCCGGTGCCAAGGCCCTGCTCGACCTCGGCGGCGAACCCATGGTGCTGCGCGTGCTGCGCGCCCTCGGCGAGGCCCGCGCCATCCGCCGGGTGGTCCTCGCCGGCCCGGAGCGCGAGGCGGTGGACCGGGCGCCGGCCCTGGTGAGCTACCTCGAGGGTGCCGCCGTGGAGTGGCAGCCGCCCCGGGTGTCCCCGAGCACGAGTGCCTACGAGGTGATGCAGGACATTCCGCCGGAGGAACCGGTGCTGCTGACCACGGCGGACCACCCGCTGCTCACCGCGGAGATCGTCGATGCGTTCGCCCGGCAGAGCCTGGTGGACGACGTCGACGTGACCGTGGGCCTCGCGCCGCACGCCATCGTTCTCGAGGGCTACCCGGGCATCCGCAAGACGGTGCTGCGCTTCAGCGACGGCGAATTCTGCGGCTGCAACCTGTTCGCCTTCCTCACCCCCGAGGGGCGGCAGATCGCCGCCTTCTGGCGCAAGATCGAGCAGCAGCGCAAGAAGCCGCTGCGGGTCATCGGCATGCTCGGCTGGTGGGCGGTCATCCGCTACCGGCTGGGGCTCCTGCCGCTGGAGGAGGCGCTGGCCAAGCTCGGCAAGCGCCTCGGCCTGCGCATAAGGGCCGTCGTGCTGCCCTATGCCAACGCGGCCATCGACGTCGACTCCATCGCCGACCTCGACCTGGTGCAGACGACCATCGATCGCTAGGGCAGCCGGGCCGGGCTCGCCGCCCCGCGGGAGCCTCCCCCCGGAGTAGTAGTGCCCGCGGGCGCCGCCATGCGCTAGGCTTGTGCTACACGCCGACATTTTGCGGGAGGCCCGCCCATGACCTCGGTACCGAACACGCGCCCGGCCCTGACCCGGGCAGAGCTCGAGGCCCACTGGATGCCCTACACGGGCAACCGCCAGTTCAAGAACGACCCGCGCATGATCGTCGGTGCCGAGGGCATCTATTACATTGACGACCGGGGCCGGCGCATCATGGACGGTCTCTCCGGGCTCTGGACCTGCGGCCTCGGCCACAACCGGCCGGAGATCGCCGAGGCCGTGCACCGACAGCTGAAGACTCTCGACTACTCGCCGGGCTTCCAGTTCGGCCAGCCGCTGTCCTTCGAGCTCGCCAATGTGCTCAAGGGTCTCACCCCGGCGGGCCTCGACTACGTGTTCTTCACCAACTCGGGCTCCGAGTCGGCGGATACGTCCCTGAAGATGGCGCGCGCCTACTGGCGGGCGAAGGGGCGCCCGGAGAAGACCCGGCTCATCGGCCGCATCAAGGGCTACCACGGCGTGAACTTCGGCGGCATCTCCGTGGGCGGCATCGGCGCCAACCGCAAGATGTTCGGCCAGGCGGTCGAGGCGGACCACCTGCGGCATACACTGCTGCCGGAGAACCGCTTCTCCCGCGGCATGCCGGCGCACGGCGCGCACCTCGCCGACGAGCTCGCCGACCTCATCATGCTGCACGACGCCAGCAATATCGCCGCGGTGATCGTCGAGCCCATGGCCGGCTCCGCCGGCGTGATCCCGCCGCCGGTGGGCTACCTGGAGCGCCTGCGGGAGCTGTGCACCGCCCACGATATCCTGCTCATCTTCGATGAGGTGATCACCGGCTTCGGCCGCTGCGGCGCCATGACCGGCGCGGAGGCCTACGGCGTGGTGCCGGATATCATGAACGTGGCCAAGCAGATGACCAACGGCGCGGTGCCCATGGGCGCCGTGATCGCCAGCAAGGCCATCTACGACACCTTCATGGCCCAGGACCTGCCGGACCACGCGCTGGAGTTCGCCCACGGCTACACCTACTCCGGCCACCCGGTGGCCTGTGCCGCCGGCCTCGCCGCCCTCGACCTGCTGGTGAAGGAAGAGCTGCCCAAGCGGGTCGCGTCGCTGGCGCCGGTGCTCGAGGACGCGATCCACGGCCTCGAGGGCAAGCCCGCCGTGGAGGACATCCGCAACTACGGCTTCGCCGCCGCGCTCACCCTGGCGCCGAAGCACGGCGACCCCACCCGCCGCCCCTTCGAGATCGCCATGCGCATGTGGGAGAAGGGCTTCTACGTGCGCTACGGCGGGGACACCATCCAGCTGGGCCTGCCCTTCGTGATCGAGCCGGAAGAGATCGAGCGCCTGGT
>CAYTJQ010000098.1:0-6670 GCA_964438205.1 uncultured Alteromonadaceae bacterium
CCATCAGCGCGTCGGCGGCCCTCAGCTTCAGCCGCCGGAGCCTGTCGCCCATGATCCCGCCCTCGCTGCCCGACCTGCCGCGGTGAACCAATGGTAGTCCGCCGGGCTGTACTTTGTCAGGCTGCGCCGGTAGCCCGGCAATGAGCGGTCAGCCCGGTGAGACCGCCGCCGAGGCCGGGGTACCGCCCGCAGGCCGCCGCGAGCTGCTGGCCTGGGCGCTGTACGACTTTGCCAACTCCGGCTACGCCACCGTCGTCCTCACCACGGTTTACAGCGCCTATTTCGTTGCCGTCGTGGCGGCGGAGCTGGAAACGCGGACACCGGGCAGCGCCACCTTCCTCTGGACCCTCGCCATCGGCACGGCCAACCTGCTGGTGCTCCTTGCGGGCCCGGTAATCGGGGCCATCGCCGACATCCGCGCGACCAAGAAACCTTTCCTGCTGGTCACCACGGCGATCTGCGTTGCGGCCACCGCCCTGCTCGGCTGGGCTGGCCCGGGGGAAGTGGTACTCGCCGTCGGCCTCGTGATCCTGTCCGCGGTAGCCTTTGCCGCCGGTGAGAACCTGATCGCGGCCTTCCTGCCGGAAATCACCCGCGCCGAGCGCATGGGGCGCGTCTCCGGCTTCGGCTGGAGCGTGGGCTACTTCGGCGGCCTGCTGACCCTCTCCTGCTGCCTGGCCTACATCAGCTGGGCCGACGGGCGCGGCCAGGGTGCCACCGACTACGTGCCCGTGGCCCTGTTGATCACGGCGGCCATCTTTGCGCTGACCGCGGCACCCACCTTCCTCTGGCTCCGCGAAAGGGCGGTTCCCCGACCGCATCTCCCGGGGCGCTCCTATGCCCGGCTGGGCTTCGAGCGGGTTCGCCGGACACTGGCACAGGCCGCCGAACTGCCCGATCTGTTCCGCTTTCTGTTCTGCCTGACCCTGTTCCAGTCCGGTGTGGCGACTGTGGTCGTCATCGCCGCGATCTACGCCCAGGAGGTCATGGATTTCAGCAGCCAGCAGCTCATCTGGCTGATCATGGTGGTCAACCTGACCGCCGCCCTGGGCGCCTTCGTGTTCGGCTTCGCCCAGGACCGCTTCGGCTCTGTGCGCAGCCTCGCCGGGGCGCTGCTGCTGTGGGTCGCCGCCATCGGCTGGACCTACTTCGCCGACAGCGCGGCGGACCTCTGGCTGGCAGGGAACCTGATGGGTCTGGCCATGGGCTCGACGCAGGCCGGTGGCCGGGCCCTGATCGGCCAGTTCACCCCGGAAACGCGCAACGCGGAGGTTTTCGGCCTGTGGGGGCTGGCCGGCCGCGCGGCGGCTATCCTCGGCCCGCTCAGCTACGGCGTGGTCGGGCGCCTCAGCGGCGGCGACCACCGGTTGGCTCTGCTCTCCACCCTGACCCTGTTCCTGGCGGGGCTGGGGGCGCTCTTCTTCGTGGACGAGGAACGCGGCCGCCGAGCGGCGCGCGCGGCACCCGCCGCGTGACCGCGTTCGCGCCACGTCGATGACAGTGCTTCTGCCCGCGGGTCGGACCACGGGGAACATTACGGAGATCGGCCGGAGAGGCTAGGGGGTCGCCGCCTGGCTGCCGCGCGCCATGCGATAGTCGTGCGGAGTCTCATCGGTCCACCGGCGGAAAGCCCGCGAAAAGGCGCTCACATGGGAGTATCCGAGCAGGAAGGCGATTTCCGTGAGCGGCATTTCCGTGCGGCCCACGTACTGCAGCGCCATCTTCCGGCGGATATTGTCGGCATACTCGGTGTAGAGAATCCCCTCATCGGATAGACGCCGCTGCAGGGTTCGCTTGGTCATGCACAGGCTCGCGGCGACCTCATCGATGGACGGAACGCCGTTGCTCAAGGACCGCGCGATCAGTGAGCCCACCTCCGTCACCAGGTCTGTTTCCTGGCTGATCTTGTCCATGACCTGGGCGAGGTGGCCCTCGAGGACGTCATAGAGACGCGGCTCCGCATGCACGACCGTCCGCTTCAGCACCGAGCTGTCGAAAGCGAGCTGGTTGTCGGGTTGATCAAAAAGGACCGGTGCTTCGAACAGCTGTTCGTGGGTCCGCGTCGAGTGGGGCTTGCTGTGCTGGAAGTGGACGCTGTTGAAGTGCCAGCGCTCCCCGGTAGCCACCTCGATCACGTGCTTCACCATCGACAGGGTGCACTCCGCCTCCTGGCGCCGCTCCAGCGGCGTGGGCTCGGCGAAGTTGTAGCGGTAGGTAAACACCGCCTTGCTGCCCTTGACCTCCAGCGACATGTCGCAGCCGCGGGCATAGACCGTGAGGTAGCGAGAGAAATTCTGTATCGCATCGAGGAGCGTGGGGGAGTACAGAATTGCATAGCCCAGGGGCCCGAGATCCTTGGGGTGGACTTCCCTGCCGATGCGCAGCCCGATGGTGTCGTCGCCGTGGTACTGGGCAGCGAGTTCCAGGAGCTGGCAGTGCTTGTGCAGGGGCACCTGCAGGTTCGGATCGGTCAGGGCGGTCTGGGGGATGCCGACGGTTCTCAGCAGCGGCGACAGCAGGTGACTGAAGCGGGAGAAGAGCCCCTCGGCGGAAAAGCTGGGTCCTTCGGTCAGCGTGGCATTAGTCCGTAGCTTGACGGTCATGGCGGTACGCTCTTGTTTTCATCCCGATCCGCAGCTGCAGTATTGTCCGTTTGCTGCCGGGGCGCCAGTACGACGAGCCCGTCAGCCCTTGTAGTGGTCGGCGTAGCGTGACCTGAGGGCGGCCTTGTGGAGCTTGCCCGTCGCCGTGTGAGGAAGCTCGTCGACGACGAGGATATCGTCCGGGAGGGCGATCTTCGGCAGCCGCGCGCGGAGTTCGTTCAGCAGCTGTTCCCTGCTGGCCGGCGCGGTGCAGGTCACCAGGAGCAGGGGCCGCTCGCCCCACTTCGGGTGATTGATGCCCACGGCGCAGGCCTCGTTTACAACGGGCAGGCCGAGGGCGGCGTCCTCGATCTCGATGGAACTGATCCACTCGCCCCCGGACTTGATAACGTCCTTGCTGCGGTCGACGATCTGCATGCAGCCGTCCTCATCGAGGGTGGCGATATCACCGGTGTCGAACCAGTGAGTATCCTCGTGGAAACCTGCGCCGACGTAGCCGCTGCAGACCCAGGGACCGCTCACCTGCAGGTGTCCGGAGGTCCGGCCATCCCTCGGCAGGACCGCCCCGGTGTCGTCGACGATGCGCAGCTTGACGCCGAAGAGCGGTTTCCCCTGCTTCAACTGGTAGCGGTAGCGTTCAGCGGACGCCAGGGAGTCCATGAAGGGTGTTCGGTAATTGACCGTCCCCACGGGGCTCACCTCGGTCATGCCCCAGCCGTGCATGACAAACACGCCATGCTTGCGGTCGAAAGCTTCGATCATTGACAGCGGGGCCGCGGAGCCGCCGACGATGGCCGTATGCACCGACGGCAGCGTCTGACCGGCGTCATCCAGGTAGTCGAGCAATCCCTGCCAGACCGTCGGCACGCCGCACATCGAATCCACCGCTTCCGTGGTGATGAGATCGTACAGCGACGCCCCATCCAGCCGGCGGCCGGGCAGCACCAGCCTCGAGCCCATCATCGGTGCGGCGTAGGGAATGCCCCAGGCCGAGGCGTGAAACATGGGGACAACCGCCAGCACCGAAGAGAACCGGTCCAGCCGCCAACCCTCGGTACCGGCCACGGCGCGGGCGTGCAGCAGGGTGGAACGGTGGCTATACAGCACGCCCTTCGGCTTGCCGGTCGTTCCGGAGGTATAACACAGCGATGCGGCGGTCGTCTCCGGCAGCGATGGCCAGGGAAAGGGGCCCGCGTCCTGCTCCAGTAGGGACTCGTAGGCTTCACCGCGGTTCGGGCCTTCCGCGGCCCCGTCCGGCACCGACGCCAGGAGCCAGAGCCTTTCGACGGCCGGCAGGGACGGCAGCAGTTGCTCGACGAGGGGCAGGAACTCCGCGTCCAGGAACAGGAAGCGGTCCCCGGCGTGCTGGATCACATAGGCCAGCTGTTCCAGGGAAAGGCGTGGATTGACCGTGTGCACCACCGCGCCGAGGCCCGACACGGCGTAGTACAACTCCAGGTGGCGGTAGTCGTTCCAGGCCAGCGTGCCCACCCGGTCCCCCGGCTCGAGCCCCGCGGCCCGCAGCCCGTGGGCGAGACGGTTGACCCGCCGCCAGCAGTCAGCGTAGCTGTAGCGATGGACGGCGCCACCACCCAGGCGGCTGACGACCTGCCCGTCGCCGTGGCAGAGCGCCGCGTGGCGAAGAATGTCGACGATGGACAGGGGCACGTCCATCATGAGTCCCGCTTCCATCAGCTCGGCCCTCGCCTTGCCCGTCCCGGTCCCGCGTCTCCTCAGCCTCCGAAGACCGCGTTGGCCACGGCTTCCGTGACACCGTCGTAGGGAACGATGATGGAGGCCTTGACCGGGTTGTCGTCAGCGCAGTCGAAGACGGTCTTGTGGTGTACGTAGCCGTTGAAGCCCTCGATGCCGGCGTGGCAGCCCATGCCGCTGGCACCGACACCGCCGAAGGGCGCGCCGGGTTCCGCCGCCTGGAAGCCGAAGACGTTGATGCCCGCGCCGCCGGAGAGCACAGCCGTCTTGAAGCGCGCCAGTTGATCGGGCGCGCGCTCGTCAGTCACGAGATAGGAGGCGAGCGGTCGGTCCCGGCTATTGATGTAGTCGTAGGCGTCGTCGAGCGATCGATAGGTGATGACCGGCGTGATCGGGCCGAAGGTTTCCTCGCGCATGACCCGGAGTGTCTCGTCGGGTTGCACGACGAGGTACATGGGCATTTGCCTTGTCGTCCGGTCTGGCCCCTCGTCACTCATCGCCACCACGCGTGCGCCCGCCTCGCGCGCCTCATCCAGCATCGAGAGCAACCGATCGAAGTGACGCTCGTTGATAATGCCGGTGTTGTCCGGGTGCCCGAGGTAGCTGGGGTAGGCACGCCGCCAGACCCGTTCCGCGGTTTCCACCCACTGTTCCAGCATCGCCTCGGGCACCAGCGCGTAGTCCGGTGAGGTGCAGATCTGGCCGTTCTTGCAGAACTTGAAGCTCAGGTACTCGAGGATTCGCTGCTCGTTGATGCCGTCCTGCAGGAAGATCGTCGGGTTCTTGCCGCCGAGCTCGAGCGTGACCGGGGTCAGGTTGGCGGCCGCTGCCTGCATCACGAGTCGTCCCACCTCGCTGTTCCCGGTGTAGGTGAGATGATCCCAGGGCAGCGATGCAAAATGCTGCGACAGCGGCAGATCGCCGGCGACCACGGCCAGCACCGAGCGGTCGAAGTAATCGCCGACCGACTCCTGCAGCACCGCGGCCGTTGCCGGTGCGAACTCGGACAGCTTCACGATTACCCGGTTTCCCGCCGCGAGCATCTCGTTGACCATGACGAGGGAACACTCGATGGGGAAGTTCCAGGGCGCGATGTTCCCCATGACGCCCTTGGGCAGCTTCACCACTTCACAGCGGGACGAGCCGTGGGCCTCGGGAACGAGGGGGCGCTCGCTGGGTGCCAGCCAGTCCGCGAGGTGGGACTGGATATGCCGGTTGCGGCCGAGGACACCGCCGGTCTCGAAGATGTCGGTGATCCACGGATTATGGCTGCTGAAATCCTCGCTGAGACTGTCGCGCAGCTTCTGCCGCAGGTCGACCATCATCGCCTCCAGCGCCCGCAGGCGACTCAGCCGGGTGTCGAGGCCGGGGTTGCGATCCTGTGCGAACGCGTCCTTCTGCAGCCGGAACAGGTCGTCCAGCTCTCCGATCGTGGTGTTGTTCATGCGCAGATCTCCGGGGCGCAACGGCGCTCAACAGTTAATCGCGGCGCTGAAGTCATAGCGCTCCAGGACGCGCGCCGCCGCGTCGAGGATGCTCTGGATGGCTGAATCGTCGTGCAGGAAGGACAGGTAGATATGATTGGACCTCGGCAGGGACAGCACCACGCCCTCGTTGATCATGGCCAGGTAGAACAGCTCCAGGGGCTCGTAGTCGAGCTGCTGGGCGGACCAGAAATCCACCGGTGCGCTGCAATGGTAGAGCTGCAGCATGGACGCGAGCTGGTTGACCTGGATGCGGATCCGGTGCCGGAGGAACAGGTCCTCCAGCGCCCGCGCGAGGTGAGCGGCCCGCTGCTCCAGCCGGCCGTACTCCCCCGCGGCCTCCTTCTCCCGGTAGAGTGCCAGGGCCCGCGCCGCCGCAGCGAGCGCAGCAGCGCCGTCGTTTACCGTGCCGGACTGGAAGACGCGCGGCGTACCGGGTGCGGCGGCCGGGTCGACCACGGCGAAGATATCGGCGCGGCCGCAGACGGCTGCCAGCTTTTCACCGGCGCCCAGCGCCTTGGCGAAGGTCGCAAGGTCCGGCGTGACACCGTAGTAGGCCTGCGCACCGCCGGCGGCCAGCCGGCACCCGGTGATCACCTCGTCGAAGATCAGCAGAACACCGTTGTCCCGGCACAAGCGCCCCAGCGCCTCGAGCTCTGCCGGGGCCGAGCCCCAGAGGCCCCCCGCATGCATGGCGGGGTCGAGGATCACCGCGGCGATGTCCGGATCCGAGGCAAGCAGCGAGGACACGCGTTCGAGATCCAGGAAGGGAAGCGCGATCGCCGACTCCGTCACCTGCGAAGGCACACCGGCGGAGAAGACCGCGGCGCTGCCGTCGATGCCGAACAGGAACTGGTCCTGCTGGCCGTG
>CAYTJQ010000099.1:0-6483 GCA_964438205.1 uncultured Alteromonadaceae bacterium
GCGAACAGCGCCTCCGGCATGGCCATGAGGTTGTCCGCGCCGGACTGAAGCGCCGCCCGGTGCGCGTCGGCGCGGGGCAGCAGGCGCTGGAAGTAGAAGCGCGCGGTGTGCAGCTTGGCCTCGTAGAAGTCCCTGTCGCCCTCGCCCGCGGCCAGCTTCGCCTGCGCGACGACCGCCATGCGGGCCCAGAAATAGCCGAGGGTCACGTAGCCGGCGTACATGAGGTAGTCCACTGCGGCGGCACCGGCCTCGTCGGCATTGACCATGGCCTTTTCGCCGACGGCGAGGGAGAGCGTGAGCCACTCGTCCTTGTAGCGACCCAGCGGCTCCATGAATTCCACCACGGCCTCGTCGTCATGGGCGGCGATGAACTCGCCCACCTGGTCCGTGAAGACCGTGAGCAGCTTGCCGCCGGAGCCCAGCACCTTGCGGCCGAGCAGGTCGAGCGCCTGGATGCCGGTGGTGCCCTCATAGAGCATGGCGATGCGCGCGTCGCGCACGATCTGCTCCATGCCCCACTCGCGGATGAAGCCGTGGCCGCCGAAGATCTGCACGCCGTGGTTTGCCGCCTCGAAGCCGGCCTCGGTCACGAACGCCTTGGCGATCGGCGTGAGCAGGGCCATGAGGTCATCGGCCTGCTTCGCCCGCTCTTCATCGCCGCGGTCCACCACGTCGCCGAGCTGGGCGAGGTAGTAGAGCATGGCGCGGCTGCCCTCGGCGATGGCCTTCTGGGTCAGCAGCATGCGGCGCACGTCCGGGTGGACGATGATCGGGTCCGCCGGGCCGTCCGGGTTCTTCGGCCCGGACAGGCTGCGCATGGCCAGGCGCTCGCGAGCGTAGGCCAGCGCCCCCTGGTAGGAGAGCTCGGCGTGGGCCAGGCCCTGGATCGCCGTGCCGATACGGGCCGTGTTCATGAAGGTGAACATGAGGTTGAGGCCGCGGTTCGGCTCGCCGATGAGGTAGCCGGTGGCGCCATCGAAGTTCATCACGCAGGTGGCCGACGCCTTGATGCCCATCTTCTTCTCGATGGAGGCACAGTGCACGGCGTTGCGCTCGCCGAGGCTGCCGTCTTCGTTCACGTTGAACTTGGGCACCACGAAGAGGGAGATACCCTTGGTGCCTTCCGGCGCGTCGGGCAGGCGGGCGAGCACGATGTGCACGATGTTGTCGGCCATGTCGTGCTCCCCGGCAGAGATGAAGATCTTGGTGCCGGTGATCGCGTAGCTGCCGTCGGCCTGCGGTTCGGCCCGGGTGCGCAGCAGGCCCAGGTCCGAGCCGCACTGGGACTCGGTGAGGCACATCGTACCGGTCCACTCGCCGGCGATCAGCTTCGGCAGGTAGCGCGCCTTCTGCTCATCGCTGCCGTGGGCCTCGAGGGTCTTGATGCAGCCGTGGGACAGGCCCGGGTACATGAGCCAGGACCAGTTGGCCGTGCCGACCATCTCGTTGATGACGATGCCGAGCATGTTCGGCATGCCCTGGCCGCCGAACTCCGGGTCGGCGGAGAGCGACGGCCAGCCGTTCTCGACGAACTGCCGGTAGGCCTCCGGGAAACCGGCGGGGGTCTTCACGCCGTCCTCGGACCAGGTGCAGCCCGCTTCGTCACCGCTCTGGTTGAGGGGCGCCAGCACGCCCTCGGCGAACTTGGCGCCTTCCTCGATGATCGCGGCCATGAGGTCCGACGTGGCTTCCTCGTAACCGGGCAGGGACGGGTAGACGGCCCCGGAATCCAGCAGCTCGTCGATGACGAAGCGAATATCGCGCAGGGGAGCCTTGTACTCGGGCATGGTGTGTTTCCTCCAACAGGACCGCGGCGAGGCCGCGAAGATTGCGGGCCGGGGTGGCGGATTGCCACCGGCCAGTGTTCAGCGGTACATGTGTTCACCGTTTACATGGCTCGCTATTATAGTCGATATCAAGTACAGCGGAAGGCGCACGACGGTTTTTTCCGATGCGGTTCACAGGCTCGCTGGCGGCAGGCGCCGTCCCCCGGAACGCAGAAATGACGAAACGCCGGGCGAGCCCCGGGGCACCTGCCGCCGGCACACTGGTGCCATGGCAGAAGAGTCCGCGACGAAAGCGGCGGCAGCCGCCGCGCGGCGCTGGTCAGGGCGCGCGGGTCGCGCGCTGGTCAATGGCCTGTTCCCGCACCACTGCGCGCTCTGCGACCGGCTGAGTCACAGACCCCTCGCGCTGTGCGAAGCATGTGAAGGCTCACTTACCTTCAACCTTAACGGTTGCGAGCGCTGCGCCCTGCCGGATACGCCGACCGGCGGCCCGCCCTGCCCAGCCTGCCGCAGCGGCCTCGCCCTCGACCGGGTGCTCGCACCGCTCAGCTACGACGCCACCCTCGCCGCGCTCGTGGGCCGCTGGAAGTACCGGCGCGAACTCGCGCTGACCGCGCTCTTCGCCGACCTGTGGCGGCGCCATGCGTCGGCTCCGGAGCGGCCGGACCGGGTCCTGCCGGTGCCGCTGCACTGGCGCCGCCTCTGGTGGCGGGGCTTCAACCAGGGCGAGCGGCTGGCCACAGCAATCGTGCGCGCCCATCCGGCGCTCGACGGTGTGCCCATCGACCGCCGCCTGCTGCGCCGCCACCGGCCCACGGGCAACCAGGCGGCGCTGGGCCAGCGCGAGCGCCGCGCCAACGTGGCCGGTGCCTTTACTACCCGGGGGCCCTGTGACAACCTCCATCTCGCCGTGGTCGACGACGTCTGCACCACCGGCGCCACCGCCGACGCCGCGGCCCGCGCCCTGAAGGCCGCCGGGGCCCGGCGGGTAGACCTCTGGTGCATTGCCCGCGCGCCGGCCACGACCCAGCGATGAGAGCGCCATGCCCCGCCGTATGCGACTGTCCGCCCTGTTGCTTATCCTCTGCCTCCCGGCGCTGCCCGCCGTGGCGGAGCCGCTGCGCGTCGCGGTGGCAGCCAACTTCCGCGCGACGGCCGAGCGCGCAGGCGCCGCTTTCCAGCGCGAGACGGGCACCGAGGTGGTACTGAGCAGCGCGGCCACGGGCATGCTCTACAACCAGCTGCGCCACGGTGCCCCCTTCGACCTGTTCCTGGCTGCCGACGCCGAGCGGCCGCGCCGCCTGGCGGAAGAAGGAGTCGGTGTTGCCGAAAGCCGGCGCTGCTATGCCCGGGGCAGGCTGGTGCTGCTCGGTGGTCCCTTGGACGCACTGGCGACACCGGGGCAGCGCGTCGCCATCGCCAACCCCGGCGTCGCGCCCTACGGCATCGCCGCCGAGGCGGTGCTCGGCCGGCCCCCCTTCGCCGGCGTGGAGCGTCGCCTCCTGCGCGGCGCCAGCGTGCAGCAGGCCTGGCAGTTCCACGCCACCGGCGCGGCGAACCTCGCCCTGGTCGCCCGCTCGCTGGTCGGCCCGGCAGACCGCTGGGAGCCGATCCCGGCGGACTGGCACGCGCCCATCGAGCAGCAGGCCATCGTCGTCGCCGGCGGCCGCGAGGCCGCGGCAAGCGCCTTTCTCGGCTGGCTGAGCGGGTCGGCAGCGCGGCCGATCCTCGCTCGGGATGGCTACGACCCGTGCCCCTGACCAGCGACGAGTGGACGGCGATCCGCCTCACCCTGGCCCTGGCCTCGGTGACGGCCGTGCTGCTGCTCCTGCTGGGCACGCCGCTGGCCTGGTGGCTGGGGCGACGCCGGGGAGAGACCGTGGCCGCCATCGAGGCGATCGTCGCCCTGCCTCTCGTGCTGCCGCCGACGGTGCTCGGCTTCTACCTGCTGCTGCTCTTCGCGCCCGAGTCGCCTCTGGGCCGCGGCTGGCAGTGGCTCACCGGTGAGCAGCTGGCGTTCAGCTTCCCGGCGCTGGTGATCGGCTCGGTGATCTACTCCCTGCCCTTCGTGGTGCAGCCCCTGCAGCAGGCGTTCCAGCGCCTGCCCGCGGAGCTGCTCGAGGCCGCCGCCACCCTCGGCGCCGGCCCCCGGGACCGCTTCGCCAGCGTGGTGCTGCCGCTCACCCGGCGCAGCTTCCTCACCGCCGGCGCCCTTGGCTTCGCGCACACGGTCGGCGAGTTCGGCGTGGTCCTGATGATCGGCGGCAACATTCCCGGGGAGACGCGCGTCGTGTCCATCGCCCTCTTCGACCAGGTGGAGTCGCTGCAGCTGGCGAGCGCGCATCGCCTGGCCGGCGGGCTGGTGGTCTGCTCTCTCCTGCTGCTGTTCCTTCTGTACCGGGGCGGCGGCCTGCGCCCCTGGCGGCTCGGTCGGTGAGCGGGCTCACCTTCGACCTCGCCTGGACCGCGCCCGACAGCGGCTTCCGTCTGGCTTGCGCCGCCGAACTGCCGGCGCGCGGCGTCACCGCCGTCTACGGCCCCTCCGGGGCCGGCAAGTCCACGCTGCTGCACTGCATCGCCGGCCTGAAGCGCGGCGACCCGGGCTCGCGCATCGCCCTCGCCGGCGAGTCCTGGCAGGCCGAGGGCCGCTGCCTGCCCGCGCACCGCCGGCGGGCCGCGGTGGTCTTCCAGGACGCGCGCCTGTTCCCCCAGCTTACCGTCGCCGGCAACCTCGCCTACGCCGAGCGCCGCGCCGCGCCCGGGGGCCCGGCGCCCGCGGCCTTGAGCGCCGCTCTCGGCATCGAGGCCCTGCTGCCGCGCCGGCCGGACACGCTCTCCGCGGGGCAGAAGCAGCGCGTGGCCATCGCCCGCGCCCTGCTCGCCAACCCGCAGCTGCTGCTGCTGGACGAACCGCTGGCCAACCTCGATGGCGAGGCCCGGCGCGAGTGCCTGGCGGCCCTGCAGGCGGCCCTCGGCGAGCTGGCGATCCCGCTGCTCTATGTCAGCCACCGCATCGAGGAGATCACCGGCATTGCCGACGAGCTCCTGGTCCTCGAAGGCGGCACCCTGGCCGCCCGCGGCCCCCTCCTCGACCTCGCCGGCCGCCTCGATTCGCCACTCGCCGACGAGCCCGACGCCGCCGCCATCGTCGAGGTCACCGTGGCCGGCACGGAAGCCGCCTACGGGCTCACCCGGCTCACCCTCGCCGGCGAGCCGCTCTGGGTTACCGCAGAGGCGCTGACCCCGGGGCAGCGCCGGCGGTTGCGCATCCCGGCGCGGGACGTCTCCGTCTGCCGCACGCGGCCGGCGGACACGAGCATTCTCAACCTGCTGCCCGTGACCCTGGAGGCGCTGCGCCCCGCCGGCGAAGGCCACTGCCTGCTGCAGCTCGCCATTGACGGCCAGCGCCTCCTCGCCCGCATTACCCGGAAATCCGCCGACGCGCTCGCCCTGGCTCCCGGCGACGCCCTCTACGCCCAGATCAAGAGCACGGCTCTTGCCGGAGACAGCCTGTGAGCAACCACCCCTATGACACGCTGGTCCCGGATACGGTCATCGACGCCGTGGAGGCCGCCGGCTACCTGAGCGACGCGCGGCTCCTGGCCCTCAACAGCTACGAGAACCGCGTCTACCAGGTCGGCATCGAGGACGGCGAACCGCTCATCGCGAAGTTCTACCGCCCCGGCCGCTGGACGGACGCGCAGATCCTCGAGGAGCACGCCTTCGCCAGGGAACTCGCCGACGCGGAGATCCCGGTCATCGCTCCGCTGGCCGGCGCCGACGGCCGCACGCTCTTCGAGCACGCCGGCTTCCGCGTCGCCCTGTTCCCGCGCCGCGGCGGCTACCCGCCGGAGCTGGACGACCTCGCCGCCCTCGTCGTCCTCGGCCGCACCCTCGGCCGCATCCACCGCGTGGGCGCCGCCCGGCCCTTTGAACATCGCCCGGCCATGGACCCGAAGGAGATGCTCGACGACAACCGGGGCTTCCTCCTCGAGCACTTCATCCCCCGCGACTTAAGGCCCGCCTACGAGAGCCTCACCGCCGATCTCGCGGACCGGGTCGCCCCGCTCTGGGCCGAGATCACCCCCGCCGACTGCCAGCGCCTGCACGGTGACTGCCACGGCGGCAATATTCTCTGGCGCGACAACAATGCCCATTTCGTCGACCTCGATGACTGCATGACGGGCCCGGCGATCCAGGACCTGTGGATGTTTCTCTCCGGCGAGCGCCTGCAGCGCGAGGCGTTCCTGTCGGAGCTGATCGCCGGCTACGAGGAGTTCATGGATTTCGACCCCCGGCAGCTGCGCTGGATCGAGACGCTGCGCACGCTCCGCCTGGTCCGCTACGCCGCCTGGCTCGCCCGCCGCTGGGACGACCCCGCCTTCCCCCACAGCTTCCCCTGGTTCAACACGGACCGCTACTGGGCCGACCACGTGCTGGAGCTCCGCGAGCAGCTGGCGGCCATGGATGAGGAGCCGTTGCGGCTGCTCTGATTTCTATGCGTGGCGCTGTGTCGGGATGGTGCTCGGTGGGTTGGTGCTGGGTGGATTGGTGCGTTATAGCCCGGCGCCGGAGGGTGGGATATACCCTGCCGGGACCGCAAAAGCGCCATCCATGGCAGCTCGACGGAGGCCATCCATGGCCTCCGACGCCCCGGGACAGGGTGCTGCAACCCCCGTCGCCTGAATCTGGTGTC
>CAYTJQ010000100.1:0-6404 GCA_964438205.1 uncultured Alteromonadaceae bacterium
CGGAGTCCACGGGCGAATGGATCGTCGTGTCCTCGATGAAGTCGCCGAGGTGCGAGTCCTCGTCGTCGCCGATGGGCGTCTCCATGGAGATCGGCTCCTTGGCGATCTTCAGCACCTTGCGGACCTTGTCCTCGGGCATGTCCATGCGCTCGCCGAGTTCCTCCGGCGTGGGCTCGCGGCCCATCTCCTGGAGCATCTGCCGGGAAATGCGGTTCAGCTTGTTGATGGTCTCGATCATGTGCACCGGGATGCGGATGGTCCGGGCCTGGTCCGCGATGGAGCGGGTGATGGCCTGGCGGATCCACCAGGTGGCGTAGGTCGAGAACTTGTAGCCGCGCCGGTATTCGAACTTGTCGACGGCCTTCATGAGGCCGATGTTGCCCTCCTGGATCAGGTCCAGGAACTGCAGGCCGCGGTTCGTGTACTTCTTGGCGATGGAGATGACCAGGCGCAGGTTGGCCTCGACCATTTCCTTCTTGGCGCGGCGGGCCCGGGCCTCGCCCATGCTCATGCGGCGGTTGATCTCCTTGATCTCGGTGACCGAAAGGCCGGTCTCTTCCTCGATCTGCTGGATGCGCCGCTGGGCCCGCTGGATGTCGTCCTTGCGCGCGGTGAGCTTGCTGCCATAGTCCTTCTTGCGGGCGTGGCGGCCGGCCCACTTGAGGTCCGCTTCCGCACCCTGGAAGGACTTGATGAATTCCTTTCGGGACATGCCGCACTCGCGCACGGCGATGCGCATGATCTCGCGCTCCTGCTCGCGGACCTGCGCCAGGGCGGTGCGGGCCTCGTCGGTGATGGGTTCGAAAACCCGCGGCGTGAGCTTGAAGAACTTGAACAGCTCGCCGAGCTTCTCCATCTCGGCCACGGCTTCCTTGTGCTGTCGGCCCTTCGCGGCGATGGTCTTCTCGGTCTTGTTGAACTGGCGCTTGAGGGCGGTGAAGCGCTTCTTGGCTTCTACCGGGTCCGGGCCGCCCTCGTTGTCGTCGTCGGAATCGTCCTTGGCAGCAGCTTCGGCGATCTGCGCGGCCGAGGGCACGTGTTCTGCCGGGTCGAGGTAGCCGACGAGCACATCACTGAGCTTGCGCTCTTCCCGGGTCACCAGGGCGTACTCGTCGAGGATCGACTTCACGGCGCCCGGGTAGAAGGCGAGGGCGGCCATCAGCTCGCGGATGCCTTCCTCGATGCGCTTGGCGATGACGATCTCGCCCTCTCGTGTGAGCAGCTCGACGGTGCCCATCTCGCGCATGTACATGCGCACCGGGTCCGTCGTGCGGCCGGCTTCCGTCTCGACGGCGGCGAGCGCGGCGGCGGCCTCGGCGGCGGCGATATCGTCGGCCGAGCTGTCGCCCTCGGTCATCAGCAGTTCATCGGCGTCCGGGGCCTGCTCGTAGACATGGATGCCCATGTCGTTGATCATCTGGATGATGTCTTCGACCTGGTCCGGATCGGAGATGTCGTCGGGGAGGTGATCATTCACCTCGGCGTAGGTGAGGTAGCCCTGCTCCTTGCCCTTGGCAATCAGGGACTTCAGCCGGGACTGCTGCTTCACGACGCTCGTCATTCAGGAAAACCTTTATAAATCAGCGATAAAGAGAAAAAACGTAGCCGGCCATTATAGCGGGAGTCAGGGTGGTTTGCCCACAAAATGTCCGGAAAAATGTCGCTTTGTCTTGTCGCTGGTGTTGATGATGGTCTTGCGGGGCGCCTGCTTGCAGCGAGTCGGCCATCGATCGCTCTAGCGGCGATCGTTGCGGGACTGCCTGTCCAGTTGCTGCAGCTGATGCAACAGCTCCCTCAATTCTTGTTTTTGCTCTGCGCCCATCGAAGCGTAGTCGGTGCTTCTTAATTTGTCGACCCGCGCCACGATGCGCTCCCGCTCCGGCTGGGCCAGCAGCCGGTCGATGGTGGCGCGGAACTGCGTCTCGATGCCCTCGGCCGGTATGAGCCGCTCCTGGCCGGCCAGGCGTCCGAGCAGTTCCCCCTCCGCGGTACCGTGCCAGTGGCCCAGGAGCATGGCGGTACTGGAGTCCGGGTGGCGCTGCAGCAGCTCGACCATCGCCCGCAGCAACGCCGCTTCCTCGCCGGCGAGGCTCGCCAGGGCTGCCGGGTCGGCGTGGCGCGCGGCCGCGGGCTGGTGCAGGAGCAGGGCGATGGCACTCTGCAGCAGGTTGGCGTGCCCGCTGCGCCGCTCGCGAAGCGGCGAGCGCCGCCGGGGTGCCGGGCCCGGGACGCTGCCCCGGGCGGGTTCTTCCGGCGCCGGCGGTGCGGGCTCTCTCGGCGGTGGGGGCGCCTCCAGGGCCATCAGGCTGGCGAGCTCCAGCCCCGTTCGCTCGGCGAGCTCCCGGAACATGAGCTCCCGGTAGACCCCCTGGGGCAGGGTGCGCAGGTGCGGGAGTGCTGCCTTTGCGTAGCGGGCCCGCCCCTCGAGGGTGCCGGTGTCGATACCCCCCGCGCAGGCCTCGAACAGGAAGGTCTCCAGCGGCGTCGCGTGGTCCGCCAGCCCGCGGAAGTGTTCCGGGCCGCGGCCGCGAACGAGCGTATCCGGGTCCTCGCCCTCGGGCAGGAACAGGAAACGGGCCTGCCGGCCATCGGTCATCGCCGGGAGCGTCGCCTCGAGGGCGCGGAAAGCGGCCTTGCGGCCGGCCTCGTCACCGTCGAAGCAGAACACCACCTCCGGGCAGAGGCGGAAGATACGCTCGAGGTGGGTCTGGCTGGTCGCCGTGCCGAGGGTGGCGACGGCATTGCGGATGCCGTGCTGCGCGAGGGCGATGACGTCCATGTAGCCCTCCACCACCACCAGCCGTTCCAGCTTGCGGTTGTGCTGCCGCGCCTCGTAGAGGCCGTAGAGCTCCCGGCCCTTGTGGAAAACCGGCGTCTCCGGCGAGTTCAGGTACTTCGGCTTGTCGTCACCGAGCACCCGCCCCCCGAAGGCGACGACGCGGCCGCGTTGGTCGCGGATGGGGAACGTCACCCGGTCGCGGAAACGGTCGTAGACCCTGCCCGCCTCGTTGCGCACGACCATGCCCGTGGCCTGCAGCCGCTCCCGGCGGGGCTCGTCGGTGCCGAGCGCGTTAAGCAGGTTGTCCCAGCCCGGCGGAGCAAAGCCGAGGCCGAAGTCCCGGGCGATCTCGCCGGTGAGGCCGCGGCCGCGCAGGTAGCCCACGGCGCGCTCCGCGGCGGGATGGCTGCGCAGCGCCCGCTGGTAGAAGGCGGCCGCTTCCTCGAGGAGGTTGAACAGCGGCTTCTGCCGGTCCTCGCTGCCGCTGCCGCGGCGGCCCCCGGCCTCGCGCGGGACCTCGAGACCGACGCTGCCGGCGAGGCTCTCCACCGCCTGCGGGAAGTCGATGTTCTCGTAGTCCATCAGGAAGCCGAGCGCGTTGCCGCCGGCACCGCAGCCGAAGCAGTAGTAGAACTGCTTCTCGGGGTTCACCGTGAAGGAGGGGGTCTTCTCGTCGTGGAACGGGCAGCGGGCGCTGTAGTTTTTCCCGGTTTTCCTGAGTTTCACGCGGCGGTCGACCACGTCGACGATATCGACCCGCTCGAGGAGGTCGTCCAGGAAGTGCTGGGGTATGCGGCCGGCCATCAGCGGGGCACCGGTCGGTGGGCGCGGGGCCGGGCCGGGGGACGTTGCACCGCGGCTAGCCGGAAAGGCGGGCCTTGACCAGTTTGCTCACGGCGCCCATGTCGGCGCGGCCCGCGAGTTTGGGCTTGAGTTCGCCCATGACAGCGCCCATGGCCTGCATGCCGCCGGCGCCGCTGTTTGCGATGGCCTCGTCGACCAGCTGCTCGAGCTCTGCGTCCGAGAGCGGGGTGGGCAGGAACCCGGTGATGACGGCGATTTCCGACGCCTCCTGGGCTGCCAGCTCCTCGCGGCCGGCCTCTTCGTACTGGGCCTGGGAGTCGCGCCGCTGCTTGACCATCTTGTCGAGGATGGACAGCGCCCGGGCGTCGTCGATGGCGATGCGCTCATCGACCTCGACGCGCTTGAACTCTGCCTGGATGAGGCGGATGGCGGCGAGGCGTTCCTTGTCACGGGCCTTCATGGCCGCCTTCATGGCGGCCTTGACCTGCTCGGTAATGCTGCCGTCGCTCACCGCGTAAGACTCCGTGGTGCCGGAATCAGTAGAGGCGGGTGCGCTTGCGGTTTTCGCGGGCCAGCTTTTTCAGGTGGCGCTTGACGGCGGCAGCCTGGGCGCGCTTGCGCACCGTGGTCGGCTTCTCATAGTGCTCGCGGCGGCGCACTTCCGACAGAACGCCGGCCTTTTCACAGGAGCGCTTGAAGCGGCGCAGGGCCACGTCGAAGGGCTCGTTTTCCTTAACCTTGATGTGCGGCATGTAACCTCACCTGTCTGTTCATCGTACGCGCACGCCCGTCCCCGGCAATGCGCTTCCCGTGCACGCTTCCATACACTGAAGGGGCGCGCATTCTATACGCAAGGTGTGCGTAATGCAAAGCCTGTCACCGGGCGGTATCATGCGCCCTCTTTTCGACCCGGGGAAGGGCCATGCGGGTGCTGGGCATCGAGACATCCTGTGACGAGACCGGCGTCGCGGTCTATGACACGGACCGCGGTCTGCTCGCGCACGCGCTGCACAGCCAGGTCGACATGCATGCCCTCTATGGCGGCGTGGTGCCCGAGCTCGCCTCTCGGGACCATGTCCGGCGCGCCATCCCGCTGCTGGAAAAGGTGCTCGCGGACGCCCGCTGCACGGCCGGCGACATCGACGCCATCGCCTATACCGCCGGCCCGGGCCTGGTCGGCGCCCTGCTGGTGGGAGCGACGCTGGCGCGCGGCCTGGCTGCCGGCTGGGGCGTGCCCGCGCTCGGGGTACACCACATGGAGGGGCACCTGCTCGCCCCCATGCTCGAGGCTGCGGCGCCCGAGTTCCCCTTCGTCGCCCTGCTGGTTTCCGGCGGCCATACGCAGCTGGTGCGCGTCGACGGTATCGGCGCCTACCGGCTTCTCGGCGAGTCCGTGGACGACGCCGCCGGCGAGGCCTTTGACAAGGTGGCCAAGATGCTGGGCCTGCCCTACCCGGGCGGGCCGCAGGTGGCGGCCCTGGCCGCGGATGGCGACCCGCAACGCTTCACCTTCCCGCGACCCATGGTCAACCGCCCGGGCCTCGACTTCAGCTTCAGCGGCCTGAAGACACACACGCTGGTGACCCTGCGTGAGTGCGCCGGCGACGGCGAGGCGAGCGAGCGGGACAAGGCCGATATCGCCCGCGCCTTCGAGGAGGCGGTGGTCGATACGCTGGTCATCAAGTGCCGCCGCGCCCTGGAGCAGGAGGGGCTCGCTACCCTGGTCATGGCCGGTGGCGTGAGCGCCAACCGGCGCCTGCGCGCGCGGCTGGCGGACAGCCTGGGCGCCAGGCAGGCGCAGGTCTTCTACCCGGCGCCGGCCTTCTGCACCGACAACGGCGCGATGATCGCCTATGCCGGCGCCTGCCGCCTCGCGGCCGGTGAGGTGGACGGGCCGGAGGCGCGCGTGCGCCCACGCTGGCCCATGGACGAGCTGGCGCCCCTCGCTGCCCCGGCGGGCGCCGCGACCCCGTGAACGACCGGGTCTTCATTAGGGGGCTGCGCGTGGACACGGTCATCGGCGTCTACGGCTGGGAGCGCAGCGTGCGCCAGACCCTCGTCCTGGACCTCGAACTGGCGGCGGCGATCGCCGGCCCCGCGGCCACGGACGACGTCGGCAAGGCCCTCGATTACGATGCCGTCTGCCAGCGGCTTCGCCGCTATGGTCAGGAGAGCCAGTGGCAGCTGGTGGAGACCTTCGCCGAGGGGGTGGCGACGCTGCTGCGCGAGGAGTTCGGCGTGCCCTGGCTGCAGCTGCGCCTCGCCAAGCCGGGCGCCGTCGCCGGTGCGGACGCCGTGGGGGTGATCATCGAGCGGGGTGCCCGTCCCTGATGCCGCGCATCTACCTCGGCATCGGCAGCAACATCGAACGCGAGCGTCACGTGGCCATCGCCCTCGACGCGCTGGCCGCCCGCTTCGGCGAGGTCGCCGTGTCCCCGGTCTACGAGGCGCCGGCCCTGGGCTTCGCCGGTGACCCGTTCCTCAACCTCGTCGTCGCTGTCGACGGCGACCTGCCGCTGCGCGCCCTGGCCGACGGGCTGCGCGCCCTGGAGCGGGCCCACGGGCGCCCGCCGAACGCGACCCGCAACAGTCCTCGGCGCCTGGATATCGATATCCTCACCTACGGCGACCGGGTCGGAATCGTGGAGGGCGTTGAGCTGCCGCGGGGGGAGATCCTCACCAGCGCCTTCGTGCTGCGACCGCTGGCGGCGCTCGCGCCCGGCGACCGGCACCCCGCCTGCGGCGAGACCTATGCGACCCTTTGGGAACGCTTCGACCAGGTCGCCCAGCCGATCCGCGCCGTGCCCTTCGCCTGGCGCGG
>CAYTJQ010000101.1:0-6279 GCA_964438205.1 uncultured Alteromonadaceae bacterium
GAGGCGGCCAGCCTGCTCGCGAGATGATAGCCGTGGCGACGGGAATTGCAGGAAGATATGCACAAGTGGACGGAAAATGTCTCTCTGTGCTTACGAAGTGCGTGTAGCGAGGCATCGGTACCCAGGCTGGGAATTCGCCAAAGGGGGCCTGCCCCAACTCTGACAGGATCCTCGGGCGATCCGGCGACGCGAAGATCTCCCAATGCAGAAGCGGGCGCCCCGTGGACAAAACAGGGGCTTATTATGGCCAAATTGAGGCAAGAATATGGGCATGTTTTGTTCGGGGTGGTGAAGAGGTAGAATCCGCGGCGGGGAACGAACAAATGAGCGCGGTCGTTGATTGGTTTCACGGCCTGTCAACGTAACTCGCTGTAAAATTAGGATATACATCGGCCATTTTTGCGGGTTTGGCCGATACAAACCGTTTGGTGGCCGATAGAAGGGCGTCTCCAGCCCAAGCGTTCCAATTTTGCCTCGATTGGCCGCCATGGTTTTATATGGGTATTAATATTGCCTATATGAGCGCACAGCGAAAAATTCGGTTGCCAAGGTGGGTTTATATGGGTAGAATAACTGCCACTATGGAAACAAATCAGCAAATGAAGCCGACCGACTACTTCGACCGCCACCCGGTGTTTCGCTTCGACGACTTCGCGGCGGCCCACGCCGCGGGTGGCCGCCGGAGCCGCCAGACCACCGCCTCGGTGCTGAAGCAGCACGTGGCCGCCGGCCGCCTGCTGCATCTGCGGCGCGGCCTGTACGCGTCCGCGCCGCGGGGGGCCGACCCCAAGCGCCATCCCGTCGATCCCTACCTGCTGGCCACCCAGCTCGCCCCTGACGGCGTGGTGGCCTATCACGCGGCGCTACAGTTCCATGGCAAGGCCTACTCCCTGTGGAATCGGTACCACTACCTGACCCGGGGGCGGCAACGCCGGTTCGCTTTCGGTGACCAGGAGTTCGTACCGGTCCAGGCGCCTGCGGCGCTACGGGGCCTGTCCGATCTGGGTGGTGGGGTGGTGGAGCGGCCGCACGCCGGTGGCGTCGTCCGGGTCACATCCCTCGAGCGCAGCCTCGTCGACGTCCTCGACGCCCCCGAGCGCAACGGCGGTTGGGAGGAGGTGTGGCGCTCCCTGGAGATGGTCGAGTTCTTCGACCTCGATGCGGTGCTCGCCTACACGCGGGCGCTGGGGTCGGCTCTGACGGCCGCCCGGGTCGGCTTCTTCCTCGAGCAGCACCGCGACGACCTCATGGTCGAGAACCGGCACTTCGACCAATTCCGAGGCCTCGCCCCGGCGCAGGCGCGGTACTTGGATTCCCGGCGCGAACCAGGCAGACTGGTAAAGGGCTGGAATCTGGTCGTACCCGAGCGGGTGCTGACCCGGTCCTGGGAAGAGGTGAGTTGATGCACGCCCGGTTAAGGCGCGGTCTGGCTCAATGCCGGCCTGTGTTGAAATAGCGAGCGCTTGGTTCAACCATTCGCTTTTTCGACCCAGATCCCGAGGGTCCAGGGGGATCTGAAGCAGGTGCCAGGTCGACAAACTACTCACAAAAACTAACGGAAAACGCTAACTTCTGCGAGTGAGTTGTACGGTTCATTTCCGGCTCCGACCACTCAGGTAATCACGCAACCTTAATGAAACGATGGATTTACGGCGACATCTGTGGGCCGCCGTGCGCCAGGGCGCCGATCCTCGCCGCCGACCCATCGATTCCTGCCTGCTCACTACCCGACTTCCAGACCCAACCGCTCCCCGATCCAAGCCGACTTTTCTTTGGTCTGTTCGACAAAGGCCTGCTGTGATACGGTGCCATGGTGTTGACGAGAGCTAACTTGGAGGATCGCCCATGTCCGATCGCACCAGCCCGGGTGAGCCCTGGGTGTCCGTTGAGCAGGTCGCGAATCATCTCGGCGTGGCCAAGGACACGGTCTACCGCTGGATCGACTCCAAAGGCCTGCCTGCGCACCGCATCGGCCGATTGTGGAAGTTCAAGCTGAGCGATATCGACGATTGGGTACGGGTCAGCACCGATAACGATATTCCAGATACGAAAAGCCCCAGGAAAGACCGGAGAAGTCGATGAGCACCCTCCTCCCAGGGACGCAGGTCGAGGCCCGCGGATTGCCGTGGGAGGTCGTGCATGTCGAGCCGGCCGGAGAACAACAACGGTTCCGTTTGCGCTGTCTCCAGGGCGATCTCCAGGGAGCCGAGATCGACCTGCTCCATCCCTTCGAGCCGATCCGGCCTGTGGCCACGGACCTGGAGCCGAACCGCGCGGGTCGCTTGCGCCAGTGGCGCTTGTACCACGACGCGTTCCTGCTAGAGCAGGCCCTCGGCCCGTCGGCGCTGCTAGCCGTGCAGCCGGGGCGCCTCGACATTGCGCCGTACCAGCTCGTGCCGGTCATGCGCGCGCTGCGAATGAGCCGTCCGCGTCTGCTCCTGGCCGATGGAGTGGGGCTCGGCAAGACCATCGAGGCCGGGCTCGTCATGGCGGAGCTCATCGCGCGCCGCCGTGCCCACCGCATCCTTATCGTGTCGCCCGCCGGGCCGCTCCTTGAACAGTGGCACCGTGAGATGCGGGAACGCTTCGGCCTGCGTTTCGAGACCGTCCGCAGCGCGGGCGAGTTGCAGGAGATCCGCCGTACCCTGGTCCTGGGGGCCAACCCCTTCGATCACGTGTCCTACTGTTTGACGTCCGTGGATTTCGCCAAGCAGGAGAAGGTGCTGCTGGAACTCGAGCGCACCGTCTGGGACCTGGTGGTCATCGACGAGGCGCACCACTGCGTGCGGCTGGGCACCGCTGGCGACTGGGAGGATTCGCGTCGTCGGCGGCTCGCCGAGGTGCTGGCGCGCCAGGCGGACGGACTGCTCCTGCTTACCGCGACCCCCCACGACGGATACGACGCGCATTTCGCCTCCGTCATCGAACTGCTGGACCCCAGCCTGGTCGACGGTAGGGGCGTTCTGCGCAGTGAACGCTTCCGGGCGCACGTCGTGCGGCGGCTCAAACAGCACATCAAGGACCCGGAAACGGGCGAGCCGCTTTTCAAGACCCGCCACGTTACACCGCGAGCGGTCGCCTTCGACCAGGAATCCCACCCGGCGTTCGCGGCATTCCAGCAAGCCCTTCTCGTGGCCGTCGCCCCGCGTCTGCGCCATGCCGTCCGGCAACGGCGGTTCGGGGAAGTGCTGGCGTTCGTCGCGCTGCTCAAGCGCTCGGTGTCCACGGTCGCGGCCTGCCGCAACACGCTGGCCGTGATCCGCGACCGCTACCGTGAGATGGTCGGGACCCGAGAGACCGAGGCCGAGACTCGACGCCAGCGCTTGCGCACGTTGCGTGAGTACCAGCGGCGGCTGGAGCGGTACGGTTCGCTCTCGTTCGAGGAGGAGCAGGACCGGGCTGCCCTCGAGGCGGAGGACATGGCTGCCGAATTCGCCACGACAGGGCTTGAGGAGATCACCGGTCGTATCGACGAACTGCGACGGGAACACAGGCGGGAGCGGGATCGCGGCGCCCGCGTGGCGACCACCGGTGACGCTCTCGATGCGCTGGTGGAAATGGCTGAGGCGGCCATTCCCGAGGACCCGAAGCTCCGCGCCGTCCTGGAGGAACTGCGCGCCATCCGCACGGCAGAGACGCGGGCCAACATCCTGGTCTATACCGAGTACACCGATAGCCAGGACGCGCTCGTGGCTTACCTGCACGAGGCCCAGAAGGCGGGGACCCTGGAGGGAGAGGTGCTGGCGGTCAGCGGCCGGCCGGAGCACGCCCAGGATCGTGCGAGTGTCACCGAACGCTTCGCCGGGGAGGACGGCCTGGTGCTCGTCAGCACCGACGCCACCGCGGAGGGCTTGAACCTCCACGAACGTTGCCATCACCTCGTTCACCTGGAGCTGCCCTACAACCCCAACCGCCTCGAGCAGCGCAACGGCCGTATCGATCGCTATGGACAACGCCACACGCCGGATGTCCGCTACCTCTACCTGGGAGGGACCTTCGAAGAGCGTCTGCTCCTGCGGCTCGTGGCCAAGTACGAGCGACAGCGCGCCAGGCTGACCTTCGTGCCCGACACCTTGGGCGGTATCACGACCGACGACGCCCAGGCCGTGCGCCTGTTGGAGGGCCTGGCCGACGAGGATCGGACGCTCTTCGCTCGTCCGGCCCCTGAGATCCGGCAACTCGAAGCCGCCGCGGACGAGGACGTCGGCACGCCGGCCTACCAGGAGCTGCTCGCCGAGGTGGAACGGGCCATGGCGGGCTACGAGAAGGCGGCCAAGACGAGCGCCTGGCTCGGTGAGGCCGGGCTCAATGCAGAGGATCGCCTCGTTTCCGAAGCCGACAGGGCGCGCGAGGAGGGCGCGCGCCTGGGTGCGGTCGATCTGATGGACTTCGTCTGCAACGCCCTGGAAGCCGATGGAGGCCGCTCGAACCGCGCCGGCAGTTCGGTAGGGGGCAGTGGTGATGTGGAATTGCAGATCCCACCGATCTGGACCCACGGGCTGCGGGACATTCCGGGGTACGATGCCGACGACAGAGTCCTCCGGCTGACGGCAGACCGTCGCCGTACCAGCGATGAGCAAGGCCGCCGTCCTGGCTATCTCGGCCGGGCGCACCCCATCGTGCGCCGGGCTCTGGACCGGGTGCGCAACCTGCGCTTCGGAGACGCGGGCGCCTGGCTCGATCGCCGCGTCAGCGCCATCGAGATCGACTCCGGGCCACCGGCCATCCTCTGCACGTTCCTCGGCATAGTGGAGAGCGATCGAGGCCACGAGTTCGAACGGGTGCTCGCGGTGAAGATTGATCGCGACGGCGGCGTACGCGTATACGACGAGCCCAAGGATTGGCTCGCGGTCGTGGATGCGGGCCGGCCGGTCGCCACTCAGAACCTGTGGGAACGGTCTTTCACCTTGTGGGCGCAAGAGGCGCGGGGAAACGCACTCGATGCGGCACGAGGAGCCTTCGGAGGCCTGGCGCAATCGCAGCTCGACGAGCACCGCAGCCTGCTCGATGGCGAGCGCCGCGAACTTGACGCCTGGCTCCAGAGCCGGGCCGAGGCACTCTGTGGCCGTCCGGTGAAAATCCAGACCGAACTTTTCGGAGCTGAGAGGGAGTTGCCTCGCTGGCAGACCATCGAGGACCCCGCCGAACGGCTGGCGGCATTCTTTTCCGACGGGGCCATCCCGGCGACCTCCCGCCGTGAGGCTGACGGCGTCCTTCGCCTACATCGGAAACGGGCCGGGGACCTGCAGGCCCGGGCCAAGGCGCGGATCCTCGAACCGGTGCCGCTCGGCCTCCTGATGCTTGTGCCCGCCGGCGAAGGGGAGGTGGCGCACTGATGGCATTCGACCTGCGTGACTGCACCTTCTTCGGCCCCGCGCTGCCCGAGCCGTTCGTGAAGTTCCAGCTCGAAGCCGAGCTGGCCAAACGGAAGCTGCTGCCAAAGGCGACCGGCGAGGACGGCCAGGTTCTCCAGGACCGGTGGGATGTCTACCGGCGCAAGCTGCGGGCCCTGGGCGAATCGGGCGGCGACCGCCGCGTGGCGAATCACGTCCTGGAACCGCTGGCCGAGCGCCTCGGGTACGAGCGGTTCGAGACCCAGGCCGAAGTCATCACGAGGGAAGGGCCCGAGAACGGCGGCTGGCTGTTCACCGCCCCCGATGGACGCAAGCTCCGCACCTGGTCCGTGGGCCTGGGCGAAGACCTCGACGCCCCCAGCCGGCGCGGCCGGGCCTACCGCTTCAGTCCGGCCCGGGTGGCTCAGCGCGTCCTGCTCGCTTCAGGCGAGCGCGTCGGCCTGCTGACCGACGGCGAAGAGCTGCGGCTCCTGCTTTGCGACCCGGCTCGGCCGGACAGCCATGTCGCGATCCGCCTGGATAGAGCGGGCGGCTGGCGGGC
This sequence comes from uncultured Alteromonadaceae bacterium, assembly GCA_964438205.1. Classification (GTDB taxonomy): domain Bacteria; phylum Pseudomonadota; class Gammaproteobacteria; order Pseudomonadales; family Halieaceae; genus Pseudohaliea. The sequence continues at coordinate 5,896 of CAYTJQ010000101.1, forward strand.
GGCTCGGGCTATGCCGGACTCCTACCGCCTCCTGCTCGCCATGGCCTCGCCCGAAGGCGTGGACGTTCTGCCCGACCTGGCCGAGGCCGCCCGTCTGGCCCAGAGCACTGTTACCAAGAAACTGCGGTTACAGGCCCGGCGCGCCATCGAGGGCTTCGTCCAGGAGTTGCTAGACCACCCCGGGAACACCGATATCCGCGCCGAGTGGGAGGATCCGGCCGAACTGGCCCGTACTCTTTGGCGGGAGGGGCTGATCCTCGTCTACCGGCTGCTGTTCGTCTTCAAGCTCGAATCGTCGGCGGACCCGGCGCGGGCTTTCAGCTTCGCAGCCACGAGCCTGTGGCGGAACACGTACTCGCCGAACACCGCACTGGCCGGCATGGT
>CAYTJQ010000102.1:0-6266 GCA_964438205.1 uncultured Alteromonadaceae bacterium
TGTTTGGTGCCGAAGGGGGGACTTGAACCCCCACGAGCATAGCTCACTACCCCCTCAAGATAGCGTGTCTACCAATTCCACCACTTCGGCTGATTCATCCCGACTATTTTACCCTGCCTTCTACCCCGCCGCCTACGCTTCGGGGATGTCTCCCGTGGGCAAATCGCCCTCTACCGGGGCTGCCGCGGGCACGTCGCCCTCTTCCACCGCCGGCAGGTCGTCGGCGGACGCCTCTTCTGCGGCCGGCTGCTGCTGCACCGCCGGCACGGCGATATCCACGTCATCAACGCTGCGCGTCTTCTCCGTGGCGATGATCGCAAGGCCGAAGCTGGTGGCGAAGAACGCGGCGACCAGCCAGGCCGTGGCGCGGGTCAGCACGTTGGCGCTGCCCGTGCTGCCGAGGAGCGTCTGCGACGCCCCGGCACCGAAGGACGCACCCATGTCGGCGCCCTTCCCCTGCTGCAGCATGATCAGGCCGATAATGGCCAGTGCCAGCAGCAGGTGTACGATCAATACGATCTGTTCCATAACTCCCCTGCCCGTGCCCGGGCGTCAGTCCCTGGCGGCGGCGCGCACGATCGCGACAAAGGCTTCCGCGTCGAGGGAGGCGCCTCCCACCAGCGCGCCGTCGATCTCGGGGCGCGCAAACAAGTCTGCCGCGTTGCCGGCCTTGACGCTGCCACCGTAGAGCAGCCGCACCGCCTCGGCGTCTTCGACGAGCCCCGCGAGCCGTTCGCGGATGAACGCGTGCATGGCCTGCGCCTCGTCAGGACTCGCGGTGAGCCCGGTGCCGATGGCCCAGACGGGCTCATAAGCAATCACCATCCCCGCAGCGCGCGGCTCGTCTGCCAGCGCACCCTCGAGCTGCCCGGCGACAACGGCTTCCGCCTCACCACCCTCGCGCTGTTCGAGGGTCTCCCCGACACAGACGATCGGCGCCAGCCCGGCATCTGCCGCCGCGCACACCTTGGCGGCGATCAGCGGCGACGTCTCCCGGTGGTACTGGCGCCGCTCCGAGTGACCGATGATCACCCAGCGGCAGCCGAGGTCCGCGAGCATCGGCGCCGATACCTCACCGGTGTAGGCGCCCTCCGCCATGTGGCTGCAGTCCTGCGCGCCGACGGACAGGGCGCTGCTGCCTGCGCAGAGCGACAGGACCTGCTGCAGGTAGGCAAAAGGCGGACAGACCGCCACATCGACGGCGTCCGGCAACCCGGCCGATGCCAGCCCCTCGAGCAGGCCGCGGTTCGCCGCAAGGGACCCGTGCATCTTCCAGTTTCCAGCAACCAAGGGACGTCGCATCGCTAGCACCCGGCTCGGAAAGGGGCGCAATGGTACCCAAGACCACCGGGGGTGACAAGCGGGAATCGGCGGGAAAAGCCCTCAGGCAAGGCCGCGGGCAACTTCCTCGGCCAGGCGTTCACAAAGGGCCTGGACCTGCTCGGCGTCGCGACCCTCGACCATGACCCGCACGACCGGCTCCGTGCCCGACGGCCGCAAGAGCACGCGCCCGGTGTCGCCGAGCTCCGCCTCGGCCGCCGCCACGGCCGCGGCGACCGCACCGTTACCCTCGAGGGCACCGTTGCCCGCGCGGCGCACGTTGACCAACCGCTGGGGCAGCCGGTTCATGCCCGCGGCGACCTCGGACAGGGGCCTGGCGGCCGCGCGCAGGGCCTGGAGCACCTGCAGCGCCGCCACGATACCGTCCCCGGTGGTCGTGACATCGCTGCAGATGATGTGCCCGGAGGACTCGCCGCCGAGGTGCCAACCCTCCGCGACCATCCGCTCGCGCACGTAGCGGTCACCCACCGGCGTGCGCGCGAAGTCGAGACCGGCGTCGCGCAGGGCGAGTTCCAGGCCGAGGTTGGTCATCAGCGTGCCGACCACGCCGGCGTCGGCCGTGCCCTGGGCGAGGCGGTGCATCGCGATGATGTAGAGCAGTTCGTCGCCGTCGACGACCGCGCCCTGCTCGTCCGCGAACAGCACCCGGTCGCCGTCACCGTCGAAGGCGATGCCGACATCGGCGCCCTTCGCGCGCACCAGGGCGCAGAGCGACGCCATGTCCGTGGAGCCGACACCCTGGTTGATATTGAAACCGTCGGGGGCGGCTCCCATGGACTCCACCTCCGCACCGAGCTCGGCGAACACCGCCGGCGCGATGGCATAGGTCGCCCCGTGGGCGCAGTCGAGCGCAATGCGCAGACCGCGCAGGCTGAAGCCCTCGGGTACCGTGCTCTTGCAGAACTCGATGTAGCGGCCGGCCGCGTCGACCACGCGCACGGCCTTGCCGATGGCGCGCGGCGGCACCGTTTCCAGCGGGGCATCGAGCATCGCCTCGATGGCCAGCTCCACCTCGTCGGGCAGCTTGGACCCATCGGCGGAGAAGAACTTGATGCCGTTGTCTTCAAAGGGGTTGTGGGAGGCGCTGATGACGATGCCGGCGTCGGCATTGTGGCTGCGGGTCATCAGTGCCACGGCGGGCGTCGGCATCGGACCGAGAAGCTTGACGTCCACGCCGGCGGCGACCAGCCCGGCTTCCAGGGCCGATTCGAACATGTAGCCGGAAACACGGGTGTCCTTGCCGATGATGACCGAGCAGCGCCCCGCTTCCGCGGAGCGTTCCGCGAACACCCGGCCGCAGGCCCAGCCCAGCTTGAGCATGAAATCAGGGGTAATGGGTGCCTGGCCGACCGTTCCGCGAATCCCGTCGGTACCGAAGTAGCGCTTGCTCATACGGCTCCTGCCTCTGCCAGCGCTGCCACCATGGCGAGCGCATCTGCGGTCTCTGCGACGTCGTGGGCGCGGATGATCCTGGCGCCGCGCTCCGCGGCGAGTACCGCAAGCGCCAGGCTGGCCGGCATCCGCTCCTCGACAGACCGCCCGCGGAGCTTAGCAATCAGGGACTTGCGCGACAATCCGACCAGCAGGGGATAGCCCAGCGCGCCGAGGCGGGGCAGCGCCGCCAGCAGTGCCAGGTTGTGCGCGACGGTCTTGCCGAAGCCGAAGCCGGGGTCGAGCAGGATGGACCCGGTGTCGATTCCCGCCGCGCAGCAGGCCGTCACCCGCTCGCGAAGAAACGCCTCGACCTCGGCGACTACGTCCGCGTAGCGCGGGTCGGCCTGCATCGTTCCCGGCGAGCCCTGCATGTGCATCAGGCAGACCGGGAGCCCGCTGGCAGCCGCCGCCGCCAGGGCGCCGGGGCGGCGCAGGGCACGCACATCGTTGATGAGGTGGGCCCCTGCTTCTGCGGCGGCGCGCATCACGGCCGGGGTACTGCTGTCGACGGAGAGCATGGCATCGACGCGTCCGGCGAGGGCCGCCACCACGGGCACCACCCGGGCGAGTTCCTCGGCCTCCGGGACCGGCTCCGCCCCGGGACGCGTGGACTCACCGCCGATATCGAGCAGGCTCGCCCCGGCAGCGACCATGGCCTCGGCACGGTGGAGGATGGCGTCCAGGTCGGCGCGGCCCGCCCGGTAGAGCTGGCCGCCATCGGAGAAGGAGTCGGGGGTGACATTCAGCACCCCCATGACCCGGGGGCGATCGAGGGGCAGAGTGCGCCCCCCGCCCCTGAGCACGGGGGCCGTGGTCACGGCGTCAGCCGACGGGACCCGCGAGGGCCCCGGTCAGTGCTCGCTGGCAGGGCCGCCGATGGGGCTGGCCGGCTTGTCGTCGCCGGTCGCCCGGTCGTCGTCGCCGACTGCGCTCGGCCCGCTCGGGCCGCCGCTGCTGCCGTCCCAGCCTTCCGGCTCCCGCGGCTGCCTGCCGGCCATGATGTCGTCGATCTGGCCCGCGTCGATGGTCTCGTAGACCATCAGCGCCTCGGCCATGACGTGCAGCTTATCGATATTCTCCTCGAGGATGCGCTTGGCCGTCGCGTAGCACTCGTCGACGATGGCGCGAACCTCCGCGTCGATCTGCTTGGCGGTCTCGTCGGACATGGCGTTGTGCGGCTGCGTCGCGCTGCGGCCGAGGAACGGCTCGTCGCCGCCCTCGTCGTACATGAGCGGCCCCATCTTCTCGGACAGGCCCCACTTGGTGACCATGTTCCGGGCGAGCTCCGTGGCCCGCTGGATGTCGTTCGAGGCGCCGGTCGTGATGCCGTCCTTGCCGAGCGTCATTTCTTCGGCGATGCGGCCGCCGAAGAGGCTGCAGATCTGGCTGACGATGTGGCGCCGGCTGTGGCTGTAGCGGTCCTCCTCCGGCAGGAACATGGTCACACCGAGGGCGCGGCCCCGGGGAATGATGCTGACCTTGTAGACCGGGTCATGCTCGGGCACCAGCCGGCCCACGATCGCGTGGCCGGCCTCATGGTAGGCCGTATTCCGCTTCTCGTGCTCGGACATGACCATGGACTTGCGCTCGGCGCCCATCATGATCTTGTCCTTGGCGCGCTCGAACTGGGTCATGCCCACGGTACGTACGCCGGCCCGGGCGGCAAAGAGCGCCGCCTCGTTGACCAGGTTGGCGAGATCGGCCCCGGAGAAGCCCGGGCAACCGCGGGCGATGCGCGATGCATCGACGTCCTCGGAGAGCGGCACCTTGCGCATGTGCACCTTGAGGATCTGCTCGCGACCGCGGATGTCCGGCAGCCCGACCACCACCTGGCGGTCGAAGCGCCCGGGGCGCAGCAGCGCCGGGTCGAGGACGTCCGGCCGGTTGGTGGCGGCGATGACAATGACGCCGTCGTTCACCTCGAAGCCGTCCATCTCGACCAGCAGCTGGTTCAGGGTCTGTTCGCGCTCGTCATGACCACCGCCCAGGCCGGCACCGCGGTGCCGCCCGACGGCGTCGATCTCGTCGATGAAGATGATGCACGGCGACTGCTTCTTCGCCTGCTCGAACATGTCGCGCACCCGGGAGGCGCCGACACCGACGAACATCTCGACGAAGTCCGAGCCGGAAATGGAGAAGAACGGTACCTTGGCCTCACCGGCGATCGCCTTGGCGAGCAGCGTCTTGCCGGTACCGGGCTGGCCGACCATGAGCACGCCGCGGGGGATACGGCCACCGAGCTTCTGGAACTTGCTCGGGTCGCGCAGGAACTCGACCAGTTCCTGCACATCTTCCTTGGCCTCGTCGCAGCCCGCCACATCGGCGAAGGTGGTGGTGATCTGGTCCTCGCCGAGGAGCCGCGCCTTGCTCTTGCCGAAGCTCATGGGGCCGCCCCGGCCGCCGGCGCCGCCCTGCATCTGGCGCATGAAGAACATGAACACGGCGATGATGATCAGGATCGGGAAGCTCGCGACCAGCAGCTGGGTCCAGACCGACTGCTGCTCCGGCTCGCGACCCTCGACCTCGACGTCGTGGGTCAGCAGGTCATCGATGAGCTTGGGGTCCTCGACCATGGGCCGCGTCGTCTCGAAGCGCGAGCCGTCGAAGCGCGTCCCGTTGATCGTCAGGCCGTCGATGACGACTTTCTCGACCCGGTCCTGCTGGATTTCCTCGATGAACTCCGAATAGACCAGGCGCTCCGTGGGGCTCTGCATGTTGAAATTGTTGAAGATCGACAGCAGGACCGCCGCGATCACGAGCCACAGGAGCAGATTCTTTGCCATATCGTTCAATGCTGATACCTCTCTTTCCCGGCGCTGTCAGCGCCGCGCGGCGGACAATGCCGCGTGGTTCCCGGTCCCAGTATAGCGTATGGGCGCGTCGCCCCCAGTTGTCGCTGCCGGCCAATTTCCGGACCTGCCTGCTGAACCTTAGTCGTTACGGCCCCGGCGGTCTATTGTCTCTCATTCACAGATGGCGGCATTCACAGATGTCGGGGCGGCGGCGGCGTTTTCAATGGCACCGGTGGCAACAAGGTAGACTTCCCGGGAACGGGGCCGCGATGCAGCGGGCTTGCGGGTGTGCACCCGCGCGAAGCCGGCCCGGGCACTGGCCAGCAGCGCATCGAAACCCTCGCCCTGGAAGACCTTGCAGGCGAAGGCGCCGCCCGGCCGGAGCATGCGCAGCGCGAGGTCGAGCGCAAGCTCGGCCAGCAGCATGGCCCGGGGCTGGTCGACGGCGGCCATGCCGCTCATGTTGGGCGCCATATCGGAAAGGACCACGTCCGCCCCGTTCTGGCCCAGTTCGACGCAGATCGCGTCAAATACCGCATCCTGAGTGAAATCCCCCTGGATGAACGTGACCCCCGCCAGGCTGTCCATGGGCAGGATGTCGGAGGCGACCACGCGCCCCTGGTCGCCGACCAGCTCCGCGGCGACCTGGGACCAGCCACCGGGGGCACTGCCGAGGTCGACCACCGTCATGCCCCGGCG
>CAYTJQ010000103.1:0-6241 GCA_964438205.1 uncultured Alteromonadaceae bacterium
CAACAGCGCCGCAACCCCCACCCGGTAGTCGCCGAGCGCGGCCCAGTCCGGCGCCAGCGCGCGCAGCGCGTCCACCGAGCGCAGTAACAGGGCACACCAGCCGGGACCGTTGTCGACCCACTGGTGCGCTTCCAGCGCGTCGGGGGCCAGCCCCAGCGCGGGCAGCAGCACGGCCAGGTCCTCTTCAGCGACGGGCCCCGTGCGCCGGAGCGGCGGCGCGGCAAAGGCCAGCATGCCGCCCTGCTCGCGCACGCGCACCAGCCCCGCGCCGCATTCCTGGACCACGCACCCCGCCTGCCGCGGCCGGCCGCCGGCAGCGAGCCAGCTGTAGCAGGCGCCCAGCGTGGGGTGCCCGGCGAAGGGCAGCTCCCCGCCCGGCGTGAAGATCCGCAGGCGGTAATCGGCGTCCGGATCCCCGGGCGGCAGGAGAAAGACCGTTTCCGAGAGGTTGGTCCAGCGGGCAAAGGCCGCCATGGCGTCATCATCGAGACCCGTGGCGTCGTGCACGACGGCCAGCGGGTTGCCCCGGTGCGGCTCGGCCGTGAACACATCCACCTGCCGGAAGGGAAACTGCCGCATCAGTCTGCCACCGAAGCCGCGCCCTCGCGCCGCCGTCCCCGGGGACGCCAGACGCCGAGCACCACGTTGAAGATCGCCAGCAGCAGGACGACCCAGAGCGAGCCCCACTCGGGCCCCAGCGGCGCGGCCAGCTCCGCCACCGGCACGTTGCCGGCGAGGGCCGCCTCGGCCTGCAGCGCCGCGCGCTGCATCGGGGCCTGCACCGAGACCAGCGTCCCCTCGAACACGAGCACCCCGAAGATGAGCTTCAACCACACCCAGCCGGCGTTGTGAAAGGCGGGGTTGAAGGCCATGGCGAGCAGGCCGCTGACCAGGACCAGGGCGATGGAGGGAAGGAGGATGCGCTCGGCTACCGCGCCCATGGCCAGGCGCAGCGTGGCGAACCGTTCCAGGTCGTCCGGTGCGGGCAGCTGCGAATGCAGCACCAGGAGTGCCACCGCCGCCCCGGCGTAGCCGATGGCGCCGATGGTATGCAGGAACTTCAGGGTCTTGCGCACGCTGCGGGGCCCCCTCGCCGCTTTCGCCAGGTCGGCGCCATTGTAGCGGAGAACGCGGACGGCGCGCCGGTCGCGTGCTATAACGGACGCCCAGCCCTCGCCGGAGCTCGCGTGTGAAACCTCACCACCATGTGGTCGCCGCAGCGGCCGAGACACCCACCACGCGGCAGCGCCTGTTTGCGCGCTACCTCATCGCGATCTTCGCGGATCTCGTGGTCCTCAACCTCTTCGCGGAGCACTGGGACCGGGTCGCCATCGACGGCTTCACCCTGTCCCTCGCCGTGGCGGGGCTCCTGCAGCTGCTGCTGCAGCTGACCCTGGTCATCGAGCACCGGGTCGCCGGCTGGTTCAAGGGGCGCGCGGGGGCGGCGTGGACCTTCGGCCGCTTCTTCAGCGCCTGGCTGATTCTCTTCGGTTCCAAGTTCGTGATGCTGGGCGCGCTGGATCTCGCCTTCGGCGACGCCATCCACTTCGCCGGGGCCCTGCACGGCGCGGGCGCCTTCATTGCCGTGGTCGTCGCCATGCTGGCGGCTGAGGAGCTGATCACGCGGCTCTACCGCGCCCTGGCCTGACCGCTCAGGAGACCGCGGCGGCCAGCTCGAAGCGATTCTTGCCGCTGGCCTTCGCCCGGTAGAGGGCCTCGTCCGCGGCGGCGTAGAGAGCAGCGGGGGTGTCGCGACCGGGACCCGCGGTCGCCACGCCGATACTCGCCGTGACCGTGATCGGCGCCCCGCCGCCGGCCGTCACCCGCAGGTCGCGCAGAGCCTCGCGCAGCCGCGCCGCGACCCGCACGGCGCCGTCGCGATCCGTGCGCGGCAGCACCAGCAGGAACTCCTCGCCCCCGACGCGCGCCACTTCATCTCCCGGGCGAAGCGTGCCGGCCAGGGAAGCGGCCAGGGCCTGCAGCACCCGGTCACCCACCGGGTGCCCGTGGCGGTCGTTGATCGCCTTGAAGTCGTCCACGTCGAGGAGCACGACCGACAGGCGGCCGCGGTCCGGCGCCAGGCCCTCGAGGAGCTGCTCGAGGCGATCGAAGATGTGGCGCCGGTTGGCGATGCCGGTCAGGCTGTCGCGGGTGGACAGCGCGCGGTAGCGGCGCAGGTCGCGCAGGCGCCAGAGCACGAGCGCGACGACCAGGACCAGCCCGACCGCCAGCAGGATGAAGCCGAGGCGCTCGTTCCGCAGCTCCCGCTGCTGTTGCCCGATCTCGAGGGAGCGGACCCGGGCCTGCTCCTGCAACAGCTCGATCTGCAGCGCCTGGCGCGCGTTTTCCAGTGCGGCGCGCTGGGACAGGCGGCGCTCCGAGGCGTTCTCCCGCTGCAGCGCCAACTGCCGCGCCTGGTAGCGGTCCAGCGCGCGATAGGCCTTCTCGTAGGCGCCGAGCGCCGCGTGCATGTCGGCTTCTGCCTTGTCGAGCCCGATGTCCCAGCGGGTACCCGCCAGTTCGGGCATGCCGCCGATGATCTCCCGGGCCCGGGCCAGCGCGGCGCTGGCCGCCGCGGCGTCGCCCTGGCGGGCGTGGCACACCGCGGCCCGCTTGAGCAGTTCCGCGTCGTAGTCCGCCGGGCCACCGGCACCCAGCGCTTCGTCGAGCACCGGCAATGCCCTTTCGCAGTTGCCCATCTCGGCATGGGTCATGCCCAGGCCGTAGAGCGCGGAGAAACGCCCGCCGGCATCGCCGTGGGCTGTCATGATGTCCCGGTAGCGGCGGAAGGCGCCCAGCGCCGCCTCCCGGTTACCGCCATAGCGGTAGGCGGTCGCCAGGCCGTAGACGGCTTCCGCGACGTACACCGGGTAGGCGAGGGTCTCGTAGGTCGCCAGCGCCTGGCGGAAATAGCGGATGGCGCGGTCGTACTCGTCGAGGTAGGCGTAGAGCACGCCGTAGATTTCGTCGACGACGGCGACCAGGAACCCGTCCCCGCTCGCCAGCGCCTCCTCCGCGGCCCCCTGCAGTACCTGCAGGGCCTGCTCGTAGTTGCCGGCGTGCGTGTGGGCGTAGCCGAGTTCGGCGGTGGCCAGCACGGCAAGGCCGCCCAGGTCCGCCCCGCGGGCCTCGGCCGCCGCGGTGGCGAGGCGCCCCAGGGCGCCGTCGAGGTCACCCTGGCGCGCGGCACTCACGCCGTCGAGCACGGCCAGGTAGTGACGCAGCCGGACCGGGCTGTCGCCCGCGAGCGCTGCATTGCCGGCAGCGACGGCCTCGGCGAGCTCGTCGTTGCGATGCAGGTAGACCAGGGCCTGCGCCAGCAGCAGATTTCGCGCCGCCTCGAGCGCCGGCGCCAACTCGGCGTCGCGCAGCCCCAGGAGTTGCTCCCGGGCCGTCCACGGGTCGGACCAGACCAGCGGCTCGATAGCGCGCAATGCGCTCGCCCCGTCCCCACTGAGCGAGGCCGGCAACAGCTCCGGCTGGGCCCTGGTAACGGCAGCATGGGCCATGAGGGCGCACAGCACGATGCGGGACAGGATGCGCAAAAGGGTAGTCACGGTTCGGGGAGTCCCCGGTGAGGACGCATGCGCCGGAGCTTAGCAGTATGGGCTCTCGATGCGTAGCGGTCGGCGGGGCTGCCGGCGAGGGACTGGAGCTGCGGGGCGGTGCGCTAAGCCCCCGTCACCAGCACCGCCGCCCCGGTAAGCCGCCCCTCGCGCAGGCGCCCCAGGGCGGCATTGGCGTCCTCGAGCGGAAAGCGCTCGATACGGGTACACACCGGGACCTTCGGCGCGAGGGCCAGGAACTCGATCGCATCGCGGCGGGTCAGGTTCGCCACGGAGCGCAGCACACGCTCCTCCCACAGCAACGCGTAGGGAAAGGCGGGGATATCGCTCATGTGGATGCCACCGCAGACCACGGTGCCGCCCTTGCGCACGGTCGCCAGGGCGGCGGGCACGAGGTCGCCGACCGGCGCGAAGATGATCGCTGCATCGAGCGGCCGCCCGGGACGCTCATCGGAGCCACCGGTCCAGACAGCGCCGAGCGACGCGGCAAACTGCTGAGCCGCCTGGTCCCCGGGCCGCGTGAACGCATAGACTTTGCGCCCCTGCCACACCGCTACCTGGGCGACGATGTGGGCCGCCGCGCCGAAGCCATAGATGCCGAGGTGCTCCGGCTCACCACTGAGGACCAGGGAACGGTAGCCGATGAGCCCAGCACACAGTAGCGGCGCGGCTTCGGCGTCGTCGTAGAACGGGTCGATGGGAAAGGCGTAGCGGTGATCGACGAGCACGTGATCGGCATAACCGCCGTCGAGTTGATAGCCGGTGAAGCGCGCGTCGTCGCAAAGGTTTTCCTCGCCGCGCCGGCAGTAGGCGCATTCACCGCAGCTGTAGCCGAGCCAGGGTACCCCGAGGCGATCACCGATGGCGCCCTCCGCACCTTCGCCCACCGCAACCACCCGGCCGACGATCTCGTGACCCGGGACGATCGGCGGCTTCGTGTCGGGTAGCTCGCCATCGACGAGGTGCAGGTCCGTCCGGCAGACGCCGCAGGCGCTGACCTTGAGCAACAGCTGTCCGCGCCCCGGGCACGGCGTCTCTCGCCGTACCGAGCGCAGCGGTCTGCCAACCTCTTCGAGCACCATGGCGCGCATTGTCGGTCTCCGGTACAGAGTGACCCGATCGGTCACGTTCCGTTAGCCTAGCAGAGTCGCCGCCAAGGCCACGGTGCTGAGCGGTTGCGTTGTCGCCATGCTCGGAGTGTTCCTCGGCTGGATCGTGCTCGGCGAGCAGTGGTTCGAGCTGTGGCGATCGCCGGAACTCGGCGCCGCGGGCGATGCGGCCTTCCGCTACGGGGGATTTATCGGGATCATCGCGTTGTTTGTGGCGATCAGGGACCAGCGCCCGGTGTGACGCACATCGGCGTAGCCGAACGCACAGGAAACTCACCGACAATTTCCAGAATAAAAGGGGTAGAGCAATGAACATCATCGGAGTGGGCGTTGGACGGACCGGCACGTATTCACTGAAGCTTGCAATCAACCAGCTCGGCCTTGGACCGTGCCATCACATGGAGGAGGTCCTGCACAACATGGCGGTCCAGGTTCCGCTGTGGGCATCAGCAGTGGCTGGCCAGCCGGACTGGTCACGGCTCTACGATGGCTACGAAAGCGCCGTGGACTGGCCCACCGCCGGCTTTTTCCGGGAGTTACTCGAGGCGTTCCCCGACGCCCGCTTCGTGCTGACGCACCGGGACCCGGAACGATGGGCGGAGAGCTTCGGCTCGACGATCTACAAGCTGATCGCCGGGCAGGACCAGGCCCCCGGGGAAATGCGCGCCTGGCTCGCGATGGCGGGCGATGTCATCAGCAAGACCGGCTTCCCGCCGGGCCTTGACCGGGACGCACTCGCCCAGGCCTTCATGGCACACAACTCGGCGGTCAAGGCGACGATCCCCGCGGATCAGCTGCTGGTCTTTGAGGTCAAGGAGGGCTGGGGGCCTCTCTGTGACTTTCTCGATGTCGCCGTTCCCGACGAGGCCTTCCCGCGCACCAATGATCGGGGGGAGTTCTGGGACCGCGTTAACGGCGAGCTTTGACGCGGACCCGCAAACCACTGAGGCAGCTGGCAGGACCCAAAAGACAATTGTACAATTGCACTCATGAAACTTGTCGCCGACACCAACATCTTCATTGCGGTTGCCCTCAATGAGCCGGAGCGCGACCGCATTATTGAGGCTACCGCGGCAGTTGCAGTGCTGGCACCCGACGTCCTGCCGTACGAGGTGGGAAACGCACTTTCTGCCTTGGTCAAGCGTGGGAAGCTCACGGCGGCGGAGGCGTTGCGTGCGGAGCGAGCAGTAAGCGGGATAGTTGTGCGCCTGGTACCAGCCGATGTACGCAGTGCCCTGAAGCTTGCCCTCCAACACGGCATCTATGCTTATGACGCGTATTTCCTGCAATGTGCGCTGGCGTATGCGTGCCCCCTGCTAACGCTTGATCGACGCATGAACGAGGTTGCAAAGCGCCTTGGCATCGAGGCATGGGAGTGGTCGTCATGAAGGTATTTACCTACTCTGAAGCTCGCCAGAACCTGGCAAAGCTACTGAAGCTGGCACAACAAGAGGAAGTAGAAATCCGGAGGAAGGACGGGACGGTTTTTACACTCCGCGCGAAGCCTTCGCAGCCAGGGTCGCCCTTTGACGTACCGGGGATCGAAACTGCGGCCACAACGGCAGA
>CAYTJQ010000104.1:0-6233 GCA_964438205.1 uncultured Alteromonadaceae bacterium
GATCTGGTACGGCTCGCCGCAGGACCAGATCCAGGCCTTCCGTGCCTTCCAGATCGATCCCGCCGTGGCCGAGCAATACGGCTACCCGGCGCTCACCCCGGCGCGCAAGCGCAAGATCTTCGCCGGCAACGCGCTGCGCGTATACGACGTCGAGCCTGACCTGGCCGGGCGCCTGCGGGCGGACCGGGTCGCCAGCGCCCGGGCGCGCTACCGCGAGCAGCCGGACCCGCACTTCCGCACCCACGGTCCCACCAGCCGGCGCCAGTTCCTGAACCTGGCGCGCTGGGCCGGCGGCGGGCCGCTCTAGCGTGACCGCCGCGCCGCCGCGCCGGCTCTGGCTGCACGCGGGGCTGCACAAGACCGGCTCGACCTACATCCAGGCCATGCTGGCGCAGGAGCAGGGCCGGCTGGCCGAGGCCGGGATTTACTTCCGCCGTCCCCAGGGCCCGATCGAAGGCAACTATCCCGAGGCCTGGGCGCTGCAGCAGGGGGACCTGGAGCCGCTGCTGGCCTACGCCCGGAATGGCTTCGGGACCGGCGCGAGCCAGGTCGTGCTCTCGGCCGAGGACCTGTCATCGCTCCTCGTGCGTCCGGGGCTCGGCGTGGAGCTGGTCCGGGCGGTGCGCCGCGACTGCGACGCGTCGGTGGCGCTGGCGGTCTACCTGCGCCGGCCCTCGGCACAGTTCTGGAGCATGGTCGGCCAGCTCGCCGGTCACGGCTACTACGATCCGTTCCAGCTTCTCGCCGAGGCGCTGCGCGACGGTTTCGTGCGCATCGCGGAACCGGCCCCGGGCGACTTCTTCGCGCCGGAATGGCTGTACCTGCTGGATCACGGCACGCACCTGTCCCGCTTTCGCCGACGGGTGCCGGGTGCGCCCCTGCGGCTCTTCGACTTCGACAGCGAGGCCTACCCCGGCGCCGGCCTTTTTGCCGCCCTGGGCATCGATCCCGCGGTACCGGCAGCACCGCCCCCGGCGGCGCGGAACGCGGGTGTCGCCGCCGAGGTGTTGCCGGCGATCATGGTGGAAAAGCTGAGCGACACGCTGCCGGATGACCCGGCAGCAGTGACCGTCGAGGCGGCCGCCGCGGCGCGTACCGCCGTTCCCGAGCGAGTGCGTGAGGCCATCAGCGCCGTGATCGACGCGCGCTTTGCCGCCGGCAGCCGGTCCTTGCTCGAGGCCGCTGCGAACTGAGCGCCGGCGGCTCCCTGTCGGCCCCCGGCCGGCGGCTTTACTCCGCTGCGGCCGCCGACTCGCGGAAGCGCGCCAGGATCGCCATGCGCCCTTTGAACAGGGACAGCTCGCCGTCGCTGATCGCGTAGTCGCCCACCCTGCCGAGGACCTCGCGGAAGCTGTCGGGCAGGGTCATAGCCCGGCAGGCCATGAGCGTGCCCGCCAGCTGGCCGAACTCGATGCGGTCCCGCTCGAAGAGCCGGTAGCTGCCCATGAGGCGGTTGCAACCGTCGCTGCCGCTGACCCGGCCGGTGGCGGGGTCGAAGCGCAGGCTCGGCGCAGGTTGGTCCCCGGGAAGGGACACGGGTTCGCCCAGCAGCTCGGTGAGCACCCAGTCCCGGTCCTCCAGCCTCGGGTCGGTCAGGTCTTTCACGAGTACGTAGTTCTCCGCGAGTGCGCTTTCGATGCGTTGCCCCTGCCGGTCCAGGAAGAAAAGCCGGTTTTCCCCCACCTGGTAGCGCTGGCTGTCCTCCCCGTCGCCGAGGGTGACGGCCGACCCGGCCTCGTTCCATTCGAACTCGCCCTGGTCCCGCCGGTAGCCATCCTCCCGCTCGAGATAGCGGATGCTGCGGAGGTAGGTGCCGTCCTTTGTGAGGGTGATCACGGTCTCGATCCCCGGGCAGTCGGCGCAGGGCAGTATGCCCCGGTAGGTGCCGTCCCAGTCCAGGCTGAGGCGACTGTTGTGTGCCGGGTCGGGGTTGGGCGGATCCGGGTTGGCGGGGTCCGGGTTGGCCGTAACGCAGGCCGACAGCAGCAGGGTGAGCGGCAGGAGAAGGCGTTGCTGAACCATGGGCAGACTCCGGTGTATGGACAGTTCCAGCATAGTCGCTGACGGACCGCCGGGGAACGTCAGTCGTCCTGAGCTTCGCAGCGCCGGGCAGCGGCGTCTCGCTTGACAGCGATCGCTCGTCGATGCGTTTATGGAAGGCCACTCGACGACAGAGGTCAAGCGATGGACAGCGCCGCGATCCTGAGCATCCTGAAACGCGCCTTCGACGCCTTCCTGCGCGACATCCTGCCCCTCATCGTCGCGGGCTTTTTCGTGTCGCTCCTCACGGGCCTGACCCTCGGCATCCTCGGCGGGCCGCTGCTGGCGGGCCTCTACCGCATGGTCTCGCTGCGCCTGCGCGAGGGGCGGGAGCCGCAGTTCGGCGACGTGTTCTACTTCGATCGCTTCCTGCAGTTCGTGCTCGCCTTCTACGCGCTGGTGATCCTCATCGCCATCGGCTTTGCCCTCTTCATCCTGCCCGGGCTCTTCCTGGCAACGATCTGGTTCTACGCCTTCCCGCTCATGGTCGAGCGCGACCTCGGCCTGGGCGAGGCCATGCGCGAGAGCAAGGCCCTGGCCGACCGGGTGGGCCTCGCGCAGCAGTTCACGCTGACGCTGGTCCTCTTGCTGCTCGGCGCCGTGCTGTCGACGCTCACCGATGGGTTGAGCTCGATCTTCTTCACGCCCTTCGCGGTGGTGTACGTGCTGACCGCGCTGCGTGACGTGGAGGCGGAACGGCCGGTGTCCTGAGTCAGGAGCCCGGGGCTTCAGGCGGGAAGCGGATGGCCTCCCCCGCGAACACGTCCTCGCGCACGCGGCCGCCGTCGACGGTGACCCGACCGCCGACCAGTACGTAATCGATACCCGTCGTCGGAAGGGTGCTCTCGGCATAGCTGGCGTTGTCGGTCACCGCGATCGGGTCGAAGACCACGATGTCTGCCACCATGCCCTCCTGCAGCCGGCCGCGCTCGCGCATGGCGGCAAGACCGGTGTCGCCGAGATGCTTCGCGGTGCGGTAGCTCAGCGCGGCCAGCACGTGCATGAGCGGGATGTCGTGCTCCCGCGCCAGGCGCAGGGAGCGGCCGCGGGCCCCGGCGCCGCGCGGGTGCATGGCGGGCAGGGCCTCGAAGGGCGTCGCCCAGTCGTACCGGCCGTCGATGGGCATGCCGTCCGAGCCCATGGTGATGCCCTCCATGCGCAGCCAGTCGGGAATCTGGTCGGGCGGCATCTTGTAGACGATGACCGGCCGGGCCGGGTCCGCCTTGACGGTCTCGAGGTAGCGCGCTTTCGTGTAGAAGGTTTGCGTGGCCGGGTCGAAGAGCGTGTCCTCGTAGCGTTTGCCCAGCTTGTCCTCGTAGACCTCCGGGCGGAAAAAGGCCGCGTTCAGCGTGGTGGAACCCGCGGCATAGGGATAGATCTCGCCCCACACGTTATGGCCTTCGCTGCGCAGGCCGAGGAGGAGGTCCTGCACCAGCTCCCAGCCCGGGTTGTTGAAGTGCATGACGATCGCGGGGGCACCCAGGGAGACGGCGTTGGCGAGCATCTCCTGGATACCGTTCGGCGTGGTGGTCGCCGTGCCCGGCGTGTGCCGCGTATGGACCGCGCTCAGGCGGCCGTAGGTCGCGGCCACCTTCTGTGCCTCGTAGAGTTCCCGCGCGCTGGCCCCGGGTAGGTAGCCCACGGTCGAGCCCAGGCCGAGGGCACCGGCGGCCAGGCCCGCGTCGATGGTCTGCATGATGGCTGCGAATTCCGCATCCGTGGGAACGCCATCCGCCCAGCGGGTACCCTGGCCGCGGCTGCGCTGCGCCTCGCTCACGTCCTTGGCTTCGATGCCGTCGAGGATGAGGGAGCGCGCCAGCTCGTGGCTCGAGGCGGTGCCGTAGTTCACCTGCGTGGTTCCCTCGCGCTCGGCATACCAGTCGTCGACGCGGGTGCCCAGCGTGCCGAACTCCAGGTCCATGGCCGTGGTGAGCCCGTCGCGGAGGGCGAGCTTGTAGGCGATGGGGGTGACGCCGTGCAGGTGCGCGTCGATGAAACCCGGCGCCACGACCTTGCCGGTCGCGTCGATCACCCGGTCGCCGGCAAGCGGCTCCTCACTGATTGCCGCGATCCGGCTGCCGTCGATAGCCACGTCGCGCACGGCATCGAGGCCGGTCTCCGGGTCCATGACCCGGCCGCCGCGGAGCACCAGGTCGTGGGCGACGGCGGGCACGGCCAGTGTGACGACCGAGGCCAGCGCCAGGGAGAGCAGGGTGGTGCCGGTTGGACGGATCATGGTTGTCGGTCTCCCGGTGTTGTTATTGTCGCGCCGCGAGCTGCCGCGCCCGCCAGGCGATGCCCTGGGCGTTGAGCGCCAGGTCCATTTGCAATTGTCCCGCGAGGGCGTGTGCGGTGTCTTCATCGACCAGTTTCTGCAGCGCCGTCTCCGTACAGCGGCGCAACGCCCGGTCGAGGTCCTCGCCGTGCCGCTCGCCCAGCGCTTCGTAGGCGGTGAGCTGGTCGCAGAGCAGGTCAGCCTGGGCCGGGTCGAAGGCGAGCGCCCCGTAGTGCGTGAGATACAGCCAGGCAGGCTCGCGCCGGGCCAGGGTGCGGATGCTCTCGCGGTAGGCGGGCGGGTCGAACTGGGTCGGCGTCGTTGCCGGCAGCAAGAAGGCACCCGCCGGCAGGCGCAGATGAGCGTAGGAAATCCCGAACATGTCGCCGGTGAACCAGCCGTGCGTGGCTTCGTCCCAAAGGCAGAAGTGGTGTTCCGCGTGGCCGCGCAGGTGCACCGCTTCCAGGGTGCGGCCGCCGACCTCGAAGCGCTCGCCGTCCGCCAGCGTGCGCACCCGCTCTGCCGGCGCGGGAACGATCTCGCCGTAGAGGTCCCGGAAGGCCTCCTCGCCGTAGACGCCGATGGCGCTGGCCACCAGCTTGCACGGGTCGACGAGGTGCCGCGCGCCGCGCGGGTGGACGAGCAGTTCCGCCCGGGGGAACTCGCGCAGGTAGAGGCCGGCGGCGCCGGCGTGGTCGAGGTGCACGTGCGTCGGCACCACGTAGCGCAGCTCGTCGCGCGCGATGCCGAGGTCGGCGAGGGTGGTCAGCAGGTTGGGCAGGCTGTGCGCCGTGCCGGTCTCGACGAGGGCGACTTCGCCATCGCCTTCGACCAGGTAGAAGCAGGCAACGCCGGGAGCTACGTAGCCTGCGTCAACGCAGGTGACCCCCCCGGGCAGGCGCCGCCAGGGCGCCTCGCCGCCCGTTCCGCTCATTCGGTGACAGCGATATAGGGCTCGGGCACCGAGAAACGTTCGCTGTAGGTGTGGACCCGTTTCGTGGGCTCACCATCGGGCGTAACCAGCGGCTCCCCGTGCTCGACCCAGTCGATGATGCTGCCGCGGTAGTTGACGGCCGTTACCCCGCGCTCCCGCAGTTCGCGGGTGTACTTGCCGCTGCGGGCGCCGACGGTGCAGTAGGGCACGATGCGGGCGTCCTCGTAGGCCTTGGGATTGCGCTCGTACTCGCGCCGCGTGATCGCGCCGGGGAGCATGGACACGGCCATCTCCTCCGCGGAGCGCACGTCGACGAACTGCAGCGTTTCGCCCTTCTCCTCGGCCTCGCGGATTTCCTCGAGGGTGATCGTCGGTACGCTGCCGCCGAACAGGCCCTGGGCGCTGGCCAGCGGGGCGAGCAGGGCGACGGCCAGGGCGGCCAGCCAGGCCGCGGTGGAATGGCTTTGCTTGCGCATGATGTACTCCTTCTTCCTTTGCTGCTGTAGCCAGCTCTACGGCAACCGGCGTTACTGCAGCGGGATGGCAATGAGTGTGCCACAGCCATATGACGCTTAGCAGTTCGCGGGGCAGTTACCTGCGGTCTTCTTGCGGCAGGTCAAGTCCCCGGGTCTACTCCCGGCCGATCCAGCCCGGCCCGCGCACGACGCGACCCGGTTTCGCCCCCGTGTGGGTGGCGCCTCCATTGCGAGCGCGCCGGAAGGGTCCTGGAAGCATGACGATGATCCTCGGGGTATGATGTTCGCGAATGATTGCAAGAAATTGCATAGGTGGCCGGTAGCGGTCGCTGAGCTACCTGCTGATGCCGGACAACGCCCGCAGGGGTCCCGGCTCGCCTTGCCGTGGGGTTCGGCGTTAGGCTCGGGGATAGGACCGGTGAGCGTTCGTGCCGCGAGCAGACCGGTCGGGATAGGACGGCAAGCAGGGGGAGTAAAACGCATGGCAGGACACAGGCAGCGGTGCCTT
>CAYTJQ010000105.1:0-6183 GCA_964438205.1 uncultured Alteromonadaceae bacterium
AACCTCCGGGACGCCGACCTCCGGGGCGCCAACCTCCGGGACGCCGACCTCCGGGACGCCGACCTCCGGGGCGCCAACCTCCTGGACGCCGACCTCCGGGACGCCGACCTCCGGGACGCCGACCTCCATCACGCCAACCTCCGGGGCGCCAACCTCCGGGACGCCGACCTCCGGGGCGCCAACCTCCGGGACGCCGACCTCCGGGGCGCCAACCTCCTGGACGCCGACCTCCGGGGAGCGAACGACGCCCCGCTATCGGTGCAGGTAGGCCCCTGGCCGGCCCTGATCCACGGGGGGTATATGCGCATCGGATGCCAGCGCCACCCCGTGGACGACTGGCGCGGCTTCTCCGACGCCACCATCAACAAGATGGACCCGCACGCGCTGGAGTTCTGGCGCGCTAACCGCGAGTGGCTACTTGCGGCCTGTGACGCTCAGATGGCGACGATTCGGGAAGTGGAGGGCGAGCAATGAGCCGACGCACCACGACCGACGGACCCGCTTGCCCCGCCGTCTCCCCGGACACCATCCGCCGGGCCACCAAGCTCGGCAAGTGCCGGCTGAACGAATACGGCGACCTGGAGCGCCTTTGCGGCACCTGCGGCGAGTGGTGGCACGCCGACACGGAGTTCTATTCGTTCAGCGGCACACCGTTCGGCCTGCACTCCCGCTGCAAAGCCTGCGAGCAGGAGCGCAAGCAGCAGGAGCGGGCCAGGGCCATGACCGAGGAGGTGGCGGCATGAGCGAAGAATCAGGAGAAACCCAGGCACTTCGTATGCGGTGCCGGGATATGGCGCACGAAGTCAACCGGGTAGAGGAATGGATCGCTTTGGCGTTTAGGGATCTGTCCGATCTTGACCCCGCCGTGGACTCGCCGGAAGACATCGAGCGTTTCCGTAAGCGCCAGCAGCAGGCCATTGAGGGAGCCCTTTCCCGACTGGGAGGTATATCCAGCTCGCTTGTATCGGCATCCGAGGGTTCGCTTGCTGAGGGAACGGAAGAATGACGGGAGTTGTGTGGGGCACCCGCTCGAATCTGGGCGACCGCCGGGCGACGCCGCGCTACGTCGTGGAGGCCGTACAGGATGCCCTCCTGGGCATGCGGATCACGCTCGACGTGGCCGCCGAGGACTGGTCAGCCGTCGCGCCACTGCACTTCACAAAGGAGGACGACGCCCTGGACCGCAACTGGGGCAAGGCCCTGTCGGCCGGCGAGTGCGCCTGGATGAATCCGCCCTACAGCCAGCCGGCGAAGTGGTGCGCCAAGGCCGCCACCGAGGCCCAGCAAAGGGGGATCGTGGTGGTCGGCCTGGTGCCAGACGACCGCTCCACTCGCTGGTGGCAGGACTGGGTGGAGCCCTACGCCTCCCACGTCTGGATCCCGGATCAGCGGCTCGCCTTCGTGCGGGCCGACACCGGCGAGCCGGAACCCGGAAACCCACGCGGATCGGCGCTCCCGGTATGGACCCCATGGGGCGGGCCGCCGCAGGAGCGGCGCCTTCCCGTTTCCGAATACCAGAAGCAGCAGCCCAAGGAGGCATCGTGAGCACCGAAGAGATCATCGACGACATCCTGGCCGCCGAGGGCGGCTACGTGGACGACCCGGACGACCGGGGCGGCTGCACGAAGTACGGGATCACCATCGGCACCCTGTCTGAAGAGCGCGGGGAAGAGGTGGACTGCGAGGCCGTGCGCCATCTCACCGAGGACGAGGCTCGTTCCATCTACCGGCACAAGTACATCCACGTCCCCGGGTTCGACCAGATCCGCGACCAGGGGCCGTGGGCCGTCCTGCGCGAGCTGCTGGTGGACTCGGCCGTCCAGCACGGCGCGAGCAAGGCCGTGGAGTGGCTACAGGAGGCGTCCGGCGCGGCCGTGGACGGCGACTTCGGGCCGAATACCCGTGGAGCCGTCAACAGCAGCGACCCGACCCGCCTCTACAACGAGATCCTGGCCGAGCGGATCCGCTACTACGGCGAGATCATCAGCAACGACCACAGCCAGGCCCGGTTCGCCCTGGGCTGGATGCGGCGTGTGACGCAGTTCGTGGGGGGTATGGAATGAACTGGAAAGACCTTGGATCGACCATCGCCGGCATGGGCGCCGACATCCTCGGCGAGGCCCTGCCCTTCCCCGGCGCGGGCATGGCCGTGGACGCCATCGCCAGCGCCTTCGGCGCCGACCGTGAGCCGGAAGCGATCCGCAAGGCCATCGAGGCCGACCCGGAAGCGGCGGCCAAGCTCAAGAAGATCGAGGCCGACCACGAGACGGCCCTAGCCAGGGAGGTATCCCGCCGCCAGGGTGCGGTGAACGACACCATCCAGACCGGCTACAAGCAGGGCGTCCTCTGGCGCCGAGCCGTCGGCTGGTCGCTGGCAGTGGTCGCGCCCCTGGTGATCCTGGGCGGCCTGGTCCTGGCCGGGTACGCGGTGAGCACGGGGCAGCCCGAACTCATCCAGCGGATCCCCGAGGTGATCAGCGCCACCGCCCCCGTCTGGTACGTCTACCTGACCGTTCTTGGCGTGGCCGGCTACCAGGAGGGGAAGATGGGCCGCGCCATGGCCGGGGACTCCGGCGGCGGCATCGCCAAGGCCATCCAGGCGATCCGGGGGGCGAGCTGATGCGGCGCGTGGTACTCGAGAGCCCCTGGTCCGCCAGGGACGCCGAGCAGCAGTCCAAGCACCGGGCCTACCTGCACCGGGCCCTGTCCGACGCATTGAGTCGCGGGGAGGCGCCCATCGCCTCCCATGGCCTCCTGACCGACGTGCTGGACGACTGCAAGCCAGCGCACCGCGATCAGGGGATGGCCGCCGGCCGCGCATGGATCCCGGTGACCGACGCCGTGGTTGCCTACGCCGACCTCGGGATCACTGACGGCATGGACAAGGCCTTCAAGGAAGCCGAACTCGCCGGCGTTCCGGTCGAGATCCGGTGGATGGACATGGGAGCAACAGCGCAATGCGGATGATCTACGGAGTCTCCGGCCCCGCCGGGGTCGGAAAAAGCACCTTCGCCCAAGAGCTGCACGCAGCCATCGGGAGAGCCGGCCGAACTTCGGCGGTCATCGCCCTCGCCGACCCGATCAAGAACATGCTGGCAATCGGGCTCGGTCTCAATCAGGAGCAGCTGGACGGTGATCAGAAGGAAGTCATCGACTCGCGCTACGGCGTAACCCCGCGCCACCTCATGCAGACCCTGGGGACCGAATGGGGGCAAGACAAGGTCGACCCCAGGATATGGATAAACACCGCCAGGGATCAGGTCCGCACCTGCCAGGAGAAAGGGATGGCGGCCATCATCCAGGACGTGCGATTTGAGGATGAGGCGGAAATGGTCCGCGACCTTGGCGGCCAGATCATCCACCTCACCCGCCACGGATTCGGGCCGGGGAATCACGCCAGCGAGAGGCGCATGGAGGCAATAACCGGCGACCGCGTAGTAACCAATGACCAGACCATCGCCGATCTCGATGACTGGGCCGACGCCATCGTGGCGGAGGACATGGGAGGTGATAACACCAGCAGATAATCAAAGCGGTCATTTAATACGAGGAACCGATCAATTCAAATCGGAGCACAAAAGTGAAGAATGCAGCAAAAGTTTTTGGCGCAGTAATCGGGGCATTGCTTGCCTTCGCGCTACTGGCATCGGTTTCATTCGGGTGGCAGCGGATCACCGCGCCTTTCTACGGACAGTTGAGCGAGCGGCAAACCGTCCAGAGCGGGGAGTTCCGCAAATACTCCTACGAGCACTTTTACGATATGTGCGCCGCCATTCAGAGGAACCAACGGACGCTGATGTCGCAGAAAAAGGCACTGGAGCACGCGGAAGGGCGAGAGGCGAGCCGAATCCGGCAACGGGTCGTCGGCCTCGAGAGCCAGCTTCAGAGCAAGGTGTCGAGCTACAACGCCGACAGCCGCAAGGAAGAAACCATGGGGCAATTCAAGGCCAATGACCTGCCCCGCAGCATCGACTACGAAACCGAGGAGATTGCGCAATGCGACTGATCACGATCATCACCCTGGCCGCCGCCGTTGTTCTTGCCGGCTGCAACACCAACTCCAGCGCGCAGCAGCAGGAAGAGCAGAACCGGGCCGCCACGTTCGAGCGGGCGAGCAAGTCCGTCCCCACTCCGCACATCGAGAACTTCCAGAACCGCGAGGCGGTGAAGGAGTACATGGAGCGGATGGATGACCCCGACAAGACGTTCTACACGTACATCCTCTCGATGCGCGGCGACGTGATCGGGTACTACGTGACGCGGACGCACCCGGTCTCCATCTGCCAGGCCATGACGCCGACCAAGAAGGAATACGACACTTTCGGCAAACCTGGCCCTCTTGGCCCTGCGCCCACCCTGGATGGTCTGTTCACGAGCGGCGGATCCTGCGACCACTACTACGCCTTCACGGCTGGCAGTGACGCCCTGATCGAGTTCTCCCAGGACTTCTTCATCAGTGACCAGCCTCTCGACATCGAGGCGGACAGGCTAGCCGAGTAATCGGCTGACGGAGGCGCGGCATGACCGACGATCACCCGCGCCCCTGCCGGTGGTGCCGGCACCACGCTCCAGGCTGGTGCCACCGCCACGACGTTCCCGTCTCCCCGGTCGCCACCTGCGCGGACTGGGAGCGGGAGCCAGGGGCTGACGATGACCGAGACGAGGAGGCCGAATGGGGCGCGAGCTAGACATAGACGACGTTGCGGCCGGCAACCCAAGAGCGGAGCGGGACCTGGTCAATCTGCGGCAAAAGTGCCATCGCCTGGAAAGAGAGCTAGGCACCGCACGCCGCGACTACGAGGTGATGAACCGCATTCGGGAAGGGGTTGAGGCGGAGCGCGACGAGCTCCTGCATGCCCTGGAGGTGGCCATGGAGTTCATCCATGAAAGCCCGTGTGACCCGGACATTAAAAGCAGCCAGGCCGATGCGCACATGCGGCTAATGGACGTGAAGCCCATGGAGATCATCGCCAGGATCCGAGGGGAAGAACAGGAATGACCAACCACCTACCCATTCAGCGCCTGATCGACACGGCCACTATGCCCACCCGGTCGCACGAAACCGACGCCGGGCTGGACCTGTACGCCGCCGATGACGCCACGCTCTACTTCGACCGGTTCGTGCCGGTGCGAACCGGTATCGCCGTCGCCATTCCGCCAGGCTACGTCGGCCTGATCTGGCCACGTTCCGGGCTGGCCATGAAGAAGGACGTTACCACCGGAGCCGGGGTAATCGACGCCGGCTACCGGGGCGAGATCCTGGTGGCCATGTCGGTCTTGGATGGCGCGTTCGCCATCGACCGGGGCGACAAGATCGCCCAGCTGCTCATCCAGCCGGTTGCGCTCCATGAGCCGACGCCGGTGACCGAACTTCCCGACGCCGACCGCGGGGACCGCGGGTTCGGCAGCACAGACGCCGAGGAGGTCAAAGGTGATCATTGAGAGATACGTTTCTGGTGAGAGCATCCCCCAGATCTCAGATGCTACCGGCATCCCGCGCAGCACAATCCGCTTTCGGCTGAAGAAGGCCGGCGTACTCCGCAGTAGAGCCGAAGGCGTAAGGATTGCCGCAAAACAGGGGCGCCTCCAAAGCATGAAGGGCGTAAAGAGGGTATTCACAGAAGAGCATAAGGCCGCCATTCGTGAGGCAAGCCGCAAACGGGCCTCCAAGAATGCCGTTGGTGTTTCTGCAAAGAAATCTGGATACGTCGAGTTTACGAATGGCCCGCACAAGGGGAAGGCGCTTCATCGGGTCACAGCAGAATCAGTTATTGGCCGGAAGCTGGAGCGTCATGAACACGTTCACCATATTGATGGCGATAGGTCGAATAATGACCCAAGCAATCTGCAGGTGTTGAGCATCCGGGAGCACGCGAGACTTCACGCTACCGAGAGAGATCCAACCCGCAACCGGGACCACAAGGGGAGATATACCAATGGCTAGAGGCGTAAACCGCGTACTCCTCATCGGCAATCTGGGCGCCGACCCGGAGATCCGGTACACCCAGAACGGCTCCGCCGTGGCCAACCTGCGGCTGGCGACCTCCGAGCAGTGGAGGGACAAGCAGACCGGCGAGAACCAGGAGCGTACCGAGTGGCACCGAGTGGCCATGTTCGGCCGCCTTGGTGAGATCGCCGGGGAGTACCTGAAGAAGGGCTCCAAGGTCTACATCGAGGGCAAGC
>CAYTJQ010000106.1:0-6163 GCA_964438205.1 uncultured Alteromonadaceae bacterium
CCGATGGTGCCCACGTTGACGTGGGGCTTCGCGCGCTCAAAAGTTTCCTTTCCCATTCCAACAGTCTCCTTTCCACGGCGGCAGGCGCCACGATCTGTGCGTCAATCCCGGCGGGTCGCCGGCGACCGGCTACCGCTGAATAAAAAAAGAGCAGGGAATGGAGCTCATAACCGGACTTGAACCGGTGACCTCTTCCTTACCAAGGAAGTGCTCTACCGACTGAGCTATATGAGCTTTACCCTTGCCCTTATGGAGCGGGTAGCGGGAATCGAACCCGCATCATCAGCTTGGAAGGCTGAGGTTCTACCATTGAACTATACCCGCCCGTTAAACCGTCGCCTTGCTTTCCAAGCTCCCGGCCCGGATCAACTCCGACCCGGCCTCACGCTATGCGAGCGCTGGAGCCCTCACCGGGGAAGCCTCCCGCCACCAGTGCCAATGCTGAACGCCGGTGGGTGGATTACTCGGGCCCGCGGCTCTCGCCCTTCGGGTCGCCGCCTGTGGCGGCGATGCTCGGGACAACGCCCTTCGCTCGAACGTTCGAATCCACCCGGCCAACGCCTGCGCAATCCCGCCTGAGTTCCCGGGATTTTGGCCCGTTACTCCGCATTTTCTGGTGGAGGGGGGTGGATTCGAACCACCGAAGCTTTCGCGTCAGATTTACAGTCTGATCCCTTTGGCCACTCGGGAACCCCTCCGGAAGGCGGCACATTGTCCAGAGGGTGCGTGGCCTTGTCAACAGCTTTTGACGGTCAATGCGGCCGGGCAGGCGTCCCGGCTCCTTTTCAGCCGGGAAACCCGCCGGGATGTGGAGCTGGCGAGAGGAATCGAACCCCCGACCGGCTGATTACAAATCAGCTGCTCTACCTACTGAGCTACGCCAGCCAAGCGAGAGCGCGATAGTAGGCGGAAAGCGGCTCGTCATGCAATGTGCGCCGCCAGCGCCAGGCCCTCGAAGACCAGGTCCTGCCGGTACTCGGCACCGACCCGGGGTGCCAGCGCAAGGAGTGCCTCACCCGCGCCACCGCTCGCCATGACGATCGGCGCCTCGCCGCTGGCGGTAGCTTCCGCCAGCGCCAGTTGCAGCGCCCCCGCCTGCGCCAGCGCAATACCGCGGTGCACGCAGTCGGCGGTGGAGCGGCCGGGGGCGATGGAGTCCGCCGCGCCCGGCTCGAAACGGACACGGTCCGTGTCGGCAAGCAGCGCCCGGGCCATGAGCGCCGGCCCGGGGATGATGTAGCCGCCCTCGTGGCGGCCGTCGGCGGCGACCAGGTCGATCGTCAACGCCGAGCCCGCATCGACCACGCAGAGCCGCTCGCGGCAGCGGGCCCGGGCCGCGACCATGGCCAGCCAGCGGTCCACGCCCAGGCGCTTGGGGTCCGCGTAGCTGTTGACGAGATCACCGCTGCGCGCGGCGGTGCGGGCAAACCATGGCTCGAGGCCGAAGCGCGCGCGCACGCGCCCGGCGAGCGCAGCCTCCGTCTCGTCGCTCGCCACGCTGGCCACCTGCACGGCAGCGACGGTCGCGGGTTGCGCCAGCCAGGCCTCGTCGTCCGGGCCGCAGGCGCCTCGGCCGAGTACCGTTTCCCCTGCCGGGCCACCCTCACCGTCGATGAGGCGCCACTTCAGTCGGCTGTTGCCGAGGTCCAGCTGGAGGACGGGGTGGTCGCTCATCCCGCTCGCCTCAGGGATACCTCGCCCCCGTGAATCGGGCGCAGGCCGGTGGCGGTCTCGAGGCGCAGGGCGCCGCGCTCGTCCACGCCGCGGGCAATGCCCGCGAGCCGTGTCTCCCCGGAGAGCACCTGCACCGGTTCTCCGGCAAAGGCATCGAGCGCCTCCCAGCGCGCCCGCCAGGGCTCGAAGCCCTGGCTGCCGAAGGTGCCGAGCAGGGGCAGCACGCGCCCGAGCACCGCTGCCAGCAGCAGGCTGCGCGAGGGCGGCACACCGCCGGCGAGCGTTGCCAGGTCCGTCCACGGCTGGTCGATGGCGCTCGCGACGTCCTCGGGCATGCGCACGTTGAGGCCCATGCCCACCACGGCCCGGCAGGGGCCTTCGGCGTCACCGCTCATCTCGATGAGTACGCCGCCGAGCTTCGCATCCCCGGCGAGGAGGTCGTTCGGCCACTTCAGGGCGACCCCGCGGAGGCCGAAGTCCGCCAGGGCCTCGGCGAGGGCCACCCCCACGGCGAGGCTCAGGCCCTCGAGGGCCGCGGCGCCCTGGGCGAAGGTCCAGCCCACGGACACGTAGAGATTGCGGGCGAAGGGGCTCGCCCAGCTGCGGCCCCGCCGGCCCCGCCCGGCGACCTGGCGCTCCGCGGCGCAGACCAGGCCGAGACCGACCGGGCCGGGCGCCTCACGCAGAAGCGCCGCATTGGTCGAATCCACGCTGTCGACGATCGAGAGTGCCGCCAGCAGTGACGGCACCTCCGCGGGCAGGGCCGCCCGCACGGCACCCTCGTCGAGCAGGTCGAGCCCCCCCGCTATGCGGTAGCCGCGCCCGCGTACCGATTCGAGGGTGATACCCAGGGCCTCGAGGTGAGCGAGCTGCTTCCACACCGCGGTACGACTCACGCCGAGCTCCCCGGCGAGCACCTCGCCGGAGTGGAACTCGCCGTCCGCGAGCCGCCTGATCAGGTCTGCCTGGGCCATGGAATCGCGCCTTGCCGTGGAGGGCGCATCGTACCGCAAGGGACCGGGTCCTGTATCCGCAGGCTCCCTTCTTTACGTTAACGTTAACGTGAGCTAGACTCCGCCCCATCGCAGGAAGGCAGGCAGGGCCGTGGGCGAACACAGCTACAGCATCTCGGAACTGGCCCGGGAATTCGGCATCACCACCCGGACCATCCGCTTCTACGAAGAGAAGGGCTACATCCACCCGCGCCGAAAGGGCGGCCAGCGCCGCTATACGCCAGCCGATCGGGTGCGCATAAAACTGATCCTCCGCGGCAAGCGCATCGGCCTGTCTCTCGCCGAGAGCGTGGAGATCATCGACATGTACGAGCCCGGCGCCAGCAACGCCGTGCAGCTCGCCTCCCTGATCGAACGCATCGCGGCGCGGCGGACGCAGCTCCTCCGCCAGCGCGCGGACCTCGACGCCATGCTCACCAGCCTCGACGAGGTCGAGGGGCTCTGCCGCGATGCCCTCCAGGAACGGCGCGCCGAGGACGGCGCGCACGCCGCCACCGCCAGCCCCGCAAGGAGACACGCATGAACACCGGCTACCCCACCCTGAACTTCGGCCTGGGCGAAGAGATCGACATGCTGCGGCAGTCCGTCTACCAGTTCTGCCAGAAGGAAATCGCCCCGCGGGCGGCGCAGATCGACCGCGGCAACGAGTTCCCGGCAGACCTGTGGCCGAAGTTCGGCGAGCTCGGCCTGCTCGGCATCACCGTCGACGAGGCCTGGGGCGGCAGCGGCATGGGCTACCTCGCGCACAGCGTGGTCATGGAGGAGATCAGCCGCGCCTCGGGCTCCGTGGGCCTGTCCTACGGCGCCATGTCCAACCTCTGCCTGAACCAGATCCAGAAGAACGGCAGCGAGGCACAGAAGGCGAAGTACCTGCCGAAGCTCTGCACCGGCGAGCACGTGGGGGCGCTGGCCATGTCCGAGCCCAACGCCGGCTCCGACGTCGTCTCCATGAAGCTCGCCGCCCGCCGCGACGGCGACGACTACGTGCTCAACGGCAACAAGATGTGGATCACCAACGGCCCGGATGCCGACGTCTACGTGATCTACGCGAAGACCGATCCGGCCGCCGGTGCCCGCGGTATCACCGCCTTCATCGTCGAACGGGACTTCCCCGGCTTCTCCCGCTCGCCGAAGCTCGACAAGCTCGGCATGCGCGGTTCCAACACCTGCGAGCTGGTCTTCGAGGACTGCCGGGTCCCCGCGGAGAACGTCATGCGCGGTGAGGGCGAGGGCGTAAAGATCCTCATGTCCGGTCTCGACTACGAGCGCACCGTGCTCTCCGGCGGCCCCGTGGGCATCATGCAGGCCTGTATCGACGAGGTCCTGCCCTACCTGCACACCCGCGAGCAGTTCGGCCAGCCCATCGGCACCTTCCAGCTCATGCAGGGCAAGCTCGCCGACATGTACGCGGACCTGAACGCCTGCCGCGCGTACCTCTACGCCGTCGCCGCCGCCTGCGACCGCGGTGAGGAGACCCGCCAGGACTGCGCCGCGGTCATCCTCTACACCGCCGAGAAGGCCACGCAGCTGGCGCTCGAGGCGATCCAGGCCCTGGGCGGCTTCGGCTACACCAACGAGTCGAATGCCGGGCGGCTGCTGCGCGACGCCAAGCTCTACGAGATCGGCGCCGGCACCTCGGAGATCCGCCGCATGCTCATCGGCCGCGAACTGTTCAACGCCTCCGCCTGAGGACGACGCCATGCCGAAGCTCACCAGCCAGGCCGACCTCACCGGCCCCGAGGCCGAGGCCAACGCCGAGGCCCTGCGTGCGCAGGTGGATGACCTGCGCACGCTGGTCGCCCGTCTTGCCGAGGGCGGCGGCGAGCGCGCCCGGGCGCGCCACGTGGAGCGCGGCAAGCTGCTGCCGCGGCAGCGCCTGGAGGCCCTCCTCGACCCCGGCACGCCGTTCCTCGAGCTGTCCCAGCTCGCCGCCTACCAGGTCTACGAAGACGACGTGCCCGGCGCGGGCCTGATCACCGGCATCGGCCGGGTCGAGGGCGTCGAGTGCATGATCTTCGTCAACGACGCCACGGTGAAGGGCGGCACCTACTACCCGCTCACCGTGAAGAAGCAGGACCGGGCCCAGCGCATCGCCGCCGAGAACCGCCTGCCCTGCCTCTACCTGGTCGACTCCGGCGGCGCCTTCCTGCCCCTGCAGGACCGGGTCTTCCCGGACCGCGAGCACTTCGGCCGTGCCTTCTATAACCAGGCCCGCATGTCCGCCGCCGGCATTCCGCAGATCGCCGCGGTACTCGGCTCCTGCACCGCCGGCGGCGCCTACCTGCCGGCCATGGCCGACGAGTCCATCATCGTCCGCGAGCAGGGCACGATCTTCCTCGGCGGCCCGCCGCTGGTAAAGGCCGCCACCGGCGAGGTGGTGGACGCGGAGACGCTCGGCGGCGCCGACGTGCACTGCCGCGAATCCGGCGTCACCGACCACTACGCCAACAACGACGCCCACGCCATCGAGCTGGTGCGCCGCGCCGTCGCCCGCCTCAATTGGCGCAAGCAGGTCACCCTGGACGTCGCCGACCCGGCCGACCCGGCCTATCCCGCCGAGGACCTGTACCGCCTCATCCCCGCTGACACGCGCCGCCCCTTCGACGTGCGCGAGGTCATCGCCCGCGTGGTCGACGGCTCGGACTTCGACGAGTTCAAGGCTCTTTACGGCGACACGCTGGTCTGCGGCTTCGCCCGCCTCCACGGCTACCCGGTGGGCATCGTCGCCAACAACGGCATCCTGTTCTCGGAATCCGCCGTGAAGGGCGCGCACTTCGTGGAGCTCTGCGCCCAGCGCAAGATCCCGCTGGTGTTCCTGCAGAACATCACCGGCTTCATGGTCGGCCGCCAGTACGAGGCCGGCGGCATCGCCCGCCACGGCGCGAAGATGGTTCACGCGGTGGCCTGCGCCGACGTGCCAAAATTCACGGTGGTCATCGGCGGTTCCTTCGGCGCCGGCAATTACGCGATGTGCGGCCGCGCCTACGACCCGCGTTTCCTGTTCCTCTGGCCCAATGCCCGCATTTCGGTCATGGGCGGCGAGCAGGCCGCGGGCGTCCTTGCCACGGTGAAGCAGGACCAGCTCGCCCGCGAGGGCAAGTCCATGTCGCCCGAGGAGGAGCAGGCTTTCAAGCAACCGATCCTCGACCGCTACGAGGCCCAGGGCCACCCCTACTACGCCTCCGCCCGCCTCTGGGACGACGGCGTCATCGACCCCGCGGATACCCGCACGGTCCTCGCCCTCGCCCTCTCCGCCAGCCTCAACGCCCCGATACCGGAGTCGCGGTTCGGGGTGTTTCGGATGTAAAGCCATGAGGTTGGCAAGAGGTTGCGATCTTTCCTCTATGACTCAGGCTGAATACCTATCCGGGCAACTACGGTGCTCCGTGATGCCGACGGCCCGGGAGAAGGGGTGCCGGTCACGCTACAAGCACGTCCATGTGCGCTCGACGCGGGCCATCCGGCGGTTTCAATCG
>CAYTJQ010000107.1:0-6007 GCA_964438205.1 uncultured Alteromonadaceae bacterium
GGTGGCGCTCGCCCCAGCTGATCACCGCCTGCAGGCAGTGCTCGCGCTGCTCGGCCGTGACAGCGCGGCCGTCGGGCCAGCGCCCCGTCTCGACCGCCTGCTTGAGGCGTTCGTAGAGGTCCGGCGTGAGGCTGTCGAGGAGTTGCTCGTAGTCCATGGGGATGGCGCCCGGCAAAACGACAATTATAACCGCCGGCGGTAGCGCTCGAGAAAGGCCAGCGGCACGGCGAGCACCGCGCCGGCGGCGAGGCCGCCGATGTGCGCGGCGTTGGCGATGGCCCCGAAACCGAGCACCTCGACCACGCCCAGCACGCAGGCCACCAGCCAGCCGAGCATGAACACCACCACGCCCGGCGGCAGCCCGAGGGCCCAGCGCGGGTAGATGCGCTCGGCCACCACCGCGAAGCCGAGGAAGCCGTAGACCACGCCGGACATGCCGCCGAAGAGACCCGGCCCGCCGAAGACGTACTGCGCGACATTGGACACCATGGCCACGGCCAGGAACAGGCCGAGGAGGGACAGGCTGCCCGCCCGCGCCTCGATGCGCCGGCCGAACTCCCAGGTCCAGAGCGCGTTGAAGGCGATGTGCAGCCAGCCGAAGTGCAGGAAGGCGGGCGTCACCAGGCGCCAGAGCTGGGCACCGGGCTCGCCGAAGACCGGACCCGCGGCGGTGAGCTCGAAGGGTGTGAAGGTCAGCGCCGCAACCCAGCTCACCGGGGCGTTGAAGTAGATCACCGAGAACCCGAGCAGGGAGCCGGCGAGGAGACCGGCCGTCACCGGGAACGGGCGCAGCGCGTTGAGCAGATCCTGCACGTCAGTTGACCAGCGCGTTGCTCCAGCGGAGCTTGTCCCGGCAGCTGGCGTAGAAGCTGTGTCCCAGCGGGTGCAGTAGCGTGAGCCGGTGCGGCTTCTTGCGCAGCAGCACCGCGTCTCCGGGGCGGGCGGTCATGTTCACCTGGCCGTCACAGGTCACCGGCGGATGGATGCGGTTGCGCTCGAGCACGTCGAGACGGATCAGGCTGTCGCCCTTGACCACGATGGGCCGGCTGCTCAGCGTGTGCGGGAACATGGGCACCAGCACGATGGCATCGAGGGACGGGTGCATGATCGGCCCGCCCCCGGACAGCGAATAGGCCGTGGAGCCCGTGGGCGTGGAGATGATCAGCCCGTCCGCGCGCTGCCGGTAGACGAACTCGCCATCGATGGAGAGCTCGAACTCGATCATCTGCGCGGAGGTACCGGAGTTCAGCACCACGTCATTGAGGGCGTCGGCCCGGGCCACGACCTTGCCCTCGCGCTCGACATTCACATCGAGGAGGAAGCGTTCCTCCCGCTCGAAACGCCCCTCGAGCACGGCCGGCACCAGCTCGCGGACCTCGTCCGGGCTGATATCGGTCAGGAAGCCAAGGCGCCCGCGGTTGATGCCGAGGACCGGGGTCTCGAAGCGGGCCATGGTGCGCGCGGCGGACAGCAGGCTGCCGTCGCCGCCGAGCACGATGACGAGGTCCGCCCGCTCGCCGATCTCCTCGCGGGTCAGCAGCGGGCAGTCGCGGGTGGCGACGGCGCCGAGGCGGTCCTCCAGCATGACCTCGCCGACGCGATCGCCGAGCAGGTCGAGGAGCTCGTCGAGGAGCTCCTGCAGGCCTTCCTGGCGGCTGCGCCCGACGAGGCCGACGCGGTGGAACTGGGCTGCCATGCACGGATTCCTGCGCAGGGTGGCCGGGCAGTATACCGTTGCACAAAGAGCGCGCCCATGCCCCGAAGGAGCGACCCCGGCAAATGCCCGGGACACGGCCCGGGACGCCTGACCCGGGCACCCTTGCCGCCGGCGCACTTTGCGTCGATGATCTCGGGAGTCAATGACAAGAAAGAGGAAGCCTCGCCATGCACCGTTTCGCCCTCCCCCTTGCAGCCTGCCTTGCGGCGGGGACCCTCGTCGCCTGCAGCGGCACGCCCACCGTCCAGACCGGGCCGGATGCGGAAACCATCGACGGCAAGCTCTACCGCGTGGACAACACCGCGGCGCAGCTCGTGTACGTCGACCCGAGCGTGGACTTCAGCCGCTACAACCGCGTGCTGCTGATGCCGCTCGGGCTCGACAACGTCGAGATCATCCAGCCGGGCAACAGCTCGGCGCCCTACGGGCGTAAGCGGGGCTGGGAGCTGACCGATGAGGACCGGGCCGCGCTGCAGGCGGATTACCGGGAAGCCATGGTGCAGGCGCTGGTGGAAAACGGCGGCTACGCCCTGGCGGACGCGCCCGCCGACGACGTGCTGAAGATCAACGCCATGCTGACGGAGCTTGCCCCGAACGCCCCGAAGGACGACAACCAGTCGCGCTACGCGGGGCGCTCCCGGGTCTATACGGAGGGCGCCGGCAGCATTGCCGTGGCCGTGGCTTTCGCCGATTCGAAGTCCGGCGAGGTGCTGGCGCTGTCCAAGGACAGGCGCCGAAGCAGCCAGCAGTGGGGCGTGAACAATCGCGTGACCAACCGCGCGGAAGTGCGCCGGGTGTTCTCCGCCTGGGCCCGGCAGGTCCGCAAGGGCCTGGACCAGGTGCACGGCAGGAACGCGCAGGCGGAGTGACGCGCGGGGCTCAGAGCCCGACGTTGTTTTTCGCAAGCACCTGCTCGGCACGGTAGCTGGAGCGCACGAAGACCCCGGAGACCACCTCGAGGAACCCGCGCTCGAGGCCCCACTCGCGGTAGCGGGCGAACTCGTCCGGGGTCACCCAGCGGTCGATGGGATAGTGGTGCGCCGTGGGCTGCAGGTACTGGCCGAAGGTGACGATATCCACGTTGGCCGCGCGCAGGTCATCCAGCGCCTCGATGATCTCCGCCTCCGTCTCACCGAGGCCGAGCATGAGGCTGGTCTTGGTGAGCACGTCCGGCCGGTGCGCCTTGGCGTGCGCGAGCACGGCGAGGGTCTGGTCGTAGCCGGCGCGGCTGTCGCGTACCGGGTGGGTAAGCCGGCGCACGGTCTCGACGTTCTGGGCGAAGACCTCGATGCCCGAGTCCACTACCGTCTCCACATCGGCGAGCTTGCCGAGGAAATCCGGCGTCAGCGCCTCCACGGCGGTCTCCGGGTTCACGGCCTTGACCCGCCGGACGCAGGCGGCGTAATGACCCGCGCCGCCATCCGGGAGATCGTCCCGGTTCACGGAGGTCAGCACCACGTACCTGAGGCCCATGAGAGCGACCGAGCGCGCGGTGTTGTCGGGCTCCTCGGGATCGAGCCAGCCACGGGGGTTGCCGGTGTTCACGGCGCAGAAACGACAGGCCCGGGTGCAGACATCGCCCATGAGCATGATCGTCGCGGTGCCCGCGCTCCAGCACTCGCCCATGTTCGGGCACTTGGCCTCTTCGCAGACGGTGGCCAGCCGGTGCTCGTGGACGATGCCGCGCACCTTCTCGAAGGTCGCCCCCTGCTGGATGCGGGTGCGCAGCCACGGCGGCTTGGGCAGGCGCTCGCCGCCGCCCGCACCGGCCTTCACGCCATCCTTGATGACGCGCATGCCGCGCTCGTTGGTGTACTTCTTCCCGCTGGCCACGTTGATGAGCGGGATACGGGCGTCGTCCCCCATGCTGGCTCCACTGCTTCGCAATGCACCCATTCTAGCGTAATGGCGCAGGTGCTGGCTGCCCCGGCGCTGCCCGGGGACCATCACTGTCGCCGCCGCAACGGGCCTATGGACAGACGCCGCCCAGGCGATATGCTTGGCGGGCCGGGAAAGAGCCGCAACGGCAGGCGCGCCGGGGGAGTGTGCAGCAATGAGTTGGTTTCGACGGCAGCAGGGCGATGCGCCCGGGGACAACGGCGACGAGCCCGCAGACCCGGCGGACAACAGTGACAGCAGCGAGCAGGCGGCGCCCTCCCCCGCCACTGGCGGCGAGGCGGTGCCGAAGCCGCTGGCCGACTTCTTCCTGGTGTTCGAGGAGCACCTGACCGAGGTCGAGAAGGAGGACATGGCCGAGTTCGTGGCGCAGCTCAAGAAGCCGCCCACGGTCCTCGAGCGCATCAGCCGCGGGCTCGACGACCCGCAGGAACTCGCCGAAACGGTCATGACGAACCCGGCACTGTCGGCAGATGTGCTGCGTATCGTCAACTCGGCCGCGTTTCACCTGAGCGCTCCCATTTCCAGCGTTCACCACGCCGTTAACTATCTCGGCACCAACCTGGTCAAGGGCCTGGTGCTGCAGGCGGCGGTCGGCCAGATGCTGGCCCTCGAGAGCCCGGCGCAGCACACGGCCTACATGCGGCTCTGGCGCGCCAGCTACGTCGCCAGCGCCGTTGCGCAGGCCCTGGCCACGGAGCTCGCCCTGCCCGAGCCCTCCGAGACCGCGACCCAGGCGCTGCTCGCCAACATCGGCGACCTCGCACTGATCTCTGCCCGCCCCGGGCTGGCGAGGTTCTACGGTGCCCATGCCACCCTGTTCGACCGCGTCTGCGGCCAGCAGGACGAGCTGGTCGGCAACGCGGCGATCGTCGGCGCCATCCTCGCCCGCAGCTGGAACCTGCCGGCGGCGATAGAGGCCCACCTGCGCTATGCCTACGTACCGATGGCCTGGCCGCCGGAGCGCCATGGCGAGACCGAACTCGACATCCGGGAACACGTGGTGGTGTACCTCGCCAACCGGGTGGGGGATGCGGTGACCTTCGGGCGCAGCCGCAAGCTCGAGGACTTCAGCATCGACCGGCCCGACGCCCTCGAGTACTTCTTCCTGCCCGCCTACCTGCGGGCTGCGGAGCTCACGGACCTGCCCGAGCAGCTGGCGTCGCCGCCCACGGCGAAGAAACTGCAGCAGCTCATCGACCGCTTCGGCGACTGACCCGCAGACTCAGGGCGCCGGGTCGCTGCTTTCGCCGCCCGGCGCAGCGCCATCGAGGCGATCGCAGGCCCACTGGTAGAGCGCCAGATCCCCCCGGTTCACGTCCGCCAGCCGGTCGTAGAGTTCGTCGCCCAGGCTCTTGCGGATCCCGTCGAGCCGCTCCGCCAGGGGCCGATCCAGGTCCCGCGCGGTGGTATTGGCCGGTCGCCGCTCGCGGTAATCGAACGCGATACCGCGGGCGGCCAGGCGCTCGCTGAAGCGAGCCACGTCGCGCCCATAGCACTCGGTCCGGGCCAGCAGCTCCACCGCGGCGAGGTTGCGCAGCGCCTGGGCGAGGTCTGCCTGCACCCCCCCCTTCGCTGCCGGCCGCGTGCGCGACAGGGCCTTGCGCCCGTACACCCCGCCCAGCAGCTGAACCTGTGCGTTGGAGAGGTTGCCCAGGGGCCGCTGCCCGTCCAGGGCCTCGCGTACCCAGTCGGCAAAGGACAGCTCGCTGGCCCGCGCCTCGTCCCGGGAGGTATAGGTCGAGCGCGCCGCGAAGCGGAGCAGGCGCCTGACACCGACACCGCGCTCGCGGCGATGCAGGTACTCGTAAACGGAGCGCACCCGCAGCAGGGGATGGCGCAGGAAGACCACGGGCAGCACCTCGATATCAAGGGCGGCCGGCACCGGCAGGCGCACCTGGTGCGACGTGAACGCCGTGGCGCTGCCATGGTGGCGGATGACCTTCAGGAGTTCATCCTGCGGGAAGACGGAGAAAGGATAAGGGCCGTCAAAGGCGACCGGCTCGCCGGGGAAGTTCTCGGCGAGCAGCTGGTCGAAGGACGTGCCGCTGTTCTTGAAGATGTGGAAGTGGCATAGGACAACGCGCGGGGCGTTCGCACCCTGAGAATTCGTCGGCATGGCTCTGTGAGCACCTGTCTACGGTGGCGGGGATTGTACCCGCAAATCATGCGTCGCGGTCGGGTCCCGTCAGCTCCTGTCATCGCCGCGCGGCCGCGCGCGGTGGATATTTCCCGCGCGGGTCACAGGGGCACGAAGCGCCAGCTCACCGCATACACCGTCAACAGCAGCGCGGTGCACACCGCCCAGGCGAACAGTTCGAGGAGCAGTGGCCGCTCCCGGGACAGCATGGCCGTCCAGTGCTTGTCCGCCGCCGGTGGCCGCGCCGTCTTCGT
>CAYTJQ010000108.1:0-5898 GCA_964438205.1 uncultured Alteromonadaceae bacterium
AAGCCCTCGATGCCCTCGTGCAGCGTCGCCAGCGTGGACGGTCCCGCCGCGATGGACAGCGGGTCGGCCGGGTCGAAGCCCTGGATCGCGTCGTGGGCCCAGCAGGCCTCGGCCACCGAGGCGGCGAGGGGACCGATGGTGTCGCTGATGGTGCTGACCGCCAGGCAGCCTGTGTTGGGGACCCGGCCCACGGTCGGCCGCAGCCCGACCACGCCGCAGAGCGCCGCCGGAATGCGCACCGACCCGCCCGTGTCGGTGCCGAGGGCCACGCGCACCATGCCGCTGGCGACAGCGGCTGCCGAGCCGCTGCTGGATCCGCCGGTGATGTGGTTGATGTCCCAGGGGTTACGGCAGTTGCCGAAGTGATCGTTCTGGCCGGTCGCGCCGAAGCAGAACTCGGTCAGGTTGGCCTTGCCGACGATCGCGGCGCCCCGCGCCCGGAGTCTTGTCGTCACCGTCGCATCAGCGTCCGCCGGCGGCGCCTTTGCATACAAGGCCGAACCGTAGCTGGTGCGCAGTCCGCGGACATCCATGCAGTCCTTGACCAGCACCGGAACGGTTCCGGTGCCCGGCTGCGCGTCGGCAGCGACGCCGGCCTCGATGACCGCATTCACAGTGCCGTTCAGCGCGTGGATGGCCTCGCGCGCCGCTTCGACGGGTTGCGGTGCCCCGGGGTAGTGGTGCCTCATTGCCGTTTCCTCCTGTGCCGGCCGGTGGTTTCAGGTGCCGCTGCCTGGTCAGGTGCCGCTGCCGAGAAAGAAGCGGTGATTCAGCACGAAGTCGCGGGAGCGGTAGATGCTCTGGGAGATGAGATAGATGGCCCCTTCCGCATCGAAGTAGCGCCGGATGACCTCCAGGGCGGGCGCTTCGGCGACGTCGCGGAGCACCTCGGCCTGCCGGGCTGTCAGCCGCGTGGCGCGGATGTCCTGGGAGACCGCGTGGGGCTTGAGGGCGCATTCCCTTTCCAACCACTGGTAGACCGGCCTGCGTCCCAGGGCTTTTGCCTCCGGCAGGGTGGCGCGTTCCGTGTCAACATAGACGCTGACCAGCGCCAGCGGCTCCCCGTCTTCCTCGTGCCGCACGCCGGCCATGAACTGCCACTGCCTCGCCTCGTCACAACCGAGGCGGCGTGCCAGCTTGCCGTCGGTACGCACGAGGTCCCGGCCGCCCCATTTCATGAAGGTGGCGGATGCATAGTTGAGGAGGTCCTCCCGCGAGGTGACACCGGACTGGAAGGTCGCCAGCGGCAGCCTCCGGAGCACCGTTGAGCCCGAGCCGCGACGACGCCGGACCAGGCCGTCGCTCTCCAGCCGCGCCATGGCTTCGCGCAGCGCGTAACGACTGGCTCCCAGTTCGCTGCAGAGTGCCTTCTCCGTCGGTAGCAGTTGTCCCACGGCGTAGTCGCCCTCGGCGATTCTTGTTCTCAGCAGGTCGTAGAGCTTGCCCTGCGCGGGTCCAGTGGCTTTCCTTGCTGGCACGGTCGTTCTCTCCCACGGTCGTTCTCTCCAGGCGCCGGGTGCAGCGGCTTCTCCCGGCAGGCTTGCGGCGTTTATATCATACCCATTGTCATACCTATTGTGAGATAGATTCGAATTTATATTGACAGTCAATTTCGGCCCTGCCTACTCTAGAGCTGTTTCGTTCATCATGCCGCAGCCTGAGGGGGTGTGTAATGGCCTTTAGTGTTGGAGTGGATGTCGGCGGTACCTTCACCGACGTCTTCATGCTCGATGATGCCGGTGGGCAACCCCTGACGGCCAAGGTTCCCTCGACGCCGGATGATCCCTCCATCGCCGTGATCCACGGTATCGACAAGGTCTGCGCCGAGCACGGGGTGGATCCGTCCGAGATCCGCGCCGTGATGCACGGCACGACCGTCGCCACGAACGCGGTGCTCACGGGCAACGGTGCGCGGGTCGGCCTCATCGTGACCGATGGCTATCGCCAGATCCTCCACCTGGCGCGCGGCTTCGTACCCGGTGCGCTCTCGGGCTGGATCAACTTCGTCAAGGGCCGGCCCATGGCGGAACTGAAGGATACGGTCGAGGTCTCGGGCCGCATCGGCGCGGATGGCGCGGAAGTCAGGCCCCTCGACGAGGCACAGGTGCGCAGTGCCGTCGAGAAGCTGCGAGCCAAGGATATCCAGTCCGTGACCATCTGCCTCATGAACAGCTATGTGAACAGCGCCCA
Source organism: uncultured Alteromonadaceae bacterium (assembly GCA_964438205.1). Lineage (GTDB taxonomy): Bacteria > Pseudomonadota > Gammaproteobacteria > Pseudomonadales > Halieaceae > Pseudohaliea. The sequence continues at coordinate 2,191 of CAYTJQ010000108.1, forward strand.
CGAGGAGGCGGTGGAGGCGATCGTTCGCGAGATGATGCCGGACGTGGCGATCTCCGTTTCCTCGCGCACGCTGCCGGAAGTCCAAGAGTACGAGCGCGCGATCACCAGCGTGGCCAACGCCTTCGTCAAGCCGGTGGTCTCGCGCTACCTGGCCAACCTGAAGGCAGGCCTGGAGGAACGCACCGGTTCCCTCAGCCTGTCGATCCTGCGCTCGGACGGCGGCCTGGCGGCGGCGCAGACCGCCGGCGAGTACCCGGTCAACCTGCTGATGTCGGGCCCCGCCGGCGGCGTCGCGGGCGCGATCTGGGTGGCGCGGCAGTCGGGCTTCGAGAACATCATCACCTTCGACATGGGCGGGACATCCACGGACGTCTGCCTGGTGGAGGGCGGCGAGGCACAGGTCCGGCGCGAGACGGTCGTGCACGACGTGGTCGTGCGCGCGTCGTCTGTCGATGTGCGCACCGTCGGCGCCGGCGGCGGCTCCATCGCCTATGTGCCGGAGCTCACCAAGGCGCTGCGGGTGGGGCCCGAGTCCGCGGGCGCCGTGCCGGGGCCCGCGGCCTATGACAAGGGTGGTGAGAATCCCACCGTGACCGATGCGAACGTCGTCCTCGGCTACCTGCCTTCCGATGCCCGCCTGGGCGGCGACATGAAGATCCGCAAGGATCTCGCGGCAAAAGCGCTTGAGAAGATCAGCGAGCCGCTGGCGATGACCCTCGCGGAGGCCGCCGAGGGCGTGATCCGGATCGTCAACGAGAACATGTTCGGCGCCCTGCGCCTCGTCTCCGTCGAGCAGGGCTACGACCCGCGCAACTTCTCGCTGATGGCCTTCGGCGGCGCCGGTCCGCTGCACGCGAACGCGCTGGGACGCCTGCTCGGGGCCTGGCCGGTAATCGTGCCTCGCGGCCCGGGTGTCCTCTGCGCCGCCGGCGACGCGACCACCAACCTTCGCGACGAGGCCGCCCGCTCGCTGATCAAGCTCGCGGACGAGACGACGAGGGACGAACTGGCAGCCGCCTTTGCCGAGCTCGAGGAGCGCGCCCGCGCCTCCCTCGACGCGGACGGCGTGGCGCGCGAGCGGCAGGAAGTGCGATACCAGGTCGACCTGCGCTACGCGGGGCAGTCGGCGGACATCAGCGTGACCATGAGCCCCGAGGATTTCCATGCCGAGGGCCTCACGCCGGCCACAGATCGCTTCGACGACCTGCACGAGCAGATGTTCAACTTCCGCCTGTCGAAGGCCAAGGAGATCGTCAACCTGCGCGTCATCGTGCTTGGCCCCGGGGCCGAGGCGGTCGAACTGCACCTCGAGGAGGGCGATGGCGATCCCTCCCGGGCTGCGGTGGCGCCCACGCAGATCTACTCCGACGGTGAGACCCATGCGGGCACGATCTATGATCGCGCCAAGCTCCTCGCCGGGGATCGCATCGACGGGCCGGCGATCATCACGGAAGTCGACTCGACCACCCTCGTGCTTCCGGGCAGCCATGCCACGGTGGACTCGGTGGGCAACCTATTGATCAGAGACAACTCCTGAGCGGGAGGAGGCAGCGCAATGGCGACGGTAATCGAAACCAACAGCACGCCCTGGGAAACGGTCGACGTCGACGCGGTGACGCTGGACGTGATCGAGAACGCCATCCAGAACGCCCGGGTGCAGATGGACGCGATTCTCTTCCGGACGGCGATCTCGACGATCATCCGCGAGCAGCGCGACGGCTTCCCGGTGCTGACGGACCGGGACGGCCAGATGCTGGCGGGGCAGTTCGGCTCGCCGGTGGACGGCTTCATCGACAACTACGAGGGCGATGTGCAGGAGGGCGACGTTCTCCTCACCAATGACCCCTATGCCTGCGACGGGGCCATCAGCCACCTCAACGACTGGCTGGTCTGCACGCCCGTCTACTACCACGGCCGGCTCCTGGGCTGGGCCGCCATGTTCGGCCACATGAGCGACATCTCCGGTTCGACGGCGGCCTCCATGCCGGTGACCTCGACGGACATCCTGCAGGAGGGGATCGTCATCCCCCCCGTCAAGGTGGTCTCGAAAGGCGAACTGCAGCAGGACATCGTGCGCCTGGCCGTCCGCAACTCGCGCACGCCGGACTGGAACGAGGCCGACTTCTACGCGATTCTCTCGGCCTGTCGCACGGGCGCCGCACGCCTCGTGGAGATGGCCGACCGCTTCGGGCCCGACGTGCTGGTGTCGGCGCAGAAGCAGCTCCTCGCGCGCAACCGGGAGGCCATGCGCGAACTCATAGTCTCGACCATGCCCGAGGAGAAGGTCGTCTTCGAGGACTGGATCTGCGACGACGCGCTCGGCCACGGCCCCTACAAGATGGGCTGCGAGATGTGGCGCGAGGGCGACAAGCTGGTCTTCGATTTCTCCCGCACGGACCCGCAATCGGCCGGCTGCATCAACTTCCTGCTCAACGATCGCATGTTCAAGATGTTCTGCGGCCAGTTCATGGTGAACGTCTTTGACCCGCAGATCGTCCTCAACGACGGGTACATCGACCTCATCGACGTGCGCATCCCGAAGGGCACGCTGTTGAACCCGGTGGCACCGGCCGCCCTCAACGGTCGCACCCATGCCCTCGGCAGGATCTTCGATATCATCAGCGGCCTCTTCGGCACGGCGAATTCCGACTTCCTGGTCGCCGCCGGCTTCTCCGACAGCCCGCACCTGATGTTCTCAGGCTTCAACCAGCGCGACGACTGGTTCCTCATGTTCCAGATCGGCTTCGGCGGCATCCCCGGCAAGCCCGGAGGCGATGGTCCCGACGGCCACTCCCTCTGGCCGAAGATGCGCAACGTCCCCAACGAGTACACGGAGGCCTACTTCCCGGTCCGCGTCGAACGCTTCGAATCCATCCCGGATACCGGGGGCCCGGGCCTGCACCGCGGCGGCAACGGTGTAAGAACCGAGTATGCCTTCCTCGTCGAGGGCAAGATCTCCATCCACGACGACCGCTGGTTCACCTACCCCTGGGGAGTCAAGGGCGGTCTTCCGGGCACGCGCAGCCGCAAGACGCTGGTGCGTGCGGACGGCACCACCGAGAACCTGCCGTCCAAGGTCGACGACGTGCCGGTCGCCCCCGGCGACCTGCTGGTCTTCGAGACCTGGGGCGGCGGCGGCTGGGGCGACCCGCTGGAGCGGCCCTACGACATCATCGCCTACGATCTCGAAGCGGGCCTGGTCACGCCCGAGGGTGCGCGCCGCTTCGGCGTCGTCGCCGGTGAGGACCTGGCGATCGACGAGGCTGCCAGCGATGCCCTGCGCGCCACCCTGCGCAGCGAACGCGGGGAGCCGGAGGCCTTCGACTTCGGCGGCACGCTCGACGAACTCCGCGCCCGCTGCCTCGAGGAAACCGGCTTCGAAGCGCCGGCGCCGCCGGTGCAGGCACCAATCGCGGCCGCCTGGCTGCGCAAGCAGCGGCGCGAGGCCGAGGCCGGGAACGACAGCGTACGCGCGGCCGGGTAAGTTCGTGAGCGGTGGGGAGGACACGGCGCCGCGCGACGCCTTCGCGGAGGCCAGCTACGGCGCCCGCGCCATGGGCTTCGGCCGGAAGCCGGCGATTCTCGTCGTCGACTTCCAGCGGGCGTTCACGGACGGCGCTTTCCCCATGGGCCGCTCCCCCCACGTGCAGCGGGCGGTCGACGAAACGGCGGCGCTGCTCGCTGTTGCCGAACCGCTGGGCATTCCCG
>CAYTJQ010000109.1:0-5882 GCA_964438205.1 uncultured Alteromonadaceae bacterium
GGCAGGCCAACGCGGCCGCCGTCGCGGTAGTCGAGGCCGTGCTCGACGTCGCCGGCGAGGAGCAGCGGCCCGTCGATATCCACGAAGCGGCAGTGCTGGCCGATCACGTAACTGGGTGCCATGGACAGTGAGGTGCCGGTCATGTTGCCGACCATCAGCGTCATGCCCGCGCCCTTTGCGGCTTCAACGAGCGCGAGGCCTTCGGTCAAGCCGCCGCACTTGTCGAGCTTGATGTTGAGTACATCGTAACGGCGCGCGGCGGCATCGAACTCGCCGAGGTGCAGGCAGGATTCGTCCGCGCCCAGGGGCACCGGCGAGCGGAAGCCTTCGAGGGCCTCGTCGCCGCCCCGGGCCAGCGGCTGCTCGATCATGGCGATGCCGAGGCGTTCGCAGTGCGGCAGGTATTCGCGCAGCTCGTCGAAGGTCCAGCCCTGGTTCACGTCGATGACCATTGCCGCGTCTCGCCGCGCCGCGCGGACCGCCTCCAGTCGCTCGATGGGCCGGTCGCTGTCGAGCTTGAGTTTCAGGTGCGGGAAACGGTTGGCGGCCGCGGCCCGTTCGGCCATGACTGCCGGCTCGGCGATACCGAGGGTGTACACCGTCGTGAGTTCCCGGGGAGCTAGGTCCAGCAGCTCCCAGATGGACCGGCCGGCGGCTTTCGCCCGGTAGTCCCACCAGGCACAGTCGAGCGCGTTGCGGGCGCCGCCCGGGGGCAGCAGCGCCTGGATGGCATGCCCATCAAGGTCCTGCAGCCCGCCGGCGACGGCCTGAAGCTGAACGGCCATGCTTTCGGCCGTCTCGTCGAGGTAGTAGACACCGACGGCCTCGCCGCGGCCCGATACGCCGCCATGGCTGAGCGTGACCCGGACCGTGTCGGTGGTCTCGAAGACGTGGCCGGTGATGGCGAAGGGCTTTTCCAGGGGGAAGGAAACGATGTCGACCTTCAGGTCCATGCGGGCTCCGGGTCTGTCAGAGATTGTCGAGGATGGCCGCGGTGCCGGTCAGCAGTGGGTCGACGGCGGGCAGGCCGTAGCGCTTGCCGAGGCGGGCGAGGTATTCCTTGCGCTCGCTCTCCGGCAGCGTCGACGTATTCACGCTGATGCCGACACAGCGAATAGCAGGGTTGGTAAGGCTGCCGATCTGTACGGTGCGCTCGATGACGTCGCCGATGCTCGGCAGCGGTACGTGCGGCCAGCCCTCGATCTCCGTGCGTCCGGCGGCGTGACAGACGACGAACGCGTCGGGCTGGGAGCCGATGAGCAGGCCGTGGCTTACCGCCGCGTAACCGGGATGAAAGATGCCGCCCTGACCCTCGATAACGTCCCAGTGGTCCGGTTCGTTGTCGGGGGACAGGACTTCCGCGGCACCGGAAAGGAAATCCGCGACGACGCAGTCGATGGGCACACCCTCGCCGGCGATCATGATTCCCGTCTGGCCGGAGGCGCGAAAGTCCACCGACAGGCCGGCGACCCGCATGTCCTGCTCGAGCTGCAGCGCCGTGTATTTCTTGCCCAGGGCGCAGTCTGTACCGACGGTGAGCAGCCGCAGGCCGCTGCGCTTCTTGCCGCTGCCCACCGGCAGCTCGGGCGGCGGCGTGCGTACGTCAACCAGGCGCGCGCCGCCCTCGGCAGCAGCGGCAGCCAGCGCGGGAATCGATGCCAGCCGCGTATGCAGCCCGGCGACGATATCGATGCCGGCGCGCGCGGCCTCGGTGAGCGTTGCGATCCAGGCCGGCGGAATGCCGCCGCCGACCAGCGCCGTGCCGATGACGAGGGAGCCGACACCGGCGCTCGCCGCCTCCGCCACGGTCAGGTCGGGCAGGCCCAGGTTGCAGGCCTCGCTGCTCAGCCGCAGCTGGCCGGCGCAGTGCTCCCGGCGCCAGTCGACGATGCCGCGGCCGGTCTTGGCGTAGGTGACCCGGGCCTCGTCGCCGACGAACACCAGGTAGGGGGACCTCAGTTCGATGCGCTGCACGGCTGGCGCTGTCCTTTCGGTGAAAGCGCCACATCATGTACGCTTGCTTTTCCCACCGCAACGTAGGATCACCCCCATGCGCCTCGCTATGGCCCCCCTCCTGTTGGCTCTCGGTGCCTGCCTCGTCCACGGTCAGGCTCACGCCCAGGCTGACGACGCACTGGACCGTGCCCGCGCCCAGCTCGAGAAACACCCGATCATCGACGGCCACAACGACCTGCCCTGGGTCATCCGCGAGCACGGCGGCGATGTGGAGGGCTGGGATCTCTACGGCGAGGTGCCCGGCGATACGGACATGGCCGGCCTGCGCGCCGGGGGCATCGGCGGGCAGTTCTGGTCCGTGTTCATCCCCGCGACCGATGCCATGGGCGAGGAAGGCTTCGCGAAGACCCAGCTCGAGCAGCTCGATATCGCCCGGCGCATCCTCGACAAGTACCCGGAGGAATTCCCCTTCACCGGCACGGCCGATGCCATCGAGGCGGCCATGGCCCAGGGGCGTATCGCCTCGCTGTTCGGCGTGGAGGGCGGCCACGCCATCGAGAACTCCCTCGGGGCGCTGCGCATGTACTACGACCTCGGCGCCCGCTATATGACGCTCACCCATTCCCAGAGCAACGACTGGGCCGATGCGGCGGGGCAGGATGAGCACGGCGGGCTTACGGACTTCGGCCGCGAGGTCGTGCGCGAGATGAACCGCCTGGGCATGCTCGTGGACCTTTCTCACGTCTCACCGGCCGTGATGAACGATGCGCTGGACGCGACGAGAGCGCCGGTGATTTTCTCCCACTCCAACGCCCACGCCCTGACACCGCACCGGCGCAACGTGCCGGACGCGGTGCTGAGGCGTGTGGAGGAAAATGGCGGGGTGGTCATGGTGTCTTTCGTCAACGCCTTCAACACGCCGGCCTTCGCCGACTGGGAGGCGGGCTTCAAGGCCTTCCGCGGCGACGTGGACTGGGGTGAGCCGGGCTACGACGAGGCTCTCGAGGCCTACACGGCGGAACACCCGCTGCCTGACGCCACCGTCGCGGACGTGGCCGACCACCTCGAGCACATCGTCGCCATCGCCGGCCACGATCACGTGGGCATCGGTGCGGATCTCTTCGGCGAGCCGGACTGGATGGTGCCGGCGCTCGCCGAGGCCAGCGACTACCCGAAGCTGTTTGCGGAGCTGATCCGCCGCGGCTGGAGCGAGGACGAACTGGCCCGCCTGGCCAACGGCAACATCCTGCGCGCGCTGCGGGCGGCGGAGCAGGTCGCCGCGGCGCTGCAGGCGGAGGAGGGGCCCAACCTCGCGTCTTTCGGGTCCGCCGACTGACTCAGTCCGCCGCCAGGAAGCCCCCGGACTGGTAGTCCCACAGCCGCTTGTAGATACCGCCCCGGGCCAGCAGCTCGTCGTGGCTGCCGGTCTCGACCACCCGGCCCTGTTCCAGGACCACCAGCCGGTCGAGAGCGGCGATCGTCGACAGGCGGTGGGCGATGGCCAGTACCGTCTTGCCCTCCATGAGTTCGTAGAGGCTTTCCTGGATCGCCACCTCGACTTCCGAGTCCAGCGCCGAGGTCGCCTCGTCGAGGATGAGGATCGGCGCGTCCTTGAGGATCACCCGGGCAATGGCGATGCGCTGGCGCTGGCCGCCGGAAAGCTTGACGCCGCGCTCGCCGACCATGGCATCGAGGCCGCGGTTGCCCTTGGCGTCTTCCAGGGTCTGGATGAAGTCCCAGGCCTTCGCCCGATGAATGGCGCTCATGAGCTCGTCTTCGCTGGCGTCCTCGCGGCCGTACAGGATGTTCTCGCGCACGGTGCGGTGCAGGAGCGAGGTATCCTGGGTGACCATGCCGATGCTGGCGCGCAGGCTTTCCTGCGTGACCGCCCGCACGTCCTGCCCGTCGATCTCGATGTGCCCGCTGTCGACGTCGTAGAAGCGCAGCAGCAGGTTCACCAGCGTCGACTTGCCGGCGCCGGAGCGGCCGATGAGGCCGAGCTTGGTGCCCGCGGGGATGTCGAGGTCGAGCTTTTCGAAGACCGTATTGCCCTCGCCGCCACGTCCGCCGTAGGAGAAGTCGACCGCGCGGAAGGCAATGTGCCCGGCGGGGACGGTGAGGGGCTTCGCCTCCGGGGCGTCCTGCACGGCGATGGGGCGGGACAGGGTGCTCATGCCGTCCTGTACCGTGCCAATGTTCTCGAACAGGTCGGAGACCTCCCACATGATCCACTCGCTGATGCCCGTCACCCGCAGGCACAGGCCGATGGCGGCGGCGATGGCGCCGGGGGTGATGGCGCCGTTCAGCCAGAGGTAGAGCGACATCGCCCCCACGGCGAGCACCATGAGCGCGTTGTTGAGAATCACCGCCGTGTCCATGACCGTGACCAGGCGCATCTGCGGGTGCACGGTGCCGAGAAACGCCTCCATGCCCTCGCGCGCGTAGGCGGACTCGCGGCGGGCGTGGGAGAAGAGCTTGACGGTGGCGATGTTGGTGTAGGAGTCGGCGACGCGGCCGGTCATCAGCGCCCGCGCATCCGCCTGCCGCTCGGAGACGCGCTGCAGCCGCGGCAGTACGACCCAGAGAATTGCCACGTAGAGCACCAGCCACACCGCCATCGGCATGGCGAGGCGCAGGTCGATACCGGCAAAGAGCACCAGCACGGCGACGAAATACACGACCACGTAGACCATGATGTCGAGCAGTTTGACCACGGTCTGCCGCACGGCGAGGGCGGTCTGCATCACCCGCGTGGCGATGCGCCCGGCGAACTCGTCGTGGAAGAACGACAGGCTCTGCCGCAGCAGGTAGCGGTGCGCCAGCCAGCGCACGATCATGGGGAAGTTGCCCATGAGCGTCTGGTGCAGGAGCAGCGACTGCAGCCCGATCAGCGTGGGGTAGGCGGCGAGAATGCCGAGGGCCAGCCAGAGCAGTTCCCGGCCTTCCCCGGCGCGGACCTCGGCCGGGGTGAAGTCACCGAACAGGTCGATGACATCGGCGAGTACGTCGAACAGGGCCACCTCGACGATGGCAATGGCCGTGCTGAATACCGCGAGCAGGAGCAGCCAGGGCTCCAGCCCGCGCGCGTAGTGCCGGCAGAAGCGGTAGATGGAGCGCGGCGACCGGTCCGGCGCGGCCGGCGGGAACGGGTCGACCAGCTGTTCGAAGAAGCGGAAGGGCATGGCCTATTGTCCGCGCTCCTGCGGGGGGGAGCAAACGCCGCCCCGGCGTTGCAGCGGCCCGGTGCTGGTCAGCGCGCTGCCGGAGCCGGCATCACGTAAAGAGAGCGCCGCTGTTATGGCCTCCCGTGCCGTCAGCGACCGGGGCTCTTGAGTCGCGGCGGGGCTGGCGGTAGTTTTGGCCCCTTGCGGCCCGCTGTCGGGCCGGCCTGCCTGGAGACCTGCCCATGCTGCGTTCCCTGTATCGCACCTTCTGCCTCGCTGCCGCCGTTTGCGGCGCGGCGCTGACCGCACCGCTGGCGTCTGCCGTTGACCCCGCCCTGCTCGACGGCCTCGAATACCGCCTCATCGGCCCCTGGCGCGGTGGCCGCGTCACCGCCGTGACCGGTGTGCCCGGCAACCCCCAGCGCTACTACATGGGTGCGGCGGGCGGCGGCGTTTGGAAGACGGATAATGCCGGCGCGACCTGGGAGAACATCTCCGACGGGGAGATTCCCGTCGGCACTATCGGCGCCATCGCCGTCGCGCCGTCCGACCCGAACGTGATCTACGTCGGCTCCGGCGAAGCGCCGATTCGCGGTGTGACCACCAGCCAGGGCGAGGGGCTGTGGAAGTCCACCGATGCAGGGCGGTCTTTCACCTTCATGGGGCTGCCGAAGGCCGGGCAGATCGCGAAGATCGAGGTGCACCCGACGGATCCGGGCACCGCCTGGGTGGCGGTGCAGGGGCAGATCTGGGCGCCCAATG
>CAYTJQ010000110.1:0-5285 GCA_964438205.1 uncultured Alteromonadaceae bacterium
ACGGCGTGCAGGAAGTCGATGAAGCGCGAGACCTCGGGCTGGATCTGCTCCTCGGTGCAGAAAATGTGGGCGTCGTCCTGGGTGAAGCCGCGCACGCGCATGATGCCGTGCAGCGAGCCCGAGGGCTCGTTGCGGTGGCAGCTGCCGAACTCGGCCAGGCGCAGGGGCAGGTCGCGGTAGGAGCGCAGGCCCTGGTTGAACACCTGCACGTGGCAGGGACAGTTCATGGGCTTGACCGCGTAGTCCCGCTCCTCCGCCTGCAGCATGAACATGTCGTCGCCGAACTTGTCGGCGTGGCCGGACTTCTCCCACAGGCTCATGTCCACCACCTGCGGCGTGCGGATCTCCTGGTAGCCCTCGGCGCGCTGCTTCTCGCGCATGTACTGCTCGATCACCTGGTAGAGCGTCCAGCCCGCCGGGTGCCAGAACACCATGCCCGGGGCCTCTTCCTGCGTGTGAAAGAGATCGAGCTTCCTGGCGATCTTGCGGTGGTCGCGCTTTTCCGCCTCTTCGAGGCGCGTGAGGTACTGCTTGAGCTGCTTTTTATCGGCCCAGGCCGTGCCGTAGATGCGCTGCAGCATCTCGTTGTTCGCGTCGCCGCGCCAGTAGGCGCCGGCCAGCTTGGTCAGCTTGAAGGCGCCGAGCTTGCCGGTGCTGGGCACGTGCGGGCCGCGGCACAGGTCCATCCACTCACCCTGGCGGTAGACGGAGACCTCCTCGCCCTCGGGCAGCTCGCGGATGATCTCCACCTTGTACTGCTCACCCAGGTCGCGGAACAGGGCCACGGCCTCTTCCCGCTCCATGACCAGCCGCTCCACCGGCAGGTCCTCGGCAGCGAGCTCGGCCATGCGCTGCTCGATCTTTGGCAGGTCTTCCGGCGTGAACTGGTGCTCGCCGGCGAAATCGTAGTAGAAGCCATCGTCGATCACCGGGCCGATGGTGACCTGGGTGCCCGGGTAGAGGTCCTGCACCGCCATGGCCAGCAGGTGCGCCGTGGAGTGGCGGATGACCTCGAGGCCGGCGTCGTCGCGGCCGGTGATGATGGCAAGCTGCGCGTCGCCGTCGATGCGGTGGCTGGTGTCGACCTCGCGGCCGTCGACCACCCCGGCCAGGGCGGCCTTGGCGAGGCCCGGGCCGATGTCGGCGGCGACCTCGGCCACGGTGACCGGCTGGGCGAACTCGCGAACGCTTCCGTCGGGCAGGGTAATGGCGGGCATGCTGATCCTCCTCCAGTGGTGGCCCCTACGCCAGGCCACGTGACTAACTGTTCAGCGCCGGCAGCGCCGGGCTGTAACGGCGGCGCATGATGCCCGAAAACGCCGGCGATTGAAACCGGGCGTCCTCCCGCACCCCGCGCCCTGCAGCCGCGCCGCGAGCGCAAGGAGAGAAGACAAGGTCGGCCCGCGATGGTCGATCTATCAGATGGAAAACGCCGAAGACCCGGTACTCGCGATCACCCGCGGCCCGTGCTGTTCGGTTGGCTTCCGGCTTCTAGCGGGTTCCGATGCGAGACGCCGGCGAAGCGGCGAAAATCATAGTCCGCCGAGTAAATCGTTGCCCCCGTCTCCAACGCCAGCGCGGCAACGTGCGCATCGGAAGTCAAGTTGCCGCTGGTGCCTGCTGCGAGTAGCAGATTGCGCAACGCAGCCCAGTGCGTCGCGCGCGGCACGACCATCTCGACGACGGGTTGCGAAAGCCACTCATCGACGAACCGGATCGCGGCATCGGCGGTCAACGGCCGCTCAAGGATGCCGTGGCGCGTTGTGACGCGCAGGAAAGCGAGCACGACGATCCACGGCAGGCCCACGCTTTCGCTGCCGGAGAGCGCGCTTTCCCACCAGCGCCGCGCGGCCCGGTGTGCGGGCGCGTCGCGATTGATCGCATAGATCAGGAGGTTGGCGTCTACGAGGATCACTTGCGCTGGTTCATCTTGGTGACCAGCGCTTCATCTTCCAGGTGCTCGGCGATGGCCAGCGCCTTGTCCAGGTCATAGCCGGGAGCGGGCTCGCCAAGCGATAACGGCTTCAACCGATAGGGCCGTGCGGGGGCTCGCTGCTCAGCGGCAGCCAGGCCCCGGCGCAGCGTGTCGTTCACTACCTGCTTGAAGCTGGCGTCGGTCTCGTGGGCGATCGCTTTCAGTTGCCTGGCGATCTGGTCGTCGATAGTCAGAGTGGTCCGCATTCATTTGCCCCGGTTTTTACACCAAATCGCCATCTTAGCAGCTCCATGCTTGGCATCAAAACATCAATACTTGCCAGGTCATCCTCAATGCCTGACGGAGGCCGTGCCGTACGATCAGCCACTGTACAGACCGGTGACGACGTCCAGGTTCAACAACAGCTAGCGGGACCACGCTCCGGTGTCAGCGAACTCCTCAAACCACGTCGCCGGCGAGATCACGGAATTCAGGCGGGGCGGGTTGTCGAGCAACAGGCGATCACCCGTGACCAGGATGCTTCCCGCGTAGGCATCCAGCAAAGCCCAAAGGTGATCGTCTCCCCGGTCAGGCGCAGGCGAGGCCGTAACCGGTTCGCGCCAGATCGCGTTGGCGGTGAGCTCGATGAGCAACGGGTCAAGCTGCGCGTCTGTCATGCCATGCAGCTTGAACAGCTTCGGGCGGGCCAGTACAGCCCGATACTCATGGAGGAGCGCCGGCGACAACAGGAAGATCAGCGTGCCCGCGAGCATGGCATCCAGGACCACGGCAACCGGGCTGCGAGCCGATGCGGTCAACAGGCCGGCGACCACCACGTTGGTGTCGACCACGAAGACCGGGGGCCGACTCATCGTTCGCGCTCGGCGCGCGTCTCCTCAACGGCCAGTTCCAGCGCGGCATCCGGATCGAGCTGAGCCCGCTCGCGGGCCCGGGCAACCAGAACGCGCGCGCTCTCCTGGTCCTGGATGCCGCGCAGGCGCAGGCTTTCCTCGATGATGGACGCGATGGTACGCCCCTGTCGCGCGGCCGTCTCTTTCAGGGCGCGGTGCAGGGCATCATCGAGTGTCACGGTCAAACGCGTCATGGTCTGCCTCGATCAGTGGGACCCTGACACGCTAGCATAAAAGCACCTATGCACCAAACCATCAAAGGTGGGCCGACGCCGCCTCCACCACGTAGCGCAGCGGCCCGCCCGGGACGACCGCGTCGAAAGGGAAGCAGGTCACCAGCACCAGGCCATCCGCCAGCCCGGCCTGCAGCGGCCCGGCGCGGCTGTCGAGCACGCGCTGGCGGACGACCTCGTAGTGCCGGGTCGTGCCGGCCCGGTCCGTGAGCTGCAGGCGATCGCCCGGGGCGATGGCCGCCAGCCAGGCGAAGTGCGTGTCGCGGTGGCCGGCGAGCAGGACGACCCCGGGCTCCCCCGGCATGGCCCCGGCCGGGTCCAGTCCCGGGCCGAAGGCGAGCGCCTGGCCGCTGGTGCCGTGCAGCACGTACTGCGTTATGCCGAGGGACGGCACCGTCAGCCGGGCCACGGGCCAGGTATCGGCCCAGGGCCAGGGCCGCGCCGGCTTATCGGCGGCATCCTGCGCCCAGGCCCGGGCGATCAGCCACTGCGCCAGCACCGCCTTGCCGTGGATCGCCGCCGCGCCGCCGAGCAGCCAGGCGGACGCGACCAGCGCGCCCCCCGCGAGCAGCAGCCGCGCCCGCTTCACCCGCGGCCGCTCCGCAACGGCAGGTCCTCCGCGGCCCGGTCCTCCTGGCGCAGGGCGACCGCGACCACGCCGATAAAGAGAAGCAGCAGCCCTGCCCAGGCCCGCGCCCGCGCCGTGGTCGCCGTCGCCGGGAACGCGAAAGGCTGCGGCGCCTGGCCCGCGGGGCGGGTGTTCGGCACCGCGCTGTTACCGGCCTTTTCCCCCTCGGGCCGCGCGCGCCGTTCCTCGACGGCAATGAAGCTGGTGAAGGGCGTCAGCAGCTGGTGCGCCAGGGCGAGGGGCAGCACCTCGGCGCGTACCTGCGCCCGGTCGGCGCCGATCTCGAGCGTATCCAGCAGCGCCTGCACGCGGCCCCGGGCCCAGAGCGTGCCGACACCGGGCGCATTGCCGCTGGCCGCGTCCGCCCGCAGCGTTTGCGACCAGGCCGCTCCGCCCCGCTGGCCGGTCAGCACCACCTCGCCCGCGAGCGGCTTTTCCAGGGCGACCGTCTGCAGCACCGGCTGGCCGGCGTAGAGATCCGGTACGATCGCCGGTACCGCGTCGACCCCGGTCGGCCAGCGCACGTCGATGTCGGTGAGCACCGGGCTGGCCAGGCGCGCCAGCAGGCCGTCCATGGCCGGCCCGGCCTCCTCCCGCCGGCCGACGTGAAGGTAGGTGCCCCTGCCCACTTCCGCGGCCCGGCGCATGAACCAGCTGTTGGGCGCCGCGCCGATGCCGACGGTGAACAACCGGGCCCGGCCCAGGCGCTCGCGGATGCGGGCGAAGAGCGCCTGCTCGTTACCCACGGCGCCGTCGGTGATGAACACCACCTGCCGCAGCCGCCCCGCTGCCTCCTCCGCATCCAGTTCTGTCGCCGGCAGGGCCAAGTCCAGCGCCGGGCGCATCTCCGTGCCGCCGCGGGCATCCAGGTGATCGACGAAGCGGCGCGCCGCGGCGAGCGCCTCCGGGGTCGCAGCCTGCGCCGACGGGTAGAGCGCCTCGACCTTGTCGTCGAAGGCGATGACGTTGAAGTGGTCTTCGGGCCGCAGCGCGGCCAGGGCCGCGCGCACGCTGGCCCGTGCCTGCTCGATGGGTGCGCCGCCCATGGAACCGGAGCGGTCGACCACCAGCACCAGCTCGCGCGGCGCCGGTGGCTCGCCGCCGGACCGCGGCGGCAGCAGCATCAGGTAGGCGTAGTGCTGCCCGTCCACCGCCTCCGTATAAAGCGCCGCCGCCGGCGCCGCGCCGCGCACCGGGCGCCAGCGCAGCACCAGGTCCCGGTCCATCTCTGCTACACCACTGCGCAAGCGGGCGCGGTAGCGGGCCCCGTCCCGCTCGAGGGCGAGGTCGTGGTAGAGGGCGTCCACCGAGGCCAGGGGCACACCGGCGTCGAGCACGAGCTCGAGGCGTAGCGGGTTGAGCGGGGCCACGTCGCTGCCGTCGGCGGCGTGCTGGAAGGGCGTGATGCGATGGGCATCGGGCACCTGGTCCGTGGGCCGGCTCCAGCTCTCGTCCGGCGTACCGGGCTCACCGGGCGCCGGCTGGCCCGGGATGTAGCGGGGCGTGACCGTGCTCGGGAAACGCAGGGAGAACACGCCGTCCTCGTAGGCGACGGGCAGCACCAGTTCCAGGCGCACCCGCACCGTCTCCCCCGGCGG
>CAYTJQ010000111.1:0-5261 GCA_964438205.1 uncultured Alteromonadaceae bacterium
TCCACCGGGCAGGCCTGGATGCACTTGGTGCAGCCGATGCACTCGTCCTCGCGGATATGGGCAACGGATTTCACCGGCGCCTCTTCACCGTGCTCCGCGTCCAGCGGCTTGGGCTCCACGTCGAGGAGGTCCGCGAGGGCCTGGATGCCGGCCTCGCCCCCGGGCGGGCACTGGTTGATATCCGCGTCCCCGGCGGCGATCGCCTCGGCGTAGGGACGGCACCCCGGGTAGCCGCACTGCCCGCACTGGGTCTGCGGCAGGATGGCGTTGATCTGGTCGACGACGGGATTGCCTTCGGTGCGGAAGCGCACGGCCGCAAAGCCGAGCAGCGCGCCGAAGACGCCGCCCAGGGCCACCAGGGCGAGGACCGCGGCGGCGAGGGGGTAGTCGGCGAGCCAGGCGGCCATTACACCAGTCCCGCGAAGCCCATGAAGGCGAGGGACATGAGCCCGGCGGTAATCATGCCGATGGCGGGGCCGGCGAACGGCTGCGGCACATCGGCGACCGCCAGCCGCTCACGCATGGCGGCGAACAGCACCAGTACCAGGGAGAAGCCCACGGCGGCGCCGAAGCCGTACAGCAGCGACTGCAGGAAGTCGTGCTCCTTGTTGATATTGAGCAGCGCCACGCCCAGCACCGCGCAGTTGGTGGTAATCAGGGGCAAATAGACGCCGAGGACCCGGTGCAGCAGGGGGCTGGACTTGCGCACGACCATCTCGGTGAACTGTACCACCACGGCGATGACCAGGATGAAAGAGATGGTGCGCAGGTAGCCGAGGCCCAGCGGCTCGAGGATGAAGCTGTAGACGAGGTAGCTGCTGGCGGCGGCGAGCGTGAGCACGAAGGTGGTCGCCAGGGACATGCCCATGGCCGTCTCGAGCTTGTTGGAGACGCCCATGAAGGGGCACAGGCCCAGGAACTGGACCAGCACGAAGTTGTTGACCAGGATGGCCCCGATCAGGAGCACCGAGTATTCCGCGAGCATGCTGTCCCCGTCCGGTTCTGCCGCGCCGCGTGCGTCGAGGCCGGGGCGACTTCCTGTGCAGACCCTGTCCGCGATGATGTGTCCGCGATGACGTGTCCGCAACAACGTGTGCGCAATGAATCGCGCGCAATGGTAAGGAAGCCGGCCCGGCGGCACAACGACCGATCCGAGCTAAGTATATAACCGCACGGATGGCTGAAAAGTGATCTGGCGCAAGGTCCGGGCGCTTTAAAAACCGCGCCCGTGGCAGGGGTTTAGGTCACCCGCTGGCCGGGAACTGCGCCGCTGTCGACGGAGAGCAGGAAGATCTCTTCGCCCCCGGGGCCGGCTGCCAGCACCATGCCCTCGGAGGTGCCGAAGCGCATTTTCCTCGGCGCGAGATTGGCGACCACGATGGCCAGGCGCCCCTCGAGGGACGCCGGATCGTACGCTGCGCGGATCCCGGAGAGGACCTCGCGTTCGCCGAGCTCACCGAGATCCAGGCTCAGGCGCAGCAGCTTGTCGGCGCCCTCAACCCGCTCGGCGCGCCGGATCCGGGCGACGCGCAGGTCGACGCGCATGAAGTCGTCGAACTTGATCGTGTCGGCGATGGCGTTCGCGTCCGGCGCCGGTCCCGGCTTCGCCGTTGCCGTTGCCGTTGCCGTTTCCGCCTCGCCGGGCTTTTCTGCCTGCCCGGTGTCTGCCTGCCCGGTGGCCTGCTTGTCCAGCCCGCTGCCGTCTGCCGCCGGTTCCGCCTCGCGGCCGGCCGCGAGGAGCGCGTCCACGGCCTTCGGGTCCACCCGGGTCATGAGCGGCGTGAAGGCGCGCAGCTGGTGTCCGAGGAGCGGCTGTTCAAGCTCTGGCCAGTCCAGGGAAGCATTGAGAAAAATCTCGGCGCGGGCGGCCACGGCCGGGAGCACCGGCTTCAGGAAGACCATGATCACCCGGAACAGGTTGATGCCCACGGAACAGATGGCCTGCACCTCGGCGGCGTTGGCCGGGTCCCGCGCCAGCACCCAGGGCTTGTACTGGTCGATGTACTGGTTGGCCCGGTCGGCGAAGGCCACGATGTCGCGCATGGCCTTGCCGAACTCGCGCTCCTCGTAGCGCTCGGCGATGCGCTCGCCGGCGGCGATGAAGTCGTCGAGGAGCGCGGGCTCGGCGCAGTCCGCGGTCAGCCAGTTGTCGTGGCCCTTCTCCAGGAACCCGGCGCAGCGGCTGGCGATGTTCACGACCTTGCCGACCAGGTCCGAGTTCACGCGCTGCACGAAATCCTCGAAGTTGAGGTCGATGTCGTCCACGCCGCCGCCGAGCTTGGCCGCGAAGTAATAGCGCAGGTACTCGGCGTCGAGGTGATCCAGGTAGCGGCGGGCATTGATGAAGGTGCCGCGGCTCTTCGACATCTTCGTGCCGTTCACCGTGAGGAAGCCGTGGGCGAACACGCCGGTGGGGGTGCGCAGGCCGGCGGCGTGGAGCATGGCCGGCCAGAACAGGCCGTGGAAGTTGATGATGTCCTTGCCGATGAAGTGGTACAGCTCCGTGTCGTGGCCGGGCCGCCAGAAGCGGTCGAAGGCCAGGCCTTCCCGGTCGCAGTAGTCCTGGAAGCTGCCCATGTAGCCAATGGGGGCGTCCAGCCAGACATAGAAGTACTTGTCACTCTCCCCGGGGATGCGGAAGCCGAAGTAGGGCGCGTCGCGGCTGATGTCCCAGGCCTGCAGACCTGCGTCGGTCCACTCGCGCAGCTTGTTGGCGATGGCCGGTTGCAGGGTGCCGGAGCCGATCCACTCGCGGAGCATGCCCTCGAGCCGGTCGAGGGAGAGGAAGAAATGCCGGGACTGCTTCGCTACGGGCGTCGCCCCCGAGAGCGCGGAGACCGGGTCGATGAGCTCGGCGGGTGTATAGGTGGCGCCGCAGACCTCGCAGTTGTCGCCGTACTGGTCCGGCGCGTGACAGCGCGGGCAGGTGCCCTTGATGAAGCGGTCCGCGAGGAACAGGCCTTTTTCCGGGTCGAAGGCCTGGGTGATCTCGCGCTCGACGATGTGGCCGCCGTCCCGGAGCTTGCCGTAGATGTACTCGCACCAGTGCCGGTTCTCGTCGGAGTGCGTCGTGTAATAGTTGTCGAAGCTGATCAGGAAGTCTTCCGCATCGCGGCTGTGCTCCGCGTGGATGCGGGCGATCTGCTCTTCCGGGCTGATGCCCTGGCGCTCGGCGCTGAGCATGATGGCCGTGCCGTGGGCGTCGTCGGCGCAGACGTAGTGGCACTCGTGGCCCCGGGAGCGCTGGAAGCGCACCCAGATGTCCGTCTGTACCTGTTCCAGGAGATGGCCGAGGTGCAGCGGCCCGTTGGCGTAGGGCAGGGCGCTGGTGACCAGGATGCTGCGCTTTGGGGCACTCATGGACAGGGTCCGGCTCGAAAAAAAGGGGCGCCACTATAGCGGTTTTGCAGGGCCTTTTCACGCTGCCGGCGGTCCCTGCTGCCGCGCTTCGCCGCGCATTGTGCGCACTTCCGGGAGTCCCTATACTGCGCGTTCTTCGATCCACCCCAAGCTCGCGAGTCCTGCCATGCAGTCCATTCGCCACCTCATCGCCGTCGCCTCGGGCAAGGGCGGCGTCGGCAAGTCCACCGTGACCGTGAATCTCGCCCTGGCCCTGGCCGCGGACGGTGCCCGGGTTGGCCTGCTCGATGCCGATATCTACGGCCCGAGCCAGCCGACCATGCTCGGCCTGCCCGAGGGTACCCGCCCCGACACCGAGGACGGCCAGTGGCTCCTGCCGGTGCCGGCCCAGGGCCTGGCTACCATGTCCATGGGCTACCTCGCGAATGAGCGCACCCCCATGGTCTGGCGCGGGCCCATGGCCGGCGGCGCCCTGGCGCAGATGCTCGAACAGACCCGCTGGGGGGAGCTGGACTACCTTCTGATCGACATGCCGCCGGGGACCGGCGACATCCAGTTGACGCTGGCGCAGAAGGCGAAACTCACCGGTGCGGTCATCGTCACCACGCCGCAGGATATCGCTCTCCTCGACGCGCGTAAGGGCATCGAGATGTTCCGCAAGGTCGACGTGCCTGTCCTCGGCATCATCGAGAACATGGCCCTGCACCGCTGCAGCCAGTGCGGGCACGTGGAGCACATCTTCGGTGAGGGCGGGGGCGAGCGTGTCGCCGAAGAGTACGGCGTGCGCCTCCTCGGCAGCCTGCCGCTGGCCGCCGCCGTGCGTGCCGAGACCGATGCGGGCCGCCCCACGGTCGCTTCGGCGCCCGGGTCCGATGCCGGCGCAGCCTTCATCGCCGCGGCCCGCGCCCTGCGTGCGGTGGTCGACGAGGACCAGGGCGACGGGGGCGGTGCCCCCACCATCAGCATCACGGACGATTGACAGCGGCCCCGGACCGGGGCCGTCCAGCAGGGAGACGCAGCCATGAGCATCAAGTCGGACCGGTGGATTCGGCGCATGGCCGGGGAGCACGGCATGATCGAGCCCTTCGAGGCGGGGCAGGTGCGCGAGCGCGACGGGCACAAGCTCATCTCCTTCGGCACCTCGAGCTACGGCTACGACGTGCGCTGCTCGGACGAGTTCAAGGTGTTCACCAATATCAACTCGGCCACGGTGGACCCGAAGCACTTCGACGAGAGCAGTTTCGTCAGCGTGCGTGGCGACGAGTGCGTGATTCCCCCGAACTCCTTCGCGCTGGCGAGCACGGTGGAGTACTTCCGCATCCCGCGCAACGTGCTGACGATCTGCCTGGGCAAATCGACCTACGCCCGCTGCGGCATCATCGTGAACGTCACCCCGCTCGAGCCGGAGTGGGAGGGGCACGTCACCCTGGAGTTCTCGAATACCACCACGCTGCCGGCCAAGATCTACGCCAACGAGGGCGTGGCCCAGATGCTGTTCTTCGAGTCCGACGAGGTCTGCGAGGTCAGTTACAAGGACCGGGGCGGCAAGTACCAGGGCCAGCGCGGGGTCACGCTGCCCCGGGCCTGAGGCAGCGCGCCAGCGCCGCCTCCCCGGCGCCCGAGGGCGGCAGCACCGCTCCGTCGAGCTGCGCCCGGTCACCGGCCAGGCGCACACGCCCGCTGAGGCAGGCCTGCACCGCCAGCGGATAGATGCGATGTTCTTCCACCTGCACCCGCGCCGCGAGCGTGGCGGGGCTGTCGCCGGCCTCGATGGGCACTTTCGCCTGCAGGATCGCCGGCCCCGCATCCAGTGCCTCGATCACGAAATGTACCGTCGCGCCCGCCTCCCGATCGCCGGCGGCGAGGGCGCGCGCATGTGTGTCGAGCCCCGGGTACAGCGG
>CAYTJQ010000112.1:0-5105 GCA_964438205.1 uncultured Alteromonadaceae bacterium
GATACCTTCATCGAGAAGGACGCCTCCATCAACGACCACATCGAGCAGATGCGCCTGTCGGCCACCAAGGCCCTGCTCGAGCGGCGCGACTGCCTGGTGGTGGCGACCGTTTCGGCCATCTACGGCCTTGGCGACCCGCAGTCCTACTTCCGCATGGTCATGCACCTTTCCCGCGGCGAGATGGTGGACCAGCGCGAGGTCCTGCGGCAGCTGGCGGAGCTGCAGTACACGCGCAACGACGTCGACTTCTCCCGCGGCACCTATCGCGTGCGCGGCGACGTGATCGATATCTTCCCGGCGGACGCCGAGTCCGAGGCAGTGCGCCTGGAGCTCTTCGACGAGGAGATCGAGAACATCGTCACCTTCGACCCGCTCACCGGCGCCATCGGCGACCGGCTGCCGCGGGTCACGATCTTCCCGAAGACGCACTACGTGACTTCCCGGGATGTG
Source organism: uncultured Alteromonadaceae bacterium (assembly GCA_964438205.1). Lineage (GTDB taxonomy): Bacteria > Pseudomonadota > Gammaproteobacteria > Pseudomonadales > Halieaceae > Pseudohaliea. Next base: position 451 of record CAYTJQ010000112.1, read on the forward strand.
ATGCTGAACGCCATCGAGCATATCGAGGTGGAGCTGGAGGAGCGCGTCGCCCAGCTCAAGGCCGCGGAGAGGCTGGTGGAGGCGCAGCGGCTGCAGCAGCGTACGCGCTACGACATCGAGATGATCCGCGAGCTCGGCTATTGCCAGGGCGTGGAGAACTACTCCCGCTACCTCTCCGGCCGCGCCCCCGGCGAGCCGCCGCCCACGCTCTTCGAGTACCTGCCCGACGATGCGCTGTGCATCATCGACGAGTCCCACGCGACCATTCCGCAGATCGGTGCCATGTACAAGGGCGACCGCTCGCGCAAGGAGACGCTGGTGGAGTACGGCTTCCGCCTGCCGTCGGCGTTGGACAACCGGCCCCTGCGCTTCGAGGAGTGGGAGCAGCTGCTGCCCCAGGCCGTGTTCGTCTCGGCCACGCCCGGGCCCTACGAACAGCAGCACGCCGGCCAGGTGGTGGAGCAGGTGGTGCGGCCCACGGGCCTGGTGGATCCGGCGGTGGAGGTGCGCCCGGCGAGCACGCAGGTGGACGACCTGCTCAGCGAGATCCACATCGTGCTTGCCACCGGCCAGCGGGTGCTGGTGACGACGCTCACCAAGCGCATGGCCGAGGACCTGACCGAGTACCTCGCCGAGCACGACATCCGCGTGCGCTACCTGCACTCGGACATCGACACGGTGGAGCGGGTGGAGATCATCCGCGACCTGCGCCTCGGCAAGTTCGACGTGCTCGTGGGTATCAACCTGCTGCGCGAGGGCCTGGACATGCCCGAGGTGGCGCTGGTGGCGATCCTCGACGCCGACAAGGAGGGCTTCCTGCGCTCGGACCGCTCCCTCATCCAGACCATCGGCCGCGCCGCCCGGAACCTCGCGGGCCGGGCGATCCTCTACGCCGACAACGTCACCGGCTCCATGCAGCGTGCCATGGACGAGACGGCCCGCCGGCGCGAAAAGCAGGAGGCCTTCAACGCCGAGCATCACATCACGCCGAAGGGTGTCGAGAAGTCCGTTGCCGATATCATGGAAGGCGCCCGGCGCATGCCCACCAAGGCCCGCGCCAAGGGCCGCAAGGTCGCCGAGGACAGCCTCAGCTACAGCGCAGACCTGCAGAACCTCTCACCGGCGGCCCTGGCCCGCAAGCTCGAGACCCTGGAAAAGCAGATGCATGAGCACGCGAAGAACCTGGAGTTCGAGGAGGCCGCGGCGCTGCGCGACCAGGTGGCGGAGCTCAAGCAGCTGGCGTTCCTGCACTGACGGCGGTTGCCCGCGGCAACCAGAGGCTGAAGATCGCGCCGTCGTCCTCCGGGCGGTTCTCCGCCGACGCCCGGCCGCCCAGGCGCCGGGCAATGAGCTGCACGACGTGCAGGCCGAGGCCGAGGTGCGGTGAGTCCCCGCGCTCGGCCCGCAGCGACACCATGGGCTCGAAGAGCTGGCCGCGCAGTGTGTCCGGCAGTGCCGGTCCCGGGTTCTCCACCGCCAGCTGCCAGCCATCCGTTGCCGGGCGCAGCGCGACGGTGATCTCGCTGCCCGCCGGGGCGAAGGAGGCGGCGTTGTCCACCAGCTTGTCGAGCGCCTGCACCAGCAGCTCCGCGCTGCCGTGGACGGTTGCGCCGTCGGTACCCGCCGCGGGCGAATAGCGCACGCGGTGGTCCGGGTAGCTGTCGTCGTAGGCCGCGACCACTTCCGCCAGTAGCGGTGGCAGCGCCACGGGCCCGAGTTCCGCCGCGCGGATGCTGTCTTCCAGTCGCGAGGCCTCGCTCATGGCCGCGAGGATGCGGCCCAGCCGGCCGAGCCCATCCCGGGCGCGCTGCAGGTAGGTGGCGCGGTCTGCGCTTGAGAGGCCGGGGTCCTCGAGGTTGTCGAGGGAGGACTGGATCACGGCGATGGGGGTGCGCAGTTCGTGCCCGAGCTGCCGGGCGAGATGCTTCAGGTAGTCGTTGTAGCCGGCGATGGCCTCGAGCAGGTCCGCGAAGCGGCGGGAGAGGTCGCCGATCTCGTCGCCGGCGCGGCTGCGCGGGAAGGCCCCGGCGACGGCGCCGTCCTCGCTCACCACCGCGGCGGTTGCCCGGCCCAGGCGGCGGATGCGCCAGCCCAGCAGGCTGGCGTAGCCGAGGAGCACGATCACCGCGAACAGCATCACGGCCAGGCTGAGGGCGAGTACCCGCCCGGTGGCCGCATCGGCGAGGGCGAGGTACTGCTCGCTGTCCTGGCTGACGCGCACCGCACCGATCACGGTGCCCCCGGCGAGCACCGGCGCCGCGGCGGCCACGCGGGCGCTGCGGTCCTCGCCCCGGTACCAGGCCGTGGCGGCCTCCCCGGCCAGGGCGCGTTCCAGTTCCGCGCCCGACAGCCGGCCGTCGCGGGCGACCGGCGCCGGCGGCAGCGGGCGGTCCCGGAGGATGCCGCGGTAGAGCGCGCGCAGCGCCCAGAAGGTCCCTTCCTCGCCGTTCCCCTGCGCGGGACTGCCGGCGGCCACGCCCGCGATATAGCCCTGGCCGTCCAGCGCCTGCAGCCGCGTTCCCGGGTCCGCGAAGCGCGCGAGGTTCGCATCCAGGGCCGCCGCCCGGCGCACGACGACCGGTGCGGGCCCGCTGTCGCGGTTGCCGAGCGCGGCCCGGTCACGGTCGCCGTCGGCGTCGATGACCTCGAAGGCAAGGCGGCCGTCGAGCAGCGCGAGCGGCAGGTCCAGTTCCAGGCTGTAGCCGCCTTCGCCGTCCTGCCAGCTGCCGCGGATGCGCCGCGCGTCGAGGAGCGAGAGGCTGCTGTTGCGCGGCCGCCCGCGCACGCGGCCGGGGGCCGCGGTAGCGAGCAGTGCCTCGCGCCGCCCGTCGGCGCCGAAGCGCAGGCGCACGCGGTCGCCGTTCTCCGTCGCGCGCAGCGGGTCGCTGTAGGTTGGGCTCGGGTCCGAGACTTCCAGCAGGAGGTAGAGGCGGGCGCCGTGCTCGCGCAGCGCATAGCGCACGGCGAAGCCGTCGCCGCCGTCCAGCACCTGGCGCGGGGTGTCGGCCCAGTCGTCCGCGTAGCCGTCGATGATGACCGGCGGTCCCGGGACGGCGTAGAGGCTGTCCGCGGCGGCTGCGGGGCGTTCCGTGAGCGGCGCGGGCGCAAAGCGCTGCGGCTGGTCGTGAAGCGAGGCGGCGATGGCGCGGGCGCTCGCCGCCACGGCCTGCGCCTGGCCGCTGCGCAGGGCGCCTTCCATCTCGCGCACGAACTGGCAGCCGGCCCAGGGCAGGGCGAGGAGCAGCAGGGAGACAGCCAGCAGCTGCCGGCGGAGGTTCACGCGTCCTGCCAGCGGTAGCCCATGCCGTAGGCGGTCTCGATGGCGCCGAAGCCCGCGTCGATGCCCTGGAACTTGCGCCGGATCCGCTTGATGTGCGAGGTCACCGTGTTGTCGTCGAGCACCACGCTGGCGGCGTCCATGAGCTGCTGCCGGTTTTTCACGTGCCCCGGGTGGCGGGCGAGGGCGTGGACGATCCAGAACTCGGTCACCGTCAGCTCCACCCGCGCTTCGCCCCAGTGTGCCGTCATGCGCTCGACGTTGAGAGACAGGGGGCCGCGCTCGAGCACGTCCTCGTGGGCGACCGGCGTGCGCAGGGCCTGTACCCGGCGCAGCAGGGCGTGGATGCGCGCCAGCATGTGGCCCTGGCTGATGTCCTTGGTGAGGTAGTCGTCCGCGCCGAGGCGCAGCCCGGAGACGATGTCCAGCTCCGAGTCGCGCGCGGTCAGGAAGACGATGGGCAGCTCCGGGCTGCGCGCGCGCAGCTCGCGGCAGAGCTCGAAGCCGCCCTCCACGTCGTCGCCCAGGCCCACGTCGATGATGGCGAGGTCCGGCAGCTGGTCGGCCAGGGCGCTGCTGGCGCTCGGCCGGTCCCGGTAGGTGCTCACGCGGAAGCCCTGGCGCGCGAGGGCCTCGCTGTAGTTGGCCGCGATGGCGGCCTCGTCCTCGATGATGGCGATGTGCTGGCGCATGGCGCTCTGCCTTGCCTGGGTTGGGCGCAGCATTCCAGAAAGCCCGCCCTCCCTCAAGCGGCTGCCACGATTCGCCACAATTGATCAGCGGGGCGCCACCGGGCGGGCGGCTGCCTGCCACCGCGGGGCGGTGTACTGGGGCAAACGCCCAAGGAGACCCGCCATGGCATCGTCCGCTCCCTTCCCCTGTTCCGTCACCGACACGGCGCTGCGCTGGCTCGGCCGCGCGGTGCTGGTCCTGCTCTGCCTGCTGCTATTGGACACGGCGCCGGCGCGCGCCGAGGGCCCCGCGCTCGCGCTGGTCGACGACGCCGGCAAGGCCAGCCTGTCGCTGCGCCAGGCCAGCGAGCTCTCGCTGGAGGTCCACGGCCTGGTCGCGGTCGCCGTGCTGGAGCAGTCCTTCGAGAACCGGGCGACGGGCTGGCGCCACGGCGTGTACAGCTTCCCGCTGCCCGAGCAGGCCGCGGTGCGGCGCCTGGACTTCGTCGTCGGCGAGAGGGTGATCCGCGGCCGGGTCCGCGAGCGCGAGGAGGCGGCGAAGGTGTTCGCAGCGGCAAAGCGTGAGGGTAAGCAGGCGGCGCTGGTCGAGCAGCAGCGGCCGAACCTGTTCAGCAGCCGCATCGCCAACATCCCGCCGGGGGAGACGGTGCGGGTGCGCCTGGAACTGGTGCTGCCCGTCGCCTACG
>CAYTJQ010000113.1:0-5008 GCA_964438205.1 uncultured Alteromonadaceae bacterium
CCGCGCTCCAGCCGCACGCGCACGGACTTGAAACCCGGGGTGCGGCTGCGCGGATCGCGCTCGAGGGAGGTGAGGCAGTTCGCCTCCGGGTAGTAAGCCAGGGCGTTACCCGGCGGCAGGTCGAAGGGGCGGACGACCGCATCGCGCATGATGCCGTCCCGCGAGCGGACGTCGACGCGACTGCCGGGCTCCAGCCCGAGCGCGCGCATGTCGTCGGGGCACAGGAGCACGGCGCGGCGCTCCGCATCGTAGCGATAGCTGTCCGTCTCCTCGTAGATGATGCTGTTGAACTGCCCCTCACTGCGTACCGTCGCCAGCACCAGGGGCCAGGATGCTTCCCCCTCCCCCGCGGCCATCGCGGGCCCGGTCGGGGTTTCCGGCAGGGCGCGAACACGGAACCGGGCCCGGCCGTCCTCGGTCCGGAAGCTGGGCTGATGCAGGGTGCGGCCGCGCACATGGAACTCGCGCCGGGCGACGGCGATGTCCGCCAGCGCCTCCATGCCCGGCACGGTGCGGGCAATGGTCTGGCGGATGCGCTCGTGGTCACCGTAGGCGGAGAAATCCACCGGGTGGCCGGGCAGCAGGCGGGCACCGAGCTCTGACAGGATGGCCACCTCGGAGCGCACGTTGGGCAGGCGCGTGATGCCGCCGTCGCTCAGGCGCACGTAGTTGAACATGGACTCCTGGGTCGTCGGCTGCGGCTCCTCGTCGCGGGCGGTCACCGGCAGGATCAGAGCTTCGCTGTTGTCGATGCCGTGCAGGTGCCCCTGGTTCAGCGTGGTCGTCAGGTACAGCTTGAAGGGTATCCGGTCCAGCGCCGCGGCGGCCCAGGCCGAGCCGGGCGTCGCGGCGTAGAGGTTGCCGCCCATGAGGCAGGCGGCATCAATGGCACCGGCGTGCGCCGCTTCCAGGGCCGCCAGCGTGTCAAAACCGGGGCTCGCGGGCATCGACACCCCGAGCTCCTGCTCCAGCCGGGCAAGTACCTCCGCGGCGAGCACGGGCTTGACCCCGATCGTGCCGATGCCCTGCACATTGCTGTGGCCGCGAAGCGGCAGGAGGCCGGCATGGCGCCGGCCGACCATGCCGCGCAGCAGCGCGAGATTGGCAATGTACTCGACGTTCTCGCTGCCGTGCCGGTGGTGGGTCATGCCCATGCCCCAGGCGAACACGGTGGCGCGGGAGGCACCGTAGCGGCGCGCCGCCTCGTCGATCTCCCCGCGCTCGAGGCCGCAGGCGTCCAGCAGCGACGGCCAGCTCGCGGCCTCGATATCAGCCCGGAAGGCCGCCCAGTCGCGGCAGTAGCGCTCGATAAAGCCCTCGTCGGCGTGCCCGCCCTCCAGCAGCGCTTTCGCGAGCGCCTTGAACAGCGCGAGGTCGCTGCCGATGCGCGGCTGCAGGTAAAGCGAGGCGATACTGCTCCCCCGGGCGAGCATGGACTTCGTGCTCTTGGGCACGGCGAAGCGGACCAGCCCCGGTTCCTTCGCGGGGTTGATCACGATCACCTCACCGCCGCGCTCGCGACAGGCGAGGAGCTGGTGAATGAAGCGGGGATGATTGGAGGCGGGGTTGGCGCCGATCACGAAGATGAGATCCGTACCGCCGAGGTCGGCCAGCTCTACCGTCGCCGTGCCGGTACCGACCGTCGATGACAGGCCGACGCTGGTGGCCTGGTGACAGTAGTAGGAGCAATTATTGACGTTGTTGGTGCCCCAGCAGCGGGCAAGAAGCTGGAGCAGAAAGCCTGCCTCGTTGGACGAGCGGCCCGAGGAGTAGAAGAAAGCGCGCTCAGGATCGGCGGCGGAGAACCGCTCCGCGGCGAGGGCCATCGCCGCTTCCCAGCCGAGTTCGCGGAAGCGCTGCTCCCCGGCAGCCTTGTAGATAGGGTTGCCCAGCCGCCCGGCGTGCTCCAGCTCGCGCGCCGAGAGCTCGCGCAATTCGTCGAGCGTGTGCTTGAAAACTTCCGGCGGTATCGCCGGCTGGATGTCCGTGGATTGCGCCTGCACGCTCTTGTTGCAGACCGACGGGAACTCGCCGAGCTCGTTGGTCATGCCGCCGAGCTGCCCGCCCATCCCCAGCCCGCAGGCCTTGCAGGCATTTTTCCCGGTCAGGGCCTTCGCGGATTTGGCAACGCCGATCCGGCGCACCGTGCCCAGGGTGTACAGCACCTTCTTGACCCCGCCGCCCTTCACCGCCGCCATCGCTGTTCGTTCCTCCCTGCGCCCCGGACCCTCACGGGAACGCCAAGCGAACCCGGTCCGTCAAGCGAACTGGTTCAGCAGGTAACCCAGGATCATCACCTGCGGCACCGTGAGCAGCGGCAGAAACAGCGCCAGGCGCCAGGAGCCGCTGGTATCCTTGATGGACATGACCTCCGTGTAGTCCGTGGCGACGCCGGCCATGAGGAAGACGAACGCGTTGCCCGGCGCTTTCGCCCGGTTCAGCAGGTCCGCCGCGATCGGCGTTGCGCCCTCGGAGCAGACCTCGATGATCGTCGCCGCCGCCAGGGTCAGCCACAGACCGACCACCGAGGCGCCGAACCAGTTCGCGTAGATGTCCTCGGGCACGAGACCGCGGATCGCCGCCGCCAGCAGCAGGCCGAAGAGCGCCCAGCGGATCACGACCTTGGAGCCGCGCACGCCGTCGACGAGCAGGCGGCCCGCACCGGCGAGGGAGGGCTGCAGGGAGCGGCGATAGTCGCGCAGCTGCTGGCGCAGCGGCACGACCTCGCCGTCCACATCCCGGTGCGGGTTCTGCGGCAGGGTACCGCGCCGCACCAGGGCATCGAAGAGGAGGCCCGTAACGATGCCGATCACCAGCGACAGCAAAATGAACAGCAGCGTCCAGCCGAGGCCGATGAGCGCGATGAGAATGAGCGTCAGCGACAGCGAGTTCCAGGGGCTGGCGAGGAGGAAGGCCATCACCTGCCCGACGCTCGCCCCGCGCTCGTAGAGGCGCATGCCCACCGCCAGGATGCCGTGGCTGCACAGGTCCAGGAGCACACCGGCCAGCGTCGCCCGGAACATGCCGCCGAGGCCCGCCTGGCGGCCGAGAAGCGCCATGACCAGGTCGCGTGGCACCGTGCCGAGGATGCCCACGAACAGCACGCCGATGGCCAGACCCCACCACATGCGGTTCATGAGCTCGAACACGCCGCCGGTGAATTCCGCGAGGGCCCCGTCGTCGGCCGCACCCACCATCAGTGCGCCCCAGCCGTAGGCGACCACCACCCCGGCCAGGCAGGACCAGAGGAACCAGTCCGGCCGGCCCCGCGCGGGACCGCAGCTCGCGCCGCAGCTGTCGTCCTGCGCCGCCTGTTGAGTGGCGTTACTGTGGCACCCGGCCACGGCCGTGCTGTGGCAATCAGTCATGGTCCTAGGATACTCCCCGCGGCAAAGGCCGCGTCAAGCGACGGGCACGAGATGTTCCACGATGAGTTGCACGCGCTCCTCGCCGCGCCAGGCGTTCACATCGAGGCGATACGCGATGTCCAGGTGCAGAACCGCGGGGTCCGGCCAGGCGCCCGGGTCGATATTGAAGGCGATGGCGTCCACGGCGCGCTCCGGCGCCTCCGTCGGCGCCAGCACCAGCTTCAGGTGCCGCTCGCCGACGATGCGCTGGTTCTTCACGGCGAAGCGGCCGTCGAAGAGCGGCTCCGGGAAGTGCTGGCCCCAGGGGCCGGCATCGCGCAGCGACCGGGCCAGGCCCAGCTCCAGCTCCGCGGGCGCCAGTTCGCCGTCGCTCTCGAGCACGGCCTCGAGTTCCACGTCGGCCGCGAGCCGCGCCACCTCCTCGACCAGCGCCGCGGCAAAGGCGTCGAGTTGCGCCCGCGGCAGGCTCAAACCCGCGGCCATGGCGTGGCCGCCGAAGCGGTCGATCAGCCCCGGGTGGCGGTTGTCGAGGTTGGCGAGCACGTCGCGGATGTGTACGCCGGGAATCGAGCGCGCCGAACCCTTGAGCATCGCCCCGCCCCCTCCGGCCTCAGTATCGGCATCGGCGAAGGCGATGACCGGGCGGTGCACCCGGTCCTTGATGCGCGAGGCGAGGATGCCGATCACTCCCTGGTGCCAGCCGGGCTCGTAGATCGCGAGCGCCAGGGGCGGCTCCGCGAGGTCGCCCTCGCGAGCCGCGAGCAGTGCCAGGGCTTCGGCCTGCATGTCGCGCTCGATGAGCCGCCGGTCGCGGTTGAGCTGGTCCAGCTGCGCGGCCAGGCCATGGGCTTCGCCGGGGTCGTCGCTGAGCAGGCAGGCGATACCGACCGTCATGTCGTCGAGGCGACCGGCGGCGTTCAGCCGTGGCCCGACGGCAAAGCCGAGGTCCGAGGCCACCGCGCGGCGCGGGTCCCGGCCGGCCACGGCCAGCAGCGCCGCGACCCCCGGCGAGGCGCGGCCCGCCCGGATGCGGGCGAGACCGCCCTGCACGAGAATCCGGTTGTTGCGGTCCAGGGGCACCACGTCCGCCACGGTGCCGAGGGCAACGAGGTCGAGAAAATCGGCCAGGCGCGGCTCGCCGATGCCCCGCGCCGCGAACCAGCCGCTGTCGCGCAGCTGCCGGCGCAGCGCCAGCAGCAGGTAGAACACCACCCCCACACCGGCCAGGGACTTGCTCGGGAAGGCGCAGGCGGGCTGGTTGGGGTTGACGATGACCGTGGCGTCGGGGAGTTCTTCGCCCGGCAGGTGGTGGTCGGTGACGATGACGTCCATGCCGCGGGCCCGGGCCGCGGCCACGCCGGCGATGCTGGCGATGCCGTTGTCGACGGTGACCAGGAGGTCCGGACGGCGTTCCCCGGCGAGGTCGACGATCTCCGGGGACAGGCCGTAGCCGTACTCGAAACGGTTGGGGACGAGGAAGTCCACCTGCGCGGCCCCGAAGGCGCGCAGCACGCGCACGCCGAGAGCGCAGCTGGTGGCGCCGTCGGCATCGAAGTCTCCGACGAACAGGATGCGCTCGCCCGCGGCCAGCGCCGCGGCGAGGCGCGCCGCGGCCTCGTCGGCACCGGCGAGGGCGTCGG
>CAYTJQ010000114.1:0-4979 GCA_964438205.1 uncultured Alteromonadaceae bacterium
ACGTGCCGGACCTCGTCGATCTCGTACTCGATGTCCCCGCCCGGGGCCTTCACCACGACCACCTCGCCCTCCTCCTTGCCGATGAGGGCGCGGGCGATCGGTGAGCTCACGGAGATGAGGTTCTGCTTAACGTCCGCTTCATCGTCGCCGACGATGCGGTAGGTGACCGTCTCGTCCGTCTCGGTGTTGATCAGGTCCACCGTGGTGCCGAACAGGACCTTCCCCGTCCGCGGCAGCTGGGTCACGTCGATTACCTGGGCGTGGGACAGCTTGCCCTCGATCTCCATGATGCGCCCCTCGACGAAGCTCTGCTGCTCCCGGGCAGCGTGGTACTCGGCGTTCTCCTTCAGGTCGCCGTGCGCCCGCGCTTCCGCGATGGCCTGCGTGATGCGCGGGCGCTCGGTTTTCTTGAGGTGCTCGAGCTCCTTGCGCAGCGCCGCCTCGCCCTGGACGGTCATCGGTACCTTGTTCATCGGTGCATGCTCCCGTGGAGGTCCTGCAGCCGCCTGACGGCCTTGTCGCTCCCCTGCTTCAACGCCAGGCAGATCGCCTCGGCCGCGGCCAGCGTCGTCGTGTAGAAGACCCGGTGCGCCTCGGCGCTGGCCCGGATCGGTGCCGAGTCGGCGATGGCCCGCCGCCCCTCGGTGGTGTTGATGATGATGTCCGCCTCGTCGTTCTTGATCATGTCGACGATATGCGGCCGGCCTTCCATGACCTTGTTGACCCGGCGCACCGTCAGGCCCGCCGCCTCCAGGGCCCGCGCCGTGCCGCCGGTGGCGACGAGATCGAAGCCGAGCTCCGCCATCTGCCGGGCTACTTCCACGGCCCCGGGCTTGTCCACGTCGCGGACGCTGACCAGCAGCGTCCCCTGGCGGGGCGGCGGGTCGCCGGCGGCCAGCTGGGCCTTGGCGAAGGCGCCGGCGAAGGTCTCGCCCGTGCCCATGACCTCCCCGGTGGATTTCATCTCCGGGCCGAGGATCGGGTCGACGCCCGGGAACTTGTTGAAGGGCATCACCGCCTCCTTCACGCTGAAGAAGGGCGGCACGATTTCCTCCGTGAAGTCCTGGTCGGCCAGGGAGGTGCCCGCCATGCAGCGCGCGGCCACCTTGGCCAGGGACACGCCGATACACTTGGAAACGAAGGGCACGGTCCGCGACGCGCGCGGATTGACCTCGATCACGTAGACCTCATCATCCTGCCACGCCAGTTGAACGTTCATCAAGCCGCGGACCCCGAGTTCAAGGGCCATGCGCCGCACCTGCTCACGCATCTCGTCCTGCACCGCCGGCGGCAGGCTGTAGGGCGGCAGCGAGCAGGCCGAATCGCCGGAATGCACGCCCGCCTGCTCGATGTGCTGCATGATCGCACCGATGACCACGATCTCGCCGTCGGAGACCGCGTCGATGTCGACCTCGACCGCCGCGCTCAGGAAGCTGTCGAGCAGCACCGGGGCGTCGTCGGAAACGGACACCGCGTCATTCATGTAGCGCAGCAGGTCCTCCTCGCGGTAGACGATCTCCATGGCCCGGCCGCCGAGCACGTAGGAGGGCCGCACCACCAGCGGGTAGCCGATGCGCTGCGCGGCCGCGACCGCCTGGTCGACGCTGCGCACGGTGGTGTTCGCGGGCTGGCGCAGGTCCAGCTTGTTGATCATCTGCTGGAAGCGCTCGCGGTCCTCGGCACGGTCGATGGCGTCCGGCGTGGTGCCGATGATCGGCACGCCCGCCGCCTCCAGGGCGCGGGCCAGTTTGAGCGGCGTCTGGCCGCCGAACTGGACGATGACACCCGCCGGCTGCTCCAGCTCGACGATCTCGAGCACGTCCTCGAGGGTCACCGGCTCGAAGTAGAGCCGGTCCGAGGTGTCGTAGTCCGTGGACACGGTCTCCGGGTTGCAGTTGACCATGATGGTCTCGTAGCCGTCCTCGCGCATGGCGAGCACCGCGTGCACGCAGCAGTAGTCGAACTCGATGCCCTGGCCGATGCGGTTCGGGCCGCCGCCGAGCACGAGGATCTTCGGGCGCTCCGACGGCGCCGCCTCGCACTCTTCCTCGTAGGTGGAGTAAAGATAGGCGGTGGCCGTGGCGAATTCCGCGGCGCAGGTATCGACCCGCTTGTAGACGGGCCGGATGCCCTGCTCGTGCCGGTGGTTGCGCACCTCCGTCTCGCTCACACCGAGCAGCACCGCGAGGCGGGCATCGGCGAACCCCTTGCGCTTGAGCGCGAACAGCCGCGCGGCGTCGAGGTCGCGCAGCGCCTCGGTCTTCAGGCCGTTTTCCGTCCTGACGATGTCCTCGATCTGCACGAGAAACCACGGGTCCACGCCCGAGTAGCCGTAGACTTCCTCCACGTCCATGCCGGCGCGGAAAGCATCGGCCAGGTACCAGATCCGGTCCGGCCCCGGGTTGGTGAGTTCGCCGATCAGCTCGTCACGCAGGTCCGGGTTGTCGACGTCGATGCGGTGCTCGAAGCCGACGGAGCCGACCTCGAGGCCGCGGAGCGCTTTCTGGACCGATTCCTGGAAAGTCCGGCCCATGGCCATGACCTCGCCGACGGACTTCATCTGCGTGGTCAGCCGCGGGTCGGCGGCGTTGAACTTCTCGAAGGCGAAGCGGGGGATCTTGGTGACCACGTAATCGATGGACGGCTCGAAGGACGCCGGCGTCGCGCCGCCGGTGATCTCGTTCTGCAGCTCGTCGAGGGTGTAGCCCACGGCCAGCTTCGCGGCCACCTTGGCGATGGGAAAGCCGGTGGCCTTCGAGGCCAGCGCCGAGGAGCGGGAGACCCGCGGGTTCATCTCGATGACCACCATGCGCCCGGTCTTCGGGTCGAGGCCGAACTGCACGTTCGAGCCGCCGGTCTCCACGCCGATCTCGCGCAGCACCGCCAGGGAGGCGTTGCGCATGAGCTGGTACTCCCGGTCCGTGAGCGTCTGCGCCGGCGCCACGGTGATGGAGTCCCCGGTATGCACGCCCATGGCGTCGAAGTTCTCGATGGAGCAGACGATGATGCAGTTGTCGTTCCGGTCGCGGACCACCTCCATCTCGAACTCTTTCCAGCCGATGAGCGACTCGTCGATGAGCAGCTCGTTGGTGGGCGACAGGTCCAGGCCGCGATTGCAGATCTCCTCGAACTCGTCACGGTTGTAGGCGATACCCCCGCCGGAGCCGCCCATGGTGAAGGACGGCCGGATGATGCAGGGGAAGCCGATATCCTCGAGCACGGCATAGGCCTGCTCGAGGTTGTGCGCGGTCTGGGCGCGCGGGGTCTCGAGGCCGATGCGCCGCATGGACTTGTCGAAGAGCTCCCGGTCCTCGGCCTTGTCGATGGCCTCCTTGGTCGCGCCGATCATCTCCACCCCGTGGGCCTCGAGGACGCCCTCCCGGGCGAGGTCGAGCGCGCAGTTGAGGGCGGTCTGGCCACCCATGGTGGGCAGCAGCGCATCGGGTTTCTCGGCCTCGATGATCCGGGCCACGGTCTGCCACTCGATGGGCTCGATGTAGGTGGCGTCGGCCATGGACGGGTCGGTCATGATCGTCGCCGGGTTCGAGTTCACGAGGATGACCCGGAAGCCCTCCTCGCGCAGCGCCTTGCAGGCCTGCGCGCCGGAGTAGTCGAACTCGCAGGCCTGGCCGATGACGATGGGGCCGGCGCCGAGGATGAGAATGCTGTGGAGGTCCGTACGTTTCGGCATGGCGTCAGTTCCCCGCGCCGCGCGCGGTCATGAGCTCGATGAAGTGGTCGAAGAGCGGGGCCGCGTCGTGCGGCCCCGGGCTCGCCTCCGGGTGGCCCTGGAAACTGAAGGCCGGCTTGTCGGTGCGGTGGATGCCCTGCAGCGAGCCGTCGAAGAGCGAGCGGTGGGTGACCCGCAGGCAGTCCGGCAGCGCCGTGTCGTCGACGGCAAAGCCGTGGTTCTGGCTGGTGATCAGCACCGTGCCGGCGTCGAGGTCCTGCACCGGGTGGTTGGCGCCGTGGTGGCCGAACTTCATCTTCACGGTGCGCGCGCCGCTGGCCAGGGCCAGCAGCTGGTGGCCGAGGCAGATCCCGAAGAGCGGGATCTCCGTCTCCAGCAGCTCGCGGATGGCGGCGATCGCGTAGTCGCAGGGCTCCGGGTCGCCGGGGCCGTTGGAGAGGAAGATGCCGTCCGGCTCCAGCGCGAGCACCTCCGCCGCCGTTGTCTCGGCCGGTACCACGGTCAGGCGACAGCCGCGGTCGGCGAGCATGCGCAGGATGTTGCGCTTGACGCCGTAATCGTAGGCCACGACGTGGAAGCGCTGCTCGCTTTCCCGAAACTGGCGGAAGCCACTGCCGAGCTGCCAGCTGCCCTCGGTCCAGCGGTAAGGGGTATCCACGGTCACCTCGCGGGCGAGGTCGGCGCCGGCGAGGCCCGGGAAGGCCCCGGCCGCGGCCACCGCGGCGGCCTCGTCCGCGGCGGCTTCGCCGGTCACGATGCAACCGGCTTGTGCACCCTTCTCGCGCAGGTGCCGGGTCAGGCGGCGCGTGTCGATCCCGGCGATGGCGACCACACCCTGGTCGCGCAGGTACTGGTCCAGGGCCCGGGTGCTGCGGAAGCTGCTGGCCAGGAGCGGCAGGTCGCGGATGACCAGGCCGGCGGCCCAGACGGCCCGCGATTCCTCGTCTTCCGGGTTGGTCCCGGTATTGCCGATATGGGGATAGGTGAGGGTGACCAGCTGTTTCGCGTAGGACGGGTCGGTGAGGATTTCCTGGTAGCCGGTCATGGCGGTGTTGAAGACCACCTCGCCGACGGCACTGCCCTCGGCGCCGATGGCGCTGCCGCGGAACAGGGAACCGTCGGCGAGGGCGAGAAGGGCAGGGCTGGACAAAGAAACCTCCGCTCAGTGGGGCCTCGGCACCCGTCGAGCGGCCGCAAAAAAGCGAGATGAGTTGGCCTGCATCTCGCTTCCCGTGACGTGCTCCGACGCAGCGCGGCGATGGCACGGCTTGTAGTGTCAGAAGACCGG
>CAYTJQ010000115.1:0-4811 GCA_964438205.1 uncultured Alteromonadaceae bacterium
GCCCTCGCCGCGGACGATCACGTCGACCCAGGGCGCCTCGGAGAGCACCTGCTTGAACATGAAGGTCGCGTGAATGCCGCCCAGGACCCGCAGGGCCTGGGGCACATGCTCCCGCGCGAGCTCGAGGAGGCGCTCGGCCATGTAGATCGACGGCGTGATGGCGGTCGTGCCGATGACGTCGGGCTGCAGTTCTACCAGGCGCCGTACAACCTCGTCTTCCTCGAGGTTGTGGGTCATCGCGTCGATGAAGTGGATATCGTTGAAGCCGGCCTTGCGCAGGTGACCGGCAAGGTAGGCGACCCAGGCGGGCGGCCAGCTACCGGCGATTTCCGCACCGCCGGAGCGGTAGTTGGGATGGACAAAGACGATTCGCATGGGCCCGTACCTCCCTCAGACTGTCAACTAAAGTTAACACATGAAAATGGTAACTTGAATTGACACGGATCAACGGGAGACGTGCGAACAGCGAAAAAAAACCGCCGCAGGGGAGGGGCCCGGCGGCGGTTCCGGCGGGGCCGGTGCTCAGTCCATGGCGTCTTCCATGGCACGCTTGGCGTCGTTGGCGGCCTCTTCGGCGCCTTCTTCCGCATCCCCGGCCATGTCTTTCATGGCGTCGCCGGCTTCCCCGGCACCTTCCTCGGCGTCGTTCATCATGTCGCCGGCCATGTTCTCGGCCTCGGCCATGGTTTCCCTGGCGGCATCACCGGCCTTGTCCATGGCGCCCTTGGTCTTGTCTCCGGCTTCCCGGGCCATGTCGCCGGCCTTGTCCATGGCGTTCTTGGTGGAATCGCCGGCCTTGTCGGCGGTTTCCTTGACGCTGTTGGTCGCGCTGTCCACGTCTTCCTTGCTGCACCCGGCCAGGACCAGGGTGGAAACCAGCAGTGCACCGAGTACGGTTTTCGCGTTCATCTCGCTATCCCCTTGCTTGAATATCCGTTTCATCTGCCGCGTCGACAAGGGTGTCGACGGCGTTGTCGCTCGCGGGCACAGGTCACTACATTGCACCACGCCGGGGCGGTGAACCCGCCAACCGTCAAAGCAGGCTATACCGAAAGGCGGGGCGGGTAAAGCGCCCGTGCTCGGCCGGTGACTTGCCTGTGATCCGAACCCGGCCCCGCGCGTAGCTTAACGGACAGCCCCAGCGAGGAATTGCCCATGCGCGCACGAACCCTGCCTGCCATCGCCTGCCTGCTCGTTCTGACCGTGCTCAGACCCGCCGTCGCGAACGCGGACCTCAGCGTCGGCGACCCGGCGCCGGACTTCGAACTCCAGGCCTCGGACGGCAAAACCTACCGCCTGGCAGACTTCCGCGGTGAACAACCGGTCGTACTGGCCTGGTTCCCCAGGGCGTTCACCTCCGGCTGTACCGTGGAGTGCAAGTCGCTGGCGCGCAGCGGCGAGGAACTGCGCCGCTTCGATGTCAGCTACTTCATGGCGAGCACGGACCCGGTGGACAAGAACGCGGCCTTTGCCGAGGAAACGGAAGCGGATTTCCCGCTCCTGTCGGATCCCGACGGCGAGGTCGCCCGCGCCTACGGTGTCTACACCATGGGCTTTGCCAAGCGCCACACCTTCTACATCGATCGCGAAGGCAGGATTGCCCATATCGACCGCTCCGTGCGGCCGAGTACCTCGGCGGAGGACATGATCGCCCGCCTCGAGACGCTCGGCGTCCCCAGGGAGTAGTATGCCCGCCGGCGCCGCGGTGGCGCCGGCGCCCCAACGGCGTAGAATACGCGGCCCCTCGATGCCGGGAGATTCCCGTGTTCTCGTTCGCCACCCTCAGGGAACTGTTCCGCCTGGCACTGCCGATGGTCGTGTCCCAGGGGGCCTTTGCCCTGATGATGTTTGCGGACCGCTTCTTCCTGTCGCGCATCGATGCCACCCACGTCGCCGCTTCCCTCGGCGGCGGGGTGAGCTTCTTCCTGGCGATCTGCTTCTTCAACGGGATACTGTCCTACGGCAACGCTATCGTCGCCCAGTATTACGGGCAACGGCGTCTCGAGCGCTGCCCGCGGGTGGTGACCCAGGGTGCGCTGATCGCGCTGGGCAGCCAGCCCCTGATCCTGCTGGCGGCATTCCTGCTCGGTGACATGTTCCTGTGGATGGGCCACGAGCCGGCGCTCGCGGAGCTCGAGAGCACTTACTTCCTGACCCTGCTGGGCGGGGCATTCCTGTTCCTGCTCAAGAATACGCTCGCCTCCTATTTTTCGGGGATCGGGCGCACGCGGGTGGTCATGATCTGCGACGTGATCGGCGTGTGCCTGAACGTTCCCCTGTCCTACGTGCTGATCTTCGGCAAGCTGGGACTGCCTGCGCTGGGCATCGCCGGCGCGGCCCTGGGCACGGTGATTGCCGCCGCGTTCACCATCGGCCTCTATGCATTGTTTTATTTCAACGCGGTGCACGCGGCGCAGTTCAGGGTGCGCGAGTCCTTCCAGCTCGATCGGGGCATCCTCCGGCGCTTCCTCCGCCTGGGTTTCCCGTCGGGGCTCGAGGTGTTCATCGGCGTGGGCACCTTCAACCTGTTCCTGCTGCTGTACCAGGCCTACGGCGTGGCCGAGGGCGCGGCGATGGCGATCGTGTTCAACTGGGACATGCTGTCCTACGTGCCGCTCATGGGGCTGAACATCTCCGTCATGAGCCTGATCGGCCGTTACGTGGGTGCCGGGGACCTGTCCCGGGCGACCCAGGTCATCAGCGCCGGACTGCTCATCGGCCTCGGCTACTCGGGGGTGCTGGCGCTGTGTTTCCTTTTGTTCCGTGTGCCGCTGCTCGAGGTCTTCGCCACACCGGGGGCGGATTTCGCACCGATCCTGGCCATCGGTCAGCCGATGATGGTCGGCATGGCCTGCTACGTGATGGCCGACGCGGTCATCCTGGTCTGCGGCGGCACGCTCCGGGGCGCCGGCGACACCCGCTGGATGATGGGCACCTCCATCGCCGTGCACCTCGCCATGCTGCTCATGCAGCTCTGGCTGATCCTCGGGCTCGCGGTCGGTCCGCTGGTGAGCTGGTGGGGCTTCGTGGCGACGCTCATCGCCAACGCGGTGCTCTACGGCTGGCGGGTGCTCGGCGGCTACTGGCGGCACCCGGACCGGCTGGCCCGGGCGCTGGCGGAATAAGCGGGACGCGACACTACAAGCTCAGTACCCGCCGCAGCAGGCCTTCCCGGCCGCGGTCCTGCTCCCGGGCCGCAAGAAGACCTTCCAGCTGCACCTCGATGCGGGCGGCAACCTCGTCGCGCAGGGCGGCGAGGCGCTGCCTGCCGACCCGCTTGCCCCTGAGCGACGAGAGGTCCAGTGCCTCGCCGAAGCCGAGATAGCAGCGCTGGGGACGGGGCAGCAGGGTGCCGAGGCTGCCCCGGGCGAGCGGCGGCACGAGGTCGCGGCGCAGGTCCTTCGGCAGCAGCCCCCGGGCCATGAGCCAGCGCGCCGGGAAGCTGTCGGCGAGGTCCTCGCCCTCCAGGAGGTGCTCGTAGAAGTCGTCCGGGCCGACCAGGCCGAAGGGCACGATGCGATAGCCGTGCTTCGCCGCGAGGCGCACGAAGCCGAGCCGCTCCTTCCACTGCAGCCGATAGTTCTCCGCCTTGCGCTTGACCGCTTCGTGCGCACCGCCGGGAAAGACGAGGATGTCCTGCCGCGCCTCCATCAGGGCGCTGCAGACCGCCGGGTGGCCCATGGTCGCGCCGCGGCGGACCAGGAAGTCGGCGAGGCGCGGGTCCGTGAACAGGAACTTGTCACCCATGGGGCGCAGGAAACGGCCGTAGTCGTGAAGCATGATCGGCAGCACGACGAGGCCGTCGACGGCGAAGAGGCCGTGGTTGCCGGCGAACAGGCACGGCTCGTCCGGCAGCCGCTCGGCGCCGACGACGATCGGGCTGAACCACCGCTGCACAAGGCGGTAGCCGAGCGCCAGCTCCCAGCCGCCGGCAGGACGCACGGCGAGGGCCCGCTCGATGTGCCGCTGGAGGGCGTCAGCGTCGGCCAGCGGGTCGTTGTCGGCGGCGAGTACTTGGTGGTGGGGCAGCATCCGGTGCGCTCCTTGGCGTCCTGCGGCGGAGTATAGCGAGGCGGCGCGCGGGGCGCAGGGCGGCTTCACGGCGGCGGCCAAGTCCGCTACAGTCCGGCGACCTTTCCCCATCCCGAGAGACGAGACCATGAGTGATACGGCCCTGCAGATCCAGTCCCTGTTACGCGAGGACCAGGTCCTCGAGGTGCGCCTGGCCGAGGTGCCGGTACCCACCCCCGGCGCCGACGAGGTGCTGGTGCGCGTCGAGGCGGCGCCGATCAATCCCTCGGACCTGGGCCTGCTCTTCGGCGCCGCCGACATGACCACGGCCCGCGCTACCGGTACGGTGGAGCGGCCCGTGATCGAGGCCGATGTCCCGGACAATGCCATGCGCATGATGGCGGGACGGGTGGGCCAGGCACTGCCCGTGGGCAACGAGGGTGCCGGCACCGTGGTCGCCGCCGGCGACGACCCGGCCGCGCGGGCGCTCATCGGCCGCACCGTCGGTGTCTTCGGTGGCGAGCTGTACAGCCAGTACCGCTGCGTGAAGGTGTCGCAGTGCCTGCCGCTGCACGAGGGCACGACGGCGGAGCAGGGCGCCTCCTGCTTCGTGAACCCGATGACGGCCCTCGGCATGGTGGAAACCATGGCCATGGAAGGGCACGCGGCGCTGGTGCACACCGCGGCGGCCTCGAACCTGGGCCAGATGCTCAACCGCATCTGCATCGCCGACGGCGTGCCGCTGGTGAACATCGTGCGCAAGCCGGAGCAGGAAGCGCTGCTGCGCGACCTGGGTGCCG
>CAYTJQ010000116.1:0-2132 GCA_964438205.1 uncultured Alteromonadaceae bacterium
CTCGGGCTCGCCCTGTACTTCAAGAAGTTCCGCAGCGGCCACGGCTACAGCTACGACCTGGCCGCGGCGGGACGTGCCATCGCCCGGGCCGAGCGGCTCATCGCCCACTGGCAGGCGGTACTGCCCAACCCGGTACTGATCGTGGACTACGAGGAGCTGGTCACGGAGCCCCTGGCTCTACGCGCCCGGCTGTTCGCGCACCTGGGCCTCTCGCCACCGCCGCTGCCACCGTCACCGGCGAAACCGGCGGCCAGGGCGGGCGAGGGACCCGGTGAACAGCAAGCGGAAAGCCCTGCGGCCTGGCGCCTGTTCCCGAGCAAGTCCCCGGGGGCGGGCAGCGCCCCCGACCCGTCCCTGCTCGGCTTCGCCGAGCGCTTCGCGGAGGAACTCGGACCCCTGGTCGCGGCCTACGAGGCCGAGCGCGGCTAGGCCGGCCTGCGGCAGGGGCGCTACAGCTCTTCCTCGGCAAAGGCCGCCAGCCGCGAGCGCAGGATGCCGCCGATGTGCATGACACCGGCGTGCTCGTAGTGCTTGCTCTTCTCCACCAGGTAGGTGAGGCCGGAGGTGAGCGGCGAAATGTACTTGTTGTCGATCTGGGCGAGGTTGCCGAGGACCACGATCTTCGAGCCCTCGCCCACCCGGCTGATCACCGACTTGAGCTGGAACTGGGTCAGCCCCTGGGCCTCATCGATGATGATGTAGGCGTTGTTGAAGGAGCGGCCGCGCATGAAGTTCAGCGACTTGAACTGGATGTTCGCCCGCTCCTTGACGTACTCGATGCTGCCGGCACAGGACTCGTCGGTGCCGTGGAGGATCTCCAGGTTGTCGTCGAAGGCCGCCAGCCAGGGCGCCATCTTTTCCTCTTCTGTCCCCGGGAGGAAGCCGATGTCCTCCGCGATGGGCGGCGTCGAGCGGGCGACGATGAGCTTGCTGTAGCGACCCTCTTCCAGGATGCCCTGGAGCCCGTAGGCGAGCGCCAGCAGCGTCTTGCCGGAGCCGGCGGGGCCCGTGAGCACGGTCATGTCGACCTCGTCGTCGGCGAGCAGCCGCATGGCCATGGCCTGGTCGAGGTTGCGCGGGGCCAGGCCCCAGAAGCGCTGGTTCATCAGCCCGTCGCGGCTGTCGCAGCGCAGGTAGACATGCTGCCCGTCGATGCGTACGACGAAGGCGAGAAAGTCGTGGTCGTCGAAGAGGAACTGGTTCGGGTAGGCCTGGGGCAGCGCCGTCCGCGGCACCCGGTGCAGCGTGAGATCGTCCTCGCGCACGGTATCCACTTCGTCGACACCGTCCCAGAAGTCGCCGGGGACGTGCTCGTAGCCCCTGGTGAGCAGGTCGATGTCGTCCAGCACCCGGTCCCGGCGGTAGTCCTCGACATGCAGGAGCCCGGAACCCTTGGCCTTGATGCGCATGTTGATGTCTTTCGTCACCAGGCAGACGAAGCGCTCCGGGTGCTCCGCCTGCAGCTTGATGGCGACGTTGATGATGCGATTGTCGTTGGCCTGGTCCGGGGTGCCGTCGAGGTAGGGAATGTCGCTGTCGTCGGTGATCAGCTGGTCCGGGTAGATGGCGAGCGTTCCCGGCGGCCCCTGCAGCGTGCTGCCGGGCACGTCCACCCCTTCCTGGATCTCGTGCGGCGTGGCCACGTCGACGATCTTGTCGATGAGCTGGATGGCGATGCGCGCCTCCCGGCTCACGGTCTTGTCGCGCCGGTCCTTGATGTGATCCAGTTCCTCGAGGACGGTCATGGGAATGACCACGTGGTGCTCGTTGAAGGCGCTGATCGCCGTCGGGTCGTGCAGGAGCACGTTGGTATCGAGTACGTAGGTTTTCGGGCCGGCGGCCTCATCATTTGCAAGATCACGAGTGAGGGGGGTATGCAGGGCGAGGCTGCTTTCCATGCGGTCTCTCCGGGAGGGGGTCAGAAAACCGCCACGACGGCGTCCCGGCACGGCCGAACCGTGCCACGGCGGACCGCGGTAGCGAGAGGAGGTAAGGCGCGAAGAGCCAGGGCGCAATGAACGTCGGGGCCGGGGGCGGCGCTACAGGGCAGGCAGGGAAGACTGCGCTGGCCGGCGGGGAAAATCCTGGAGCAAGTCGGTCGAATGGCCCGATCCCGTGCGTTGCCCGAACTC
>CAYTJQ010000116.1:2232-4805 GCA_964438205.1 uncultured Alteromonadaceae bacterium
GCCCTGTCCCAGCTTCGGGGCCTCAAGAAGGAGATGGAATCCGCCAAGGAGCGGGCGGAGGCCGTCATCAAGGGCACGCAGGCACGCTATGGCTTCGCGGTGCTCGACGACGGCCGCGAGGTGTTCGTGCCGCCGGACGAGATGCTCAAGGCCTTCCCCGGCGACCGGGTGCGGGTCTGCATCCGGCCCGGTTCGGACGACCGTCCTGTGGCGGAAATCGAGCGCCTCGTCGACAGTCCCCTCGGCGAGTTCAACGGCCTGTGCGTGCGCAAGGGCAAGGCGCTCTTCGTCCGCCCGCAGCTTGCCTCGCTGCAGCGCTGGCTGTTCCTGCCGCCGCACGCACGCAACGGTGTCAAGGAAGGCGACTACGTCCGCTGCGCCGTGCTGCGCCACCCGATCCGCGACGGCCGGCCCCAGGCCAAGGTACTGAAGGTCTTCGGCCCGGCGGGAACGCCGGGGCTCGAGAACGCCTACGCCATGGCCCGGCACGGCCTCAGGGTCGGCTGGGACAGCGCCCGGGAGCGCGAGCTCGCCGAGCACATCAAGGCCACTGACCCCCTGGCGGACAGCCACCGGCTGGACCTCACGGACCTCGCCTTCGTCTCCATCGACTCGGCGCGTACCCAGGACATCGACGACGCCCTCTACGCCGAAACCACCACCGACGGCTGGATTCTCTACGTCGCCATCGCCGATCCGACAGCCTACATCGGCGCGGACTCGCCGCTCCTGCCGCTGGTCACCGCCCGCGCCTGCTCCGCCTATTTCCACGGCGACGTGGTACCCATGCTGCCCGAGGTCCTCGCCCAGGAGAGCTGCGCGCTCACGGAGGACAGGACCCGCCCGGCCCTCGTCTGCAAGATGGCCATTGCCGACAGCGGTGAACTGCGCGACTTCGAGTTCCACGAGGCCACCGTGCGTTCGCGGGCCAAGCTGTCCTACTTTGCCGTCGACAAGTACCTCTCCGGGGAGCAGGACAGCCTGATGAGCTACGCCAGCCCGCTCGAGGCGCTCTACGCGGCCTACCGCGCCCTCGCCGGCGACCGCGAGGCCCACGGCCTCGCCATGGAGGAGCGCCGGGAGTACCGCTGGCAGCTGGATGACAAGGGGCAGATCGAGACGATCGAGCCCGGCGAGAAGCTGACCTCCCAGCGCCTGGTGGAGGCCTGCATGGTCGCCGCCAACCGCTGCGCCGCCCGCTTTCTCGCCGAGCACGGCGCCAGCGGCCCCTACATCAGCCACCCGGGCTTCCGCCGCGACCGCAGCGATGAGACCCGCCAGTTCCTCGAGCGCAACCTGCCGGCGCACAAGGACACGGACCCGCAGGACCTCGCCGGCTACCGGGCTATCTTCCGCGCCCTGGCGGAGACCGCGAGTGAGCTGCCCCTGCGGGCGATGGTCAACCGGCTGCTGACCCGGGCGACGCTGAGCACGAAGCCGGCGCCGCACATGGGCATGGTGCTGCCCGTGTACACGACCTGCACCTCGCCGCTGCGCCGGGCCGTCGACTTCCTCGCCCACCTCCAGCTCAAGGCCATCCTCCACGAGCGCAAGCCCGACCTCGTCGATGGTCCCACGCTCGAGCAGGTGAGCGCCGGCCTGCGCGCCGTGCGCGCCGCCACCGGTGAGGCCGAGCGCTGGCTCGCCGCCAACTTCCTGGAGCGCCAGGCGGCCGCCGATCCGTCGCCCTGGCCGGCGCGCATCGTGCACCTCAGCTCCAGCGGTTTCATGGCGCGCATCGACGCCTGGGGGCTGGAGGGCTTCGTGGACCTGCGCAAGGACCCGGAGAAGTTCAGCTTCGACAAGTGGCAGGCCACCCTGACCAGCAAGACCCGGCGCTTCCAGCTCGAGGCACCGGTGGCGGTGACCCTCGCCGGCATCGACCGCGAGGGGGACCACCTCGCCCACTTCGAGCCCGCCCCCGGCGAAGGCGCCGTGTAGGCGCGCAGCGGGGACCTGTCGGGCCCCGCGGCCGTCAGAAGTGCGCGTTCCCCGGCGTGCGGGGGAAGGGAATGGCGTCGCGGACGTTGTCCATGCCGGTGACGTAGTTGAGCAGCCGCTCGAAGCCGAGACCGAAGCCTGCGTGGGGCACGGTGCCGTAGCGGCGCAGGTCCCGGTACCACCAGAGTTCCTCGCGCAGCGCCGGCTCCATGCGCGCCTCGAGCACGTCGAGGCGTTCCTCGCGCTGGCTGCCGCCGATGATCTCGCCGATGCCGGGCGCGAGCACGTCCATCGCCGCGACCGTCTCGCCGTCGTCGTTGAGGCGCATGTAGAAGGCCTTGATGTCCTTCGGGTAGTTCGCGATCACCACCGGCCGCCCCACGTGCTGTTCACAGAGATAGCGCTCGTGCTCGCTGGCGAGGTCCACGCCCCAGCTGACGGGGAACTCGAAGCTCTCACCGCAGCCCTCGAGGATGCGGATCGCCTCGCCGTAGTCCATGCGCTCGAAACGGTTGTCGATCACCGCCTGCAGCCGCGCCAGCACGCTGTCGTCGATGCGCTGCTGGAAGAAGGCCATGTCGTCCTCGCACTCCTCCAGCACCCGCCGGAACACGTGCCGCAACAGCGCCTCG
>CAYTJQ010000117.1:0-4732 GCA_964438205.1 uncultured Alteromonadaceae bacterium
CCGCGCGCACGCACGCGCGGCGACGCGCGCTCACTCACGCCGCCGCGCCGCCGCAGGGCACGCGCATGTGGGCGGCGCTCGACTACCTCGTCACCGCGGGCACTGCCACGGCGGAGGAGATCGGCCGCGCGCTCGAGGACAAGTCGCCGGCGTCGATCCTCGCCCCGTCGGCGACCGCCCGCTACCCGCTGATCGACCGACAGATCGAGCGGGCCTTCGTGGCAGGCCCCACCGGCGGGCGCGGGCGCTCCCTCGCCCTCTACAGCCTCAAGGACCCCCAGTACGTCCGCAGGCTGCTCGACAAGCAGCCGGACATCACCCCCGTCAACGGATACGCCCATGACCTCTCAGACATCTGACCGCCACACCCTGGCGGTGGACACCACCATCGCGTCGGTCGCCCTCCACAAGGCGGCCGGCGGCACGGACGACGACCGCGTGCAGTTCGTGCGCAACGCGGTCAACCGCACCCTCACGGACAGGGGCCACGCGCCCCTGTCCAACGACGAGTTCCGCGACGTCTGCGCGGAAGCCCTGCAAACCGCCCTGCGCGACAACAAGGCGAAAGGAAACGCGTGATGAAGTTCGACATACTGCCGTGGCTGTTCGCCCTGTTCCTGATCGGCGGCGCCGTGCAACTCGGCAAGGCCGCCATGGTGGCCTACGAGGTCTACGTGGAGCCCCACTTCACCGAGCACCAGCTGATCGACTACCCGCCACTGCCCCGGCGTAAGCCGGCTTATTCTGGAGAATAACGATGCACAAGCATTTCCTTACACGACGCCTGTCCATGGCCCTGAGCACGCTCGACATGGAGATCGAGAAGTCCCGGTACGGCAAGGTCGGGAAGTTCGAGATCTGCTACGTCGCCGCCCACTTCGACCCCGACACGGGGATGACGAACTGCGAGGCGGGGGTTTCTCGTAGAAAGGCCGACATGGTGTCGGTCTACTTCGCCGGCACCGAGGAGGACGAGCTGCCGCTGATCGGATTCGACCTGCCATTGCTGGCCGGTGAGCGGATATTGCCGCTCATCGTTACGATCCTGAGCAACCTGTATGGCGTGCCAGTGTTCGACACCACGGATGACGGCCAGAGCGCCAGCGACGACTGACACACTGACAAGAGAGAACCCAACCATGGATGACCTGACCCCTAGC
Organism: uncultured Alteromonadaceae bacterium; assembly: GCA_964438205.1. Lineage (GTDB taxonomy): Bacteria > Pseudomonadota > Gammaproteobacteria > Pseudomonadales > Halieaceae > Pseudohaliea. The sequence goes on from CAYTJQ010000117.1 coordinate 1,161, forward strand.
TACACTCTCAAGGAGGCGATGGCCCTCCTCGTCAACGTGAACCGCAACCGCCCCCACCTGGCGATCAACGTCAAGTCGGGGCCCGGACAGGGCAAGACCTCGCTCGTCTCCATGGCGGCGCGGGTGTTGTCCAGGGTGTGCGAGGAGCCCACGCTGCTCGTCTTCAACACCATGCCCGGCCACACCGACGAGACGTTCGGCGGCTACCAGTGGATCGAGCAGCGGGGTGACGGGGTGGCGCTGTCGCGCTTCACCCGACCCTCCACCTTCCCGCTGCTCGACGAGCTACAGAAGGGCGGCTTCACCTACAAGACGTTCGTCGACGGCAAGCAGGCCGACGACGTGGCGGTGCCGTTCCCCGAGGAGCTGCCCAGCCGCTGGATCGTCCTGCTCGACGACATCGGGCAGGCCAGCGTGGACGTGAAGAAGCTCGGGGCGAGCCTGAAGCTCGACCGGCAGATCAACGGCTACGTGCTGCCAGCGAACGCCACCGTGGTGGCCACGACGAACCGGGCGGCCGACCGCTCGGGCGTCACCCGCGCCCTCGCCTACGACACCAACAGGTCGTTCGACCTGGAGCTGTGCGTGTCGACCGAGGAGTGGCTGGAGTATGCCCGCAAGGTGCGGGTGCTGCCGCCGCTCACGGCCTACGTGGCGCACCGCAGCGGGGCCTGCTTCGTGGACGAGGTGCCGGTCGACCCGGCGCAGCCGTTCTGCACGCCCCGGTCCATGGTGCTGGCCTCCCAGATGCTCGAGGCCCAGCCGGCGTGCTGGGACGGCGAGCGCCTGTCCCACGGCAAGGCGACCTATCGCACGCTTCGCGGGTGGCTCGGCGACGACGTCGCCGCGGAGATCCTGATCTACGCGAGGATCGCCAGCGAGTGGCCGTCCATGTCGGAGGTGATCGACGACCCGGACGGGGCGGCCTGCCCCGGCCCGGAGTCGGTGGAGTCGGCGTTCGTCGTCAGCCAGATGGTGGTGGACTTCTGCCTGCACATGAGCCCCGAAAGGGTGCTGCAGCACGCCCACGCCATCACGGCCTACATCGGCCGCTTGCCAGCGGAGGTCGCCTCGTCGACCTTCGACACCATCCTGCAGGACCGCCGCGGGCTCCGCAAGACGTTCTCCGCCACGCCGGCCTACGCCCAGTGGCTGCAGGACAACAAGGAGACGGTCGAGGCGCTCGCCGGCGCCTGACCGTTATTCTCGAGAATAACAGGAGAAGTTCATGTCTATCCACAAGATCATGCTCGACCAGGATGCCATCGATACCGACATCGTGGAGGCGCTGCGCAACTCGTGCCAGCTGGTGTCGCTGCACCGGCGGGTGTTCTCGGGCAACTTCAACGACCCGAGCCTCCGTGCCGCCCTGGCCGAGACGCTCGGGGTCGAGGTCGACGCCGTCCGACGGGCGAGCATCAACCTGTTCTACGGGGTTGACGAGCCCCTGCAGGCCATGCGGGCAACGTGCAACGAAGCGTCCACCTACCACTACGAGAACACGATAGCGTATCGTCGGGGGATGCAGCTCCTCGCCAACGAGAAGGTCGAGGCGTACCTGTCCAAGATGGCGTTGTACAAGCGCCAGCTCCAGATGAGCATTGACGCGTTTCAGGCGAACTACGACGCCTACGTGGCTCAGGCCATGGAGAACCTGAACCGCGCCCACGGCAAGGAGGTGGTGACGCTCAAGGACTACCCGTCGGCCGACAAGGCCGACCGGCTGTTCGACCTGTCGTGGGAGATCGAGCCGGTGCCGGACGCCAAGGGCAGCTCGCTGCCCGAGCCGGTCGCCGTGGCGCTGTCCATGCAGATGCAGCAGCGCGTCAGCAAGGCGGTCGACGAGAGCCTCGGCGGAGCGACGCAGGCGCTGCGCGGCTATCTGGAGAACGTGGTGGAGCAGGTCGGCAAGACCGAGAACCGCCGCATCTACGAGAGCCTGTTCGGCAACCTGAAGAAGCAGGTGGACCTGCTCCGCCCGCTCAACTTCGCCGGCAACGTCAAGGTGGACGAGCTGCTCGACAGCATCGAGCGCCTCGCCGACAGCTACGACATCGCCGACGTGCGGGCGCACCAGCCCGTGCGGGACGCCGTGGTCAAGGAGGCCCGGCAGGCGCTGGAGCGGTTCGACGCCATCGGCGGGGTCGAGGACGGGTCCGAGGATCTCGCCGCCTTCGAGGCGCTCAACGCCCACGGCTGAGTACACAAGAAAAAACCCGGTGGAGTAGTTAGCTCCACCGGGTGAAGTTCATGTCTAACACCGCGAACCCAACCACGAGCCAACGGTAGGAACGATATGACTCGACTCGCGCCCAACGTCAATACCACACCCCAGAATATCGCACCGCCGGGCGAGTGCAGCCCGGACATGGCCGCCCTGCGCATCCAGCTGCGCAGGGCGCACCCGTTCTTCTATGTGGCGCTGGCGCGTCACCTGAAGTGGGTGGAGCGGTGCGACGGGGACGGGCCGGACCCGTGCCCGACCCTCTACGTCACCATGGACGAGGTCCACGTGAACGTGGGCTTCATGCGCTCCCTCGGCAAGGGCCAGCAGCTGTTCGCCGTCGCCCACGAGGTGCTCCACCGGCTCCTCAACCATCCCCGCTGGATGGGGCTGTGGGCCCGCCGCGGCTGGGTGACGACCGTCGGCGGAAAGCGCATCCCCTATGACGGGGAGGTGATGAACGTCGCCATGGACTTCCACATCAACGACGTCCTCGTGGGGTCCTGTGTCGGCAATCTGGTCCCCGGTTGCGCCTGGCGCGGTCTCGACGACCGCAAGCGCACCGTAGTGGACATCTACGTGGATCTTATGGATGTCGTCGACACGGCGAACGATGCCGGTATGCCGTGCCGCACCTACGCCGACATCGCCAAGGCCGGCGCCGCCCGCGCCGGGGCGGACGAGTTCGACCGTCACGTGGCGGCCAGGGTGGAGGGCGACGACCGGCAGGTGGCCGAGGCGGCCGAGGCCGATACGCGCCAGAGCATCCGCACCCTGGCGCAACACGCCGGCCGCGCGCCGGGGAGTCTCATGGAGCAGATCGCCGGCAGCGACAGCCGGCGGATTTCGTTCGAGGCCGCCCTGCTCCGCCTCCTGCAGGCGCGGGCGTCGGAGGGGGAGGGCGCGCGCAAGGGCAGGCCCTACGTCCGCCGCCTCCTGAACAGCCCGGCGTCGATCCGCCGGCGCCGCACGGAGGACACGGTCGGCCCGCTCGTCGTCGCCGTCGACACCTCGGGGTCCATCCCCACGGACGTGCTCCAGCGCACCTTCGCCCAGCTGGCCTACGTGGTCGAGGAGGTCGTGCCCGAGAGCCTCACCGTCCTGTGGATCGACGCGGCCGTGCGGGCGGTCGACACCTTCTCGGCCGAGGACGGGGACGCCATTGCCGCGCTCGAGCGCCGTCGGCGTGACCTGCCGGGCCGGGGCGGCACGCGCTTCAAGCCGGCCTTCGACAAGGTGGCCGAGCTGGAGATCGCGCCGGACCAGTTCGTCTACATCACGGACGGGTTCGGCCCCATGGACTTCCCGGCGCCGGCGTACCCCGTCCTGTGGGCACTCACCAAGCCCA
>CAYTJQ010000118.1:0-1936 GCA_964438205.1 uncultured Alteromonadaceae bacterium
TCACCCCTCCTCCCCGCGCAGGGCAACCGCCGCGATCTGCGCGAGCCACAGGCCCGCTCCCTCGCGCTCAATGCGCTCCAGCGCCTCCCGCAGCCGCTCAATCTCGGCGGCGTCACGCTCGATCCGGTCGGCCGCCTCACAAGCGCGCGCCTGAAACTGCGCGAGCGTCACCTGGTCGGGTTCTTCCGGCAGCGGCATCCGCAGGACGCCCAGCAGCATGACGTCGCTCATGGGCACCATCCCTTTCGGCGGCCGCCGGTGTAGGGGCGGGCGAGGCGGACGCGGATCAGCTCGGGGCCGACGTCGCGGCCGGCGACGGTGAGGCGGGCGAGGCGGCGGCCCCAGCGGTCGCGCCCGCGCTCGAAGTGGAGGACGGCGGGGCCCTCCAGCAACAGGCCGCGCAGGTAGTTGGCGGCGGCCTCGGCGAGGATGCGCTCGGTGCGGCAGCGGCCGCGCAGCTCGGGCGTGTCGTAGCCGACCAGGCGGACGAGCTCGCCGCGCCAGCGCACGGTGTCGCCGTCGACAACCTCAAGGGTGCCGGCGGCCGACGGCGCCGCCAGCGCGAGCGTCAGACAGACGGCGAAGACGACCCGTCGCATCACCCGGGCTCCCCGTCGCGGGCAAGCGTGGCGGCAGGTGACCCGCAGTCGGCCGGAAGTTCCGGTGTAGCCGTGCTGGCCTGCCGCCACGCTTTCCGGATGTCCTTCACGAGGGCCTTCGTCGCCACGCGGGTCGCGTCCATGTGGCGGTGGAGCTTCGTCCAGTCCGGGCGCTCGGTCTCGGTGCGCGCCTTCCGGGCGTAGTAGATGGCCGCGTAGGGCGTGCCGAGGGCGACGTGGGTCTGGAGCAGGAACAGGTTGGCGAACATGAGCGAGCGCCGGCGGGGGCTGTATCCGGCCGCGATCCATTCGTCCTTCGTCAAGGCGCGGTCGCCGCCGCCGCGGCGCCAGGTGGAGTAGGCGTGGCCGGCGTGAGGCGTGAGCCCGAGGCGCTTCCACAGCCGGTCCCGGTCGGGGTAGCTGCCCAGGTCGCCGGCCTCGGCCACCAGGATCGCGAGGCCCTTCATGGACAGGCCCGGCGTTTCCCGGACGAACGGGGCGGCCGGCGTCTCCTTCGCCAGCTTCTGCATTTCCTTCTCCACGTGGGCGATCTGGGCGTCGATCAGCGAGATGGGCTGGGCGAAGACGCGCAGGTCGGCCGCCAGCCCGGCGGGGAGGTCGTCGGTGTCGAGGGCGTCCTTCCGCGCGAGCGTCCACAGCTGGCCCGCCGCCTTCGCGATCTTCGTCCGCTCCTTCTCCGGCAGGTCGAGGGACCAGCCGAGGAAGCGGCGGATCAGGGCCTTCGCGGCGTTCTCGCCCGCGTTGCGCTGGCGGATCAGGAACGTCCTGCGCCAGCCCAGCTCCATCAGCGGAACGACGGTCCAATGGGGCTCCGGCGGCTGGTGCGTCTCGCATGGCGCGGATTGTGGCGTGATACAGCCTTGGCCGGCCGCCGGAGCTTCGGGTTGCGCGTCGTCCGGTGGCGATAAGCTGGCCGCTTGCGCGGTTCCCTTCGTGTGGCCGGCCGACGCGCAGTCGGGGGCCGCCTGCCGATGCTCCAACTCTGGCGCCGAAGTCGGCGTGACAATGGGTTGGTCGGCAGGCGGCTGTTCGATGGTGTCGATCGTCATCGGGCGCGCTCCTTCGCGCGGGCGACGATCTCGGCGAGGTCGGCGTCCTTGAGGATGTCGCGGACCTTCACGCCCGGGTCGGCCGGCGTGCCGCGGGTGCGGATCGCCTCCAGAACGCACGCCTCCTCGAGGGATCGGGCGGCGAGGCTGGCGAGCTCGCCCCACCGCACGTCGCCGATCGGCCGGCCGTCGCGCAGCTTGTAGCTGTCCATCAACAGCTCGGCCGACCGGGCGATGCCCGCCGGCGTCCTGGGAGACCGGTTCGGC
>CAYTJQ010000118.1:2036-4714 GCA_964438205.1 uncultured Alteromonadaceae bacterium
ATGGCCGCCCTCGTCCTTCAGCTCTCGGCCGAGGCGCCCGGCGGCGGCCGCGACCAGCGGCGCCAGGCGTCCGGCGATGTCCTCGACGCCGACCAGGTGGCCCAGCACCGGCTCGGCCAGCACCAGGTCGCGCGCCAGGGCGGCGGCCACGGTGGCCAGCCGGTGCTCGCGGTCGCGGGCGAGGCGGCTGACGTGCCGCTCGACGATCTTCGCGAGGCGCTCCGGCGGGGGCACCACGACGCCCGGCGCCTTGCGCGCGATCCAGCCGCCCGGCGCGGGCCTGTCCATCACGGTTTCCATCGCGTGTCCTCCTTCGGTTCGGGATGCCGCCCCGGCCCGGCCCCGATTTTCCGAAGGACCGCGACCCCTCCTGGGTCTGGTTGCTCCGAAAATCCGGGCCGGGGCGACAAGGGTCAGCCGCCCTCGCGGGTGCGGGGGGCCGGAACGTGGACGGTCTCGTTCGTCACGTCGGCGCCGGTGGCGCGGACGGTGCGCACGGCCGCGGCCTCGACGCGGGCGCCGCTCTCGATCAGCGCGGCCTGGAGGACGCGGCCGTCGGACGGAGTGGCGAGGGCGATCTCGCCGAGGAGGCGGCCGGCGATCTCGTCGACGGCGGCGAGGAGGTGGCGGCGGGCGTCCACATGGGACGCGCCGGTCTTCTCGATCACCCTCGCCACGCGCTCCACCTCGCGGGCGAGGCAGCCGTGGGCGACGCGGGTGCGGCCCTGGGCGAGGGCGCCGGCGACGGCGTGGCCGGCCTTCTTCGGGGTCTCGGTCATCGGTCGGTCTCCGTGGTCATCGCAGGAACCCGGGCAGGGGGAGCTGGCCCGGCAGGGCGTCGGGCGCCATGGGCGGTGCCGCCGGTGCCGCAGGGCGCCGCGCGGGCGCGGGGGCCGGCGGGTGCGCAAGGGCGGTCTCGGGCGGCCAGTCGGAGGGGCGCTTCGGGGTCTCCCGCGCCCGGAAGCCGACGGTCCACGAGGACGCCGCGCCGGTGCCGTCGTCGGCGGGGCGGACGTCGCCCTCCTCGCCGAACAGGGCGGTGAACACCTCGTCCGCCGTGCGGCAGCGGGGCGCGTGGAAGTGCGCCCGCGGGCGGTCCGACAGGGTGCGGCAGGGCGCGCCCGCCCGCGCGTGGCACGTCCGGCACGGGACGGCCAGGACCGGGTGGCGGTGGGCCGCGAAGTCCGGGAACGCGTCGCGCTCGCTCATGCGAGCGCCTCGCGCGCGCGGGCTCGCCGGTCCGCCGCGCGGCGGGCGGCCTGGTAAGTGCGCAAAAAGACGCGCTGGCGCTCCGGGTCGGCCGCGACGGCGAGGGCGATGCCGAACGCCGTCACGAAATCCTCGAGGTCGATGCCGTCCTGCTCGGCGACCCTCTCGGGCCAGTCGAACAGTTTGCCCCGCACGGCCTCGAGGTCCGAGAAGGGGATCGCGAAGCGGCCGTCGAGGCGCTCGACGCCGAACTCGGTGACGCCCCACTGGCGGCCCCGCCAGAGGGTGAAGGCGCAGTCGTCGCCCGTGACGGGGACGGGGGCGGCCGGGTCGTAGACGATGGCGTGGGTCATGCCTCCGGGCCCTCCGGCTCGGGGGCGAACTCGGTCCACGCCTCGCCCACGCCGAGGATGCAGGTGCGGCCCGCGGTGTCGGTGACGATGGCGGTCCAGGAGCCGTTGGCCGCCGCGAACAGCTCCATCACCCGCCCGCTGCCCATGAGGCCCATCACGCGGCGGCTCTCGGCGTAGCGGCCCTCGAGGGTGGAGACGATGGTGGCGCGGTCGCCGCACACCGGGGCGGCGGGCGCCTCCTCTACCGTGAGGAGCCAGAGTGAGAGGGCGGCGGCGGCGGCGAAGCCGAGGTTGCCGGCGATCAGGTCGAGCCGGTCCATCACGCGCCCTCCCGCGGGAGGCCGATGCCGGCGAGGGTGCGGTAGGTCTCGTGGAGGCGGGCGTTCGCCACGTCGAGGCGGGCGAGGGCGGTGCGCACGCGGGGCGCCGCGGCCTCGCGCACCAGCTCCTGGCGGGCCGCCGCGAGGGCGGCGAGGGCCGCCTCCACCGCGACGACGCAGGTGGCCGCGTCCTCCACGACGCGGACCTTGTGGGCGATCAGCTCGCTCCTGGCCTGGTAGGCGTCGACGGCGGCCGCGGCACGCGCCTCGACCGGGTCGACGCCGGGCCGGATGGGGATGACGGTCATGGATCCCTCCCGTGAGTGACGGGAGCGGAAGCTATCAGCGTCTGTCAGGTCTGTCTATCATAAAATGATAGACGGGGGGGGGTGCCCCTCACCGCAAGCGTCGCTGGCAGGACTCGACGATGCGTGCCAGCCCGTTTCGCCCGGTCGTGAAGGCCTGCGCCGCGAACCGGGATTCCGCGTCGTCGCGGCGCGTAAGGTCCGCACCGAGGCCGTCGGCGACCTTGCGCCACGTCGACGCGATCATGGTGAAGCGAAGCGCGGCGTCCCGGTCACCGTCGTTGCGGTTGAGATCGCTGAGAACGGTGCTGGCGCCGAAGCAAGCCAGGGCAAAATCGACCGGCTCATCCGCTGATCGCCCGCTGTTTGGCGCCGTCAGGAGCAGGGCTACAGCGAGCGCGGCAACGCTACGACGGTTTCGCCTGGATGAACACCACGCGTCCGAGCACGACGACCGCTTCATCGGGACCTCCCATCTGGGGAAAGGCTTC
>CAYTJQ010000119.1:0-4705 GCA_964438205.1 uncultured Alteromonadaceae bacterium
CGGAGGTGCCGCGGGACTGGGCCGTGCACCTGTGCTGCGACGTGGTCAACCGCGGGGTGGCCTACGACGACGGACACCTGTTCTTCGGCACCCTGGACGGCCGGCTGGTCAGCCTGAACACGGCTGACGGCAGCCTGCGCTGGGAGGTGCAGACCACGGACCGCTCGAAGCCCTACTCGATCACCGGCGCACCGCGGATCATCGATGACAAGGTCATCATCGGCAACGGCGGCGCCGAGCTCGGCGTGCGCGGCTATGTCAGCGCCTACGCTGTCGACGACGGCAGCCTGCGCTGGCGCTTCTACACGGTACCGGGGGACCCGGAAAAAGGTTTCGAGAGCCCGGCCCTCAAGCGCGCCGCCGCGACCTGGGGCGGCGGCCCCTGGTGGGAGATCGGCGGCGGCGGCACCGTCTGGGATTCCATGGCCTACGACCCCGAGCTCAACCTGCTCTACATCGGCGTGGGCAACGGCGCCCCCTGGAACCGGCAGCTGCGCAGCCCGGACGGCGGCGACAACCTCTATCTCTCCTCCATCGTCGCCCTGAATCCCGACGACGGCAGCTACGTCTGGCACTACCAGACCACCCCCGGCGACAGCTGGGACTACACGGCGACGCAGCACATGATCCTCGCCGACCTGGTGATCGACGGCGAGGAGCGCCCGGTGCTCATGCAGGCGCCGAAGAACGGGTTCTTCTATGTGCTCGACCGGCGCACCGGCGAATTCCTGGCCGCCGAGCCCTACGCCACGGTGACCTGGGCCTCGCACGTGGACCCGGAAACCGGCCGCCCGGTGGTCACCGAGGGCGCGCGCTACGAAGACGGCCCCACGGGGCTGCAGCTGCCCGGACCCATCGGCGGCCACAACTGGCACCCGATGAGCTACCATCCGGAACACGGCCTGGTGTACATCCCGCGGCAGGATGTGGGTTGGGTCTACGCCACCGACGAGGCCTTCGAGCACCGGCCCGGCTACTGGAACACCGGCACCGACTCACGCCCCGCTGCCCTGCCCGACGACCCCGCCACGAAGGAGGCGGTGCTCCGGACCGTCCGCGGCACCATCGTCGCCTGGGACCCGGTGGCCATGGCACCCCGCTGGGAGGTGGAACATGCCGGGCCCTGGAATGGCGGCATGCTGTCGACCGGCGGCAACCTGCTCTTCCAGGGCAATGCCGAGGGCGAGCTGGCCGCCTACCGTGCCGACAGCGGCGAGACCCTGTGGTCCTTCGACGCCCAGACGGGCATCGTCGCACCGCCGGTGACCTACCGCCTCGACGGCGAGCAGTATGTCGCCGTGGTGGCCGGCTGGGGCGGCTCCCTGCCGCTGGTCGGCGGCGAGGCGCTCACCGCCGGCCCCATCCCGAACCGCAGCCGACTGCTGGTCTTCAAGCTCGGTGGCGACGCCGCCCTGCCCCCGGCGGAGCCGCGCGAGCTGGTCATCGAGCCGCCGCCGCAGACGGCGAGCGCAGAAACAGTCAGCGAGGGCAAGCGGCTCTACCTGCAGTACTGCGTCTTCTGCCACGGCGACGGTGCCGTGAGCGGCGGCGTGACCCCGGACCTGCGCACCCTCACCGCGGAAAGGCACGCGCAGTTCCAGGCCATCGTCCTCGGCGGCCTGCACTGGGAGAAGGGCATGGTCGGTTTCAGTGACCGGCTCGGCGAGACCGACGTGGAAGCGATCCGCGCCTACCTCATCGACCGGGCCCACTACACCCTGGCCAGCGCGGCGGAGGACGCGGCCGAGTAGCCGCCGCCAGTGATCAGTAGTGGTAGCGGTATTGCCGGACCACGTCGCTGGCGGCGACGACCTCGCCATCGCGCAGCAGGGGCCGGAAGCGGTAATTCCTGAGCAGCCGGTAGAGCGCCGAGCGCGCACCGGGCGCATCGTCCGGCTCGAGCTCCAGGAACTCGATATCGCGGACTTCGCCCAGCCGGGAGACGCCGAAGCGCACCCGCGCCCGCGCCGGCTGCTGGTAGGGGCCGGGGGCGCGACCGGTGGCGAAGCTGTCCGCATCCGGCAGTTCCCGCGGCCCGGGGAAGAGCGCGGCAGGATCGGTGGCCGGGTCACCGTCGCCCGCATACAGCGCCCACGCGTACCGGTAGTTCTCCAGCGCCCGGCCCCGCCGGTGCCACCAGAGGTACCAGTCGCCGAGGGCGATCCTCGCCGCCGCCAGCGCCGCCACGTCGCGCTCCGGCTGCGCCTCGAGGATCGCGATGACACGCTCCAGCAGCTCGCGCCCGTTGCGGAAATTATGCTTTCGCAGGCGTCGGAAGCGGTCGGCATCGAGGTCGGTGGCGGTCTGGTAATCCGCGAGACCGACCCCCCCGGAATGCACGTGCGTGACCGGCGAGTTCTCTCCCGCGTAGGTCGAGACGAGGTACTCCGCTTCCAGGCGGTGGTACAGGTGCGGCACCTCCGCCGCACCGCCCTCGCCCGCGGCACGCAACGCGGCCAGGGCTTCCTCGTGGACGTCGATCATGGCCAGCAGGGAGCGGTAGCCGGCGGTGGCCGCACCGCCCAGGTAGCGCTCCCGCTTCCAGTCGCTGTAGGCCGCCGCCGCGGCGAGCCGCTCTCCCGGGCCCGCCGCGTGGCGCAGGCGCAGGCGGTAGAGGTTTTCCTGGGTGCCGTCGGCCGCCTCGCGCAGGCCCAGGGCGAGCTGGCTCTCGAGCAGCCGCTCGAGGAGGCCGATCTGCGTCGGGGTATCCAGGCCCTCGTTGATGCGCGTCAGGTGTATCGCGCGGCGATAGCCACGCAGCGCTTCCCGGTGCCTGCCCGCCGCCTGCCGTGCGCCGGCTTCGGCGAGGATGACATCCACCCGGACCGGATCGTAGGCGGAGAGCGGCCGGCCGGCCTGCGCGCACGCGTACGCCGCTGCCAGCAGGTCCAGCAGGGTCAGCAGGCAACAGGCAGGCAGCGCAGTCCCTAAGCGACGCACGTTCTCTCCTCGCATTTCGCTCCCCGATGATAATCAAAGCCGCTGCGGCGAAGAAGTGCCTGCCGGCCCTCTGCCAGCTATACTCCGGAACATGCACCGTGCCTGGAAGCCAGCAGCGTGACCGACGTGGCGGGAAGCGACAGCGCTATCGTTCCCGTGCTGTCCGGGGGCGGCGGACGCTTGAGCGCACACGTCGGTGTCCTGCGGGCGCTCGCCGATCTGGCCATCGATTACGATACCCTGGTCGGGGTGTCCGGTGGCGGCATCGTCGCTGCCCTGCTCGCCGCCGGGCGTCCCCTCGACGAGCTTCAAGAGCTCGCACTGACGACGGATTTCAGCCAGTTCGCGGCGCAGAACGTGGTCTCCCTGCTGCGTACCGGCGGACTGTCCAACGGCGACGCCTTCCAGCGCTGGATGGACCGGGAGCTCGGCGGTCGTACCTTCAACGACCTGGAACGGGACCTGCGGGTGGTGGCGACGGACGTGCGCAGCGGGGGCGCCGTGGTCTTCGACCGGGAAGAGCACGGCGCCATGCGCGTGGCGGAGGCCGTGCGCTACTCCATGTCAGTGCCCATACTGTTCAGCTTCAAGGAGTACGAGCAGAAGCTGCTGGTGGACGGGAGCATCCTGTCCGAGGATGCGCTCGTGCGCGACTGGACCGGCCGCGGCACCCCGGTGGTCGTGTTCCGCCTGCGCAGCGCCCACACCGCGACGGAGCCGGCGCACGCCTTCCCGCCCGCGCGCGCCTACCTCGAACTGCTGGTGCGCGCCTTCCTCACCACCCTGTCGCGCGAATACGTGAACGACGACTTCTGGCTGTCCACGATCGTGATCGACGCGGGCACGACCTCTCCCATGGACCTGTCACTGCCGCGGGAACGCAAGCAGGAACTCTACCGCGTCGCCTACGACACGACGCGGGAGATCCTGCCCCGGAAACTGGCGCAGCGGCTCGAGGGGGCGAGCGCAGCCTCCTGAAACCCGTGGTCCCCGAGCGAGCGGGAACCGTCCGGGTGCAGGCGGAGTACGAGGGGATCGGCGCGAACGCCGGGATTCATGAGCGAGTCGGCCATCATCAGAAACTAGGCCCGACCGCCGCTGTCGTCAACGCGACGACGGGGAGGAAGTCCCGGGCGGCGGACGCCACCCGGGGTAAGGCAGGATCAGAAGTCGTCCATGCCCGGGGACGGCATGGCCGATGCCTTCGGCTCGGGCCGGTCCGCGATCATGACCTCGGTGGTGAGGATCATGCCGGCAATGCTGCCCGCGTTCTGCAGCGCCGAGCGGGTGACCTTGGCGGGATCGATGATACCCATCTCGACCATGTCGCCGTAGGCTTCCGTCTGCGCGTTGTAGCCGTAGCTGCCTTCGTGCTCGCGCACCTTGCCGAGCACTACGCTGGGCTCGACGGCCGCGTTGGCCACGATCTGCCGGAACGGCTCTTCCATGGCGCGCAGCGTCAGGGTGACGCCGATGGCCTGGTCCTGGTTCGCGGTCTCGACCTTGCCCCTGATCGCGTCGGCGATGCGCACCAGCGTGACGCCGCCGCCGGGCACGATGCCCTCTTCCACGGCCGCGCGGGTCGCGTGCAGGGCGTCGTCGACCAGGTCCTTGCGCTCCTTCATCTCCACTTCCGTGGCCGCGCCGACCTTGATCACCGCGACGCCGCCGGCGAGCTTGGCGACCCGCTCCTGCAGCTTCTCGCGGTCATAGTCGGAGGTCGAGTTCTCGATCTCCGCGCGGAGCTGCGCGACCCGGGCCTCGA
>CAYTJQ010000120.1:0-1225 GCA_964438205.1 uncultured Alteromonadaceae bacterium
TCCTCGCCGCCGGCCCAGGCCGGGGCACGCTTGTCGGCAAAGGCGCGCATGCCCTCGCGGGCCTCGTCGCCGAGCATGGCGTCGGCGAAGCGCTCGGCGGCGAACCGCACCAGGGCCCGGCGGTCGCCGCCCGTCGCGCTCTCGCGGATGATCTGCTTGGTCAGCGCCACCGCCCCCGGCGCGCAGCGGCGGGCCTCGTCGAGGAGCGACGCGAGGCGCGCGTCGAGGGCCTCGGCATCGGCGAGAACCTCGTTCACGAAGCCCAGCCGGGCCGCCTCCGTGCCGTCGAAGCGCTGCGCCGTGAGCAGCAGCCGGCGCGCCTCGGCAAGGCCCACCCGCTCGATCACCACCGGGGTGATCTGCGCCGGCGGGATGCCGAGGGTGACCTCGGTCAGCGCGAAGCGGGTATCGGCGGTCGCCAGCACCAGGTCCGCCAGGCAGGCGATGCCGAGCCCCCCGGCCATGGCCGCACCCTCGATGGCGACCACGAACAGCTGCGGCAGCGCGTGGATGGCCGCCATGAGCTGCCCGAAGGCGGCGTTGGCCTCGACGATCGCCGCGCGCTCCGCCCCGCCCTGGAACACCTCGCGGAACTGCTTCAGGTCGCCGCCGGCGCAGAACACGCCGCCGCGGCCGCGCAGCACCACGAAGCGAAACTGCGAGGCCGCCGGCAGCGCTTCGAACACCTGCTGCAGTTCCTCCGCCACCGCTGCCGAGAGGGCATTGCGCGTCTCCGGCCGGTTGAACCAGATGACCAGCGTGTCGCCCCGGCGCTCCAGCTCGAGCTCCTTCACCTCTGGCAGTTCACCCATTGCCTTGCGTCTCCCTACATGCGGCCGACGCCGAAGGCGTTCGGCTGCAGCGCGCGATGCCGCGCCTCCCAGCAGGTCTGCAGCGCCATGCCCAGCGCCCGCCGCGTATCCCGTGGATCGATCAGGCCGTCGTCGAGGAGCCGGCCGGAGGTGTAGAACGCGTCCGACTGGCGTTCGTAGTGCGCCGTCACGCGCGCTTCCTGCGCCGCCAGCATGGCCTCGTCCACGGGCCTGCCCTTGCGCGCGGCGCCGGCGCGGAACACCTCGGACATGGTGCGCGCGGCCTGCTCGCCGCCCATCACGCCGATCTGCGTGTTCGGCCAGGAGAAGACGAAATCCGGATCGTAGCCCTGGCCGCACATGCCGTAGTTGCCGGCGCCGAAGCTCGCGCCGATCATCACCGTGAGCCGCGG
>CAYTJQ010000120.1:1325-4700 GCA_964438205.1 uncultured Alteromonadaceae bacterium
CGAGCTGGGCGACGAGGTCCCGGCAGGTGGCGATGCCCTCGGCATCGTCCTCGGCGAGGTACTCGACCAGGCCGGTGACCGAGGCATGCATGGCGGCGCCGCCGAGCTCGGCATCGTCGGCGACCTCACCGGTGGCGGCCTTGAGCAGCGCCGGGCCGGCGAGGTAGGCCTTGCCGTTGCCCTTCACGCCGACCACGTAGTCGCTCATGCCGGGCATGTAGGCGCCGCCGGCAGCCGAGGCGCCGTGGAGCACCGTGAAGGTGGGCAGCCCCGCGGCCGAGAGCCGGGCCAGGCGGGCAAAAATGCCGCCGCCGAGCATCCACATCTCCACCTCGTAATCGAGCAGGTTGGCGCCGGCGCTCTCGACCAGGTGGACGAAGGGCAGCTTCTGCTGCAGCGCGATGTCCATGGCGCGGATACCCTTGCGCGTCGAGGTGCGGGTCATGGCACCGGCGTTGATGCCGGAGTCGTCGACCTGGACCATGCAGCGCACGCCGCCCACGTAGCCGATGCCGACGATCTGCGTGGCGCCGGGTACGGAGGTCTCCGGGTCGGGGTCGTCCACCAGGTAGCCGGCCATGTTGCCGATCTCGAGGAAGGACGAACCCGGATCGAGGAGCCGCGCCAGCCGCTCCCGCGGCAGGAGCTGCCCGCGCTTCTCGAAGCGCGGCTGCGCCGCCGCGGACAGCTGCTCGGCACGGTCGAGGAGCGCCTGCAGGCGCTCCACCAGCGCCAGCTGCGCCGCGCGGTTGGCCGCGAAAGTCTCGCTCGCGGTGCTGACCTGCGACGCGTAGCGTTGCCCGTACTCGATCATGCGGTCTCTCCGAGGATGGCGTCGCCGAGCCCGTGGGCCGCGGCCAGGGAGCGCGGCAGGGGAATGGGCTCGGCGAGGAGAAGCTGTGCGTAGCACTTGCCCTGCGGGTCCGCGCGCAGGCTGGCGATACCGCCGCCGCCGAGCGCACTGTGCAGGAGGAAGTTGAAGGCGCCGGGGCCCGGCAGGTAGAAGCGCTCCACCGGCGCGGCCTGGCCGGGCGCGAGGAAGTGACCGAAGCAGGCCGCCACCCGGTCCGCGTCGAGGGCATCGGCGATCCAGGGCAGGAACTCCCGGTGCCGGGCGATGATGCCGATGTTGGCCTTGTCGCCCTTGTCGCCGCTGCGCCCGAAGGCGAGCGCCTCCAGGGGCACGGCCACCAGCGGCTCCCCCGCGGCGGGCGGCACCGGGTCAGCCGGGACCGAGCCCGGGTCCGCCGGGGCCGGCAGGGCGGGCTGGGTAAAGGGCAGCGGGGCGCCGTCGACCTCGACGCGGAGGCTGACTGCGTCCCGCGGCAGCAGGAAGGCGAACAGGCGCACCACCGGGCTGGGCTTGGGCCGGGCCCCGGCGAAGCCCGTGAGCCCCGGTGGCGCGGTCAGCGCGAGGCCGACCATTTCCTTGAGGAAGACACCGATGCCACGGGCGCTCGGGTGCTTCGCGGCGATCTTCAGGTCGACCTCCCGCGGCTCCACCCCGCTGGCGCCCGCGCCGAAGTGAGACTCCACGCCGAGGATCTCGACACTGCTCTCGCTGAGCGGGGGAAGGCCGGCCCGCTCGAGCATGCGCGCCGTGCGGGCGAGGATGCCGTCGGCCAGGTGCTCCGCCTTGCGCCGGGCGTCGCGCCCGACCATGGTCCAGAGCTGGCCGGCGCGAAAGCCGTCCGCCCAGGTCGCGCAGGCCTTGTAGTGCACGGGGGCGCCGTGGCCGCGGGCACCGGCGAGGCGAACCCGGTCCGGCGCGACCGCCTCGAGGGTCACCTCGCTGAAATCGCAGGTGACATCCGGCAGTTGGTAACAGCGGGGATCGCCGATCTCGTAGAGCATCTGCTCGGCGACGGTGCCCACGCTGACGAGGCCGCCGGTGCCCGGCGCCTTGCCGACCTCCACGGTGCCGTCGGCGTCGATCCAGGCGATGGGGTAGCCCGCCTCGGGCAGGCTGTCGACGACCTGCTCCCAGTCCGTGAAGTTGCCGCCGGTGGCCTGGGTGCCGCACTCGAGGATGTGGCCGGCCAGGCAGCCCTGGGCGAGCCGGTCGCCGTCCCCGGCCGCCCAGCCGAAGGCGTGGATACAGGCGCCCAGGGTCACCGCACTGTCGACGCAACGCCCGGTGATGACGATAGCGGCACCGGCATCGAGGGCCGCGGCAATGGGGAAGGCACCGAGGTAGGCGTTGATGCTGGCGACGCTCTCTGGCGCGGGGAAGGCGGCTCCGCTGAACATCTCCGTCACAGCGTCCCGGTGCAGCCTCGCGGCCTGGTCCGTGAGGTCGTCGCCGAGCACCACCGCCACGCTGAGCGCCAGCCCCTGGCGGGCGATCTCGGCGCGAAGCGCTTCGGCACAGGCGCGCGGGTTCACCCCGCCCGCGTTGGCGATGACGCGGACGCCCTGGCTGGCGATGGCCTCGAGGTTGGGCGCCATGGCCGCGCTGACGAAATCGGTGGCGTAGCCCTTGCTGTCATCGGCCGCCCGCGCCCGGGCGAGGATCGACAGGGTGATCTCGGCGAGGTAGTCGTAAACGAGGTAGTCCACCGCGCCGCTGGCGAGGAGCTGGGGCGTGGCAAGGGCGGCGTCGCCCCAGAACCCGGCGGCGCCACCGATGGCAATGCGTCCCGTCATGGCTTGCGTGCTCCCGGGGGCTGGTCGCGGGATTATGCATCGCTTAATATATTCAAGCAATACTCAAAGACACTATCGACCGGTTTACCCGGTCGGGCGCGGGGGCTATGGTGCAGGGTCAGGCCGGAGACAGGGCATGAGCGCAAACAGCAAGACCACCAGCCGCACGCGCCTCGAGCGCCGCGAACAGGAAATCCTCCGGGCCGCGACGGAACTCTTCGCCAGCACCGGCTTCCACACCACCTCGACCCGGCGTATCGCCGAGGCCGCCGGCGTTTCCGAGGGCACGGTATTCCACTATTTCGGCAGCAAGCATGAGCTCATGCTCGCCATCCTCGATCGCTTCTACAACGAGCGGCTTTCCCGCAACGCCGAGGCCATCCTCATCGACGTCATGGGCACCCGCGAGCGCCTGCGCGCCCTCGCCCTCAACCACGTGCAGGAACTCGCCGCGGACCGCGCGCTCATGATGCGCCTGATCCAGGTCTACATCGGCGTCGACCTGCTCTACGTCCACGGCGACGGCGAGGCGCTCGCGCAGGACTCGCCGATCCGCGCCCTGAACCGCAGCTACGTCGGCTACTTCGATCGCATCCTGCGCGAGGGCATCGCCCGCGGCGAGATCCGCGGGGACATCGAACTGCCGCCCTGCCGGGACCTGTTCTTCGGCGGCCTCGAGTACGGCATGCGCACCTACCTGTACCGCCACCGCGGCACCGCCGATGCCGC
>CAYTJQ010000121.1:0-2380 GCA_964438205.1 uncultured Alteromonadaceae bacterium
GTCCCTGCCGCTCCGGGGGCCAGGGGTCGACCCCCCCCTACCCCTGCCGCCGCGCCTGCTCCGCGGCCTGCTTCGGCCCGGAGTGACACGCCGCGCACAGCGTCTGCAGGTTCGTCGGGTCCCAGAACAGCGCCGCATCCCCCCGATGCGGCTCCACGTGGTCCGCCACCAGTCGCCTCGTGTCCGCCTCGATCAGCCCGCACCGCCGGCAGGTGAACCCGTCCGCCAGCAGCGTCGCCCACCTGAGCCGCCGCCAGCGCCGGGTCTTGTACCACCGCCGCCACGGCGACCACTCGTCCCGCGCCGCGTCCGCCGGGCGCCCCAGCCGCGCCGGCACGCCCCCGAATCCGGGGACACCGCCCAGCCGCCGCGAACCACCTGTCATGAGCGTCTAGCGTCCGCACTCCGCCTCAACACGGTGAGGCGAGAGGACCTTGCCGCGAGGGCCGCGGCAGCGTCGCGCGCGCCGGTCACGCCGGCACCCGGACCGAGGCGGGCGCCACCCGAACCGGCAGCCCCCGCCCATGCGCTTCGAGCCATAGGAGCAGGCTGCGCGCGCCGTCAACCCGCCGCACCTCGCCCACGAACCGCGCGAACGGTCCATCCACAACTTCGACCCGATCGCCCACCTGCGGCACGAAGTCCGTCCGCAAGCCCGGGTCCTCCATGACCCCGTCCGGCGCCCGCTCGAGCATCGGCTCCATCGCCGCGTCCGGGATCGCCATCGGCTCCCCGCCGACGCCGACCACCGACACCACCCCCGGCCGTGACCACACCTGCCACAGCGCCTGCCGCGAGCAGCGGACGAACACGTAGCGCGAGAACCACGACCGCACGACCGTCCGGTACGCCCCGCGCCGGCCCCACCGGACCCGCTTGGCGTAGCGCGGCCACCACGTCGTCAGCCCCCGCTCGGCGAGCGCCGCCTCCGCCCGCCCCTCCTGGCCGGCCTTGGTGTGGACCGCCCACCAGCACCGCTCGCCGGGCGCCGCCAGCGCCCCGAACGCCTGCCACGCCTCGCGCACCCGCCGACACTCGGCCTCGTGCGCCCGCCTCACCCGCTCGTCCATCGCCGCCTCCGGTTTGCGCTTGCCCGGCGCCCGACCCCGAAGCCGTCGCCCGCCGCCCCCGCTGCGAGGGTCTGCGAGCCCTTGCGAGGGTCGTGCGAGGGTTTCACCGCCCCGCCGACCCCCGATTTCCTCTTTCCGTTCAAGGCCTTGAACGACCCTCTGCGAGGGTTTGCGAGGGTTTACCCTACGCGCGCGCGCCTGAGCAGCCCTCATCCCCCGGTCAGCCATGGCCGCCCCACGCGCGCACGCGTACACGTGCGAGGCCAAACCCTCGCAAACCCTCGCACGCCATCCCTAACCCCTTGCGCCGCAACGCCTTCTCCCGCTCGCCCGATCCCCCGGAACCCTCGCAAACCCTCGCGAACCCTCGCGAACCCTCGCACGTCCGGCCGCGCACCCCCCTTGACACCACATCTTGTGCCGCTCCCTGCCCGACCCTACCACGCCGGCTCGTCTTCCGCTTTCGTCGGAACATCTTTCAAGATGACGTTCAGATACTTCCGAACGCGCCCATCTTTCTTCTCGACGGGCAGCCGCTGCATCTCGCGCCCGAAGCGCGCCTCCTTGTAGGGCGTCACGGCGTTCGCCTCGCACCACGAGATGTAGGCCTCGTACATGGCCCGCGCGGGCACCTCGTTGCCCGGCCGCGGCTCCACGCAGTCCTTCCACCACTCGCCGACGGGGTCCATCTCGGCCCGGTAGGCCTCGGTCGCCTCGGTGATCGCAGGCGGCGCGCCCAGCCCCTCGCGCAGGTACCCGGCGAGCCCGTCGAGCAGCCAGTTGAGGATCCCGGACGCCTCGGCCTCGAGCTCGGCCAGCACGGCCCCCATGGGCCGCCGCTCCCGCTCCTGGAGCCGCTCTGTCCAAGGCACCAACCTCAGCCGCCGCCACACGGCGTAGTCCGAGCCGGTGGCGTTCGGCTTGTGGTTGCCCGTCATGACCGGCTTGAACACGGGGCGCAGCTCCACGAAGCCCTTGTTGAGGTGCCGCACCAGCATCGGCTCGCCGCCTGTGACGAGCTTGATGGTCTCCTCCTTGAGCGGCGCGTTCCGCGGCAGCTCGCCGACCAGGACGAGGCGAACGCCCGGCAGCCGCGCCCACTCGGGCGTCGCCTGGTCCGAGCGCCGGTGCTGCTCGCCGGTCACGGCCTCGGCCGGCAGCGCGGCGGCGTAATCGCCCATCAGCCGGCGGATCGCCTCGCAGAAGGTGGTCTTGCCGTTGGCTCCGAGGCCGTGGTTGAAGGCGAGCAGCTGGGCGTCCACGAGGCCCGTGAGCGCGTAGCCGTGCCACCGCTGCAGCCACCAGCGCAC
>CAYTJQ010000121.1:2480-4654 GCA_964438205.1 uncultured Alteromonadaceae bacterium
CCGTCCCACACGTGCCAGCCCACGTCCCGCACGTAGAGGATGTCGTCGGCGAACCAGGCGAGCAGCCGGTGCGCGTTCCCCGTGTCGTTCGCCTCCCGCGCGGCGTTCGCCGCCAGCACCGCGGGGTCGAGCGCCGGCGGCTCGTCCGGCGGGGAGCTTCCCCCACCGGGCGGCTCGCGCTCGCCCCCGGCCCCACCGGCCGCGCGGGGGCCCTCGTGGCGGGGCAACGGGGCGGATCGCTCCACCTCCGACAGGTCCCGCGGCTCGGCGATCCCGGCCGACAGGCCCGAGGCGATGGTCCCGCGGCTCTTGGCGATGTTCGGCCAGGCGCCGGCCACGTCCTCGAGGCCCGCGCGCACCACGCCCTCGGCCAGCGCCCCGGCGCCGACCAGCTGCCCGAGGCGAAACGCGGCCTCGTTCAGCCGGTCGTTCCGCGTGCCGGCAACGGCCCCCGCCAGCGCGCGCAGCTCGTCGTCGAGGGCGGCGAGCGCGTACCGCCGCACCTTGTCGCTGGCGGACAGCACGCGCCGCTCCGCCCGCGCCGAACCCCCGGCGTCCCGTCCGAACGCCCCTCGCCGCAAAAGGCAGTCCAGCAGGCCGGCCGGCGCCTCCGGCAGCCCGCGCGCCGCCGTCTCCCGCCGTCGCCAGGCGTAGGCCGTCCCCGCGCCGCTGACGGACGGCGGCGCGATCACGTACCCGCCCTCGCCCCGCACGTCGACGCCGTCGATCACCCCGGCCCGGTTGCCGAGCCGCTCGCCCTCGCCGAGCGCCGGCCACGCGAAGTAAAGGTGCCACCCGCCCGACTGGGTCTCGGCCACCGGCGGGTCGCCCAGGCCGCAGCCCACGTGCGCCTCCAGCGCCCGCCACAGCGCCTCGCAGTCCTCGTCCCGCGGGTCGAGGTCCACCACGAAGGCGCCGAGCGCCGCGCCCGTCGGCAGCCCGATCATCGCGTCCGGCCACCGCGCCCACCATTTGCGGATCGTCGCCTCGTCGGTGCTGGCCTTGTGCAGCCCGCCCTTGCCGACGAGGGGCGCCTTCGACACCTTGCCCTCGGCCGTGACGGCCGGGTCGCAGGGGAAGACGGGCCATCCCCGCCGCGCGTAGGCCAGCGCGGCGTCCAGAACCTCGCTCATCGCCCGCCCCCCCGTCAGGCGGCCACGCGCGCGCCGACGGCGCGCAGCACGTAGCCCTTGGAGCCAACGCCCGTGCCCACCCGCTCAATGACGATCCCGTGGGCTGACAAACGCGCCCGGCTCTGGCTAATCGTGTGGTACAATGCCGAAAGCGCATACTCCGGCCCGCCTGCCGGGTCGGCCGCGTAAAGCTGCGCGACAATCTCGTCGGCCGGCACCGGCCGCCCCTTCGCCCGGTGGAGGATACGGAGGATTTTCCCGATCTTGCCCCCGAGAAAGATCGCCGCGCGCACCGCCTCATCGTAACCCTGAAGCCGCCCCCCGCAGCACGGACACTCCATCACCGCCCCCATGCCTGCCGGGCCCAGGCGGACGCCCGCCGCCACCGCCGGTCGCACCACGCCGCGGCCACCCACGCCCAGCTCGACAGCCGCAGCGCCGCGTCCGAGATCGCCAGCGCCACCCGGTAGGCGAGCCCGAGCGTCGCCGCGAAAACACCCTCCAGGAGCGCCAGCGGAACACCCCGCGCGGGCGCCGGACGCGCCGGCCCCCCCTCGCCGCACTGGAGCGGGCACAGCGTCAGCCCCTGCCCGGGGTCGTCGCCCGCGTCCCACACGCCTCCGCACCGCTCGCAGTGGACGGTGTCGGCGTACCGGGCGAACCGGCACCCGCCGGGCCGCGCCGCGGTCATCGGGCGCCCCCGTAGAGCGCCACCAGACCGCCGAAGGTGGCGGCCGCGTGCTCGCCGAGCCCGGGCGCCTCGCCCTCCTCGAGGGCCACCATCCGCGCCGCGGCCACCAGCATCGCGCTCGCCGCCCCGTCGTCCCCGAACCGCCCGCGGGCGAAGGCGACCAGCTCCTCCGCCCGCCGCTCCGCCCGTTCCAGCGCCCCCGCCGGCAGCGGCACCCCGTCGTCGATCATCGCCTCAGCCTTTCCATTTCGTCCGCGAGCCGGGCCCGCTCCCGTTCCAGGTCCGCGAGCTCGGCGGCCCTCACGCTCTCGTCGAGCCAGGCGGGCACGTGGGTCACCGCCGCCGCCAGC
>CAYTJQ010000122.1:0-4575 GCA_964438205.1 uncultured Alteromonadaceae bacterium
GCCCTGGCCGCCCTCGGCCCGCTTTCCGTCGACATGTACCTGCCGGCGATGCCGGGGATGATGCGCGCCTTCGACACCGACATCGCGCACATGCACCTGACCGCGAGCGCCTACCTCTGGGGCTTCGCGTTCTTCCACCTCGCCTGCGGGCCCCTGGCGGACCGCTTCGGCCGCCGCCCGGTGCTCCTCGGCGGCACGCTGCTCTTCATCGGGGCCTCCCTCGGCTGCGCGCAGTCCGGCGGGGTCCTCGAGCTCGCGGCCTACCGCTTTGTCCAGGGCATCGGCGCCTGCGTCGGCCCGACCCTGGCGCGCACCATCGCCCGCGATGTCTACGGGCCCACCCGCGCGGCCCGCGCCCTGTCTCTCATCGCCATGCTCATGGCCCTCGCGCCGGCCGTGGCCCCCGGGCTCGGCGGCATCATGCTGCGCTTCGTTCCCTGGCCCAGTGTCTTCCTGTTCCTCGCCAGCTACGCCGTGGCCATCGTCCTGCTGGTGGGTCGCTACCTCCCGGAAACGCTGCCGCAGCGGCAGAGCCTGCACCCGCTGGCCATCGCCCGGAACTACGCGGAGCTGATCGTGCACCCCTTCTTCCTCGCCGTGAGCATCTGCGGGGCGCTGGTCTATGCCGGGCTCCTGGCCTACCTCACGTCCTCGGGTTTCGTGTTCATGGACATGCTCGGCGTTCCCCTGCACTGGTTCGGGCTGATCTTCCTGACCTCGGTCATCGGCTACATGGCGGGAAGCGCCCTGTCCGCCCGCCTCGCCAGCCACCACCGCTCCGAGCGGGTCATGCTGGCCGGCTGCGCCACGGCCGTCGCCAGCAGCGGCGGCCTGCTGGGCGGGCACCTGCTGCTGCCCGGGAGCGTGCTCGCCCTGGTCCTGCCCATGACGTTCTACGCCCTGTCCCTCGGCCTGGTGATGCCCCACGCCATGGCCATCGCCCTGCGCCCCTTCGCCCACATCGCCGGGACGGCCTCTTCGCTCCTCGGCTTCGTGCAGATGGGTCTCGCTGCGCTCGTCACCGCCGTGGTGGGCGAGCTCCTCGTCGACACACCGCGGCCGCTGGTGCTGGGAATGCTCGCGGTCACGGCCTGTGCCCTGGCGCTGGCCCTCTGGGTTCAGGGGCGCGACGAGCCCGGGGAAACCCTGCCAGCGGGCGGGTGATATGCCATACTTCGGCGCCACTTGGTAAGGCGAGGCTAAAGCGAGGTAGCCATGAAGATCGGAATCATCAGCGGCAGCCACCGGGTCGACTCCCAGAGCGCGAAGATCGCCGGCTGGATCGAGCGGTCGCTGAGCGACCGCGGCCTGTGCGACGAAACCTGGCTCTACTCCCTGGCGGGCAACCCCCTGCCGTTCTGGGACGAGGGCGTGTTCGAGGGCACGGAGTCCTGGGAAGAGATCATGGGCCCGCTGCGGGACGCCCTGAACAGCTGCGATGCCTTCGTGATCGTCTCGCCGGAGTGGCACGGCATGGCGCCGGCGGGGCTCAAGAACTTTTTCCTGCTCTGGCCCGGCAGCGGGGAGCTGGCGCACAAGCCGGCGCTGCTGGTTTCCGTCTCGGCGTCGCAGAACGGCGCCTACCCGATCGCCGAGCTGCGCATGAGCAGCTACAAGAACAGCCGCATCTGCTACCTGCCGGAGCACGTGATCGTGCGCAAGGCGGCGCAGTGTTTCAATGCCGACCCGGCGGACAACGACCCGGAGCACCACGAGTACCTCGCGGGGCGCATGGGCTACTGCCTGGAGATGCTGCGGGAGTACGGGCTGGCGTTCCAGCAGATCCGCGCGAGCGGCAAGGTATCGCTGGAGAACTACCCGAACGGGATGTAGCGGACCGGGGGCGTCAGGCGCCGGCCGCCGTCCCGGCCGGTGCCGCTGCGGCTTTGGCCGCGCGCTCCTTCTCGATGAGGAACTCGGCGATCTCGAGCATGCCGGCCTGGCTGCCCGCCTTGCGCGTAGTGACGCGGTACTTGCCGGCCACCATCACCTCCGGCGTGCCGCTGATACGCGCGGCCCGCGCCCGGGCGTCGGCCTGGCGCGCCATGCTGCTCACGCCGAAGGAATTGAACGCCTCGAGGAACTCCTCCTCGGGGACACCGCCGTCCTCGAACACGTCCGCTATATCACTCGCGGACGTCAGGCGCTGGCGGTCGACGTGGATTGCCTGGAACAGCGCCAGGTGCATGAGCTCCGTCACGTCGAGCACCTCGGCTGCATAATAGGCCTTCGCGAGCAGTTCCATCGGCTTGTTCCAGATCACCGGGGACGGCACCACCACGACGTCTTCGGGCTGGGACTCCTTCCACTTGCTGATAACCGCCTCGAAGTTGTAGCAGTGGCCACAGCTGTAGGAAAAGAACTCGGTGACCTCGATCTTGTCGGGGTACCGGCTCGCTATCGCCGGCGAGATGACATCGTAGTGCTCGCCTTCGACGTACTCCTCGGCGCGGGCGTTGCCACCGAGGGCGGCGGCAAGGAGCAGGCCGGCAGCCAGGAAAACGGCCAGGGTGTGCTTGAGTGTCAGCATGGGTATCTCCGTGTGCATCATCGCTAGTCAGACCACGGCCGGCGCCGCGGGTTCACGCTAGCACTGCCGGGGAATTTCACAAAATCGAAGCCGCGAAAGGGAGTGCAGGGGCGCTTCGGGGGACCAGCTATCGCTCCAGGGAACAACGCGCAAAGCAAAAGGGTGGCTTGCACCACCCCCTGCATCCCGCCTGCCCTTATTGCAGGCCGGCGATGTAGCTGGCGACGGCCTTGATCTCGTAATCGGTCAGGCCGAAGGCGTTGCTGCGCATGATCTTGGAGTCGCCATCGGTGTAGCGGCCCTCGCCCGGGCGCTCGTAGCCAAGCTTGTAGGCCTTCAGCTGCGACTCGATGTACTCCGCGTGCTGTCCGGCCAGCGCCGGGAATCCAGCGGGGCTATTGCCCTCGCCACGCGGGCTGTGACAGGACGTGCAGGCCGCCACATTGCGCTCAGCGACGCCGGCACGGTACACCTTCTCACCCAGGTCCACGAGGTCCGGGTCGGCCTGGCCACCGCTGCGCGCCAGGCTGTCGTAGTAGGCGGCGAGGTCCGCGAGCTCCTGGTCACTCGTGTTGTCCACCTGGCCCGCCATCTGGGCGACGACACGCACGCCGTCACGGATGGCAACCATCTGCTCGTAGAGGTAGCGCTCACCGAGCCCGGCGAGCTTCGGGAAGGACGGCACCATGCTGTTCCCGTCCTGCCCGTGGCAGGCCGAGCAGGTGGCAGCCTGCGCTTCGCCGGAGTCGACGTCACCCTCGGGCATGGTATTGGCAGCGTAGGCGAACTGGACGGCACTTGCGGCCAGGCCGCAAGCCAGCAGCAGTTTTTTCATAGCTAGTCTCGGCGCGGGAGCGCGCGGCGATTACTCCGCCGGCGAACTCATGAAGGTGATCAGTTCCTTGTACTCCTCGTCGGAGCAATCGAAGCACATGCCCTTCGGCGGCATGGCGTTCAGGCCGTTCTTGACGGCAGAGACGAGGGTGTCCATGCCCTTGGCCATGCGCGGCTCCCACGCTGCCTCGTCGTGCGTCTTCGGCGCGCCGGCGACACCGGCGGCGTGGCACACGGCACAGGCCTTGTTGTACTTGTCCATGGGCGGCTCGGCCATGGCAACAGTGGAACCCGTGGCGACGAGTGCGGCGATCAGCAGTTTCTTCATGGGAAACACCTCAGTGTCAGGTAAGGCGGAGTCGCTAATCCCGTTTCCGGGGGGCGAAAAGCGGTGGCATTATATACGACTTGCCCACGGCGACAAACCGGTGCCCCTGATGGCTGTTCCAGCCCCCGACTACCGCCGCGCGGCCTTCCTCACCAGCGCGGCGCGCTTCAACCAGTGCCCGCCCGACGCCGGCTGGGAGGTGGCCTTCGCCGGCCGATCGAACGCCGGCAAGTCGAGTGCCATCAACAGCCTCACGGGCCAGGCGAACCTCGCCCGCACCTCGAAGACCCCGGGCCGCACGCAGCTGATCAATTTCTTCGAGCTCTCGGACTCGCAGCGCCTGGTCGACCTCCCGGGCTACGGCTTCGCCAAGGTGCCGCAGGCGGTGAAGACCAAGTGGATGCGCGAACTGGAGCGCTACCTCCAGGCCCGCCAGTCGCTCCGCGGCCTGGTGCTGCTCATGGATATCCGCCACCCGTTCCGCGATTTCGACCGGCAGATGCTGGAGTGGGGCACGGTCGCCGGCATGCCGGTGCACGTGCTGCTCACGAAGGCGGACAAGCTCAAGCGCGGCGCCGCCAAGAACGCCCTCCTCGCCGCCCGCAGGGAGGCCGCCACCTACCCGGACGACATGGTCTCGGTCCAGCTTTTCTCCGCCCTCAAGCACCAGGGCCGCGAGGAACTCACCGCCGTCCTCGACGCCTGGCTCACGGACGAGAGTGTCCTGGAGCCTGAGGAACCGGACCTGGGGCAATAACGCCTCGTTGAGCTTGGCCTTCAGTAGCGCCCCGGCTTCCGGCCCCAACGTCTCGGGCGAGAGCTCAAGGCCGGAACCCTTCGATGCCGGCGCCAGCGCCGCGGAGAACCCCTCCGGGACACGCTA
>CAYTJQ010000123.1:0-4561 GCA_964438205.1 uncultured Alteromonadaceae bacterium
TCCTCGGGGGTCAGCCCCTCGGCCTGGTTCCGGCTCGCATCGGGGAACCACCAGTCGAAACGATCGACAACCGCCATGGGGTCGGACCCGTGGGCCGGGTAGCCGTAATCCCAGCCGATACCCACGTGGCGCGGACCGACCCGCTCGGCGATGTAGGTGATGTGCCGCACCATGTCCTCGGCGGTCGACGGCGTACGGCCCAGGAAGCGCGAATAGCCGACGATGCCGATGACGCCGCCGGTCGCGGCGCAGGCGTCGATCTGGCGATCGGAGACGTTGCGGGGATGAGAATGGAGACCCGCCACGCAGGCGTGGCTGAACACCACGGGGCGCTCGGAAACCGCCATGATCTCGAGCGTCGATCGCTCCCCGCCGTGGCTGCAGTCGACGACGATGCCCGCGGCATTCAGCGCTCGCACCATCTCCCTCCCGGCGGCCGTCAGGCCCCGGGGTTCGTCATAACAGCCGTCCGCGGCCCAGTTGTTGCGGTTGTAGGCGAGGTGCATCTGGCGCACCCCCAGCGTCGCCCAGAGCCCGGCCATGCTCGCCTCCTCGAGCAGCGGCAGCGCGCCCTCGAGGTCGAAAGCCACGGCGAGCTGCCCGTCGGACCGGGCCCGGTCGAGCTCTGCAACGGACCCGACCAGCGCAAAGCGGGGATCCGCGCGCAGGGCCTCGCGGTACCACGCCAGCGACCGGAGCATCTGTTCCAGGGGAGCAGGGTCGTAGCCGACGTTCAGTGACACGAAGCCGAACCCCGCCTCCCGGTGCCGGAGGAGGTCGTCCAGGGCCCGCCCGGTTTCCAGGGGCAGGTTCGAGTGCGCGTCCCAGAGTGCCGTCACCGGTCCAGCACCAGCGACAGCCGGTTCTCTTGCGCACCGGGCTGCAGGCAGATCGTCGCCACGCGGCTGTCCGCAACCGTCTCCTCGGCAACGGGGCGCCCGGAGTTGCGGTTGCGGTGGAAGAAATAGCTGATCCCCGGCGAGGTGAGCATCAGGCGCAGACGCGAACCGGCGGGCAGCTCCCGGGCGAACCAGGTCAGCTCGAAGCGGTAGTCGGCATAGCGACCCGGTTCGAGAAGGGCTGCGGGCTGCAGGAAGCCCCGGCGGTAACGCGCGCGCAGCATGTCCCAGGCCAGCAGCTCCATCCTGCCGTCGGGACGGAGCAGGTAGAGCACCGCCGCCAGGTCCGTATCGGGCACATCGAGTTTCAGTCGCGCGGACAGCGTCGGGTTGCCTGCGACGGACACCGCAGCGCGCAGGGGTTCGCTGTCGTAAACGAGGCCGCGGCCGTCGAGCGTCGCGGGCAGCGGGTCGTCGAGAAGGTGCTCGTCGCCGCCGGCCAGTTTGCCGAAGTAGGGCCCCCAGCTGATGGGCGGATCACGCGGGTCATAGCGCCAGCAATCCTCGGGCTCCGGCGCAGGTGACGATGCCGGTGCGGTGCCGAGACTGCCGGCGGACGCGGCATCCGCTGCCGGCTGGCGCGGCGACGTCGGGTACAGCACCAGCTCACCGGTGCCCGCATCGAGCGCAGCGCGACCCCGCCAGCGGTCCTCGCCCTGGGTGAAATAGGTCACCCGGTCCTTCAGGAAGGCCGGTGTCGGTCCATCCCGCAGCACCCAGTCAAACCAGGCAAGATGCCACTCGGTCGGCGTGCTCGCGGCCTCGGGAAAGGCGATACCGCCCACGGCATCCTGCGGATTGGAAACGCCGTGGTGGTCCCAGGGGCCGATCACCTGGAACAGGCGGCTGTCTGGCGGAGCCTGGGCCGCGGCACGGCGGAAGTGCGTCAGCGTTCCGAGCTGTGCGCCATCGTGAAAGCCGGTGATGGACAGCACCGGGATCTTCAGCCGGGCCAGCTGTTCCTCGCTCGGCAACAGGCGGGCGAGGCGCTGTACATAGGAGCGCGTAAAGGACTCGCGCCAGTAGCTGCCGGGCAGCCCCGCCTCCCTCGCGAGGTCCGCCAGCGCCACCTCGCCGCGGGCCAGCTCCCGGTAGAGCCCTTGCCAGTAGTCCCGGTCACCGTTGAAGTTACCGTTGCGCTGGCGGCCCGCAACCAGCGCATACCAGCGCAGCCGGTAGGGAATCTGGATACCGCGGTAGGTCGGCGAATCGACCCCGAAATACGGCGGCGCGCCCGGGATGATCGTTTTCAGCGCCGGCGCACCGCGGGCGGCGAGGCCCCACTGCAGGAAGCCGGTGTAGGACCCCCCGCGCATGCCCACCGCGCCGTTGCTGAAGGGCTGCCTTGCCAGCCACGCAAGCACCGCCATGCCATCGTCGAGGTCGCGCTCGTAGGGGACGAATTCGCCGCCGGAGTCACCGCGGCCGCGGACCTCCACGATCGCCGCGACATAGCCCTCGCGGGCGAAGCGCGTGGCGATGGGATAGTAGCGGTCCGCGCCGTAGGGCGTTAGCGTCAGGATCACCGGCCGCGGCTCGTCCAGCGGATAGGGTGTGACGATGGTCGCACTGAGTGACACACCGTCGCCCATGGGGATGCGCTCGCCGAAGTGCACCTGGTAGGGTCGCCCGGGCCCGGCTTCCCCTGCCGGCGCGGCCGCCGTCGCCGGGGTCACGGCACCCAGCCAGGCGATGCTGAGCCAGGCGATGCCCTGCCAGGCGGCCAGCTGCCACCGCAAACGACTCCATGCCTGTCTTTCTGCCTGCTGCAAGACGCGCTCCCGACATCGCGTGGCGAGCCCCGAGTGTACCGAAGCAGCGGGCCCCGGCCAGCGACGGTCGCCGGGCAGCGTCGGGGTTCAACAGGTTTGCGGCGGCACCCATCACGCCGCTATCGTCTACTCGGCTACGCTCACGGGTTTGCCGGCGAGGGGCAACGACTATGCAGGTGAACGCATCGGGCGTCCGAACGCTCGCCGCCGTCGTGGCAACCGCCCTCGCCGCCTGGCTGGCGGCGACGGCCGTGCCGACGGGTGAACTGTCGCGCTACGCCGGCGCCGCGCTGCTGCTGGCCGCGGCCGCCGCACTGTTGCGCCCGGGCCGCGTGCTGCTGGCGCTGGCGATGGTGCTCATCGCACACGCCCTTGCCGGCGTACAGCGGGCCGGTGGCCCTGCCTTCAGCGCCGACGAACTCTCACTGCTGGTCGGCTGGTCCCTGCTGGCGGCCGGCGCAACGCTCCTGCCCCGCCTCGCGGCTACGCAGCGCCGCTGGCTCGTGCTGCCCGCGGTGCTGCTCGCCGGCTGCGCCCTCCTGCTCGCCCTGACCGGACAGCGGCACGCTTTCCATCCGATCACCCGGTCCTCCGTCTACGTTGCCATGGCAGACGGCACGCAGCTCGCCGTCGACTGGTACCTGCCGCGGGGGCTGCCCGACCGTGAGACGCTGCCGACGATCGTAACCTTCACGCGCTACCACCGGGCGACGGCTTTCCACTTCCCGTTCAATGTGCTGTTCTCGCGCTCCAGCGGCAATCGCGAACGCCTCGCGGCCGCGGGCTACGCCAGCGTGGTCGTGGATGTGCGCGGGGCCGGCGCCTCCACCGGTCACCGCGAGGCGGAGTTCTCCCCGGAAGAAGTCAGCGACTCAGTCGCCATCGTCGACTGGATCATCCGCCAGCGCTGGTCCAACGGAGTGGTCGGCGCCGAGGGGGTGTCCTACTCGGCCACGGCAGCGGAACTGCTTATGCTGGAGGCCCATCCGGCGGTCCGCGCCATTGCCGCCCAGTACGCGCTCTTCGACAGTTACTCCGAGGCCGCCCTCCCCGGCGGCCTGGTGAACCTGAGCATCGCCGCCGGCTGGCAGGCCATGCTCCAGGCCCTGGATCGCAACGAGCCCATACCCGGCCTCGCGGGCATCGCCGCCCGGGCCTGGAAAGGCGTAGCGCCGGTGAAGGGCCAGGAGGCGCTGCTGCAGCGGGCCCTGGGGGAACACGAGGCCAACCGCTACATCGATCTCGCCGCCGGTGCCATCGAGTTCCGCGATGCGCGCCTCGACGGGCGCGAGGGTTTCCTCTACGCGCCCGCTGGCCAGTTCGAGCGCTACCGCGACAGCGAGACACCGCTGCTGCTCGTCAGCGGTTGGGCCGACGGGGCGTACCAGCTCGGAGCCCTGCGCAAGTTCCGCAATCGCAGATCACCGGCCACCCACGTGGTCATCGGGCCCTGGAATCACGGCCCCGGCGCCGTGACCGATCCCTGCGGCGGCAGCCTCGCCTACCGCGGGCGCCGAAGTGACCTGACCCTGCCCTTCTTCGACCATTACCTCAAGGGTGTCGACAACGGCTTCGACAGACAGCCGGCCATCCGCTACTTCACCTACTGCGCCGATCGCTGGAGCTACGCGGAACGCTGGCCGCCCGGCGCTCAGCAGCGCCTGCTGTATTTCGACGGCGAAACGCTCGCTCCCGGGCATCCGGACGCCGTACAGCGTCGCCGGCTGGAAGACGACCGCGCCGCGACCACGGGGAGCAGAACGCGCTGGCGGTCCCTGGTTGCGTGGCAGACCCCGACCCGCTACCCGGACCGCAGCGACCAGGCAGCGCATGGCCTCGCCTGGACCGGCGAGCCGCTGGACCAGGACCTGGTGGTGACGGGGCACCCCA
>CAYTJQ010000124.1:0-4221 GCA_964438205.1 uncultured Alteromonadaceae bacterium
GCCGCTGCCCTGGACGTGGTCAAGCGCCTGGTCCTGTCCCACCAGGCGGCCCGGCCGGTGGCCCCCCCGCCTTGACGGCACTGCTCTGTGCCCTGGCCGCGGTGCTGCTCCTGCTCGCAGGCTGGGCCGTATCGGCAGACCGTGCGCGCATCGCCTGGCGCACCGTGCTCGCCGGCCTGGCCCTGCAGGTCGGGCTCGGCGGGCTGGTGCTGTACCTGCCGGCGGGCCGCGCGCTGCTCGAGGGCCTGGCCGGCGCCGTGAACGCGGTGCTGGGTTACGCGTCTGCCGGCATCGGGTTCGTCTTCGGCGACCTCGGCGGCGGTAGCCTCGGTTTCGTTTTCGCCTTCCAGGTCCTGCCGGTCATCATTTTCTTCTCGTCGCTCATGGCGGTGCTGTACTACCTCGGCGTCATGGGCTGGGTGATCCGCGTCCTCGGCGGCGCTCTGCGCCGGCTCCTCGGCACGAGCCGGGCCGAGTCGCTGTCGGCCACGGCGAACATCTTCGTCAGCCAGACCGAGGCGCCGCTGGTGATCCGCCCCTACCTGCCGGCCATGACCCGTTCCGAGCTCTTTGCGGTGATGGTCGGGGGCATGGCCACCGTTGCCGGTTCCGTGCTGGCCGGCTATGTCGCCCTCGGGGTGGAGCTGCGCTACCTCCTCGCGGCCAGTTTCATGGCGGCGCCCGGCGGGTTGCTCATGGCCAAGCTGCTGGTGCCGGAAAGCGAGCCGGAACGGGTCTCCGACGCCACGGCGGAGCCGCAGGTGGAGCCCCACGTGAACGTGATCGACGCCGCGGCGGCGGGGGCCAGCAGCGGCCTCTCGCTCGCGGTGAACATCGGGGCCATGCTGCTCGCCTTCATCGGCCTCATCGCCCTGCTCAACGGCATCCTCGGCTGGGCCGGCGGGCTCGTGGGGCTGGAGGCCCTGTCGCTGGAACTGGTGCTGGGTACGCTGTTCCGTCCCCTCGCCTTCCTGCTCGGTGTGCCCTGGGACGAGGCCGCGGTCGCCGGCAACCTCATCGGCCAGAAGCTCGTGCTCAACGAATTCGTGGCCTACGCGGCCTTCTCCGAGGACAAGGCGCAGCTCGGTACCCATGCGCAGGCGGTGGTCTCCTTCGCGCTCTGCGGCTTCGCCAACTTCTCCTCCATCGCCATCCTGCTCGGGGGTATCGGCACCCTCGCGCCCTCGCGCCGGGCGGAGGTCGCCGAGCTCGGGCTGCGGGCCGTGTTCGCCGGGTTCATGGCCAACCTGATGAGTGCGGCCATTGCCGGTTTCTTCCTCGCCCTGGGTTGAGACGGTGCTGACAGCGTGCTTGGCGCGCCCGGCACACCCGGCTAGCCTTGTGGGCATGTGGAATTACCGTGGACAGGGGCGACCGCCCTTCGCCGAGGAGCCGGGCCCGGGCCAGGAATCGGTCTGGGACTACCCGCGGCCGCCGGTCACGGCGCCGGACACGCGCCGGGTCCGGGTGCTGCACGGCGACCGCTGCCTGTGCGACAGTCGGGATGCGGTGCGCCTGCTGGAAACGGCGAGCCCGCCCACCTGGTACCTGCCCCCCGCGGCCTGCGCCCTCGACGAACTGGCGCCCGTCAGTGACCGCTCCTTCTGCGAGTGGAAGGGCCGGGCGAGCTATTTCGCCCTGCGGGCGGCGCCGGAGCTGGGTGCGGTGGCCTGGTGCTACCCGGAGCCCAGCGCGCGCTTCGCTGCCCTGGCGGGCTATCTCAGCTTCTACCCGGCCAAGCTGGCCTGCTTCGTGGACGACGAGCGGGTCCGGCCGCAGCCCGGCGGCTTCTACGGCGGCTGGATGACCAGCGATATCGCCGGGCCGGTCAAGGGCGAGCCCGGCACTGGCGGCTGGTAGGCGCTCAGGGGCTCGCGGCGGCGTAGACGCGCTCGCGGATCATCCCCGAGAGCAGGTCCATGATTTCCGGGCGCTTGGGGTGCACGTGGTCCCCCGGCGTCCAGAGGATCTCCGTACCGCGCGGGACGGCTTCATGCAGTGCCGCGATGGCGCGGGCGGGGATCGACTCGTCCGCAGCGGCATTGACCACCACCAGCGGCCGCGGCGCGTAGCGGCCCACCCAGCGCTCCGGGGACAGGTGTTCGGCGCCGGCGATGCGCGCCAGGTAGCCGCCCACCGCGCGGCGCAGCCAGGGCGTCGGCAGCCGGCCCTCGAGGCCGTACTCGATGACTTCTGCCGGCTCGCCGGAGCCGTGGATCAGCCAGAGCCGGTCCACGCGCGCATCGAGGGTCGCCGGGACCGCGGCGAGGTAGGCGCCGAAACTCACCCCCGCCAGCTCCACCTGCTCCGGGGCGAGGTCCGGCCTGGCCAGCAGGTAGTCGAGGGCGAGGAGCACCGCCGCCGGCGTATCGAGGATGCCGCGCTGGATGTCCGGGAGGGCGGCCAGGAGCGGCAGCCAGTCGCGGTAGGGAATCTCGGTGAAGGGGTAGCTGAGCGCCGCCACGGCCACACCGCCGGGATTGCGGATCAGCGTCGCCGCCTTGCGCCCGGTCTCGTTGCCCGCGAGGAGCAGCACCAGCGGGCGGCCGGGGAGCGGTTCGTCGGGAATGCGCAGGGCGATCTCGAAGCGAACGCCGCTGGACGACGTGAGCCGCAACTCCTCGATCCGGCTGCCCTCGAAGGGGTAGCTGGCCAGGACCTCGGCGCTCGCCAGCCGGCCCTGGCGGTCCCGGTAGTCGGGCTCCGGCGCTGCCACGGCGAGCAGGTAGGCGAGGAAGGCGCCGGCTCCGAGCAACAGCAGCAGCAGGGCGAGGGCGCCGCCGCGGAGCAGGTGCCCCAGCAGCGTCACGGCTCGCCCGCCGCCGGGGCGGGCGGCGTCTCCAGCGTGACCGTGAGCTCACGCCCGTCGTCATCGACCAGTTCCATGCGCAGCAGCAGGTAGTCGCGCGCCGGGTCCAGCCACAGGCGGGTGGTCTCCTCGCCCTCCGGGACCGGGTCGCGCGTCAGGCGCAGTGCCTCGAAGGTGCCGGCGGGGACCGTGATGGTCTCCCGCACGCCGGGCGCGAAGCTGTAGTCCTCGTAATCGCCGCCGTCACTCACCCGGTAGCGGTAATGCGCCGCGAGGTCCGGGTGGTCGCGGACGAGCTCCCGCTGCAGGGCGAGCTGCCAGCCGAGGGGGTCCCAGGCCGGCTCGACCAGGGGGTGCTGCCGTTCCTTGTCCCCGCTGCGGCGGACGATGCCGGCCTCTCGGTCAAAAGTGACCACCCGCTCGCGGCGGCCGGCGAGGCCGCCCTGGCGGTAGCGATACTCGAGGGTGCGCAGGGTCGGCGCGTCGACGAGACGCGTCTCCTGCTCAAGGGACAGGAGTGGTGCGTCGATCGCGGAACGGAACAGCCAGTGCCCGCCGTCGCGGGCCAGGCTGCGCTCCGCGCGGGCGCTGAAGGGCAGGGCGCTGAAGCGCACGCGGTACCGGGCGGAGAAAGGTGCAAGGCCGGCTTCTTCGGCAGTCTCGATGGAGTGGTTGCCAGCAGCCGCAGGGAGGCTCCCTGTCGCCGCGGCAGCCAGCCACAGCAGCGCGATGGCGCCGGTGAGTGACCGACCTCGAAAGGGGGCCGGGGGCCCGGGAATGCTGGCTGGCACGGTTTACCTCTCTGTCCTGCCGCCCGCCCAGTATAGTCATTGTGGCGGGTCGCTGGCAGGGCGCCCCGCCTTCTTCACCGAGCCGCCCGCGGGATTGAGGCCTCTCTTTCAATCGTCGCGCAGCTGCCGCCCCCAGCGGTGGCAGCGCGCGGCGAGAAACTTCTCTTCGTAGCCGTCCCGCGCCCGGCGCCAGCGCTCCATCTGCACCGCCGAGCCGCCACCGCGGCGCAGGCGCGTGTAATGCTCGATGCGCTCGTGCCAGCGCTTGCAGCTGTCGAGATCGGCCAGCGCCTGGAGAGCCGCGGTATTCGCAGCGCTGAGCGCCGCAGCGGCCAGCGCCAGGGCGGTGAGAATCGGTATACGGAAGGTCATCGTCAGTCCCCTTGTGCGGTCAGCCCGCCAAAGGCTAGCTGCCACCGCGATGGCGCTTCCACGGTTTGAACGGAGTGGGCCGAAAGGAGCCTGCGCCGGGAGAACGGCCTGCGTGCTTGCGGGGTCGGGGGCCTGTAAAGGATGTCTCCGGGTTGATCTGTAAAGGATGTCTCCGGCGGCCGGCGCTCCGGTACAGACCCTTTGCGAGATGGCCCGCCCGAGAGGATTCGAACCTCTGACCTCTGCCTC
>CAYTJQ010000125.1:0-4147 GCA_964438205.1 uncultured Alteromonadaceae bacterium
GCGCTGGCCGCGGCGGACATCGACGACGTGCTGCACCACTGGACCGGCCTCGGCTACTACGCCCGGGCGCGCAACCTGCACCGCGCTGCCCGGACCGTGGTCGACGCGCACGGCGGACACTTCCCCGAAACGGTAGACGCGCTCACCACCCTGCCCGGCATCGGCCGCTCCACGGCCGGTGCCATCGTCAGCATCGCCTGCGGCGGCCGCGCGCCGATCCTCGACGGCAACGTCAAGCGCGTACTCGCACGCTACCACGCCGTCGCAGGCTGGCCGGGACGCAGTGCGGTGCTGAAGGCATTGTGGGAACACGCGGAGGCGCACACCCCGGAACGACGCGTGGCGGACTACACGCAGGCCATCATGGACCTCGGCGCCACGGTCTGCACCCGAAGCCGCCCCGCCTGCGCCCTGTGCCCGCTGGCGGAGGGCTGTGCGGCCCGCGCGGCGGGCAACCCCGGCGACTACCCGGGGAGAAAGCCGCGCAGGACCCTGCCGGAGCGGCAGACGGCCTTCGTGCTCGCCCGCCACCCGGACGGCGCCTGGCTGCTCGAGCAGCGCCCCCCGGCGGGCATCTGGGGCGGCCTCTGGTGCTTCCCGGAAGTCAACACCCCCGCCGATGCCGAGGCCTGGTGCCGCGACACCCTGCAGGCGGAGCCCGCCGGCCGCAAACCCCTGGCCCCGTTCCGGCACACCTTCAGCCACTACCACCTCGACATCACGCCCGTCGTGATTCCCCTGGCGGGCGCCGGCGAGGCGGTGAGGGAAGGCGGCGCCCGACTCTGGTACGATCCGGGGTCACCGCCACGGATCGGCCTCGCCGCTCCCGTGCGGCGCCTGATCGAGACCCTGACCCGCTTCGACCCAGCGGAGGACCCATGACCCGCACCGTCTTTTGCCGCAAGTACCAGCAGGAACTGGAGGGACTGGACAACCCGCCCTACCCGGGTCCGAAGGGCCAGGAGATCTACGAGACCGTCTCGAAGCGGGCCTGGGAAGAATGGCAGGCGCAGCAGACCATGCTGATCAACGAGAAGCAGCTGAGCCTCGTCGACCCGTCCACGCGCAAGTACCTGCAGGGCGAGATGGAGAAATTCCTGGCCGGGAAGGACTACGACCAGGCGGAAGGCTACGTGCCCCCGGACGCTGGCGGCGCTTGACGCGCATCGCCCCAAACGGTCTAATACGCGGCCTCACCGCACTACCCTGCCCGGATAGCTCAGTTGGTAGAGCAGGGGATTGAAAATCCCCGTGTCGGCAGTTCGATTCTGTCTCCGGGCACCACCTCCACTACTATCATGCCGCCCCGAAATACCTCGCTGAATTGGAAAACCTGGTGCGGATTCGTCGCCTGAAGCGTTAGCCGCCATAGGGCGACCGCTACCCTGCGCGCTGCATTAGACGCACTACCCCATCCGCAGGCAGCAAGCCAGCATAACAACGAGGCTGAGCAGCGGTTGCGCGAAAACGTAGATGCAGTCGCACTTTTGTAGCCCTGCCGGAAACTCAACTCGACATGACCCTGGGAAGGCGGTCAATATCTTCCCGGGCCTCGGCGTCCGAACCCGGGCCCGCGATCAGACCATCATGACGCTGCTTCGACAGGGACATGGCAAAACGCACCAAGAAGAAGACAGAGACCGATAACAAATCCCTGGAAGCCTGGATTTGGGACGCCGCCTGCTCCATCCGCGGCGCCAAGGACGCACCGAAGTACAAGGACTTCATCCTCCCGCTCATCTTCACCAAGCGCCTGTGCGACGTCTTCGACGACGAGATCAACCGCATTGCCGCGGAAGTCGGTACTCGGGAAAAAGCGTTCAAGCTGGTAAAAGCCGACCGCAAGCTGGTGCGCTTCTACCTGCCGCTGTTGCCGGAGGACCCGGAGCAGCCGGTCTGGTCCGTCATCCGCAAGCTCGCCGACCGGATTGGCGAGGGTGTGACCAGCTACATGCGGGCCATCGCGAAGGAAAACCCGCTGCTGCAGGGCATCATCGACCGCGTTGACTTCAATGCCACCACCCACGGCCAGCGCGACATCGACGACGACCGCCTGTCCAACCTGATCGAGGCCATCAGCACCAAGCGCCTGGGCCTCGAGGACGTCGAGGCGGACATCATCGGCAAGAGCTACGAATACCTCATTCGCAAGTTCGCCGAGGGCGGCGGCCAGAGCGCGGGCGAGTTCTACACCCCGCCCGAGGTCGGCACCATCATGTCCCGCGTGCTGCAGCCCGAGCCCGGCATGACCGTCTACGACCCCTGCTGCGGCTCCGGCGGGCTTCTGGTGAAGCTGGAAACCGCCATGGAAGACCGGAGCAGCGACGACAAGCCGGCGCCGCTCAAGCTCTACGGCCAGGAATACATCGCCGACACCTGGGCCATGGCCAACATGAACATGATCATCCATGACATGGAAGGCGAGATAGAAATCGGCGACAGCTTCAAGAACCCGAAATTTCGCAGTGCAAGCGGCAAGCTGCGCACCTTCGACCGCGTGGTCGCCAACCCCATGTGGAACCAGAACTGGTTCACCGAGGCGGACTACGACAACGACGAACTCGACCGATTCCCGGCCGGGGCCGGCTTCCCCGGCAAATCCTCCGCCGACTGGGGCTGGGTCCAGCACATGTACGCCAGCCTGAACGCCACCGGGCGCGCCGCCGTGGTACTGGACACCGGCGCCGCCTCCCGCGGATCGGGCAATGCCGGCACAAACAAGGAAAAGGCCGTCCGCCAGTGGTTTGTGGACCAGGACCTCATCGAGAGCGTTCTCTACCTGCCCGAGAATCTCTTCTACAACACCAGCGCCCCGGGCATTGTGCTGTTCCTGAACAGGGCCAAGCCGAAAGAGCGGCAGGGCAGCGTCTTTCTCGTCAACGCGAGCCAGCTTTTTGAAAAGGGTGACCCCAAGAACTTCATCCCGGACGACGGCATCGAGCGCATTGCCGACACGCTTGTCGGGTGGAAAGAAGAGGAAAAGCTCAGCCGCGTTGTTGATCATCAGGAGCTTGCAAAGAACGACTACAACATCTCGCCCAGCCGCTATATCCACACCTCGGACGCTGAAACCTACCGGCCGCTTGCGGAGATCGTGGCCGAACTGGACGTCATCGAGGCGGAGGCGCGGGAAGCGGACAAAGCGCTGCGCGGGATCCTGAAGCAGCTGGGCCTATGAGGCGATGAGTTCGACCCCCTTCAACCGCGAGCAGGCACTGGCACTTCTCCGCGCTGGAACGGCGAACCCGGGCGCGACGTTCCGGGAAGGGCAGGAGGAAGCCATCCGTCACCTGGTTGAGGGGAACGGGCGGCTATTGGTGGTGGAGAAGACCGGCTGGGGCAAGAGTTCGGTCTATTTTATCGCCACCCGGCTGTTGCGCGATCAGGGCATGGGCCCCGCACTCCTGATCTCGCCCCTGTTGTCCCTGATGCGCAATCAGATCGAGGCGGCGGAACGCATGGGTGTGCGGGCGGCGACCATCCACTCGGGCAACACGGAGCACTGGGACGAAGTCGAAGCGCAGGTCACCAGCGGCGAGGTCGATGTGTTATTGATCTCGCCGGAGCGTCTGGCCAACGCGCGCTTTCAGGAAGAGGTGCTCGGCCCCATCGGTGCAACGATCTCGCTGCTGGTGATCGACGAGGCGCACTGCATTTCGGACTGGGGCCATGATTTCCGGCCGCACTACCGGTTGATTGAAGGCATCATCGAGGGGCTTCCGTCCAACCTTCGTCTTCTGGCCACTACCGCGACCGCCAACAACCGGGTGATGGATGACCTCAGGGACATTCTTGGCACGGGCCTGACGACGCAACGGGGCGAGCTGGCGCGCCCTTCGCTTTTCCTCCAGACCATCCGGCTTCCGAGCCAGGCGGAGCGCCTCGCCTGGCTGGCGGGCGTGCTGCCGACGATCGAAGGCAGCGGCATTATCTACACACTGACGATTCGCGACGCGCATAAAGTCGCCGAATGGCTCACCGAGCAGGGCATTACCGCTGCGCCATACACAGGGCAGTCGGGCGATGAGAGACCCGCGCTGGAACAGGCGCTCCTCAACAACGACTACAAGGCTTTGGTGGCCACGACGTCGCTCGGGATGGGGTTTGACAAGCCGGATCTGGCCTTCGTGGTCCACTACCAGATGCC
>CAYTJQ010000126.1:0-3654 GCA_964438205.1 uncultured Alteromonadaceae bacterium
TGCGATTGCCGGTAAGGCCTCGGATCACCGGAATGCCCGCATTGTTCCCGGTATCGAGCACGCGGACTCCTGCGAGATGCTCCAGGGAC
This sequence comes from uncultured Alteromonadaceae bacterium, assembly GCA_964438205.1. Taxonomy (GTDB): domain Bacteria; phylum Pseudomonadota; class Gammaproteobacteria; order Pseudomonadales; family Halieaceae; genus Pseudohaliea. The sequence continues at coordinate 90 of CAYTJQ010000126.1, forward strand.
TGACCCAGGCTGGTACCCTGCCGGAGCTCCTTCTCCAGGCCCTCGAGCACATCGATGCGTGCGGCCTGCACCATGCGGTCACCGGGCGCCGGCGCGCCGGCGGTGACGAAGACGTGCTCGACAATCAACTGCGGCCCGCTCTGGCTCCCGGGCTTTGACTCCTGCGCCCAGGCGCCAATGGCGAGGAAAATGGCTGCGATACCAGGAGCGGCTCTCATCAGCATGTCGGTACCTCCGGTTGTCGGTGGCAAATCAAGAACTTTTGTAGATTCGATATAACATAACATAAAGGGCGCGAATAGAAGCGTTCTTGCTGCGCAGCGGGCTATCAGTTGTTTGCCAGGCAGGTCACGAGCTGATTCTCCCCGCCAAGGTCGACGTGCTTTGCGATGACCTCCCCCGACCTACCTGGCTGCCCGGTTGATCATGCGTGGCGATAGGGATTCGACGCCGCGCGTGCTCGAGCTCCGTCTCGGTCATCTTCGCGAGCGGATGCGGGAAATGCTCCATTCGATCACCCCTCAGCTGAACTCGCCGCGCATGTAGTCGCGGGTGAGTTCCTCCCGGGGGTCCTCGAACACCCGTTCCGTGGGGCCGTGTTCCACGAGAAAGCCCGTGCGCCCCCCCGCCGACATCTCCACTGAGAAGAAGGCGGTTTCATCCGCGACACGGGCCGCCTGCTGCATGTTGTGCGTGACCAGCACGATCGTGTATTTGCGCTTCAGCTCCGTCATTAACGCTTCGATGTGCCTGGTCGAAATGGGGTCCAGCGCTGAGCAGGGTTCGTCCATCAGCAGAACGTAGGGGTCCGTGGCGATCGCCCGGGCGATGCACAGGCGTTGCTGCTGGCCGCCGGACAGGGACAGGCCGCTGTCGCGAAGCTTGTCTTTCACCTCGTCCCAGAGCGCGGCGCGCTGCAGCGCCTCGACGACCTTCTCCTCCAGGTCACCGCGGTAGCGATTGAGCTTCAGCCCGAACGCGACGTTGTCGAAGATACTCATGGCGAAGGGGTTGGGCTGCTGGAACACCATGCCGATATGGCGGCGCACGAGTACCGGATCGACCGAGTCCCCGTAGATATCGGTTTCGCGCACCCGTACGCTGCCCTCGAAGCGAAAACCGCGAATCAGGTCATTGGTGCGATTGAAGCAGCGCAGGACTGAGCTCTTGCCGCAGCCGGAGGGCCCGATGAAGCCGGTCACCTTGCCTCGGGGTATCGTCAGATGACTGTCGCGGACCGCCAGGAAGCTGCCGTAGTACAACTTTTCCAGGCGGCAGTCGATGACCCGCTCTTCACCCTGTGCCTGGTCCGCTGCCATCGTCATTTACGCGCCCTGCCCCGCGCGCTCAACAGACGGCTGAGCACGTTGATCACGAGAATCATACCCACGAGCACCAGGGATGCGGCCCAGGCCAGCTCGATCTGGTTGCCAAAGGGCATTCCCGAGTAGTTGTAGATCAGCACGGCGAGGGATGCCGTCGGCTCCATCACCGCCCATTCCCCGTTCTGCCGGATCCAGTAATCGCTGAACATGGCGGTGAAGAGCAGCGGCGCCGTCTCCCCGGAGGCGCGGGCCACGGCCAGCATGACCCCCGTCAGCACCGCCGGCCAGGCCGTCGGGAGCACGACCCTGAACACCACCTGGGTGGGATTGCATCCCATGCCCACGGCAGCTTCGCGCATCGCCCGGGGGACCATGCGCAGCGCTTCCTCGGCGGTCAGGACCACCGTGGGCAGCATGAGCAGGGACAGTGCCGCGCCGCCCGCCAGGGCAGAGTAGGTGCCGGTGACCAGCACGACCGCCGCGTATGCGAAAACGCCGGCGAGAATGGACGGCAGCCCGGTGAGCGTCTTGGCGCAGAAGCGGGCAATCCGGGTCGCGCGTCCGTCGGGCTCGAACTCCGCCATGAATAGCGCAATAAGAATGCCGATCGGCACGCTGAGCAGGGCCGCGATTCCCACCATGACCAGCGTCCCCACGATGGCGTTCCCGAAACCGCCGCCGGTATCGAAGGCCGCCGGCGGCAGCTCCGTGAACACCTCCCAGTTCAGGCGCGCCCCGCCGCGCACGAGCAGCATGTAGAGCACGGAGAACAGCGGCACGCAGGCCAGCAGCGCAAGGAACCAGGTCAGCGCACTCAGGACGTAGCTCTTCGCGGTGCGGTAGCGGAGCAGGGAACGGCGGAATTCCACGGTCTAGACCTTGTCGGCCTGGCGGTTGGCGCGGGCCACGATGGCCGCACCGGCCAGGTTAACGACCAGCGTGATCAGCAGCAGGACTACCGCCGCGTACATCAGCGCCTGCACCTCCAGCTCGCCGGCTTCCGGGAAATTGAGTGCCAGCAAGGCGGCCAGCGTGTTGGCCGGCGAGAACAGGGAGAGACTGATCTGGTTCGAGTTACCGATGAGCATCGCCAGGGCCATGGTCTCGCCAAGCGCGCGGCCGAGGCCCAGCACCAGCGCCCCGAAGATACTCTTCCCGGCCGTCGGCACGATTACCCGGAGGATCGCCTCCCAGCGCGTGGCGCCCATCCCATAGACCGCCTCGACGATCCTGTGGGGAACCGCGCGCAGCGCGTCCTGGGAAATCGCGGCTACCGTCGGCAGGATCATGATCGCGAGCACCAGCGCGGCGGGCAGCATGCCCGGGCCGCTGAGCGAGGTGCCGAACAGCGGGATCCAGTCGAAGTGCTGGTGCAGAAACCCGGCCGGCGGACGCAGCGCCGGTATTACCACGTAGATGCCCCAGAGGCCGTAGATAACGCTGGGAATCGCTGCCAGTAGCTCGACGATGTTGCGCAGCAGCAGCTCCAGCGGCGGCGGCAGGAACGACTGGGTCAGGAAGATGGCGATGGCGATCCCGAACAGCCCGCCGAGGATCAGTGCCAGCGAAGAGCTGTAGAGGGTGCCCCAGATCATCGGCAGGATGCCGAAGGTGCCGCCGTTGGCATCCCAGGTGCTGTCGAGGAGAAAACCCAGCCCGAACCGTTCCAGGGCCGGGAGCGCGTTGCCGCCGATCTCCAGCAGGATGGCCGCCATGACCAGGACGATGGACAAGGTCGCTGCCCGCGCCAACCAGCGGAACAGGCGGTCGCGCAGCGTTTCACCGGCGCTTGGCGCCCGGGCGACCGTGTCGCCGTCCGCTCCCGCGAACGGGTCCCGGAAGGCCCTACCTGACATTGGCCAGCGCCCGCCTTACCGCTTCCACCACCGACGCTGGAAGCGGTACGTAGCCCAGCCTGTCGGCAAGCTGCTGGCCATCGTCCAGACAGTACTCGACGAGGTCGCGCAGGGCGCGGGCAACCCGGTCGTCCTCGTAATCCCGGTATAGAAGCAGCCAGCTATAGGTGACGATGGGGTAGGCTTCCGCGGCTGCGGGGTCCGTGAGCCAGATGCGCATGTCGGGCGGCATTGGCTCACCCGCCAGCGCGGCCACACCGCTCTCGAGACCGGGCGAGACAAAGTTGCCGCTGGCGTTCTCCAGCTGCGCCATGGGCAGGCCCGCAAAACGCGCGTAGCCGTACTCGACGTAGCCCAGCGCACCGGGCGTCTGACGAATCGTTG
>CAYTJQ010000127.1:0-3602 GCA_964438205.1 uncultured Alteromonadaceae bacterium
CCGCCTACCTGCTGGAGCGCGGCTGGGCGGTCGCGCTGCCCGATGCGCCCATCGCCTACCAGACCCTCGAGAAGATCGCGCGCTCCCGCGGCGTTGGCGTGTGGGGCTTCGCGGGCTACGTGCCCTGAGCTTTTGCCGCGCGGCGTTCAGTGACGACCTGAAAGCCCACCGGTCGCCGGTGGGGGGCCCGCACCCGTGTTCTCGCACACGACGGTCATCACCCGCGGTGCCCCGCTCCTGCTGACGGTCGCCTGAGTCGCGTCTCGACAACGTCGCGCGCACCTTGGCATCGGGCTGGGGCTAACCCGCGGTGTTCGGGAAACCCATGCTCGCGAGCAATTCGTCGAAGCGGGGATCACCGTGCAGCGGCGCAAGCAGCCGGTCTACCTTCAGGTCCGCCATGCCGGGGTCGCGCAGCTCGTAGGCGCGCCCCAGCCAGTGGAAAGCCTCGTCGGTGCGACCCAGCCAGGCGTATACCCCGGCGACCTGGTAGGCACTGGTGTCGCCGTGCTCCCGCTCCATCGCCGCCAGCGCTGCCAGCGCTCGCTCCGTCGCTCCCTGCGCGTGCGCGACCAGCGCCTCGGCCATGAGTGCCAGCAGGGGGTGGGTCTCTAGCCGGGTCGCTGCCAGTGCCGTTTCCCCCCGCTCCAGGTCGATCTGGGCCTGCAGCAGCCCGGCGCGGGGGTAGTCCGGCGCCAGCGCATAGGCCCGGTCCAGCGCCCGCTCGGCGCCGTCGAGGTCGCCCGCGGTATAGCGGAAATAGGCCAGGTTGTAGTGCCCCGAGGCGCGCAGGGGATCCCGCTCTGCTGCCATTTCGGCCAGCGTGACCGCAGACTCCAGCTGACCCAGGTGGTAGTTGAGCGCCGCGTTGGCGGCGATGACCAGGGCGTCCCCCGGTGCCAGGTCAAGGGCACGGCCCAGGGAGGCGCGGGCGCCATCCCAGTCCCAGTCGTGGTACAGGCGCACCCATCCCAGCATGAGGTGGGCCTCGGCGAGCTGCGGCGCCAGTGCCAGCGCCGCCTCGGCCTGCTGCCGCCCCCGCTCGTAGGCCTGCTCCGGCGCCTCGTAACCGTAGTCGGCGATGCGCACCCACACCCCGGCCAGCGTTGCGCGGGCGAGGGCGAAGTCCGGCTCCCGGGCCAGGGACTCCTCGAGGTGGCGCCGCGCCTCGGCAAGGGCCTCCGGGTCGCGCGCAGTGGCAAATCCGTAGCTGCCGCGCAGGTAGGCCAGGTAGGCATCGGCGTCGCCGTCCGCGCTGCGCCCCGCGAGACGACCGGCCTCGAGAAAGGTAACGCTGAGTTGATCGGCGATGGACCGCGCGATCTCGCTCTGCAGGGCGAAGGCATCGCCGAGGCGACGGTCATAGGTCTGCGCCCAGAGGTTGTAGCCGGTCCGCGTATCGACCAGCTGTACCTGGAGGCGCAGGCGGTCGTCCTCCCAGCGGAGGCTGCCATCGAGCACCGCATCGACGCCCAGGGTCTCGCGCAGGGCCTCCAGGTCGCCCCGCCGATCACGGAAGGCAAAGGCGGAATTGCGCGCGGCGACCCGCAGGCCGTCGATGCCCGCCAGCAGCGTCAGCACTTCCTGGGCGAGGCCATCGCAGAAGTCGCAGTCGTTACCGGGCATGCCGGGCGTTGCAAAGGGCAATACGGCCAGGGACTGCGGCAGGTCCGCGGCCGGCTCCCGGCCCGCGAACCACAGGGCCGCCACCACGACTGCCAGGAGCAACCCGAGGGCGGCGATCGTCGCTGACCGGCCGCGGCGCTCACCCGCCTTGCGAACCTCGGCTTCCGGCGGCGCCGCGATGCCTTCCGGTGCTTCCACGGCCGCGTCCTCGACCTCTTCCGCTGGCGAGCAAGGCTGCGTCCGGGCGACCAGCCGGTAGCCACGCTTGGGGATGGTCTCGATGTAGCGGTGCGCGCCCCGACGGTCGCCGAGCACCCGTCGCAACTCGCCCACGGTGGCGGTCAGCGGCTCGTCCGTCACGGCCGTGCGGCCCCAGACCTCCGCGAGGATCGTATCCCGCTCCACCACCTCGCCGGGCGAGCCTGCGAGTAGACACAGGACATCCATGGCCTTCGGCCGCAGCCGCTCGACCCTGCCCTCCCGGACGATACGCCCCTCGAGCGGGATCACCTGCCAGTCGCCCACAGTGAACGGATGCCTGCGCTTCACGCTGCCTCTCTCCCCCGGTTCACGCCAAGTCTAGCGCACGGCCGGCCGCCCTGGCCCGGTGCCTGCGCTACCCGTCGACCCCCTGCGGAAAACTTTCGGTTTTTCTTCGGTAAAAAACCGCTTCTATTTCAGGCGCTTAGCCCTTCGGTCGCCCATTCTTGGCCCCGTCGGCTGCGCGCTTGCCGCCGACGGGCAACAAGGAGGACTTGTCATGAAAACAGGAAAGGACTGGCAGGAACGCGCTGTCTCGAAGGCCATCGGCTGGCTCGTGCTGACCGCTGTGGTCGCCAGCTACGGCTACAGCATCGCGCAGTTTGCCGGCGTGGTGGGCTGACCCCGGGTAGTTCGTGGCAACCCGCCTGCTCGCGGCAGCGATCCCGCTCCCGGTCGCCGGCAGACCGCCGGTGGCCGGGGCGACACAAAGAGATCGGCAGCGCTTGTGCTGCTGGTGATTGATGGCCCGAGCCGCACTGCCGTGCGGGTAGCGGGCCGCTGACTGAGAGGACAACACAATGATCGAAACACTGGGTATTATCAGCCTCGCCTTCGTCCCGGCCTTCATGGCACTGGACCTGGCCTACGAGGCAAGAGACTTCGAGGCGCCACGCTGGTACCGGCTGCGGATGCTCGCGGCCACCGCCGTCGTGTTCGGGGGTTCCCTGGCCGTCAACGCTTTCTGGGGCCGCCTGTTCGACGGGGTCAGCCTGCTGGATGGCTCGGGCCTGGGGACCTGGGGCGGCGCAGCCGCGGGGATCCTGGTCTACGAGCTGATCCATTACGGCTACCACCGCTCAGCACACCGCTTCGACTGGCTCTGGCTGGCCGGGCACCAGATGCACCACAGCGCGGAGAAGATCGATGCTTTCGGGGCGAACTTCCTGCACCCGGTCGACCTCTTCTTCTTCGCGTCCTGGAGTGCGCTGGTGTTCTTCCCGCTGCTGGGTCTGTCGCCGGCGGCCGGTGCCATCTGCGCGACCTGGCTCGCCTTTAACACGATGTTTCAGCACGCGAACATCCGCACGCCGCACTGGCTGGGCTACCTGGTCCAGCGGCCGGAGAGCCACCTGGTGCATCACGCCCGCGGCCGGCACGAGTTCAATTACGCGAACCTGCCGCTGTGGGACATGGTGTTCGGCACCTTCCGCAACCCCCGCGACGTGGAAGGCGTCGAAGCGGGATTCTGGAACGGGGCCTCAACGCAGATCGGCGACATGCTGCGCTTCCGCGACGTTTCCCGGCCGCCGAGGGCGCAGGCTGGTGGCAAGGCCCCGGCCGCGTCCCCCCTGGTCGAGGCGGCGTAACGCTACCCCCGGCCCCACCGAGGGCCGCTTTCCGGGCACCGCGCGATCGCGGTGCCCGGTTTTTTTACAGGGCGAACAGCGCCTCCGGCATGGCCATGAGGTTGTCCGCGCCGGACTGAAGCGCCG
>CAYTJQ010000128.1:0-3577 GCA_964438205.1 uncultured Alteromonadaceae bacterium
ATCCGTACACATCAGGGCGTCACTATCCATTCCATGCTCCACGGAGGACCCGGACCGGTGCCCGCGACACGCCCCCTCGCTCGCCTTGCGTTGCTGGCGAGCCTATTGCTGGTGCCTGCTGTCTGTGCCGCCCTCCCCTTTACGACCCTGGATGCCAGCGCGCCCCCCGCGGGTTCCGGTGCGATCATCCTGACCTTCGATGACGGCCCCGCTGCCGAAGGGGGCGTCTCGGCCGCGCTTCTCGATGTGCTTGCAAAACATGGCGTCAAGGCCGCTTTCTTCTTTATCGGACGCAATGTCGCGGCGCACCCGGAGCTCGCCCATCGAGCGGCGCAGGAGGGACACCAGATCGGCGTCCACAGCTGGGACTCGGAGTGGCCGCAGTGGTTCGACACGGGGGCACTGCGCGCTGAAATTGCCAGGACCCGTGAGGCCATCGAGCGGGCCACAGGGGCTCCCCTGGCGAGCCCCCTGCTCTACCGCCCGCCGCGGGGGATCGTCACACCAGCGGTCGACCAACTCCGGGACAGCTGCGAGCTGCGGCTTGGCCACCTGACCTTCTACGCCCGCGACTCGGGCGCCGCTGGCGAGGATGCGGCGCGGGTCATGGAGCGCACCCGAAGCGGGCTCCGCAAGCATGGCGGCGGCGCTGTCGTGTTCCACAGCAGCCGTTACCGGGCGGATGTGACCGAGGATAACCGCGTTGACAAGCGCTGGCTTCCCGGCGCCATCGATGCGCTCATCACCTGGGCGCAGGCCGAGGGCCTTTCCTTTCAAACCTATGCCGCGGGCGGTGAGGACCCATGCATCGCTCGCTCCTGACGCGTTCCATTCCGGGCTTCGCAGCCTGCCTGCTGATCGTCTGCCCCGGCGTGGCCAGGGCCCTGGTTGCCGCCGTTGACCACAACGGCGACGGTCTCGTCTATCCCGAAGCCATCGAGGGTTACCATGCGCCGGCGGATCGAACCCGTCCCGATCAGCCTTTCGTGTTCTGGCTCAATGATGACCAGGACGATCTCGAGCTTTACGAGAGCTGGCCACACGACCAGCCGGACAATACGGACAACCGGCCCGGGTCCCTCCGCGACCTCGAGGACCTGACGCGCCTCGTTCTCAGCCACGGCGACTGGAGCAGCCTCGATCCGGCAACGACGCGGCTGCAGCTGCACTGGGAATCCGATGGCGCGGCGCCGGCCATCAGGATCTGGCGCTCGGGTATTCCGCGGTGCAGCCGCAGTTACCTCGAAGAGACGGCCGTCGGGCAAACGCAGCTGGCGCCGCCCTACGTCGAAGCCCTCGGGGTCGTGGGCGAGGCGAAGCTCGCCATCCCCCTGTCCGCATGGACCGAGGAAGAGCGGTCACGCGAATGGCTCTGCCTGCTTTTCGAGGGCGTGGGCGAGGGCCGGGGTGTCCTTCAGGTGACCCTGGAAAGCGAGGGGCACATCCTGGACATGGCGCCGCCCGTGCACATGGAGCTGCGCCCGGTGAAAACTTTTTACGAACGCGTCGCCGTACACTGGCCCGAGGAGCTCAAGCCGCCCTGGACCTATCTCACGCGCCCGCCCGTGCCCGAGCTACGCGCCGCCGCCGAGCCCATGGGGCAGCCCTTTCAGCGGCCCTGGTACGAGACCGACGATCTCATTGTCTGGGTCCACGGCTGGATCCCCCAGGATCCCGATAACTACCGGCGCACCCTGGTGTTCTCTTTCGAAACGATGTTCAAGCGCCTGTGGCACCAGGGATTCCGCGGTCGAGTGGTCCACTTCCGCTGGCCAACGGTCAAGAAAATGCAGATGTTCGGCCTGCATATCAGCGAATACCGTGCCTACAAGAGCGCGCCGGCACTGCTGCACTACGTCGCCGGCCTGCCGGAGGACAAGCGGGTCCACGTCACCACGCACAGTCTCGGCGGCGTCCTTCTCATGGAGGCGCTCAAGCTGGGCCTGGTAGCCGAACAGGCCCTGTTCCAGGTATCGGCCGTGGCGGCGGAGAGCTTCGACCCCGACGATTCACTGATCGTCCCGGAAATGGCGGACCTGGACATACCGCGTGATGCCCGGGCGATGGGCCACGCCGGCTATGTCATGCGTACCCGCACGCCCGTCTACAGCGCCTACAATCCGGCCGACGTGACCTGGCTTGGCTGGAATGCGGCGCAGCGGGTCACAAAGCCCCTGGCGGCTTTCGGCAGTCGCTACACCTACGAAAGCCGGGAAGCGGGTGACGGCGTGCTCAAGCTGCGCCGCATCGGGCGGGAACGGACGCTGGAAGACCCGCACGAAGCCATGGCCCTGGCCGTGCCCGCGCGCAGCCAGGCCCTGGGCGGCGAAGGGCGGGTTGCCGGGGTGGTGGAGGAGACCTTCAACCTGCACCACGAACCCTTTGAATTCGGCGCAGATCACGTGGCCATGTGGCGATGGAACCCGCAGAAAGTGCTCCCCTACTCGAACCTGATCCTGGATGTGTTTAACATTCCCTACAACGATGCGGGCCTTTCGGGCTCCTTGCAGTGACTGCAAGGCTGTCACCCCGTGTCCTTCTCCTTGCCTCGGCAGTGCTGCTGAGCGCGTGCGTAACAACGCCCGAGGACACCTACAGCAGTGCGGATATCGAGGCCCTCCGCGAGCGCGGCTGGCAGCCCGATGTCGGGTCCCTGAGCGCCGGGCAGCTCGAAGCGCGGGTGCAAGCCGAGGTCGCAACCCCGATCACCTTTCACGGCCTGCTGCTCGACGCCGCGGGTGAGCCCATCGTCGATCACGCCGTCGGCGCCACGATCTTCGATCGCCCCCTGCATCCCTTTGAATCGCCCTTCTACGGCTGGGTATCCCTCAACGACCTGCGCACCGACCGCCATGGCCGCTTCAGCATCACGGACCGACAGGGCGCGGCGCTGGTGATCTCGGTGACCGATGAGAACTACTGGGACATCGATGAAGGACGTGCGCAGCGCGTCTACTACTACGCGCCGGCCAGGCTCGGCGAGAATGCCCATCCCCTGCCGACGGACCCGGACGAGCCGGCCGTACTGCGCCTCGGGCGCAAGCCGGCAGAGGCCCGCACCGAGCTGGTGCGACTCGGCGCCATACGCCTGACCCCGGGCAAGACCGTCGGCGTTGCCCTGGACCGCCCGCGCTACCCGGTCGAAGCGGAAGCGGCCGATCTGCTCCTGCGCCTCGACCGCGACGACACCACGGGTGGCCGTGCCTACCACTGGTCCCTCACCGTGCAAGTGCCCGGGGGTGGCATCCAGCGGGCCCGGACCCTGTTCCTGGACCAGGCCCCGGAGGGCGGCTACGCCAGCGAACTCACCTTTGGCCACGACGCCGGGGATGACGCCTGGAGGCACCGGGGAGAGATGCTCTGCTTTATCCGCACCGCCGGTGGAAACTACGCCTCGCTGAAGTTTCGCGTTCGTACCCTGGAGCAACCCTTCGTCAGCATTTCCGGGAAACGCAATCCGCACGGCGAACGCTACCTGGATTGACACACCATACCCTCCGCAGCTGCCCACCCTTGAAGTGCTTCCTGGAGAAGTTTCAGCGGAAACGGGGAACCCATTTTCGATGCGACCGATACC
>CAYTJQ010000129.1:0-3549 GCA_964438205.1 uncultured Alteromonadaceae bacterium
GCCGGCTGCGTCAACCCCTACGAGCCGCTGAGGCGCCAGATGGTGGCGTGGGCGGGAAGACAGATGATGCCGCAGGAGGAATAGCGCGCGCATCAACAGGGGGCCGGCGGCTCAACCGCCAAGAAGAACCCGCCGGCCCCCGCACACAACCCCCAAGAAGGGAGCTGCCATGTCCTACGATATCCGCCGCGAGCAAGAAATCCAACCCCCCAGCCGCGCCGAGTCCTCCGGCGACTGCGAGCACGGGCTGAAGCCTGGCAGCTCCGCAGCCTGCGCCGAGTCGCCGGAGGCCGGCTGCGGTGGCCCGCAACTGCTCACCCACTCGCGCCTGAGCTGCTTCCGCGCCTGCCCCCGCAAACACTACATACGCTACGAGCTGGGCATCAGGCCCGACCGAGACGGTGATGCCCTGCGGATCGGCTCGGCCTTCCACGCTGCGCTCGAGGCCGCCGACACCGGCGCCGATCCGGCCGCCGTGGTCGAGGCCGGCCTGGACGACCCCTACGACGTGGCGATGGTCGCGGCCATGTTCCAAGCCCACCAGGACCGTTACGCGGACGACCGCCTGGAGCCGGTGGCCGCCGAGCAGGAGTTCGCCAGGCACCTGACCAACCCGGAGACCGGCAGGCCCACCTCGGTCTGGAGGCTCGGCGGGAAGATCGACCGGATCGTTAGGCTGGCCGACGGGCGCCTGGCGCTCATGGAGTACAAGACGACCTCGCGCGACTTCTCCCCGGGCGCCGACTACTGGCTGCGGCTGCACATGGACCAGCAGCTCTCGCTCTACATCCTGGCCGCTCGCGACCTCGGCTACGACATCGACACCATCCTCTACGACGTGACCCGCCGGCCCGCGCTGCGGCCGCTGCGCGCCACGCCGCCGGAGAAGCGCAAGTACAAGAAGGACGGCTCGCTCTACGCCAACCAGCGCGAGGAAGATGAGGCGCCCGAGGACTACGCTGCGCGCATCGCGGCAGACATCAGCGAGCGGCCCGAGCACTACTTCGCGAGGATCGAGATCGCCCGGCTGGAGCAGGATCTCCAGGCGTGCGCCGCCGAGGTCTGGCAGCAGCAGCTCGCGATCCGCAACGCGCAGAAGACGGGCCACTGGTATCGCAACCCCGGCGCCTGCTTCTCGCCCTTCCAGTGCGAATACCTCCCCATCTGCATGAACAGCGACCTGGAGACAGCGACCCCAGACGGGTATCTGCGCTCCGACGTGATCCACCCGGAACTGGCCGGGGATGCCGAGCTGGCGGGCTAGTGCCAGCAAGCCACGCGGCCGGGCAAGCGGCCGCAGACGGGAGACCGATATGACGACCAACACCAAACCACTACCGCCTCCGGCCAACGGCAAAAAGCCGGCCGGGCCGCCCACCGAGCAGAACGACCAGGCGCGCGAGTTCGCCATCGTGTCGGGCAAGATCGACTCGCCCGAGCGGATCGTGATCTACGGCCCCGGGGGTATCGGCAAGAGCACGCTCGCTGCGCTGGCGCCCAACCCCGTGTTCCTCGACATCGAGCAGGGCACGCACAACCTGGACGTGCCGCGCGTCGAGGGCATGGAAACGTTCTCGGACGTGCGCGCGGTGCTCCAGTCCAACGCGCTCGACGGGTACGACACCATCGTCCTGGACTCCGCGACCCGGGCAGAAGAGATGGCCGTCGCGCACACCCTGGCGCACGTGAAGAACGAGAAGGGCGCCACGGTGAAGAATTTGGAGGCCTACGGGTTCGGCAAGGGCTACCAGCACCTGTACGACACGTTCTTGCTGCTGCTGGCCGACCTGGACCGCCAGGTGCAGCGCGGCCGCAACGTCATCCTCATCGCGCACGACTGCGTGACCGAGGTGCCCAACCCCACCGGCGACGACTGGATCAGGTACGAGCCGCACCTCCAGAGCCCGAAGAAGGGCAAGGGCTCCATCCGCAACCGCGTGGTCCAGTGGGCCGAGCACGTCCTGTTCGTGGGCTACGACGTGGCCACGGACGGCGGCAAGGGCCGGGGCGCCGGCACCCGCACCATCTACACCTACGAGCTGCCGTCGCACGTCGCGAAGTCGCGCACGATCCGCGAGGCCCTGCCGTTCACCAATGCGACCGACGACGGGATCTGGTCGCGCATCTTCGGAGGCGAGACCAATGAGTAACTGGATCGACCGCGAGGGCATCTTCATGGCGCAGCCGACCCAGTGGCGCGTCCGCACCTTCGAGAACTCGCAGGCCATGGCGGTGGAGATCGACTTCCGCATCCTCGGGATGCTAAACGCCGAGGGCGGCTGGGACGACTGGCGCGAGTACCAGGAGACCACCTGCCGGGGCCGCTGGTTCCTGACCAAGAAGGACGGCTCGGTCAACAGCAGCGCCGTGGACCAGCTCGCCGTGGCCCTGGGCTGGGACGGCAACCTGCTGACGATCTCGGACGCCGGCCCGCCCAGTCGCGCCTGCCAGATCACCGTGAAGTCGGACGAGTACAGGGGCGAGGTCCGGCACAACGCGACGTGGATGAATCACAAGTTCTTCAAGCCGACCCCGGCGGGCGCCTCGACCGAGCAGGTCAACGACCTGCAAGGCCGGTTCGGCTCGCTGTTCCGCGCTGCTGCGGCGTCCGCCCAGCAGTCCACCACGGCCCCCGAGCCCGACGCGGAGATCGCTGCCATCACTGGCGACGATCTCCCGTTCTAGGGGGTCGCCATGAACCGCTTCATGCGACCCGACCAGGTTGACCAGCTCATGCGGAGCTGCGACATGGACTACGTCGTGGGCTTCTGCCGCTGGCATCGCAAGGTCGTCACAGCCTACATCCTGCACCTGGAGGCTATCGCCCGAGGCGCCGGCTGCGACGTTATGCCGGACCCCGGGTCGGCGGCACCCGCCCCTGCACATCCAGCAACTGCGGGAGGTGGGCGATGAGTAGCCTGATCCCACGCACCGCCGTGGACGCCTTCGGCCGGTACGGCGGGCAGGAGGCCGGGCGTCACGCCAGCAGGGCGGCCGCCTGTTCGTCGTCGCCGGCTGGATGCGTGCTCGCCGCGCACCACCTGCGCCGGGCCTGGAACGCGGGCCTGGAGTGGATCACCGACTGCTGGGGCTGGGGCGGCGACGCGGAGTTCGCGCTGCGGACCATCAACGCCGAGCTGGCCAGCTCGCTCGACCGCCTCAAGGGGGCCAGCGGGATCGATATGTGGCGGCGGGTCATGGACAAGCCGCGCGGCGTGGTGCCGCACCAGGTGGTCGCCAAGGCCCGCAGGCGCCATCACGAACGGCGGCTGCCGTACCGGACCAAGCAGCACTGGCGCCGGCAGGAGTCGGCCCTGCGGATGGTCCGCGCCGAGCAGGCGATCCGCGTCCCCCTGCACATCCAGGAGCAGCACGAGAACGAGGAACGCCGGGCCGCCGGCGACCGCACGTACCTGTAGCGCGCGTGCCGGGGGTCGCCGCTGGGCGACGGGGCGGCCCCCGGCTGGGTGGAGGACACCATGACCGACCCCATCGACGACCTACTGGCCACCGCGACCGCGATCCGCGCCGAGCGCGATCAGATGCAGG
>CAYTJQ010000130.1:0-3544 GCA_964438205.1 uncultured Alteromonadaceae bacterium
GGAGCCGCCCTCCACCATGTAGGTGGCGAGGGTCCAGGGGCTGCCGGAGAAGCCGATGAGCGGCACGCTGCCATTCAGCTCGCGGCGGATCGTCCGCACCGCGTCCATGACGTAGCCCAGGTCGTCCGCGGCCTTGATGGGCTTAAGGCCCTCGATGTCCGCCTCGCTGCGCACGGTCTTCTTGAAGCGCGGCCCTTCACCGGTCTCGAAGTAGAGGCCGAGGCCCAGGGCGTCCGGCACCGTGAGGATATCGGAGAAGAGGATCGCCGCGTCCATGGGGTAGCGGCGCAGCGGCTGCAGGGTGACCTCGCAGGCGAGCTCCGCGTTCCGGCACAGGTCCATGAAGGAGCCCGCCTGCTCACGGGTGGCGCGGTACTCGGGCAGGTAGCGGCCCGCCTGGCGCATCATCCACAGGGGGGTGCGGTCCACGGGCTGGCGCAGCAGCGCGCGCAGGAAACGGTCGTTCTTGAGTTCACTCATGGGTCGTGCCTTGTCCTTAACGTTGCGCGATGGCCGGCGAACCGGCGCTGCTCACACCTCGAGGTAGTCGAGGATGCCCTCGGCCGCCTGGCGGCCCTCCCAGATCGCGGTGACCACGAGGTCCGAGCCGCGGACCATGTCGCCGCCCGCGAACACCTTGGGGTTGGTGGTCTGGAACTTGTACTGCTGGTGCTCGGGCGCGACCACGCCCTGCCAGTCGTTGGTCTCGACGCCGGCGGTCGAGAACCAGTCCGCCGGGCTGGGCTGGAAACCGAAGGCGATGATCACCGCGTCCGCCTCGAGCACGTGCTCGCTGCCCGGGATCGGCTGCGGGCGGCGACGCCCGTCGGCGTCCGGCTCGCCCAGCTCCGTCTTCACCAGCTTCACGCCGCCCGCCTCACCGAAGTACTCGACGACCTCCAGCGGCTGGCGGTTGAAGAGGAAGGTGACGCCCTCGTCGCGGGCGTTCTTGACCTCGCGGCGGGAGCCCGGCATGTTCTCCTCGTCCCTGCGGTAGGCGCAGGTCACGTCGGCCGCGCCCTGGCGCACGGCGGTGCGCACGCAGTCCATGGCCGTGTCGCCGCCGCCGAGCACCACCACGCGCTTGCCGCGCAGGTTCACGTACTCGCCGTCGGCCTGGTCGAAGCCCAGGTTGTTGTTGACGTTGCCAATGAGGTACGACAGCGCCTTGTAGACGCCCGGCAGCTTCTCCCCGGGGAAGCCGCCCTGCATGGCCTTGTAGGTGCCCATGCCGAGGAAGACCGCGTCGAAGTCGGCGAGGAGATCGTCGATCTCGACGTCCCTGCCCACCTCCATGTTGAGGCGGAACTCGATGCCCATCTCCTCGAAGATCTCCCGGCGGCGCATCATGACCTGCTTCTCGAGCTTGAACTCGGGAATGCCGAAGGTCAGCAGGCCGCCGATTTCCGGGTAGCGGTCATAGACCACGGCCTTCACACCGGCCCGGGTGAGCACGTCGGCACAGCCGAGCCCCGCAGGGCCCGCGCCGATGATCGCCACACGCTTGCCCGTGGGCACGACCTGCGACAGGTCCGGCCGCCAGCCCATGGCCAGGGCCGTATCCGTAATGTATTTCTCGCTGGAGCCGATGGTCACGGCGCCGAAGCCGTCGTTCAGGGTGCAGGCGCCTTCGCAGAGCCGGTCCTGCGGGCAGACCCGGCCGCAGACTTCCGGCAGCGTGTTGGTCTGGTGCGACAGCTCGGCGGCCTCGAACAGGTTGCCCTCGGCCACCAGCCTCAACCAGTTCGGGATGAAGTTGTGGACCGGGCACTTCCACTCGCAGTACGGGTTGCCGCACTCCAGGCAGCGGTCGGCCTGCTCCTCGACCTGCGCCTTGGTGTACGGGTCGTAGATCTCGACGTACTCGGTCTTGCGGGTCGACAGGGACCGCTTGTCCGGGTCGTGGCGACCGACATCGATGAACTGGAAATTGTTGCTGACGCGTCCACTCATGGGATTACCTCCTGCCTGCGCGGCCTCAGTCGGTCTCGCGCAGGCGCGTGAGCAGCTGGTCGAGATCTGCCGCCTTCGGCTTGACCAGCCAGAACTTGCCGACGAAATCCTCGAAATTCTCGAACACCTCCGCCCCCCACTCCGAGCCCGTCTCGGCGACGAACTCGGCGATGATGGCACGCAGGTGGGTGCGGTGAGCCTCCATGTACTCGGAGCTCACCCGGTGAATCTCGACCAGTTCGCTATTGTACTTGTCGATGAAGCGGCGCTCTAAATCCAGCACGTACGCGAAACCGCCGGTCATGCCGGCGCCGAAGTTGACCCCGGTGTCACCCAGCACGGTGATGCAGCCGCCGGTCATGTACTCGCAGCAGTGGTCGCCGGAGCCCTCGACGACGGCGTGGGCCCCGGAATTGCGCACGCCGAAGCGCTCGCCGGCCAGCCCTGCGGCAAACAGCTTGCCGCCGGTGGCGCCGTAGAGGCAGGTGTTGCCGACGATCGCCGCCTCCCGGGAGCGGAACTCGGACCCGGCCGGCGGGTACACGACCAGCTTGCCGCCAGCCATGCCCTTGCCCACGTAGTCGTTGCAATCGCCCTCGAGGTACATGTGCAGGCCGCCGGCATTCCACACGCCGAAGCTCTGCCCGGCGGTACCGGTGAGACGCAGGGTGATGGGGGCCGCTTCCATGCCCGTGTTGCCGTGGCGGCGGGCAATCTCGCCGGAGAGGCGGGCACCGATGGAACGGTCGCAGTTGGTCACGGCGAAGTGAAACTCGCCGCCCGCCAGGGCCTCGATGGCCGGCAGCGTGGCGGCGACCATCGCCTCCGCCTTCTCGCCGCGGTCGAAGGGCCGGTTTGCCGCGACCTGGCAGAACTGCGGCTGGTCGGCACTGCCCTCGTCCTTGTGCAGGATCGGCGACAGGTCCAGGCGCCTGTGCTTGTCGGTGCTCCCCGGGAGCACGCGCAGGAGGTCCGTGCGGCCGATGAGCTCCTCGAGCGAGCCGACGCCGAGGCGGGCCAGCCACTCGCGTACCTCCGTGGCGACGAAGGTAAAGAAGTTCACCACCATCTCCACGGTGCCGCCAAAATGGTCGTCGCGCAGGCGCTCGTTCTGCGTGGCGACGCCCGTGGCGCAGTTGTTCAGGTGGCAGATGCGCAGGTACTTGCAGCCCAGGGCGACCATGGGCGCGGTGCCGAAGCCGAAGCTCTCGGCGCCGAGGATGGCCGCCTTGATCACGTCGAGACCGGTCTTCAGGCCGCCGTCCGCCTGCAGGCGGATCTTGCCGCGCAGGCGATTGCCGCGCAGCGTCTGCTGCACCTCGGCAAGGCCCAGCTCCCAGGGCGAACCGGCGTAGCGGATGGAGGTCAGCGGGCTCGCCGCGGTGCCGCCGTCGTAGCCGGAGATGGTGATGAGGTCCGCGTAGGCCTTGGCCACGCCGGCGGCCACCGTGCCCACGCCGGGCTCGGAGACCAGCTTCACGGAGACCAGCGCCTCCGGGTTGACCTGCTTCAGGTCGAAGATGAGCTGTGCCAGGTCCTCGATGGAGTAGATGTCGTGGTGCGGCGGCGGCGAGATCAGCGTCACCCCGGG
>CAYTJQ010000131.1:0-3359 GCA_964438205.1 uncultured Alteromonadaceae bacterium
AATCTCCTATCAAAGAGGTAGTGTTGCATTGACCGATTGAAACCGCCCCATGGCCTCCGACGTCCCGGCAGGGTATATCCCACCCTCCAGCGCCTGCCGTGTAGCCACACGATTAGCGCCGACTGAGCCAATGTATTGAGACCTTGCAGCTACGTCAGGCGGCGGGGGCTGGGATTTACTGTCCCGGGGCGTCAGCGGACATGGATGTCCGCTGCCGAGCTGCCATGGATGGCGCTTTTGCGGTCCCGGGACAGTAAATCCCAGGCCCCGACGCCGGGCTACGAAGCCCCCCGGCGTCGACTACAAAGTCCCCTCAACGCCCGTTCAAAGACCGCGGATAAACCACCGACAACAACCACCGCCAGAAGGAATTCCCCGACAGCACCTCCCGGTCCACCGCATCGAAGAAGCGCTCCATGCCTTCCGGATCGGCGAAATAGTCGAGGCGGGTGGTCATCTTGCGGTCCGGGTCGAGCTCGCGGACCACGCGGGCGGGGTTGCCGGCGACGACGACGTTGGGGGGGACGTCTTTCGTGACGACCGCGCGGGCGGCGACCACGCTGTTGTCGCCGACCGTGACGCCCTTGAGCACCGTGGCGTGGTCGCCGAGCCAGCAGTTGCGGCCGATGTGCACCGGGGTGGGGGTTTCGGCGCGGGCCGTGCGGTCGTAGAGCGTGTGCCAGTCCGAGTCGGTGACGTAGGCGCCGTTAGCGAGCATCGTGCCGTCACCGATGGTGATCTCGTCCGACGCCGAGAGGCGGCTGCCGGGGCTCATGAGGACACAGTCGCCGATCTCGATACGCCCCGCGCCCTGCTCGCGGCCCCAGACGCCGATCTCCACGCGGGCGCCCGGTTCACCGATGGCGGTGAAACTGCGGCCGATGTGGATGTTGTTACCCGAGATGTGCACGTACCAGGGCTTCATGAGGTTGGCGTGCGGGCCGAGACCGGCGCAGCGCGGGCGCAGGAAATAGTCCGTGTACGCGTCGCGCAGGCGCAGGTAGAGCTTTTTCAGCCAGTAGGGGCGCAGGTCCTCGTGCATCGCTTGGGGGCCTTGGTTTGGGGCCACGGGTGCCAGCGATTATGATCGCAGGGCCGCGCAGCAGCGGCAATGACAGGACAACAGCGGCACAACACGCGGCGGGCTGAGGGCAGCGTTGAAACCATGGCGGGTAACTCCAGGCAGGTAGAGAGCAACCAGGCGGGCCCGCACCGGGGGCTCGGGGCGCTGGTCACGCGGCACCTGCGCGAGCCGTGGCGCAAGCCGCTCGCGGCGCACAACCGGCCGGCGCTGGAGGCGCTCGCGGCGCGGCGCGCGGCCGACCCGCGGCCGCTGGTGCTCGACAGCTTCTGTGGAACCGGGGCCAGTACGCGGGCGCTCGCCGCGCGCCACCCGGACTGCCTCGTGGTCGGCATCGACAAGTCCGCCGCGCGGCTGGCGAAGCACGGCGCGGCGAGCGAGGGCTACCTGCTCCTGCGCGCGGACTGCGAGGCGGTCTGGCAGGTGCTGGCGGGGGAAGGCGTGCGGCTGGCGGCGCACTACCTGCTCTACCCGAACCCCTGGCCGAAGGCCGCCCAGCTGAAGCGCCGTGTGCAGGGCCACCCGGCCTTTCCATTGCTGCCCGAGCTCGGCGGTGCGCTCGAGCTGCGCAGCAACTGGCGCCTCTACGTCGAGGAATTCGGCATCGCCCTGCACCTGGCCGGCGTCCGCTCGGCGGTCAGCGCCGTGCCCGCGGGCGAGCCGCTGACCCGCTTCGAGGCCAAGTACCGGGCCAGCGGCCACGCCCTCTGGCGCTGCCGGGCGCGGCTGTGACTCGCCCGGCGAATGCGCTACCCTCTCACGCCGACCCGGAGGAATCCTAATGGCCAAGACAGCCCAGGACAGCAGCCGGCTCGACCCGGTGTGGCAGCAGATCCTCGACGAAACCGCCTCGCACGCGGCTGAAGAGCCCATGCTGGCGAGCTACCTGCATGCGACGATCCTGAACCACCGCTCCATCGAGAGCGCGCTCAGCTTCCACCTCGCCAACCAGCTCGACAGCCCGGCGCTGTCGTCCCTGCTGCTCCGGGACGTGATGCTCGAGGCGTTCCGCGGCGAGCCGGCGATCCTCGATGCCGTGCGCGCGGACCTGTGCGCGGTGGTGGACCGGGACTCGGCCTGCTGCGAACTGTATATCCCCTTCCTCTACTACAAGGGCTTCCACGCGCTGGAGGCGCACCGCGTGTCGCACTGGCTCTGGCAGCATGGCCGGCGCTCGCTGGCGCTGCTGATCCAGAACCGCATGAGCTCGAAGTTCGGCGTGGACATCCACCCGGCGGCCCGCCTGGGCCGGGGCATCATGCTGGACCACGCCACGGGGCTGGTCATCGGCGAGACCGCGGTGGTGGGCAACAACGTGTCGATCCTGCAGTCGGTCACCCTGGGCGGCACCGGCAAGGAGGAAGGAGACCGGCACCCGAAGATCGGCGACGGCGTTCTCATCAGCGCCGGGGCGAAGATCCTCGGCAACATCACCGTCGGCGAGGGCGCCAAGGTCGGCGCCGGCAGCGTGGTGCTGCAGCCGGTGGCGCCGCACACCACCGTGGCGGGAGTGCCGGCAAAGGTGGTGGGGCGGCCGGGCTCGGACCAGCCGGCGCTCGAGATGGACCACGGCTGGCCCTGCAGCGAGGGCTGACGGGGAAGCGCGCGGGCGCCGGCCGGCGCCCGTCAGACTCAGTCGTTCTTGTGGTACTGGGGCGAGAGCTCCACCACCGCTTCGGCAAACGCCGTCACGTGGTCCGGGTTCACCCCGGGCGTGATGCCATGGCCCAGGTTGAAGACATGGCCGCTGCCGTGGCCGAAGCCCTCGAGGATTGACGCCACCTCTTCCCGGATCCGCGCCGGGGACGCGAACAGCATGGACGGGTCCATGTTGCCCTGGAGCGCAACCTTGTCGCCGACCGCGGCCCGCGCCGTGGCGATGTCCGTGGTCCAGTCGATGCCGACCGCGTCGGCGCCGCTCTCGGCGATCGCCGGCAGCCACTGACCGCCGCCCTTGGTGAACAGGATGCAGGGCACCTTGCGGCCGTCCGCCTCTTTCGGCAGGCGCGCGACGATGCGCTGCATGTATTTCAAGGAGAACTCCTTGTAGCCCGCGGTGGAGAGCGCGCCGCCCCAGGTGTCGAAGATCTGCACCGCCTGGGCGCCGGCCTCGATCTGCGCCGTGAGATAGTCGGCGACGGCGTCGGCGAGAATCGTGAGCAGCTGGTGCATGAGCTCCGGCTGGTCGTAGGCCATGCCCTTTACCCGGGCGAAGTCCTTGGAGGAGCCGCCCTCCACCATGTAGGTGGCGAGGGTCCAGGGGCTGCCGGAGAAGCCG
>CAYTJQ010000132.1:0-3222 GCA_964438205.1 uncultured Alteromonadaceae bacterium
CGTCCAGCCGCCGGTCGGCGACCTCGTTGTTGAAGACCACGTGCAGGCGGACGGCTGGCCGCTGCGGGCCCCGATGGCTGGAGGGACGAAGGCTCGTGGCGGGGGCGGCGGCGAGATCCTGTCGCGTCATGACGTTCTCCCTCGGGTCCTGGGTGAACGATGGCCGGGGTGACCGATGGCCGGGAGGCTCTCCTGGTACAATGTGGCCTCGCGGCGCCCGGTCCGCCCGTATGCCCCCGGTCCTGGAGCGCGCGCGCATTCAGCGGGCGGTTCGCGGGGCCACCGGGATGGATTCCGGAGTGGCGGATCCCCGACCCCCGGCGCCGCCAGGCTTGGCGGGCACGCCCGGCCTCGCGATTCCATTGGACCTCGCCCCGAGAACCCCGGTAGGATCTCCGCGGCCAGACGCCGCGACCGTCATCAACCAGCGCCCGTGCGGCGCCCCTGCGCGACGTTCCCCGCGCGACGTTCCCGCGCGGCGTCCCCGCGCGGCCTTCCCGCGCGGCCTTCCTCGCAGTCCGGGAGCGAGTCCGTGATCGGCGAGACCATCGGACGCTACCGAATCCTCCGCAAGCTCGGCGCCGGCGGCATGGGCGAGGTCTACCTGGCCGAGGACCGGGAGCTGGATCGCCAGGTGGCGCTCAAGTTCCTCTCGCCTCACCTGACCGGCGACCACGAGGGCACCCTGCGCTTCGAGCGCGAGGCCCGCGCGGCCGCGTCGCTCGACCATCCGAACATCGTCACGGTCTACGAGGTGGGGGCCCACGAGGGGCGGGCGTTCATCGCCATGGCCTACGTGCCGGGCCAGTCCCTGGCCGAGGCCATCTTGGGCGGCGAGCTCACCACCGACCAGGCCCTGGACATCACCCTGCAGATCTGCGCCGGCCTGAGCCGCGCACACCAGGCGGGCATCGTCCATCGAGACATCAAGCCGGGCAACGTGGCGGTGGGCGAGGACGGCCACGTCCGCATCCTGGACTTCGGCCTGGCCAAGCAGGCCGAGCTGACCATGGTCACCCAGCAGGACGCCACCGTGGGGACGCTGCGCTACATGTCGCCCGAGCAGGCCCGCGGCGCGGCGGTGGACGCCCGCACCGACCTCTTCTCCGTGGGCGCCATGCTCTACGAGATGATCACCGGCCGGCGCGCGTTCGACGGCGAGCATGCTGCCGCGATCCACCACGCCATCGCCAGCATCGATCCGCCGCCCCTGGCGCGATTCGCCAGCGGCGTGGAGCCCGAGGTCGAGCGCATCGTCCGCAAGCTGCTGGCCAAGGACCCGGACCTGCGCTACCAGACCGCCGCCGACGTCATGGCCGACCTGCGCGCGCTGCGCTCGGACAGCATGATGTCGGCCGCGGTCTCGGCCGCCTGGTCGCCGGCTCCGCAGACGCGCCGGTCCACCACCGTGATCGCGGCGGTGGCCGCGCTCGTGGCCCTGACCGCGGTGGCCGCGGTGATCCTGGGAGTACGTTCGGCGGCGCCCCCCGCGGAGTCCGAGCGGCCCATGCTGGCGGTGCTGCCCTTCGCCAACCTGGGCGTGGCCGAGGACCAGTACTTCGCCGACGGCGTCACCGAGGAGATCATCGCGCGCCTCGCCAATCTCGGCGACCTCGGCGTGATCTCCCGTCGCAGCACCATGCACTACCGGAACACGAGCCTGTCCATTGCCGAGATCGCCGCGCAGCTCGGCGTGGACTACGTGCTCGAGGGCACCATCCGCTGGGACCGGTCCGGCCCCACCGACCGGGTCCGCATCACCCCCCAGCTGGTCCGGGTGGCCGACGACACCAACCTCTGGGCGAGCAACTTCGAGCGGGAACTGACGGGGATCTTCGCCCTCCAGTCGGAGATCGCCACCCAGGTCGCCGCCGCCCTGGACGTGACCCTGGCCGATCGCGAGCGGCGCGCGCTGACCAACCAGCCCACCGGCGACGTGGACGCCTACCAGGCCTTCCTGCGCGGGGCGGAGCATCTCGACGACCCGGACTTCAGCCGCGAGGGCTTCGCCCTGGGTGTCCGCATGTTCGAGCGCGCCGTGGAGCTGGATCCGGGCTTCGCCCTGGCCCATGCGCGGCTCGCCGAGCTCCACTCCCGCGTGATCCACTACGGGTACGACCGCTCCGCCGCGCGGCTGAGGCTCGCCCGGGAGGCCCTGGACCGCGCCTTCGCGCTGGATCCCGATCTGCCGGAGGCCTGGCTGGCGCTGGGTTACTACCACTACTGGGGACGCCGGGACCATGCGGCGGCGCTGGACGCCCTGCAACAGGCGCGGCAGCGCGCCCCCGGCGATCACGATGTCGCCCTCGCACGGGCGTACGTATTGCGGCGTCAGGGCGACCTCGCCGGAGCCGCCGCGATCATCGAGCGCGAGCTGGACCACAGCCCGCTGGATGCGGTGGCCACGGTGGCCCTGGGCGAGACCTATGGCACGCTCCGCCGCTACGACGACGCCGCCCGCGCCCTCCAGCGCAGCATCGACCTGGCCCCGGACAATGCCTACCCCTACACCGAACTCGCGCTGGTGCACCTGCGCTGGCATGGCGACGTGGCAGCCGCCCGCCGGGCACTGGCCCGCATGCCGGCTGCCAGCAACACCGAATTCTGCCGCGTCGGCTACTTGACCGAGCTGTTCGCCCGCGACCATGCCGCCGCCCTGGCCCGCCTGCAGGCCTGCCCCGACACCGCCCTGGAGGCCAATGCGTTCTACCGGCCGGTCGCCCTGCTGGCCGGCATGGCGCACTGGCTGCAGGGTGACCAGAGGCGGGCCCAGGTGGAATTCGCGGCCGCCCGCGAACAGCTGGAGACCAAGCTCGCCGGGGCACCCGACGACTTCCGCGCCCATGCCGCGCTCGGACTGGCGCTGGCTGGCCTGGGCCGGGATGCGGATGCCATCCGTCACGGGCAGCGGGCGGTGGCGCTCTACCCCCTCTCGCGAGACGCGCTCGAGGCGCCGGTGCTGGTCGTCGATCTGGCGCTCATCCACGCCATGCTCGGCGACGCCGAGGCCGCCGCCACACAGCTCGAGTCGGTGCTCGCCATCCCCTCCATCGTGTCGACGGCGTGGCTGCGGCACGACCCCCGCTGGGACCGGGTGCGCGACCAGGCCCCCTTCGTGGCGCTCCTCGAGCGGCACGCCGCGGACGTGGTGGACTAGGACCCGCCGCCCACTCAGACCTCCAGCTCCTCGAGCCGCCGGACCACCTCGTCCAGGTACTCCGG
>CAYTJQ010000133.1:0-3220 GCA_964438205.1 uncultured Alteromonadaceae bacterium
GCTCGTCGACCTTCTCCTGGTTGATCTCGCCGCGGATGTTGATGTACTCGGCCATACGGCCGGCGAGCCCTGGCTCCGCCGCGCCGAACGCGAGGGCGTGCAGGTGCCGCAAGACGACATCGCGATTGCCGAGGCCGATTCCGGGAGCCGGGACCTCACCAGCGATCATCTCGACCGGCTTGTCAAAAAAGTAGCCGTCGTGCGGGGTGCTGCGGGCATAGCCTAGCACGATGCCCACGCGCGACCGTCGCCCAGCCCGTCCTCCGCGTTGCGCATAGTTGTCCGGGCGCGGCGGGATGTTGCGCATGACCACCGCGTCGAGCCCGCCGACGTCGATGCCCATCTCCAGCGTGGGCGAGCAGGCCAGCACGTTGACCGCCGACCTTCTGTTGGTGCCCGTCCATCCGGCCGGGGGCCGGAAGCCGGGCGGCGGAGCCTTGAAATCATCCTCGAGCTCGATCCGGTCCTCGCCCGTGATCTGGGCAGTATGCTCCCCTGCCGAGAGCGGCATGAGATCCAGTTTCTTGATCCGCTGGACGTAGCGGTTACCCTCCACTTCTTCTTCTGACCAGGGACGAAGCACGCCATGGCAACTGGGACAAGGGCTGTCATCGGCGACCCAGGGCATACGCACGTTGCAGATCGTACATCGGCTCCTATCCGCTGCTTTAACTAGCTCGAGACTGACAACATCGGCGGACACTTGCAGAAGCCGCCGGCCCTTCCTAAAGCCGTGGAGAGGCTGAGCGACGACGAGGCGCGGTCCCCGAGTGAGCAGGTCGAGAAGTGCCAGCATGTGTTCGTCTTCCGGCTCCACTCCGCCCAGGCGATCCAGCAGGTGGCGGAAGATCCGTTCCGGGTTTGGTCCGCGTCCGCCGGCCTTGGGCCGACGCCAGGCGTTGCGCTTAGCGATGCCGGCAGGAACTTCGGAATCGTCGAGCCAACTGAGCGGATTCCCTTGACTGTCACATGCGTAACCAGCGGGGTTCTTGATCCGTCGCTCCCAGTCCGCCCCACGGAACTCCTCAGGGCAGTTCGGGTTGCCGGGGTGGTAGCAGAGCATGGGGCGCGACAAAGCCGTCCGACGTCGCATCTCATCGAGCAGGCAGCGACCGACATAAGCCAATTGGGCGGTGGTCAGCCCCAGCGTCGTCGCCAGTTCGCCGCCGTTCTTCTCGACATAGGCGTCGAGGTGCTCGTAGCGGACACCGACGAGTCCGAGATTGAGGAGCGAGGCGCGATAGCCCGCGCTGACCGCAAGATCATCGAGCAGCGGCGCTTCCTCCCATGCCCTGGCCCGGTCCTGCACGTGGCGCGGCAGGAACTCGGCGTCGTCGAAGCCCCGGCAGTGCGGGTTGTCACCCCGTTCCACGCCCATGGCCACGAGGCGTGTCAGCGCCTCGTCGATCGTCGCGCTCAGGCGAGGTGCTTCCTCGAGGACCCGGATCAGCCTCCGCCGCATCCGATCGTAGCGGCCGGCATAGGTGATGAACCTTGCTTGGTGCGCCGCGTCCTGCCTGCTGTCCGAGAAGATGAGCAGCCTCTCCTTGCCGTCGTGATCGGCCCGACCAGCATTCTGCACGGCCAGGCCTTCGACAAGACCTTCAGCGACCACTCGCACCGCAGCCGAGGTGCCGAGCGACACGGGCGTGATCACGTCATGGGCGCCCGCAGTCCCGCCACAGACGAGGCAGCGATTGCGGGCCGGGGCGAGGACCGCGCGCATCGGATAGAGCCCCTCGTCCGTCGAGAACGAGCACGTGGCCGGGTCGAAGCTCCCCTCGAGAACGGGCCGCTTGCGCATCTGCTGTTCGACGCCGACCAGCCCCTCCTCGTCCCCGGCCTCGAAGCGGCCGCGGTCGTAGAGCAGCCATTCGCCGTCCTGGATCCGCGAGGCGTTGGGGATGAGCGCCTCGTTCTCGGGACCGTTGTTTCCCTCCCGGAAACGAAGCATGTCCGCACCGCAGGACCGGCACAAGTAGAGGGGCGCGGCGATGGCGCCGCATTCGCATCGCTCCTCGCCCATCGGGTAGAGGCGGCCACAACCGGGATCGATGCAACGGGTGAAACGCCAACCGCCCCGAATGAAACGGTGGGCCCTCAGCCTCAGGGCGCCCGGGGTCCCATCTGGCAGCGCCGCGCCCACGACCAGGGCCAGTTCCACCTCCCGGTGCACCGCATCGGGATCGCTGGCGGCGCGCCCGGGAACGTCGCGCTGCACAGCTTCGACGATCTGGGAGACGGACATGGGTCGCCGGGCCAGGAGGGCGTTCAACGTCCAGAGGATGCCAGCCCTCCGGGCCAGCTGTTCCAAAGGTTGGCCCGGGTCGGCGTCGGCCAGGATGGCCAGGGCCGCCCGCACCTGGTCCGGGTCGTCGAAGGCAGGTGGCTCGCTGGCTGCAGGCGTCTTTGACCAGCCGGCTTCGGCCGGCACCTCGAGATCGCGCAGGGACTCGCCGAGCACCCGGAAGCATTCCCCCCCAATCCCCGTGAGCTTGGTCAGGAACTCGCGCACCGCCCCGTCGCGCAGCTCGCGGACTTCCTCGGGAGAACGGCCCGCCTCGTCGACGCTCTTGATGGTGGCCGAGGTCGCCACCGGCAGCACTTCAGGAAAGCGTTTGGCGTCAGTGCGGTCGTCGGCACGCCAGTCCTGCTGAGCGTGCCGCAAATGGGTCAGCAGTCGCCGGAACAGCAGGGCGATGTTGACACCCAAGCTGCCGCGGTAGGTGTGTACCTCGTCGAGGACCACGAAGCGGCACCGGTGATTCGCGAAGAGCGCGTCCCGGTCCGCCGGCCGCACGAGTAGGTACTCGAGCATCATGTAGTTGGTGAGCAGGATATGGGGCGGATTGTCGCGCAGCCGACGGCGCTCTTCCTCGCTGGTCGAGCGATCGTAGCGGGCGACCTTGACGTGGGTGTGGCCGGAGCCCTCCAGATACTGCCGGATGCGCTCCTCCTGGTCGTTGGCGAGCGCATTCATCGGGTAGACGAGCAGGGCGGTCAGGCCTGCGTGTTTGAAGCGGACCGAATCCTCGATCGCGTTCTGGATCACCGGCAAGAGGAAGCACTCGGTTTTGCCCGAACCCGTGCCCGTGGTCACCACGAGGGGGCCGGGTTCCGGGCCGAGCAGGTGGCCGATGGCGTCACTCTGGTGCAGGTACGCAGCCTCGGAACCGCTGCGCTGCTCCATGACCTTGGCCAGGGCGGCGTCCAGGCCGAG
>CAYTJQ010000134.1:0-3212 GCA_964438205.1 uncultured Alteromonadaceae bacterium
TATGGCGGTGGGGGAGGGATTCGAACCCTCGAACGGTTTCCCGTTACACACTTTCCAGGCGTGCGCCTTCGACCACTCGGCCACCCCACCGGAGGGCGCGCATCATAGCAGCTTACTGGCGATGGAGTCGATACGGTGGGGGCCTGCCCGGCGTGCTGCTGCGCCAGGGGCTGATGTCGAGGCCACCGCGACGCGTGTATAGCGCCTGCACAGCAAGGGTCTCCGGCGAAAGGACCGCGGCCAGGTCCAGGTAGATGCGCTCTACGCATTGCTCGTGAAAATCCTGGTGCTCGCGGAAAGCAACCAGGTACGTTAGCAGCGCGCCACGGTCCAGCCGCGGGCCCCGGTAGCTGACGACTACCGTCGCCCAGTCCGGTTGCGCGGTGACCGGGCAGAGGGAGCGGAGCAGGTGCGAGTGCAGCGTTTCCTCAGCCCGCTCACCAGCATCGACACGCAGCAACGCCCGCGCCGGGGCGTCGGACGGCCCGGCAAACGGCGCCCTGTCGATGCACTCTCCCGGCGCGGAAATGCCGTGGAAGGCGGGATCGTCGAGTCCCGCAAGCGCCACCGAGACGGCGCCGCCGGTGGCTTTCCCCAGGTCCCGCTCGATCGTCTCGCGCACGGCCTCCGCACTCTCGAAGGTGCTGCCATTGAAGGCGTTCAGGTAGAGCTTGAGTGATTTCGACTCGACCATCCGAGGCGAATCCGCCGGCACCTCGATGCGCCCGAGGGCAATCCGCGGCCGGCCGCCGGCCTCGAGCCAGGACAGCTCGTAGCCGTGCCACACATCGGTGCCGCTGAACGGCAGGCTCCCCTCGCCCAGGCCCAGACGCGCCCTGCCCTCGCTACGCGCGATGGGGAAAAGCAGCGCGGGATCGTAGCGGGTGCTGCCGGTGACCCGGCGGCCAAGGGGGCTTTCCCGGTCCATAGGCCGTTACTGCCTTAACCGTTTGCCACTGGACAGGAGGTGCATGGCGTAGAAAAAAAGCATTACCGTGAAGCCGGCGATCATAGCGAAGGCGAAGAGCACGTTGACATCGGATACCCCGAGGACGCCGTAGCGAAAGGCATTGACCACGTACACCAGCGGGTTCAGCTTCGACACGCCGGCCCAGAACTCCGGGAGCAGGTCCAGGGAATAGAAGACCCCGCCCAGGTAGGTGAGCGGCGTGAGGACGAAGGTCGGGATGATGCTGATGTCGTCGAAGTTGTTGGCAAAGACGCCGTTGATGAAGCCCGCCAGCGCGAAGAGCGTCGAGGTGAACAACACGACGAGCGCCACGATGCCGATGTTGTAGATCGGCAGGCGGGTGAAGAACAGGGACACGGCCGTGACGATCAAGGCGACCAGCAGTCCACGCGCGATGCCGCCGAGCAGGAAGCCCAGGAGGATTACGTAGTTCGGCGTGGGCGATACCAGCAGTTCCTCGACGCTGTGGTTGAACTTCGAACCGAAGAAGGAGGACACGACGTTCGAATAGCTGTTGGTGACGATGGCCATCATGATCAGGCCCGGCACGACGAACTCCATGTAGCGGAAGCCGCCCATGTCGCCGATGCGCGAGCCGATCAGGGAGCCGAAGATCACGAAGTAGAGCGACATGGTGATGGCCGACGGCAACAGCGTTTGCGGCCAGATGCGCAGGAAGCGCCGGATCTCCTTGCGCAGCAGGGTCATGAGGGCAATGTACTGTTCCCGCAGGCTCATGCGGCGCTCTCCACCAGCTTGACGAACATCTCCTCGAGGCGGTTGGCGCGGTTGCGCATGCTGGTCACCCGGACACCGATCGCGCTCAGCCCCTCGAAGACCTCGTTCACGTGCTGCCCCTTCTCCACTTCCACCTCGAGGCTGTGGTCATCGACACGGCGGATCTCGAACCCGGGAAGGTCCAGCGGTTCCGGCAGCGTCCCGGCGCTGTCGAGAATGAAGACCTCGCGGTGCAGGCGCCGCAGCAGATCGCGGATCGAGCTGTGCTCGACGATCTCTCCATGGTTGATGATGGCGATGTTGCGGCAGAGCGCCTCGGCCTCTTCGAGGTAGTGGGTGGTGAGGATGATCGTCGTTCCCTTGCGATTGATCTCCTGCAGGAAATCCCACATGGAGCGGCGCATCTCGATGTCGACGCCGGCAGTCGGCTCATCGAGGATCAGCAGTCGCGGCTCGTGCACCAGCGCCCGGGCAATCATCAGCCGGCGCTTCATGCCGCCGGACAGCATGCGCGAGGCGCTGTCGCGCTTCTCCCAGAGGCCGAGGGCGCGCAGGTATTTCTCGGCGCGCTCGCGGGCAAGAGACAGCGGCAGGCCGTAGTAGCCGCCCTGGTTGACGACGATGTCCCCGACCTTCTCGAACATGTTGAAGTTGAATTCCTGCGGGACGATGCCGATGTACTTCTTGGCGCCGGGGAAGTCGACATCGATATCCACGCCGTAGACCTCGATGCTGCCACCGGTCTTGGCCACCAGGGAGCATATGATGCCGATGGTGGTGGACTTGCCGGCCCCGTTGGGGCCGAGGAGCGCGAAGAAATCCCCCTGCTCCACGTGCAGGCTGATACCCTTGAGGGCCTCGAAGCCCCCTGGGTAGATCTTCTTGAGCGCGTCGATTTTCAGAGCCGGAACCATGAACTACCCTTGTAATGAGAAAGCTGTAGGGAAAACGATCAGGAAAGCCCCCCATTGTACCCGCAAAGGCCGGGGGCCTAGAACGGAAGTCACCATGGACGACGTCGAATACGCGGAATACTGCCGGGGCCTGCTGGAGTCCTTCGCCCGCGAGTTCCTCGAGCGCACCCGCGAACTCGGTCCCCAGGATGGCTTGCGCGAGCTGGCCCTCGCCTTCGGCGAGCTATCGGCCGGGGGCATCGATTACTACGACCGGGGCCGCGAACTGGTTTCCCGCCTGTTCACCGCCTACCCGGAGTTTGCCCCCACCTTCCCCCGCGAATTGCTCTGGTTCCTGGGCGGCGAATGCCTCCACTACATGCCGGACGAGGAGATCGCCGAGTTCGAGCGGCGGCAGGAAGATAGTGCTTGACGCTCATGGGCACCCTTCTTACAATGCGCCGCTCTCAAAGAGAGGTCACAGCGTCCCCTTCGTCTAGTGGCCTAGGACACCGCCCTTTCACGGCGGGAACAGGGGTTCGAACCCCCTAGGGGACGCCATTTCCCTGCGGGAATAGCTCAGTTGGTAGAGCGCAACCTTGCCAAGGTTG
>CAYTJQ010000135.1:0-3130 GCA_964438205.1 uncultured Alteromonadaceae bacterium
ACGTCGCCGATGGCGCGGCGCACCGCCTGGTCGACCTCGTTCATGGCCTCGAACATGTAGTCGAAGCCGGCGCCCTGCGGCCCGTCGGCATTGAGCACGAGCAGCCCCCGGTCCTCGAGGGGCGCCAGTTCCTCCGGCAGCGCGCGGTAGAGCACGGTGATGAGCGCAGCGCAGGCGAGGATGACCAGCGGCGCCAGCCAGCGCCGGGCGAGAAAGCCCCGCAGGGCACCGCGGTAGCGCTCGGCCATGCCCTCGAACAGCGGCTCCGTGACGCGGTAGAAGGCGGGGTGTTGCGCCCGGTTCTTGAGCAGCCGGCTGCAGAGCATGGGCGCCAGGGTCAGGGCGACGAAGGAGGAGATCACCACCGCCGCGGCCAGGGTGACGCCGAATTCCCGGAACAGCACCCCGGTCAGGCCGCCCAGGAAGATCAGCGGCGCGAAGACGGCCACGAGCGCGAGCGTGGTGGCGATGATGGCGAAGAAGATCTCCTTGACGCCGGCGAAGCCCGCCTCCCGGGGTGGCTCGCCGCGCTCCACGCGCTTGTAGATGTTCTCCACGACGACAATCGCGTCGTCCACCACCAGGCCGATGGCCAGCACCAGCCCGAGAAGGGTCAGCACATTGATGGAGAAGCCCGCGAGGTAGAGCACGAAGAAGGTGCCGGTGAGGGCAATGGGGATGGTCACCAGCGGGATCAGCGTCGTGCGCCACTCGCGCAGGAAAAGGTAGATGGTGATACAGACCAGCAGCAACGCCACGAAGAGCGTCTGGATGACTTCCTGGATCGACGCGCGGATGAAGCGGCTCATGTCGAAGCCGATCGCGGTCTTCACGTCCGGCGGCAGGTCGCGCTTGATGATCTCCAGCCGGCGATAGAACTCGTCGGCGATGGCGATCTCGTTGGCGCCGCTCTGCGGACGGAGCACCACCCCGACCATGGTCACGCCGTCGCGACGCAGCACGGTGCGCTCGTTGAGCGGGGCCAGCTCGGCGTAGCCCACGTCGCGGAAGCGCACCACGTTGTCGCCGTCGCGCTTGATGACCCGGTCGTTGAACTCCCGCGGGTCATCGCCGAGGCGGCTCAGCGTGCGGATGTTGAGGTCGATGCTGTCGCCCTCGATCCGGCCCGTGGGCAGCTCGACGTTGGCGGCGCGGAAAGCCTCGCGCACGTCGATGGCCGTGAGACCGTGGGCGGCCAGGGCGTTGGCATCCATGCGCAGGCGCATGGAGTACTCCTTGTCTCCCCAGATATCGACGCGGCCGACGCCGTCGATGGTCTCGAAGCGGGCCTTGAACAGGTTGTCGGCGAGGGCTGAGAGTTCGAGGAGGCTGCGCTGCTCGCTGCTGATATTGAGGAAGACGATGGGGTCCCCCTCCGCATCGGCCTTCTCCACCGTCGGCGCTTCCGCATCGTCGGGCAGGCGCCTCATGGCGGCGGCGACGCGGTCGCGGACATCGTTGGCCGCCCGGTCGAGGTCGTCGCCGAGCTCGAACTCCACGGTGACGGTGCTGCGCCCCTCCCGGCTCACCGCCGTCATGGTGCGGATGCCGGATACCGAGTTGATTTCCTCCTCGAGCGGCTCTGTGATCTGGTTCTCGATCACCGTCGCATTGGCCCCCGGGTAGCTCGCCTGGACGCTGACTATCGGCCGCTCGGCGAGGGGAAACTCGCGCACCGGCAGATCGCGCAGGCCGATGAAGCCGAAGACGACGATGACGATCGACAGCACGATCGCCAGCACGGGGCGCTGGATCGACAGTTCGTGGAGACGCATCAGCCGACGTCCGGGATATTGCGGACGTCGACCGCCTGGCCGTCGCGGACGCTCTGGATACCGGAAGTGATGACCTCGTCCCCGGGCTTCAGCCCGCGGAGGATCTGCACCTGCGCCGCGCTGCGCTCTCCTGTTTCGACGGTCCGGCGCACCGCCATTCCGTTCTCCACGGTGAATACGCTGATCGCCTCGAGGCTCTGCAGGACTGCCACACTGGGCACCAGCAGGGCGTCGGGATTGCGGCTGACGAGTTCCACCCGGGCATAGTTGCCAGGCAGCAGCTTGCGTTCCGGGTTGGCGACGTCGGCGCGCACGGTGATGGTACGCGTGGCCACGTCGACGCGGGGGCTGATGGCCCGCACCCGCGCCGTGAAGGGGTCCTCGTAACCGGCGACGTAGAGTGTGAGCTGCGTATCCGGATTGACCAGGGTGCGGTAGCGCTCGGGCACGCTGAAGTCCACCTTGAGGTCCGTCACCGTCTGTAGCGTCGTGATCAGCGTGTCCGCCTCGATGAGGTCCCCGGGGCTCACCCGGCGCAGGCCGAGGGTACCCGCGAAGGGCGCGATGATGCGCGTCTTCTCCAGGCGCACCCGCAGGCGGCGCGCCTCGGCGCGGAGCACCTCGCGCTGGCTCACCGCGTCGTCGCGTTCGCTGGCCGTGACCGAGCCGCGCTCGAACAGGCTCTGCAGGCGGTCCGCGTTGGTCTCGGCCAGGGCGAGCTGCTCGCGTACGGACTCCAGCTCTGCCGCCAGCTCGCCCGACTCGATGGTGACGATGAGGTCGCCGGCCTCCACCTGCTGGCCGTCGGTGAAGGCGATGCGATCAATCTTGCCGCGCAGTTCGCTCTTGATATCGATGGCCTTGTCCGCCACCAGCGTGCCGTTGAAGGTCAGCGTGCTCTCGAAGGGCTGGGGCTCGAGGCGGACGGTGCGCACGGCCGGCGCCGCTTTCGAAGCCGCGGGCGCCGCTGCTTCTTCGCGCAGCAACGCTGCGACCTTGGGCCAGGCGATGAGGCCCACGACCGCAAGAGCGGCGAAGCCTGCGAGGATTTTCTTCATGGTCTCCTCTGTACCGCGCGCCCTCGGAGCACGCTTCCGTGATAAACCGCAAGGCAACCGGGAATACGGAAGACCGCGGCGAGCCTTGCGGGTTCACTCGCCCCGGACAATAACCATTATTTAATTGCGCTTATGGTACCGCGTTTTGGCGTGCCGGCGTCAGGAATTCCCGGGCACAAGCTCGTCGACGTCCGCTGACGCATAGGGATCCGGGCCGCCGGCGGCAATCCAGGCATCCAGCGCCGCCTCCAGGACGGACAGGGGCACGGAGCGGAGCCTGAGGATCTCGTCGTGGAA
>CAYTJQ010000136.1:0-3112 GCA_964438205.1 uncultured Alteromonadaceae bacterium
GCCAGACGAAGCCGTCGCCGTCCTGCAGGATGCAGTTCACCGAGCTCTGGCTCAGTCCGTCCTCGATGGTCAGGTGACGGAAGGTGTGTGGCAGGTACGGCTCGCCCGCCGCGGTGTCCGCCGCCGGGGTGGTGGCGGCCAGCAACATCGCCAGCACGAGGCCATTGCGGAGCGGGGCCAAGCGTCGCGTCATCCTCGCCTCGTTCGACCGGGTCCACGGAGGCCAGGTTCGCAGCGTCGCGTGGGGGGCGCGCTGGCGGCCTCGAGTCCAGGTATCGGCCAGCGAGCGAGGGTTCTTGAAAAGAAATCCGTCCGGGACCGCCGAGCCGGTCAGAGGGTCCAGACGGAGCCATCGGGACCGTCCTTGACGCCCACGCCCAGGGCGGCCAGCTCGTCGCGCAGACGATCGGCCGCGGCGAAGTCCCGCGCCCCGCGCGCCGCCGTCCGCCGGGCCACCAGGGCCTCCACGCGCGCGATGTCCAGCCCCATGCGGGCCGCCTTGCGATCGCGCCGCGTGGAAAGATACGCGTCCGGGTCGGCGCCGAAGAGTCCCAGGACCTCGGTGACCCGGGCCATCTCCGCGAGGAAGCGCTGGACGCTGCGCCGGCGGACATCCTTCGCCACGCCCTTGCCGGAGGCGAGCAGGGCGTTGACCTCGTGCAGCGGCCTGCTCAGGACCCCCAGGGCGGCGGGCGTGTTGAAGTCGTTGGCCATGGCCGCCGTGAACTGCGGCCAGAGCTCGGCCACGCCCTCGGTGACCTCGCCCTCGGCTGTCACCTCCTGGCCCGTGGCCAGCAGCTGCCGGGCGCCCTGCAGGGTGGCATAGACGTACGCCACGCGGTCGTCGGCCTCCTCCAGGCCCGGGAACCGGACCTGGCGTCGCAGGGCCTCCGCAGCGGCCTGGTGGCCGCAGGCGCCACAGCGGCCGGCCTCCTGCTGCGCCTGATCCAGCAGCGCACCGCAGGCGGGGCATGGCACCTCCACCTCGAAGTTCAGCCCGCTGCGATAGTGGACGGTCATCAGGAAGTAGCGCAGCGCCTCGGGCTGGTAGAGGCCGAGGATCTCGCGGATGGTCCAGAAGTTCCCCAGGCTCTTGGACATCTTCTCGCCGGCGAAGTTGATGAAGCCGTTGTGCACCCAGTAACGCGCGAAGGTCTGCTCCCCGTGGGCGCCCTGGCTCTGGGCGATCTCGTTCTCGTGATGCGGGAAGATGAGGTCGCGCCCGCCGGTGTGGATGTCGAAGGTCTCCCCCAGGTGGGTGGAGCTCATGGCGGAGCACTCGATGTGCCAGCCGGGACGACCCTCTCCCCAGGGGCTCGCCCACGCCGGCTCGTCCGGCTTGGCCGCCTTCCAGAGGGCGAAGTCCAGGGGACTCTCCTTGCGGGCGTCCACCTCGATGCGGGTGCCGGCCCCCTCGAGCATCTCCTCGCGGCTGCGGCCCGACAGCTTGCCATAGGGGCCGAACTCGCGCACGCGGTAGTAGACGTCGCCATCGGTGGCGTAGGCCAGCCCCCGGTCGATGAGCGTCTCGATGAGCGCGACGATCTGCGGCAGGTGATCGCTCACCCGGGGCTCGACGTCCGGCGACACCATGCCCAGCGCGGCCAGATCGCGGTGATATTCCGCGGTATACCGCACGGAGATCTCCGCCGCGGGCACGCCATCCTGCTGGGCGCGGGCGATGATCTTGTCGTCGATGTCGGTGATGTTGCGCACGTAGCGGACGGTATACCCCTGCTGGCGCAGGAAACGCACCATGACGTCCGGCGCCAGGGCGGCCCGGGCATGGCCGATGTGGCTCATGTCGTAGACCGTGGGCCCGCAGCAGTAGATGCCCACCTCGCCCGGGACCAGCGTCCGCAGCGGCTTCTTCTCGCCGGTCAGGGTGTCGGTCAGGTGGATCTCCGGTAGCTTGTCGCGGGTGACGGTCATGGGCAGGTCCTCGTGGCTGTCGGCGCCGCGGTGGCGCCGGGAGATGTCGTCCGAACAGGCCAATCTAGGGGAGATCGCCATGCGATACAAGCTGCTCGGCGCCAGTGGGCTGCGCGTCTCCGAGCTCGGCCTCGGCACCATGACCTTCGGCGAGGCCTGGGGCTCGGGCGCCGGCCGCCGCGAGAGCCAGGCGGTCTGCGAGGCCTTCGCCGCCGCCGGCGGCAATCTCCTGGACACGGCCAACGTGTACACCGATGGGCAGAGCGAGGCGTATCTCGGCGACTTCCTCGCCGCCGACCGGGACCGCTTCGTGGTGGCCACCAAGTACACCCTGAGCACCCGCAAGGACGACCCCAACGCCGGCGGCATGCACCGCAAGAACCTGGTGCGGTCCCTGGAGGCCAGCCTGCGCCGGCTGCAGACCGACCACGTCGACGTGCTGTATGTCCACGCCTGGGACGGACTGACCGATCTGGCCGGGGTCCTGCGCGCCCTCGACGACCAGGTCCGGCTCGGCAAGGTGCTCCACGTGGCGATCAGCGACACCCCGGCCTGGGTGATCGCCCGGGCGGTGACCCTGGCCCAGGAGCGCGGCTGGTCGCCGTTCTGCGCCGTGCAGCTCAAGTACAGCCTCCTCGAGCGCACGCCGGAACGCGAGCTGCTGCCCATGGCCGGGGCCCTGGACCTGGCCGTGACCACCTGGGGTTCGCTGGGCGGCGGCCAGCTCACCGGCAAGTACCTCGGCCGCGGCGGTGGCGAGCGCCTGCAGGCGGCTGCCGTCGATACCCGCCGCCAGGGCATCGACGGGCAGGTGGACGACCGCAGCGAGGCCATCACCCGGGAGCTGATGGCCGTGGCCGCCGAGCAGGAGTGCACCCCCGGCCAGGCCGCCCTGGCCTGGGTCCGGTCCCGCCCGGGGCCGGCCATGATCCCCCTGGTGGGCGCGCGCACCGCCGGCCAGCTCACCGAGAACCTGCGCTGCCTCGAGGTGTCCCTGTCGGCCGCGCAGCAGGAACGCCTGGACGCCGCCAGCTCGGTCGACCCCGGCTTTCCCCACGCCTTCCTGGGCAAGGACTACGTGCGCGAGCTGATCGGCGGCGAGCATGCCCGCCGCATCGACCGGCGCTAGGAGCCTGCGCCATAGGACATCGAGGCTCATTTAGCTTTAGAAGGGGCTCCT
>CAYTJQ010000137.1:0-3078 GCA_964438205.1 uncultured Alteromonadaceae bacterium
CCGGCGACGTCGAGCACGGCCTCGACTACCGCGACGGCGGCCGCGTTGGCCTGCCGTCCCCGGCGCTCTGGGGCTGACACTTCAACGACTCGCCTCGCCGCGCTCGAGCGGCGCTACCCAGCCGGGCTCGAGCGCCGTGCGCGGATGGTAGGCCGTGACCTGGCCCATGAACGGCGGGTGGATCGAGTAGCCCAGGAGGGACTGTAACCGCGGCGACATGGCCCGCACCCGCTCCGGCGGGATCGCGAGGAAGAAGTTCTCCTGCGGCCGCGCCCAGGGCTGGCAGTACTGGTTCGAGAAGGCGCGGCGGGTGCGCTCGCTGCCGTTGGCGCCGCCGCGGTGCAGCAGCGTGCCCGCGAAGACGAGGCAACTGCCGGCGGGCATGACCACCCGCCGGGCCTCTGCCGCCAGCCTGTCGGCGAGCGCCGGGTCCTCCTCGCTGTTTCCCTGCCGGTAGTAGCCCGCGACCTCGGCATCGCTCCAGCGGTGACTGCCGGGGATCACCTCCGTCCCGCCATTCGCCGCATCGAAATCCTCCACGGCCACGATGGTCGACAGGCTGACCATCGGGCGCGGCCGGGGAATGAGGTAGAAAGAGTCATCGGTGTGCCAGGGCTGCGGCGTCTCACCGGGGCCGATGACGATGGCCTGGCTGGCCGTCAGCAGGTAGTTGGGCGCGAGCACCGCGTCGCAGAGCGCGAGAACCCGCGGATCCTCGACGATGTCCTGGAACACGCGGTCACGGGCGACGAGGGTGTAGATGCGCTCCGTGCACGTGCCTTCGAAGTTGTTGCGCCCCCGGTACCCGCCGAGCCAGGCATCGTAGAGGGCGTTCACGCGGGCCAGGCGCTCGCGGTCGAGGAACCCTTCGATGATCGTGAACCCCTGGCTGTCGAGCTCCGCGAGCTGGTGCGCGGTCGCCGGCGCGGCGTTCGCGGTCATTTGCCGTCATCCCGCCGGCCGAGGTGCTCCTCGAGGAAGGCGGCCGTCTCGCCGTATGCCTCGAGCCAGGCGCCGTGGCGGTGGAAGCCGTGCACCTCGTCCGGCAGCACCAGCACCTCGGCGTCGACGCCGCGGTCGAGGAGCCGGTGGTAGAGGTCCACGGTCTCGTCGAAGCGCACGTTGCGGTCGTCGTCGCCGGAGATCAGCAGCACCGGCGAGCGCCAGCCGTCGATGTGGGCGATCGGTGACGCCGCCCGCGCTGCCGGCTTATCGGCGTCGGCGAGACCCCAGTAGCGCCCCTCCTCGCCCGGCATCGGCAAGGACCAGTCGTGCACGCCGTGCAGGTCGACGCCCGCCGCGAACAGGTCCGAATTGCGCGCCAGCGCGAGCGCCGTGAGGTTGCCGCCGTAGGAACCGCCCCAGAGGCCGATACGGTCGGCGTCGACATCATCGCGGCCCGCAAGGTACTGCCGCGCCGCGAGCACATCGAGGTATTCGCTCGCCCCCCGCGGGCCGGTATCCGGCGCGAGATGGAAGTCGCGGCCGTAGCCGATGCCCGCGCGGTAGTTGAGCGACAGCACCACAAAACCGCGGCTGGCGAGATACTGGTTCATCGCATAGGCGTTCGCGTAGTAGCCGCGGTCGTGCCAGCCCAGCAGCATCTGCCGGATCGGTCCGCCGTGCAGAAAAATCACCGCCGGGCGCTTGCCGTCATGGTCGGCGGGCAGGAAAAGCTGCCCGTGCAGCGCCAGGCCGTCCGCCGCGGTCATGCGCACGGGCTTCGGCGCCTGCAGGCGGTCGGCGGGAAACGCCTCGGGCGGCGGCGCGGTCAGCCGGCGCAGGCTGCCATCGTCGAGACGCAGGGTGGCGGCCATCGGCAAGCGATGGTCGCCGGCCAGCACCGCGAGCCCGCCGTCGGCCAGGAACCGGGGGCCGACCTCAATGCCCGCGCCCTCGGTGAGTGCGGTGAGCCCGCCGCTGGCGAGGTCCACGGCGGCCACGTGGCGACGGTCGGTATCGCCACAGTTGTGGGCGAAGGCGACGCGATCGCGGGCGGGCGCCAGGTCGAGGCCGAGGACCTCACAGGCCGCTGGGCTGAGCGCCTCGGCCGTGGCGCCGGCGGTGGGCTGCAGGCCGTAGAGGCGCAGGAAACCGTCGTGCTCGGAGTAGAACAGCAACCGGTCGTGCCGAGGCCACCAGAGCGTTCGGCCGTAGAGGAACTGCGGCAGACCCGACGCGGGCTGATCGGTGGACCAGGCCTCGCGCACGCCACTGCCGTCCGCGGCGGCCACCATGATCCTGAACGGATGGCCCGCGGTAATGTCCAGCCGCTCGCCGATGAGCAGCGGCCGGCGGCGCAGAAACGCGATCGACTCGCCGTCCGGCGACCAGGTGGGTTGCTCGTCCTGCCAGGCGCTGGGGGCGATCCAGGTCACCGCGCTCGAGGCGAGGTCCAGCACGCCGATGAGACTGTGGTTGGCGCGGCGCGCGCTGACGAAGGCGATGCGATCGCCCACCGGGGAGAAGACCGCGCCGCGGGTCTTGCCCTGGAGCGTCAACACCCCCTCCGGCTCAGGCGCGTCCTCCGCGAAGGCCTCACCGGTGGCAACGGCGTACAGACCATCCCCGCCGTCGAGCAGCAGCCGCTCACCGCCGGGAGAGAACGCTGTCGGCGCAACAGCATCAAAGCTCACCGCCGCCCCATCGGCGGTGCGCAGCAGCACGGTCTCCCAGGTGCCGCCGAGCGGCCTGCTGGCCGGGTTGGCGAGGCTGTCGAAGGCATTGGGACCGCCGCCGCGGGCCAGGGCCAGCAAGGCGCCGTCCGGCGACAGCAGGAGCCTGCCCAGCGGCTCGCCCGCATCCCCCTCCACGGCAAAAAGTTCGCGCACCGCGTAGTCGGGCGCCGCGGCGACCTGCACGCTGCGGCGACCCGCGCGGTTTTCTACCCAGGCCAGGGTGGTGCCGGTCTCCGAGCGCACCAGGGCACTGGCCCGGGGGGCGCTCAGCACCGCCTCGAGTTCGAAGGCGGGCACCGGCGCTGCCGCCGCGAAGGCCACCAGGCCCATTACCACCCCTGTAAGAAGGCACCGCTGCCTGTGTCCTGCCATGCGTTTTACTCCCCCTGCTTGCCGTCCT
>CAYTJQ010000138.1:0-3045 GCA_964438205.1 uncultured Alteromonadaceae bacterium
GAGCCGTTGACCGCGCGCAACCTCAACCGCATGCTGCTGCGCTATCCCTTCATGACCGCGAAGGTCGCGGCGGCCATCTACTTCGAGGCGCTGAAGTTGTTTTTCAAGCGAGTGCCCCTCTATCCCCACCCCGAGAGAAGCAAACCGTCTGGAGTGTGACATGAACGACCTTAGCGTCAGCCGGATCCGGCTGTTACCGCAGGCCCGCAGCCTGCTTGGCGGCGACCTCGCCCGCAAGCTCATGCTGGCCGTGCTGGAGAAGATCAGCACCGGAAGCCTTACGCTGCGGGACGGCGACGAGACCTTCCACTTCGGCAAACGCGGAGAGCCCGGCGAGCCGCAGGCGGAGATCGTGGTGCACAACCGCGAGGCCTACCGCAAGGTGCTCACCGGCGGCACCATCGCCTCCGGCGAGGCCTACATCGAGGGCGACTGGTCGTCACCGAACCCCACGGAAGTGACGCGCCTGTTCAGCGCCAACATGGCCGCGCTGGACACGCTGCAGGCAAAGCAGCACTGGTACGTGCGCGCCGGCCTCGCCGTCGCCCACGCCATGAACCGCAACACGCACGAGGGGTCCCGGCGCAACATCTCGGCCCACTATGACCTCGGCAACGACTTCTTCCGCCTGTTCCTGGACCCGACCATGATGTACTCCTCGGCGATCTTCGAGAGCCCGGCGGATTCCCTCGAGACCGCGGCGGTCGCCAAGCTGGACGAGATCTGCCGCCAGCTCGAGCTGTCCCCGGGCGATCACCTGCTGGAGATCGGCACCGGCTGGGGCGGCATGGCCATCCACGCCGCCTCCCGCTACGGCTGCCGGGTCACCACCACCACGATCTCCCGGGAACAGTACGAGCACGCGCGCCTCGAGGTCGCCCGCCACGGCCTGGCGGACCGCGTGACCGTACTCTGCGAGGACTACCGGCAGCTCACGGGGCAGTACGACAAGCTCGTGTCCATCGAGATGATCGAGGCCGTGGGCCACGACTTCTACCGCAGCTACTTCCAGTGCTGCTCGAAGCTGCTCAAGGCCGACGGCAAGATGGTCATCCAGGCGATCACCATCCCGGACCAGCGCTACGATCGCGCCCGCCGTTCCGTGGACTACATCAAGCGCTACATCTTCCCGGGCGGCTGCCTGCCCTCGCTGGCGGTAATCGCCCAGCACATCGCCGAGGATACGGACATGCAGCTGGTGCACCTGCGCGACATCACCCGCGACTACGCCCGCACCCTGGCGCACTGGCGTGAGCGCTTCCTCGCCAACCTCGACAGCGTGCGCAACCTGGGCTTCGACGAGCGCTTTATCCGCATGTGGGAGTTCTACCTCTGCTACTGCGAGGGCGGTTTCCGCGAGCGCATCATCGGCACCGCTCAGCTCGCCTTTGCCAAGCCCGGCTACCGCCCGGACGAAGGCTGAGCATCGTCCCCGCCCGCAAGCCGGTAGTCCCAGTGCGGGGCCAGCAGGCCGCGGTAGGGCGCGCGCAGGAAGCGCGGGTCGATGAGCAGGGCCGCGCCGCGGTCCGCATCCCCCCGGATCACGCGGCCGAGGGCCTGGTTAACCCGCTGTAGCGCCGGGTACAGGCAGGCGCAGGCGAAGCCGTCGCGCCCGCGCCCGGCGAACCAGGCCTCCAGGGCGCGGGTGTCGTGGGACAGCTGGGGCAGGCCGGGACCGACCACCACCACGGAGCGGAGCTGGTCCCCCGGCAGGTCGATGCCCTCGCTGTAACCGCCGCCGAGCACACAGAGGGCGAGCACGTTCCGCGCCGCAGCCAGCAGGGCCACGAGCTCCTCCCCCGACGGTTCCCCGGGCGCCGGCTGCACCCAGAGCAGGCGCTCGGCCAGGCCGGCGGCGATCGCTTCGCGGCAATCGGCGAGGTAGCGGTGGGAGGGAAAGAACACCAGGCAGTTGCCGGGGTGCTGCCCGGCCCAGGCGAGCAGGCGCGCCACCAGCGCATCGCGGCTCGCGGCGCGCGCGCTGTAGCGGGTATCGATGGCGGGCTCCAGGGTGACCGCCAGCTGCGACGGCTCGAAGGGTGACGGGCAGCGGTGCCAGACGGCGTCGGGGCGGAAGCCGAGGCGCTCTCCCATCCACGCCGGCGGTGCCAGCGTCGCGGAGAAGGCGACGCTGGCGTGGCCCGCGTCGTGACGCCGGGCCAGGAGGCGTCCCGGATCGAGGCAGTTGAGCACCAGGGTCGCGGGCTCGCCCCCGCCGTCGAGATGCAGATCGCAGCGGTAATCCTCCCCCCACTCCTCGCTGACCCGCAGGTAGCCCAGGGCGGCAAACCAGGCGTCCTGCAGCGGGCCGGGCGCCGCCAGCAGGTCCGGGCGCTCGACCAGCAGCGCAGCGGCTGCCGCCACGACCCCCTCCAGCGCCTCGGTCACGGTGACCGGCGGCCGGTCGAGCGCCAGCACCCGCTCCCCGCCGCCGGCATCCAGCGGCGCGAGATCCGCGAGGGCCCCATCGACGGTGGCCAGGGCGCGGCGCAGGCGGCCCCGGGCAGCGCGCCGGGCCAGGCGGACG
The DNA here is from genome assembly GCA_964438205.1 of uncultured Alteromonadaceae bacterium. GTDB lineage: Bacteria > Pseudomonadota > Gammaproteobacteria > Pseudomonadales > Halieaceae > Pseudohaliea. Next base: position 2,528 of record CAYTJQ010000138.1, read on the forward strand.
AGAGGCCGGGCCAGGGTCGCGCTGTACATGTCGCGGGCGCGGGCCGGCAGGTTGTGGGCCTCGTCGACGAGCAGCGACCAGCGCTCCCTGCGCTCGATGGCGAGCTGGCCCAGGGTGGCGCCGAGGGAGAAGGCGTAGTGCTGGTCGGCGATGATCACGTCGCACCAGGGCAGCAGGTCGAAGGCGAGCTGGTAGGGGCAGAGGTCGTGCCGCCGGGCCAGCGCTTCCAGGGCCGGCTGGTCGAGGCGCCGCAGCGCAACGCCTTCGGCACGGGCCGCCGGCAGCTTGTCGTAGTAGCCCCTGGCGTAGGGGCACGCTTCCGGGCGACAGGCCTTCCCCGGTGAAAAACAGATGCGCTCCTTCGCCGTGAGCGTGAGCCGGGTGGCCGCGAGCCCCCCGGCCTCGAGCTGCGCCAGCGTCTGCTCCGCCGCCCGCCGCCCGGTGTGCCGCGCCGTGCAGAACACCAGCCGGTCGTGCTTCCCTGTGGCCAGCGCCTTGAGGGCCGGGTAGAGCACCGC
>CAYTJQ010000139.1:0-2842 GCA_964438205.1 uncultured Alteromonadaceae bacterium
GAATACCGGCCTGTCACGCCGGGGGTCGCGGGTTCGAGTCCCGTCCGCTCCGCCATTATTGCTAAAAAAATCCGCGCCTGTCGGCAAATCCCACCCGTCGTGGAGCACCAAAGTAGCCACGGCCCAAGCTTGATAATGGCCTAGCGCACGCTCCTTGTTGCTATTGACAGGCGTCGCGCCTGGAGTCCTCTATGCTGCCACACTCGCGAAGCAGCTCACTGGTCCGGGTTCTCCCGGCGGCGGCAGCCATGCTGGCTGCGCTTGCGGCCACCGCCGCCGACAACACATTACGCGAGCAGGCGGGATCGCTGTTCGGAGCGCTGGAGGCCGTTGAGCGGCAAAGCATCAGCGCGCCAAAGGTCCGTCTCGGTCGGGCGCTGTTCTGGGATACGCGCTTGTCCGCTGACGGAAAGACCGCCTGCGCCAGCTGTCATCTGCGGGAAGACTGGGGCGCGGACCGACGCAAGCGATCGCCGGATGCGCGGGGTAAGCTGACGAAGCGCCACGCGCAGACCGTGCTGAACACGCAGCGGGCGACTGCCGGGCTGCGCTGGCTGGCCGACCGCGCCACGGGTGCGGACCAGGCGCTCGGCTCGATCACCGGTTCCATGGGCTTCGATCGCCGGGAGGCGCTGGTGACCGCGCTGCTCGACCTTGGCTATGCCGGAGCATTCGCGGCAGCCTATCCGGAGGACCCCGATCCGGTCAGCGCCGAGCACTACGCTCTTGCCCTTCAGGCCTACCAGGAAACGCTGCTCACACCCGCACCCTTCGATGCCTGGCTCGGCGGGGACGACACTGCGCTCGATGCGCGTGAGCAGCGCGGCCTTGAACGTTTCATCGAGACCGGCTGCGGCGGGTGCCATTCCGGGCCGCTGTTCGGTGGCGGCAGCCTGCAGCGTTTCGGAGTCGTGGAGGACTACCGTCCACACACCGGGTCCGAGGGAGGGGATCGCGGCCTGATGGAGAAGACCGGCGAGGCGGCCGATCGGGACAGGTTCCGGGTGCAGCCGCTGCGCAATGTCGCAAAAACGGCGCCGTATTTCCACGACGGCTCGGTGGCGGAGCTTGGCGACGCGGTTGCCGTGATGGCGAAGGTCCAGCTCGGTCAGACGCTGTCACCGAAGGCAATCCGGGAGATCGTCGACTTTCTCGGCACACTCAGCGGACCGCTGCCAGCCCATTATGGGCCGCCCGAGGGCCAGTGATAGGGATAACAGGGGCGGTTCCCTCCAGTTTCTCACAGCCAGCCGGCCGCGAGGCCCGACCCGATGCCGATCATGCCGAAGGCCACGATGAGCTGGATGGCACGCAGCGTCACCTTCTCGAGTAGCCGCGCACCGATGAAAGCGCCGAGGAACGCAGCGAGCGTGGCAGCAATCACCAAGCCCACAATGTCCTCCGGCAACACCTCGACGCGCGTGGTGAAATACGATGCCCCATAGACCGTAAGTCGGACACAGTCGACGATCACCGCCGCCACGACCCCGGTCGCGACGAAGGCGGTCTTGTCCAGGCCCGCCTTGATGAGGAAAGCCGATCGGAATGCGCCCTGGTTGCCCGAGAGCCCCCCGAAGAAGCCAGACAGGAGGCCACCAAGGGGCAGGTACTTTGGCGGGACAGCCAGCGCGGCGAAGGACGGGCTGAGTTCGAGCGCGGCGAACACAACGATCAGCAGACCGATGGTCAGCTTGAGCGGGGTCACCACGAAGTCACGGCCGAACAGCTCGTATTCCGCGACCGCGTTGAAACCGGCAAAGCCGAGCATTGCGGCGGCGCCGGCCAGGGCGGCGATGGCCGCCGGCACACCAAAGCGCAGCACCACCGACCAGTTCGCAGCACGTCCCAGCAGGGCGAGCTTGAACAGGTTGTTGGCCAGGTGCACGACCGCGGTGGCGGCGATGGCAACAGGCAAGGGAAAGAACAGCGCGAACGCGGGCATCAACACCGTGCCCAGGCCGAAACCGGAGAACAGGGTCACCGCGGAGACGGCAAGCGCCGTGGTGCAGATGATCAGGTAGTCCATCGATCGAGCCTCTCGCCAGCGATTCCCTGCGCAGCGTTTCTAATCGCTACTCGATAACGATATCCGATAAACAGTGAATGATCCACTGGACGACCTCGACACGATTGCTGGCGGCACGGTGCCGGCCCTGGACGACGGCCGCCAGGCGGTCTCGACGAGGCGGCCTAGGTCTTCCTGGTCGCACTGGGGCATGGGGCGTACGTTGTGCCCCGATCTGCCGCGGATTACCTTAGCAATGATCGCCGCCGCAGGTTGGGGAGTTGCAGAGGGTTCAATCACATGACGGAAACGGACAAGGATCTCTACTCGGGGCTCATCCGCCTGCATGTACTTCACCATGCCGCCCAGCAGCCCATCTACGGCCAGTGGATGATCGAGGAGCTGCGCGAGCACGGCTACAGCATCAGTCCCGGCACGCTTTATCCGATGTTGAGGGGCCTGGCGGCGAAGGGCTATCTCAGCGTCCGCGCCGAGGGCCCCGGGCTCCGCGATCGGCGTCTTTACCGGATCACGCCGAAGGGCCGCCGGGCTCTCGCGGAGGCCAAAGGCAAGGTCCGCGAGTTGTTCGGCGAACTGCTATAGGAAAAGACATGACGGGTTAAGGCTGCTTGCGCAGGCGAGAAGATGCGAGGCCGCGGCCTCGATGCCGACCGTTCCTCCCGGTCTTCCTGCGCAAGGATCGGAGGCACCCGATCGACCGCGTGGTCATTTCTCCGAGGTTTCCGGGCCGACCCATTGCCTTCACATGACAGGGGCCTGGCTGCGCCGGGCGAGCAACGGGCGGAAGAGCTGCTCGTCCTCGAGGCGCGCGTGCGC
>CAYTJQ010000140.1:0-2818 GCA_964438205.1 uncultured Alteromonadaceae bacterium
CCGTGCTCGACTTCGATTACGCCGCAGGACGGATCGGCTACGCCGGCGCCGACCGCATCATCGCCTTCGTCCGCGACCGCGCGTTGACCGTGGAGTGGATCGTCGAGACCCACGTCCACGCGGACCATCTCTCCGCAGCGCCCTATCTGCAGGCCGCCCTGGGCGGGCGGACCGGGATCGGCGAACACATCGACGTGGTGCAGGAAACGTTCGGCAAGATTTTCAACGAAGGCACGGAATTCCAGCGCGACGGCTCGCAGTTCGACCGGCTGTTCAAGGATGGCGACCGCTACCACATTGGTGCGCTGGAGGCAGAAGTGCTGCATACGCCCGGCCACACGCCGGCCTGCACCACGCACGTGATCGGCGACGCCGCCTTTGTCGGCGACACGATCTTCATGCCCGACGCCGGCTCCGCCCGCGCGGACTTCCCCGGCGGCGACGCGGCCACGCTGTACCGGTCCATCCGCAGGGTGCTGAGCCTGCCCGGGGAGACGCGGCTCTTCATGTGCCACGACTACGCCCCCGGCGGCCGCGAGCTCCGGTTCATGAGCAGCGTCGCGGAGCAGCGCGCGGAGAACATCCACGCCCGCGATGGCATCGACGAGGCGACCTTCACCCGCCTGCGCGAGGAGCGCGACCGGAGCCTGGCCATGCCGCGGCTCATCATCCCCTCGCTGCAGGTGAACATGAAAGCCGGCGAACTGCCGGCCGAGGAAGACAACGGCAAGCGCTACCTGCGCGTGCCCCTGGACACGCTGTAAGCCGGCGGCCCATGCCGCCAGCAAACCCGCGCCCGCAAGCGCACCCAACCCGAGCAAGGAGCAAGACCATGGAAGCAAGCAACGTGACGATCGGCCTTCCCCGCCTCAACGAGCCGGCACCGGCCTTCAACGCCCCGACCACGGACGGGCCCCGCAGCCTCGCCGACTACAAGGGCAAGTGGCTGGTGCTGTTCTCCCACCCCGCCGACTTCACCCCGGTGTGCACGACGGAGTTCATCGCCTTCGCCCGCCGCGCGGATGACTTCCGCCAGCGCGGCGCGGAGCTCCTCGGCCTGTCCATCGACAGCACGCACTCCCACATCGCCTGGATGCGCAACATCGAGGAGAAGTTCGGGGTCGAGATCCCCTTCCCCATCATCGCGGACCTGAAGATGGATGTGGCCCGCGCCTACGGGATGATCCACCCCGGCGCCGCCGACACCTCCGCCGTACGCGCGACCTTCATCATCGACCCCGAGGGTATCCTCCGCGCCATGGTTTATTACCCCATGAGCAACGGACGGTCCATCGACGAGTTCCTGCGCCTGCTCGATGCGCTGAAGACCTCCGATGAGCACGGCGTCGCCACGCCGGAGAACTGGCAGCCGGGTGACAAGGTGATCGTGCCGCCGGCAAAGACGGCGGCAGAAGCCACCGAGCGCATGGCGAGCGGCGAGTACGAGTGCACCGACTTCTACTTCTGCCAGAAGGCCCTCTGAGCCCTCACGAGAACCCCTGCTTCAGCCCCGGCCTCGCGCCGGGGCTCATTTATGCACCGACTTTAAGCACCGACGCGTCAGCCTTTCCCGGCGGCCTTCCGTCCGCCCGACGCGCGCTGCGTCGGCAGTAGCTCCTCAAGCAACGCCGGATGATGCCTCTGCAGCTGGCGATACACCGGCCCGTTCAGCTTGCGCAGCGCCGTGCGGTTGCGCGGCTTGTGTTCGCGCAGGTAGCGGCGGAAGTCGCCTGCTGACCAGGTGGCCGGATCGGCGGTTTCAGCGGGCGCGGATGCGGCCGCTGCCGCGGGCCGGGGTCGGGTCGATCGGGTCGGGGCCGCGGATCCGGCAGTACTCTCCTCCGCTGGCTCACGCTGCGGCGCGATCGGGCTGTCGAGATCACCGGCAAACAGGGCCCTTACCCGCGCCCGGTCGCCGGCAGCGACGCGGGGCAGCAGGCGCGCCTTCAGGTCCCCGTCTTTCAGGCAGGCCGTGAGCGCCGCCTCCCCGAGCGCGGCCAGCGCGGCATTGCGCCGGGCTTCCCATTGCTTCTGGTGGAGGTTGTCGACGACGGCGCCCACCAGTGAAAAGCGGGTCAGCTGCCCGGCGACCGCCTCCTTCATGCGGATGAAATGCGCCTCGAGGCCGGGCGCGTCCTGGTCTACCACGGGTCTCTCCTTTCCTGTTCCCCCGCAGGCAAGTCTAGAACGCCGGCGGGAAATTGCAGGCCTTTTCAGCCACCGTCGCCTCAGTCCAGGGCGCGCTGCAGGAACCCCCGGAAGGCTGCCCAGGACTGTTTGTCCGCGTCGGCGCGGTAGCGGTCGCTGCCGAACACGGTAAAGGCGTGGGGCGCGCCGCCATAGGTCGTCATCTCGTGGGGAATGCCGTTGTCTTCCAGCGCGCCGGCGAGCGCCACGAAATCCTCGAGGGTGACCGCGCTATCGGCGCTGCCGTGGTAAACGGCCACCGGGCCGGCGACAGCGCCGTAGTCCTGCCCCGGGGGCGTGCCAAGGCCGCCGTGGAAGGTGGCAAAGCCCTTGAGGGCCGCGCCCGAGCGGGCCAATTCCAGCACCGCCGCACCGCCGAAGCAGTAGCCCATGGCGAGGGCATTGCCGGCATCAGCGCCCCGGCGCTGCGCTTCCGCCAGCGCGCCGCGGAGGAGCGCGCGCATGCGCTCGCGGTCCTCGTACAGCTCGCCCGTGTGCTGGCGCTTGTCCTCGACCTTTGTCGGGCGCACACCGGCGCCGAACAGGTCGGCGGCGAAGACATCATAGCCCAGCTCCGCGAGCATGTCCGAGCGCTGGCGCTCGTAGTCGGTGAGACCGTCCCAGTCGTGGA
>CAYTJQ010000141.1:0-2600 GCA_964438205.1 uncultured Alteromonadaceae bacterium
TGGGACCTCGTCATCGTGGGTGGCGGCAACGCCGCGCTTTGCGCTGCGATCGAGGCGGCCGAGGCGGGGATGCGGCCCCTCATTCTCGAAGCGGCGCCCAAGCCCTATCGCGGCGGCAACTCGCGCCACACGCGCAATTTCCGCTGCATGCATCACGGACCGCTTTCGGTGCTGACCGGCAGCTACGAGGAGGAGGAATATTTCGACGACCTCCTGCGGGTGACGAAGGGCGAGACCGACGAAGGCCTGGCGCGCATGACGATCCGCCGCTCCGAGGAGTGCCTGCCGTGGATGGAAGCCCATGGCGTGGCCTTCCAGCCCTCGTTGTCGGGCACCCTGTCGCTGAGCCGCACCAACGCCTTCTTCCTCGGCGGGGGCAAGGCGCTGGTGAACGCCTATTACAACACCGCCGAAGACCTCGGCGTCACGACCGTTTACGAGGCGGAGGTGACGCAGGTCCATGTCGATGGCGACCGGTTCGAGGGCGTCACGGCGAAGATCGGCGGCGTGGAGACCCGGATCGAGGGGCGCGGCCTTATCCTTGCCTCGGGCGGGTTCCAGGGCGATCTCGACTGGCTCGCGCGGGCCTGGGGGCCGTCGGCGCGGAACTTCCTGATCCGGGGCACGCCTTACAATCGCGGCGTGCCGCTGAAACAGATGCTGGACAAGGGCGCCGACAGCGTGGGCGACCCCACCCAATGCCACGCCGTCGCCATCGACGGGCGTGCGGCGAAGTTCGACGGTGGCATCGTCACCCGGCTCGACTGCGTGCCCTTCTCGGTCGTCGTCAACCGCGACGGCGACCGCTTCTACGACGAGGGCGAGGATGTCTGGCCCAAGCGCTACGCGATCTGGGGCCGCCTCGTGGCCGCCCAGCCCGAACAGGTGGCCTATTCCATCATCGACGCCAAGTCGCTGGAGCTGTTCATGCCCTCCGTCTACCCGCCGGTCGAGGCCGACACGCTCGAGGGGCTGGCGCAGAAGCTGGGCCTGCCGGGCAACAAGCTGCGTGAGACGGTGGACGCCTTCAACGCCGCCTGCCGCGAGGGCGATTTCCATCCGACGGAACTGGACGGGCTCTCGACCGAGGGGCTCACGCCCCCCAAGACCAACTGGGCCCGCCCGATCACCGAGCCGCCGTTCTACGGCTACTCGCTGCGCCCCGGCGTGACCTTCACCTATCTCGGGCTCAAGGTCGACGAGACCGCCCGCGTCTCGGGTCCCGACGCGCGGTTCGCGAACATCTGGGCGGCGGGGGAGATCATGGCGGGCTCGATCCTGGGGCAGGGCTATCTGGCGGGCTTCGGCATGACCATCGGCACCGTCTTCGGACGCATCGCAGGACAGGAGGCCGCGGCCCATGTATGATCAGCCCCCCACGCTCACCGCCACCGAGGAAGCCCGCCGCCAGGTCGAGATCTGCAACGCCTGCCGCTACTGCGAGGGCTATTGCGCCGTCTTCCCCTCGGCCTTCGGGCAGCGCGCCTTCGCCGACGGCGACATCACGCAGCTCGCCAGCCTCTGCCACAACTGCCGGGGCTGCTACTACGCCTGCCAGTATACCGAGCCGCACGAGTTCGCGCTGAACCTGCCGGCGGCGCTGGCCGAGGTCCGCGTCGAAAGCTGGGAGCGTTTTGCCTGGCCCTCGGGCTTCGCACGCCTCTTCCAGCGTTCGGGCGTGGCGCTTTCGCTGGCGCTGGTCATCGGGATCGCCGTGCTGTTCTGGGCCCTGACGGCGCTCGCCCCTGCCTCGGGCGAGGGGTTCTACGCCTATCTCTCGCATTCCGCGATGGTCGCCATTTTCGCGCCCGCCTTCCTGCTGCCGCTTGCCGCCGTCGCGATCGGTCTGCGCCGCTACTGGACCGAGGTCGGGGGCGCGCGTGTGCGCTGGCCGCACCTCAAGACGGCTTTCGTCGATGCGGCGCAGCTCAGGAACCTCTCGGGCGGCGCGGCCAAGGGCTGCAACTTCGAGAAGGGCGACCGCTACTCGCAGGGCCGCCGCCATGCGCATCAGGCCGTCTTCTGGGGCTTTCTGCTGTGCTTCGCCGCCACCTCGAGCGGCACCGTGCTGCATTACGTCTTCGACCGCCCCGCGCCCTACGGGTTCTTCAGCCTGCCGAAGCTTCTGGGCCTGCCCGGGGGGATACTCCTGGTGGTGGGCTCCGTGCTGCTGATCCGCCTGAAGCTCAAGGCCGACGCAAGCCTCGGCGCGCCGTCGGTCTGGGGCGGGGAGGTGGCCTTCGTCGCACTGCTGGGCCTGACGGGCCTGACCGGCCTCGCACTTTACGCCGCGACAGGCACCGCGCTGGTCGCGCCGCTCCTGGCGCTGCATCTCGGGACGGTCCTCGCCTTCTTCCTGACGACGCCCTACTCGAAAATGGTCCACGGGTTCTACCGCATGGCCTCTCTCGTGCGGGACGCCCAGAGGAAAGACGCATGAGGCTGGCCGGCGACGGTCAACGGGATCGCGGGTCGCATCTGATCGACAGAGGGAGAACCACATGAAGATCGCAGTCCTGGACGACTATCTCGGCTACTCGCAGCGCTTCGCGGAGTGGGGCGACCTGGCACAGAGCGTCACCGTGTTCGACGCGCCGATA
>CAYTJQ010000142.1:0-2341 GCA_964438205.1 uncultured Alteromonadaceae bacterium
GTGCAGGCAGAGAAGCACGCCGGTATAGACACCGAGCGGGTAGATGATGGCATACCAGAGCGCCGAGAGGCCCGCCCGGTAGGCGAGCCCCGGCAGGCCGAGGAAGGTGGCGCCACTGGCCGCCGTGGCCGTCATGGCGAAGGCCAGGAATACGGGGCCGTAGCTGCCCCGGGCGGTGGCGAAATCGTCGCTGCCGCGGACCCGCGACAGGCCGACGAAACCGAACAGCACCATCAGCCCGACGTACAGGCAGAGAAAGAACCAGCTCCAGGCGGCGAGGGGGTCGAGGTCCGGCATCGCGCCAGTGTACTCAAGCGGCGAAGCGATCGGTATCTGCGACGAGTGGCCCCCGCCGGGGCTACTGCTGGCGCTATAATGCGCGGTTTCGATGCACTGGAGACGCCCCATGATCCTGCGCCGCCTGGCCCTTGCCGCCCTCGCCGCCCTCCTCCCCCTGAGCGCCGCCGCCGAGCGCACCGTGATCGAGAAGAAGGACGACCTGCCCCGGCACAGCTACCGGGTCGACCTCCCGGTCACCGATCTCTACGCCGCGGAAAACCGCGATGCCCTCCTCGCCCTCGCCGCCGCCGTGCGCGAGGACGTGGCCGGCGACCTCGAGCGGTTCGATATCCGCGACGACAGCACCGTGCAGGACTACTACGGCATGCTCGGCTCGGTGGCCATCGCCGAGGGCGACTGGGCGCGCTATCTCGACACCGTGGAGAAGCGCCAGGCGCTGGAGACCAAGGCCGCCAACCGCCTGACCCTCGGCCTCGCCGGCCGCGCCGTCGCTGCGGCCGCGCTCGCCGGCGAGCCGACGCCCGAGGCCGTGGCCCGGGAACTCGCGGCGCTGGTCGAGCCCCTGCCCTACGCGACCGTCGAGGCGAACCTCGAGAGCCTGAAGGGCCGCACGGAAATCCTCAGCCGCGCCCTGGTGCTCGGCAGCCTCGAGTCCAACTACCAGCCGGTGCTCGACCGCACCGGCGGCGAGGTCAGCCTGGACATCGCCGCCAGCCTGGTCGGGGCGGTCTTCTCCCTCGACTACTTCATCCCCAGCGCCGGGGCCATGAACCGGGTCCTCGCCGCCACCATCGCCGCGAACCGGGTTGAAAAAGCGGACATCTGGGCCGAGCGCCAGGTGGCCCTGGCCGCGGACGCCGACGGCACGCCGGTGACCCTCGCGGTCTGGGACAGCGGCCTGGACACGGCCATCTTCGCCGGAACGGGACAGCTCTGGGAAAACCCGGACGAGGTCCCCGGTAACGGCCGCGACGATGACGACAATGGCCACATCGACGACCGTCACGGCATCGCCTATGACCTGGACGCCAACCGGGTGACCGAGCTGCTCTACCCGATCGGCGAGATCGCCGAGGACGAAGCCGCCCTGCAGCGGCTGGTGAAGGGCCTCGGCGATATCCAGTTCAACGTCGACAGCGACGCGGCGAGCGCCGTGCGCCAGCGCATGGCGGCCCTCGACCAGGCCGAGGTCAAGGACTTCCTGGAGTCCCTCGGCGCCTACGGCAACTACTCCCACGGCACGCACGTGGGCGGCATCGCCGCCGCGGACAACCCCTTCGCCCGCCTGCTCGCCGCGCGCATGACCTACGGCCATGAGCTGATCCCCGAAGAACCCACGCTGCCGCAGGCACACCGGGAAGCCGCCATGATGCTGGAGACGGTGCAATACTTCCGCGACAATGGCGTGCGCGTGGTGAACATGAGCTGGGGCGGTTCCCTGCGCAGCATCGAGGACGCGCTGGAGGCCAACGGCGCCGGCGACAGCCCGGAAGCACGCAAGGCCTTCGCCCGCGAGCTCTACGACATCACCGACGACGCCCTGCGCCGCGCCATCGCCGAGGCGCCGGAGATCCTCTTCGTCACCAGCGCCGGCAACTCGGACAACGACGTGCGCTTCGACGAGTTCTACCCGAGCAGCTATGACTACCCGAACCTGCTCACCGTGGGCGCAGTGGACAAGGCCGGCGACGAGACCAGCTTCACCAGCCTGGGCAAGGTGGACATCTACGGCAACGGCTTCGAGGTCGAGAGCTATGTGCCCGGCGGCAACCGCATCGCCTACAACGGCACGTCCATGTCTTCACCGCAGGTCATGAACCTCGCGGGCAAACTGCTGGCTCTCTACCCGCGGCTGACCGTGGCGGAACTCAAGGCGCTGATCCTCGACGCCGCCGACGAGAATGCCCTGGACAGCCGCACCATCCGCCTCCTCAACCCGAAGGCGAGCCTGGCGCTGGCCGAGGAGCGCTTCGGCGGCTGACGGGTCGGGACGGACAGGCCCCTAGGAGCAGTCTTCCCTGAGCCAGTCGAGCAGCAGCCG
>CAYTJQ010000143.1:0-2310 GCA_964438205.1 uncultured Alteromonadaceae bacterium
CGGCACCGACCAGACCGGCCGCCGCCAGCCCAGCGGCGTGTACTACTACCAGCTGGTCACCAGCGACCGCGTCGCCAGCCATGCGATGACCCTGATCAAGTAGGCCGCGCCCCGGCGTGGACCTCACCCGGCCCCGGCACCGCCCGCACGCCCGCGGGTGGGCCGGGGCCGCGACGACCTCGACCTCCTGGCCGACCCCGCCCCTACTCCACCCTACGGAACAGCCCCTTCGGGTCAGCCGGAGGTGGGGCGGGCCGAGGGGGGTGTGCGGGGGGCGCTGAGGTCGCGGCGGGATCGCGCGTCCGCCGGATCCCGTGGACGCTGCCACTGGCGAACGGGCTGGAAGCCGGGGGCGGTCAGCCTCGGGAGAAGAGATTCAGCGCCGTGCCGCCCTTCAGCACCATGCGCGACTTCAGGAACGGGTGGCTGCGAACCCCATCGAGCACCTCGAGCAGGCGGATGACCTTCTCCAGCGCCTCGGCCCGGAACCCGGTGGCCGCCGCTTCGCGCTGCAGGTCGGCAGGGGTCAGCATCAACTCACCTCGGCCCAGGAACGGTTCAGCACCCGCTCGGGTACCACCAGATTCCAGTTCTTCACGAGCTTGCCGGATTCGCGCCGACCGTCCAGGTACCGCGCCTGCACCGGGGCGAGTCGTTGCAGCGCTTCCAGGTGCTGGGCCTCGACCATGAGCCCATCGCGGTGCTGCTCGAGATAGAATCCTACCCGGGCGGCCGTGAGCGCCGAGCCCAGCGTCCGCGTATAGGCAAGCACCGCGTCGAGGTCGAAGAACTCGACCATCTCCAGGGAGCGCCAGACCTCCTCCCAGCCGCCATTGCGCTGCGGGGCGTCCAGAACATCGACGAGGCTGCGCTCGAGCGTCGAGACCCGGACGACACCGCCGGCATGGGGGCGCTCCACCACCCCGCCGCCCAGATCGGGCAAGTCCCGCAACGCGGCAGGCGCCTGGACCGGCACGAACTCCTGGCCACCGAAGGCGAAACGGCGCTGCCGCCCCCGGGTCAGGTAGTGGTATCGATTCCACAGCGAGTAGGCCTTGCCGTGGAACTGGAGCGCCGCGTGGTACGCCACCACGCCGTCCGGAGCGAGTTGCGTGGCCAGGAGGTAGGGGTCGACCGGATAGCTGCCCGGGTCGACGCCCCGCGGCACGGACGCGTACAAGCCGCGCCGCAGATGCAGCAGCCGGTCGGCAGCCACATGCTGCTTCAACACCGAGGCCGTGGTTTGCCGACTCCGGCGGCCACCCGCAGCGTGGACCGCCGCGAAGTCGTCGAAACGGAACACCGGATGGCGGTCGAAGTAGTCGGTCGGCTTCATTTGCTGATCTGTATCCATGGTGGCAGTGATTCTACCCAGATAGATCCACTCTGGCAATATAATTTTTTGCTGTGCGCTCATACAGGCAATCCATCTACCCACATACAACCATGCCGACAAATCGCACGGGCCTGGAAGTACCTGGTCTGGATACTCTGGATGGACTCCCAGGATTCACCATCGAACGCCGGGCGACCTCCTCTCGACATACCGGTCCGTTCGAAACTCGAAAGCCCGGCCCGTCCGGTCCTCCTCCCCCGCGCCGCGGCCTCGGCGAGGAGGCGCCCCTTCTCCTCCTCCGGGCGCTCGCGGGGCGGCTCAGCCAGCGTCGCCGTCCCCTGGGTTCGTCGGACGCGACGCGATCCGCCTCATCCGCAGCAGCAGCCGCAGCTCGCCCCACCATTCACCGACCACCCCCGCCACCTCCCGCAGTTCATCCCAGGCCTCGGCATGTGCCGACGTGCGCACCGTCGCCCCGCGATACCGCCCATGCGCCTCGCCGAAGTGCAGCGGGTAGACCTCCCGGGCCGCGAGCCGCATCAGATTCACCACCTGATCCGGGTTCGCTCCCAGGGGCACGATCAGCTTCTCTCGATGCCGCCGCCCCCGGCAGCGGGTCGATGGCGTCGCGCAGCCAGCGCAGCACCCGCGTCAGCTCGTGCGCGTCGAGGCGGGGCTGGTCGGGCACGAGGGACTCGATCACCGGCAGCACGTCCCCAAGCCACGACACGCGCACCCACGTCCGATCGCAGCGGCGCGACTTCACCGTGGCCGTGCGCAGCGGCGCATCGCCGAGCAGCGTGAGGTAGACGTACTCGAGGACGCGGGCGCGCGGGGATCGAGGAGCCAGGCGAAATGGTCGCTGAACCAGGCCTCGGAGATGGCGTGATGGTGGAGGGCATCGGGCAAGAGCGCGCAATCGGCGAGACGGTCGAGGAGGGTGGTCAGGCGCAGAGCGATGGCGGCGCCGGCAC
>CAYTJQ010000144.1:0-2245 GCA_964438205.1 uncultured Alteromonadaceae bacterium
GTCCACGTGATCCGCCTCCGCTCGGCGTACGACCTCTCCGGCCCGCGCAAGGTGGGCGAGGTGCTCGCGCGTCACGGCGTGCAACTGGCCCACGTCCATGGCTACAAGGCGGCGGTGAACACGGCACTGGCGCCCGGTGGTGGCGCCATGGTCTGCACCGTGCACGGGCAGGGCGAGCCCACCTGGAAGGACCCGCAGGCCCTGATCAAGGACCGGGCCTACCGCATGCTGGAGATCTGGTCCTGCCGCCGGCGGCGGGCGCCCGTCTGCTTCGTCACCCGGGATCTTCTCCGCCGACACGGCCGGCAGTATCGAGGCCTCGACCTGCGCTGCGTCCACAACGGCATCGCGCCGCTCCACCGGGAGGATCACCCGCACCGGCCGGATATCATGGACCCCGGCCGCCTGCACGCCCTGATGATCGGGCGGCTGTCCCAGGTCAAGCGCATCGACGTGGCCCTGGAGGCGCTGGCCCGGGTACCCGCCGAGGTGCCCTGGCAACTGGACGTGGTGGGCGAGGGCGCGCTGCGCAGCCAGCTCGAGCTGCAGGCCCGGCACCTGGGCATCACCGATCGCGTGGTGTTCCACGGCTTCCGGCGCGACGTGTTCGCGCTGCTGGCGCACGGCGACCTGCTGATCATGTCGTCGCAGCACGAGGGGCTGCCCTACACGCTCCTGGAGGCCATGTCCCTCGGTCTTCCCACGCTGGCCTCCGATGTGGGGGGGCTGGCCGAGGTGCTGCGGCACGAGCAGACCGGCCTGCTGGTGCCGGTCGGGGACGTGGCCGGCCTGGCCGACGCGCTGACGCGCCTGGGGCGCGACGCCGGATTACGGCGCGAACTGGGCTCGCAGGCCGCGCAGGAACAGCGCCGACGTTACACGCTCGAGGCCATGGGCGAGGGATATCTGCGAGCCTACGCCGAGGCGCTGGGCGGCGCGCGCTGAGATCAGGCCTCGTCCAGATCCAGCGGCCGCCTCGCGAGGCCGGCTGCGATGAGCGGCCTGAGCAGCAATCGCCGGACGACCGAGCCGCCGATCGCTGCGATCAGGCTGCCCTCTCCACTCTCCAGCCAGCGACGGAAACCTGACTCGTAATACCAGATCGGGATGCGGTGCCAGTCCTTCGCCTGGAGGTGCCAGGCGGCGAGGGAGTCGAGCAGCCCGCGATCGGCGGGCGATCCGAGCGCGGACCCGGCGACGGCCGCGGACGGGAGCCTCCCGCCATGCCGGCTGGCCACCCGCAGCGGAGCCTGCAGATAGCGCGCGGGCCACTCCTGGCGAACCGTCTGCGGATAGGGGTCGAGGTCCGGCCAGCGGTCGAGCTCGAAGAAGAGGTCGGCGAACCAGCGCAGGGCATGCATGAACAGGTGGCGCGAGATGTGCACGTGGTGGAACGCGACCTGGTCGGCGAGAGCCGGCATCTTCACCCGGACGCCGCCCCATTGCAGGTCCTCGGCCCGGTTCCAGATGTTCTCCATGGCGTCTGCGGTGGAGTGGTTGGACATGGTCCAGTGCAGCTCGATGGCGTGCCCGTCCTGGAGGAACTTCAGGTGGAAGTGCTCGGCCAGGTACTGCTCGCGGGTGTAACGGGACTGGTCCAGCTGGTAGCCCTGGTCGAGGATCACCGCCTCGGCGCGGAACACGTCCGCCTTCTCGACCATGAAATCGGTGTCGCACTGCGGGCGGCCGGCCAGCTCGGGGTATCGCGCCCTCAGCGCGGTTCCCTTGAGGATCATCACCGGGATGTTCGCCGCGGAGAGCACCGCGAAGAGCTTCCGCACGCGCCGGTCCCGCTCGAGATTCAGCGCCGCGTTGAGCAGGCACCGCCGCTGGAGGCCGGCCCGCAGCGTCGGGGCCTCCGGCGCCGCCGTCTCGATTCTCGCCATGGCGGCGAGCAGGTGGGCCTCCAGATGCAGGCCGAAGACCACGGGCAGGAGGTCCGCCGGCTCCATGCGGCAGATCTCATCGAGGACCGGCGCTCCGAAGACCCAGGCCTCCAGGAGGTCGCGGGCTCGCCGTTCCTCGCGCCGTGATTCTCGTCGGGCAGTCGCCAATGTCGCGTTCCCTCGCAGGCCGATCCTCGTCCGCCCGGGTGTGATCGATGCCAGTCGCTCACAAGGCCTCGCAGCAGGCACCACGAGGCGCGTGGATGGGCACCATATTACATTCTCGCACCGAGGCGAGCGAGCTTGATGATTTTCCCCCGAGGATGTTCGCCGTGATCGAGGGGCCATGCCCGTCCTCC
>CAYTJQ010000145.1:0-2222 GCA_964438205.1 uncultured Alteromonadaceae bacterium
TCAGCGGTCCGCCAAAACCAGCACCACCAGGCTCAGGAAGAACACCGTTGCGCTGAACAGCGGCGCCAGCGCCGGTGACACCTGGTACAGCGCCCCGCCGATGAGCGGCCCGCTGACGAAGCCGATGGCCGGGCAGGCCCCGACCAGCCCGGCAGCGCCACCCTGTTCCTCCGGCCCCACGGCGATGGAGGCGCCGGCGGTCACCGCCGGCATGGTCAGCCCGAGGCCGGCGCCGAGGCAGCCCATGCCCGCGGCGATGAGCCCGAAGCCATGGGCGGAACCGATGCAGGCCGCGCCGGCGAGGGTGGCGAGGAGACCCAGGCGCATGAAGGTGCCCGGCGCGAGCTTCAGCCGTTGCATGACCGTGACCTGGATGGCAAAGGCGAAGGCGGCGGAGATCATCATCGCCGCACCGGTGTACTGGGCGGTGCCGACACTGGAAAGGTCGAGGGCATCCTGGAGCAGGAAGCCGAGCGTCTGCTGGATCGCCGAGAACCCCGTGAACAGCGCCACGGCGGTGAAGATGTACAGCCGCACCCGTGGGTCGGTGAAGCGCAGCCGGGCGCGGCGGTGGCTGCGCCGCTCGTCCACGGGAATGCGCGGCAGACCGCGCCAGACGACGACGGCGGCGACCGCGGTGAGCGCGCCGGCGAAGTAGAGCGGTGCCAGCAGGCCGAGGGCTGCGAAGGCACCGCCCATGGCCGGTCCCAGGATCATGCCGATGCTGTTGGCGGTGCCGAGGCGCGCCATGGCCCGCGTCCGTGCGGCGGGCGTCGTGTGGTCCGCCGCGTAGGCGGTGCAGGCCGGGGTCGTCGCCGACATGATCATGGACTGGCCGCAGCGGGCGACGAGCGCCACGGCGTAGAGGGCGATACCGCCGAGGAGTCCCGCGAGCCCGGCCCAGAACACCGACGTGAACAGCACGGTGCCCACCGTGTAGCCGACGAGACCGGTGATGATCACGGGCTTGCGGCCGGCGTGGTCCGAGAAGCGCCCCCAGCGCGGCGACCCGAGGGCGAAGATCAGCGCCGAGACGGCGATGATCGAGGTGATCTGCAGCTCCGACAGGCCGACCTCGCGGCCGAGCGGTGCGAGTACGGCAAACACGAGGGACTGGCCGATGGCGGTCGCGATCAGCGCGAACAGCAGGATGGCGAGCTCCCGGCCGCGGAGCGTCGGTGCGTGCTGTGCGTCAGCGTCCGCCGGCACGGTGGAGCCCCAGCAGCCGGGGGTAGCGGACGGGGAAGAGGGTGGCGATCAGGACGGCAAGGCGCGCGTCCCGGCCCAGGAGCAGCCGCGGCCGGCCGCGCTCGACCGCGCGCAGGATCTGTGCGGCGGCCGCCTCCGGTGCGGTGCGCGCGAAGGCCCGGAAGGCCTTCGCCCGGGCCTCCGGCGTATCCGCAGGGTCGGCACTGCGCGCGTTGCGGGCGATGTGCGTATCGACGCCACCCGGGTGCACACAGCACACCTCCACGGGGCTGCCGGCCAGCGCGAGTTCCTGGCGCAGCGCCTCGCTGTAGCCGCGGACGGCGAACTTGGCGGCGTTGTAGGCCGATTGCGTGGGCACGCCGATGAGGCCGAAGAGCGAGGACAGGTTGACGAGGTGGCTCCGCGGCGCGCGCTCGAGCAGCGGCAGGAAGGCCTGGGTGCCGTGCACCACGCCGTAGAAGTTGATGTCCATGAGCCAGCGCAGGTCTTCGATGGTCGCCTCGGCGGCGGTTGCCACGAGGCCGACGCCCGCGTTATTCACGGCGAGTTCCAGCGCGTCGACCTCTGCGGCCACGGCGTCGCGCCAGGCGAAAACGGCCGCCCGGTCGGCCACGTCTACCGTGGCGATGGCGCAGGGGACCTCCGGCCGCGGCAGGCCGTCGACCGTGGCGGCGAGCGCTTCAGCGTCGACATCGCACAGCCATAGGGCGCAGCCGGCGTCGTTCAGCGCCCGGGCCAGGGCGCGGCCGATGCCGGAGCCGGCACCGGTGACCGCGCCGCGCTTGCCTTGGAAGTAGCTCATGGCGATTCCTTGCGAAAGAGCGCAGCATGATAGGCCATGCGCCCCTGTCCTGACAGGCCGCGGGCGCCGCTGCCGCCGGGCACCCGCCCGCGAGGCTTCTTCTGGACACCCGGGGGGCCATCCCCTACAATCCGCGGGCTAAGCGCCGGGTTCATTCCGGTCTTCTGACACTACAAGCCGTGCCATCGCCGCGCTGCGTCGGAGCACGTCA
>CAYTJQ010000146.1:0-2153 GCA_964438205.1 uncultured Alteromonadaceae bacterium
GCTCATCGGGTTGCCGTGAGCTCGCGAGCGAAGATCCGCGTCAGACCGTCCGCGATCTCCGAGACGGCGGTGGCGAAGGTCACGTTGCTGGTCACCGCGACGGCCAGGCCATGTTCCGGGGCGATCACCAGGGAAGTGGTGCCGCCCGCGACGTTGCCCCGGTGGCCGACGACCCGGATCGCCTCCTCGCCCTCCCCGGCGGGCAAAGATCGCTCGAACCAGCCGAGCCCGGCCTCGCTGGTCTCGCCCGACTCCAGGCGCAGGGGGCGCTGCAGCGTGGCGACGGTTCCGGCCCGCAGGAGCGTGGTGTCCAGCATGGCGGAGCCGAGGCGAGCGAGGTCCGATGGCGTCGAGAGCAGGCCGATGGCGGGCAGGACACAGGAGAGTTCGCCTGGCGGCGCGTCCTGGAGGCCGAGCTTCGGATCGGTGGCCAGGCGCGGGAAGTAGAATCGCGCCGTGACGGATGGGTCGTCCTGCTCGCCATCGGCCACGGTGTTTCGCATGCCGAGCGGCGCGAGGATCTCCCGGCGGATGAACTCGAGATAGGGCTCGCCAGCCGCCGCGGCGATCACCGCGCCGACCAGCACGTAGCCGCGGGTGGAGTACTGGAACCGCGTGCCCGGCCGGAACCGCAGCGTGTCCGCCGCGAAGGACGTGATCCGTTCGAGGTCGTCCGTGCAGGGCGAACCGCGGCCGCTCCAGCCGGGCCGGATGCCGGCGACGTGTCCGAGGAGCTGGCGCGTGGTGAGCGGCCAGCGCCTCTCCGGAAACGCTGGCACGTAGCGCCGGACCGGCGCGTCGAGGTCGAGCGCTCCGCGCTCGTGGAGCAGACCGGCCGCCACGGCCGTGATGGTCTTGGTCACGCCGCCGATCCGGAACCGCGTCTGCGGCGTCGCGGGAATCTCTGCCTGGTAGTCGGCCCAGCCGAAGCCCTCGGCCCAGACGACCTCGCCGTCCACGGCGACCGCGAGGGAGAGCCCGGGCAGGTTCTGGTCGGCGATCCGCGCACGCGCCAGTTCCTGTCCCCGGGCCACCGCCGCGGCGTGGGCCGCGGCGGGAGCCTCGAGGATGTGCGCCGGCATGGTATCGGCGTCCAGTCGGGGTTCGATGGTGCGGAAGATCCAGGCGCTGACGGCGAGCGCGCCGAGGGCAAGGACCACGAGGGCCAGGAGCCCCTTCTCACGGGTTCGCATGGTGTTCTCCTGCCGACCGGTCGGGCGAGATCGTCACGCCACGATGCTCAGGGCACGCGAACGCAGCGGCTCTCGGTGATCTGCGACGGCTCCTCGAAAAGTCCGCTTCCGGCGAACACGTGCCGCTCGATGCAGGCCACGGGCCCCACGTCGGGGACGAACACGGTGGTGCCGTCCATGTAGGAACGGACACTCGCGAGGAGATCGCCTCCCTCGTCCACCTCCTGCTGGACTCCCAGGTCCACCAGGTACATGACCTCCACGGCATCGGCATGGACACGTCCGCCGATCTCCTGCTCGCCGACCGGCCAGATCTGGCCATGGAGCCACAGATCGCTCCCGCCGCCGAGCAGCTCGAGGGACCTGTCCGCGACGCCCGGAAGCACGCCCCACCGCTCGGCGATGGTCGCGCGCAGGTCCGGCCGCAGGCGTGCCACCACCTCCAGGAAGCGCTCCTCTTGTCGGCGGGCGGCACTCCGCAGCACCGCTTCGCCAGCGAACTCCAGACGATGGAGGCCGGTGTCGAGACTCGGTTCCGGCGTCGCCACGGGCTGCCCCAGTGCCGCGTGGAGGTCGGCCATGGTCGGCAGCGGCGGGGGCTCCTCGCTCGGCGCCTCGGGACAGGACGGGCAGTCGTCGTCACTGCAGCCAGTCAGCCGGGACGTCGCCAGCTGGATGAGCAGGAACCGCTTCGTGTCATCTTCCCCTCTCGATCGAACCTGGCGCGTCGTCCAGCTGGATGAGCATACTGCGTGACATCCGGAAGCGGCAGGGGAAATCCGTCCCGGGCAGGGTCTGCCACGGCGCCGGCCGCCGATGTCGCCACCGGCCCCGGCGTCTGGTACCATCGGCCCGGTCCCCGACCCGGGCGCAGACCGGCAGTCGTCGCCCACCACCGTATGCCCGATGCGAGGAGGACGCGCATGTCCCGCCACCTGACCGCGCTCGTCGCGGGAACCC
>CAYTJQ010000147.1:0-2147 GCA_964438205.1 uncultured Alteromonadaceae bacterium
CTGACCGAGTCGCTGCACGGCGCGGGCTCGCCGCAGGCGCAGCGCATCCAGATCCAGCGCGGGATGGACCTGCCGCGGAAAAAGGCCTACGCAGAACGCCTGGCGGGGATTGAGGTCATCGCCACGGACGCGGACCCGCCATCGGCCGGCTAATCCGCCGCGTCGAGGAAGTCGCGAAGGATCGCCTCCATACGCTGCGGGGCGGCATGGAAGAGCCCGTGGCCGAACTCCGGCAGCTCGACCCACCCGGCATCCGGGCGCAGCGCACGGGCGCGCCCGGTCGCGGTCCACAGGTCATCCCGCGGTCGCACCAGCAGTAACGGCGCCGTGGCGCGCTCGAGGGCGGCCGCCGTGTCGTAGGCTAGCACCGCGGTCGCGCCCCGCTCGCGGACCCCGGGCCGCAGTTTCTCGGCAAAGGTCGCCAGCACCGACTGCCGGTCCTGGCCCGGGCCGCGCCAGTGCCAGGAGCGCTGCCACTCCTGCTTCGCCCAATCGCCCGCTTCGTCGAAGGGGATGGGCGGCAGCGCCGCCCCCGCGGCCCGCTCCTCAGCCGTGAGCACGGGCACGGCCACCAGCGCCAGCCGCCGGGCCTGCGCCGGGTAGCGCTGCGCCAGTTCGAGGGCGATCGCCGCGCCGGTGTGGTAGCCCACCAGGTCGACCCCGCTGTCGAGGCCGAGGGCAGCCATCGCCGCCGCGAGGCGCCCGGCGTAGGCTGCGATCGTCTGCGGGTCGGGCACCGGGTCCGACATCCCGTAGCCCGGCGTGTCGAAGGCCACCGCGACCCGGTCGCGACCCAGCAGCGGCAAGAGGTCGCTGAAGACCTGGCCCGAGTTGGGCGACAGGTGGAAGAGCGCGACCGGTGCCCTTGTCCGCACCGTCGCCGCGGGGGCTGTATAGCGGTAGTGCACCTGGCCGGACTGAACCTCGACGTAGCCCCGGCGCACGGCGCCCGCGGTGTCTGGGAGCGCGGCGGCGGAGCCACTGGCGACCAGGAGCAGCGCTGCGGCAAGACGCCGCGCAGGCTTCACGGGGCCGCGCCGATGGTCGTGCGATGCAGCAGCCGGTCGTGACCCTCGTAGCCGCCGGTCGCCCGATGGAGCACGGAGCGGTTGTCCCACATGAGCAGGGTTCCCGGCTGCCATCGGTGCCGGTACTGCACGGCCTCGCGGGTCTGCCAGTCGAGTATTTCCAGCAGCAGTTCCAGGGCCTCGGCCTCGGCCATGCCCTCGAAGCCGATGATATAGCCCAGGCAGCCGTAGAGCAGTTCCACTCCCGTTTCCGGGTGTTCGCGCACCAGCGGGTGAACCCGGGTGGCGAGGGCGTCGGTGGAGGGCCGGATGGCCATGCTGCGGTCGCCGGCCCGGTCGGCCTCGCCGTAGAGCCCTTCCGGGGCGTAGCCGCCGCGCGCCGAGTGGATCGCCCGAAGCGGACTGAGCCGTTCCCTGAGCGCCTGCGGCAGGCTCGCCCAGGCGGCCCGCTGGTCCGCGAACAGCGTATCGCCGCCGGTCGGCGGAATGGTGATGCCGAGGAGGCAGGTGCCTGCCGGGGGCGTGTCCTGGAAGCTCCAGTCCGTGTGCCAGTTCTCCGCGAACAGCGGCGCCTGCTCGTCCGCCCGCCGGCTGACGGCGATGACGTGCTCCCGCCCCGGGATCGGCGCGATGAAGGGATCGTCACCGAAGGGGCCGAAGTAGCGGGTGAAGCGCTCGAGGTCATCGTCGCCCATGGCCTGGTCCGGGAAGGCGAGCACAGCGTGCTCGAGCCAGGCGGTGCGCAGCGCGGCCACGGTCGACGCGTCCAGCGGCTGCGCCAGGTCGAGGCCGCGGACGGTCGCACCGCAGGCCTGGCCGGAGGGCGTAAGGTCGAAGGGGATGGTCATCGCTTCCAGCTCCTAGCAGTTCACCGCAGGCAACCGTATCGCGGTAGCGCTCCGGGCGCTATAATCGCCCTCTCCCCTGACTTCCAATGCACTCGAGGATAAATACCTAACACCATGTTTTCTCGAATTTTAAATGCCATCTTAACCGGCCTCGTGACGGGCTGCCCGCTGCTCGCGAACCCGGCGGTTGCCGCCGGCGACCCCGCGGCGCAGAGTGGCGCCGACGCCTTTGCCCAGCTCGACTACCTGCTGGCGACGCCGACGGACACGC
>CAYTJQ010000148.1:0-2054 GCA_964438205.1 uncultured Alteromonadaceae bacterium
GCCGATGGTGGCCTCGTCCTCGCCGCCGAAGCTCAGGTGCGGCGCGACGGTGAGGCCCTGCTCCGCGAGCGCCGTCACCGTGTCGAAGGTGCGGTCCCGGGTGGAACCGCCGGCGCCGTAGGTGACCGAGAAAAATCCCGGCCCCAGCTCAGCGAGGGCCGGGGCCGTCTCTGCCAGGAGTTTCTCCCGCCCGGCGTCCGTCTTGGGCGGAAAGAACTCGAAGCTGATTTCAGGCTTCCGTGCCATGGCCGGTCCTCAGTACTTGTAGCTCTCGGGCTTGAAGGGGCCGTTCACGGTGACGTGAATGTAGCCGGCCTGCTCTTCGGTGAGCTTCGTGAGCACGCCGCCGAAGCCCGCCACCATGTGCGCGGCAACCTCCTCGTCGAGCTTCTTCGGCAGCACCTCGACCTTCAGCGCCGACGGCTTCAGGTCT
The DNA here is from genome assembly GCA_964438205.1 of uncultured Alteromonadaceae bacterium. GTDB lineage: Bacteria > Pseudomonadota > Gammaproteobacteria > Pseudomonadales > Halieaceae > Pseudohaliea. Next base: position 434 of record CAYTJQ010000148.1, read on the forward strand.
TCCTCGAGGTCCGCAAAGCGGCGCTCGTAGAGGTAGATCTGTGCCAGCACCTGGTTGGCGAAGGAGCCGTCCATGATCCGCGACGGATGCCCGGTGGCGTTGCCCAGGTTCACCAGCCGGCCTTCCGCCAGCAGGATCAGGTAGTCGTTCTCGGCCTGGTCGCGGTAGATCTTGTGCACCTGCGGCTTGATCTCCTCCCACTCCCAGTTCTTGCGCATGTAGGCGGTGTCGATCTCGTTGTCGAAGTGGCCGATGTTGCAGACCACGGCGTTGCGCTTGAGCGCGCGCAGCATCGCGGCGTTGCAGACGTCGTAGTTGCCGGTGGCGGTGACCAGCAGGTCGATGCTGCCGAGCAGGTCCCTGTCGATGCAGTCATCGCTGCCGTCGTTCACGCCGCCCTTGAAGGGCGAGACGACCTCGAAGCCGTCCATGCAGGCCTGCATGGCGCAGATCGGGTCCACCTCGGTGACGCGCACGATCATGCCTTCCTGGCGCAGCGACTGGGCCGAGCCCTTGCCGACGTCGCCGTAGCCGATGACCAGCGCACGCTTGCCCGAGAGCAGGTGGTCCGTGGCGCGCTTGATGGCATCGTTGAGGCTGTGGCGGCAGCCGTACTTGTTGTCGTTCTTGCTCTTGGTGACGCTGTCGTTCACGTTCACCGCCGGCACCTTCAGCGTGCCGTCCTTGAGCATCTCCTGCAGCCGGTGCACACCGGTGGTGGTCTCCTCGGTGATGCCGTGAACCTTGTCCAGCATCTCCGGGTACTTGTCGTGCAGCATGGCGGTGAGGTCGCCGCCGTCATCGAGGACCATGTTCGCTTCCCAGGGCCGGCCGTCCTTGAGGATGGTCTGCTCGATGCACCACTCGTACTCCTCTTCCGTCTCGCCCTTCCAGGCGAAGACCGGCACGCCGGCGGCGGCGATGGCGGCGGCGGCGTGGTCCTGGGTGGAGAAGATGTTGCAGGAGGACCAGCGCACCTCGGCGCCGAGGGCGACCAGGGTCTCGATGAGTACGCCGGTCTGGATGGTCATGTGGATGCAGCCTAGGATCTTCGCGCCCTTCAGCGGCTGCTTCGCGCTGTACTTCTCGCGCAGGGCCATCAGCGCCGGCATTTCCGTTTCGGCGATCTCCAGTTCCCGCCGGCCCCACTGGGCGAGGCTGATGTCGGCGACCTTGTAGTCGGGCTTCGTGTCGAGTTTCTCTGCAGTGCTCATGTCGTGCTCCTTGCGAATTGAATGCGTTGGTGGCGGGTTCTACGCGTTGCGCAGCGCCTCGGCCTTGTCGGTCTTTTCCCAGGTGAACTGCGGCTCCTCGCGGCCGAAGTGGCCGTAGGCAGCGGTATCGCGGTAGATCGGGCGCTTCAGGTCGAGCATCTCGATGAGGCCCTTCGGGCGCAGGTCGAAGTACTCGCGCACCAGCTGCACGATGCGCTCGTCGTTCACGGTGCCGGTGCCGAAGGTGTTCACGGAGATGGAGGTGGGCTCGGCCACGCCGATGGCGTAGGAGACCTGGATCTCGCAGCGCTCGGCGAGGCCGGCGGCGACGATGTTCTTGGCCACGTAGCGGCCGGCGTAGGCGGCCGAGCGGTCGACCTTGGACGGGTCCTTGCCGGAGAAGGCGC
>CAYTJQ010000149.1:0-1976 GCA_964438205.1 uncultured Alteromonadaceae bacterium
CCACCGACCCGGAGCCGGGCTCAGAGCGGCAGCACGGTGCTGTGCTTGAGCTCCTCCATCACGAACCCCGCGCTCACGTCCGCCAGGTCCGCCTCGATCAGCTGCTGGTACAGCCGGTCGTAGTCCGGCATGTCGGCGACCACGGCCTTGACCAGGTAGTCCACGTCGCCGCCCATGCGGTAGACCTCCTGCACCCCTGGCACGCCGCTGACCACGGCCTGAAAGCGCTTCGCCCAGGCGGCGTTGTGCTGGTTGGTGCGGATGAGGATGAACACCGTGAGCGGCAGGCCCACGGCAGCGGGCTCGAGCAGCGTGACCCGGCCGCGGATCACGCCCGCGGCCTCGAGCTTCTGCAGGCGCCGCCAGCAGGCGGAGCGGGACAGGCTCACCGCCTCGGCCAGGTCCGCGAGCGAGAGCGTGGCGTCCCGCTGCAGGAGATCGAGCAGGCGTCGGTCCAGCTTGTCGAGTTCTGCGGCCATGGGCCCTCCGGGTTGAATGAATGGTGCGAGGCTCAAGCAAATACGCAACAAATGTAGCGCATTTACTGCTCTTCAAACAACAAATAGGAACAATGTTCTCCTGCCGACGCCGTAGACTGGACGCAACAGCATCGTGGAGGTGAACATGCAAAGTAACAGCCAGGCCCTGATCGAGCGCATCCGCGCCGGCGTCATCGGCCAGGGGCGCCCCATCGCCACGCCCTTCGGCCAGCGGCCGCTCGTCTACGCCGACTACACGGCCTCCGGCCGGGCCCTTGATCTCGTGGAAGACACGCTGCGCGAGCAGGTGCTGCCCTGGTACGCCAACACGCACAGCGAAACGTCGTTCACCGGGGCGCAGACCACCGCCCTGCGCGAGGAGGCCCGCGCCACGATCCGCCGCGCGCTCGGCGGCGGCGAGGACGACAAGATCATTTTCTGCGGCGCCGGCGCGACCGCGGCCATCAACCGCCTCATCGACATCCTCGGGCTGCGCCTGCCCCGGGACCTCGACCAGCGCTACGACCTGTCGGCGCGCATACCCGAGGCCGAGCGCCCCGTCGTCTTCGTCGGCCCCTACGAGCATCATTCGAACGAGCTGCCGTGGCGCGAGTCCATCGCCGACGTCGTACCCATCCCGCTGGCGGACGACGGCGCCATCGATCGCGACGCGCTCGCCGAGGCCCTGGTCCGCTACGGCGACCGGCCCCTGCGCATCGGCAGTTTCTCCGCGGCGTCCAACGTCACGGGCATCCGCAGCGATGTGCCCGGCATCACCCGGCAGCTGAAGGATGCCGGCGCCCTCGCCTTCTGGGACTACGCGGCGGCCGGGCCCTATGTGCGCATCGACCTGAATGCCCCCGGGGCGCCCATCGACGCGGTCTTCCTGTCGCCGCACAAGTTCGTCGGCGGCCCGGGAACACCGGGAGTGCTGGCGGTGAAGCGACAGCTGCTCGGCAACAGCATTCCCGCGGTCGTCGGCGGCGGCACCGTCTCCTTCGTCAACCCGCGCGCGCACCGCTACCTCGACGACCCGGAGCGCCGCGAGGAAGGCGGCACGCCGGCGATCGTCGAGTCGATCCGCGCCGGGCTGGTGTTCCAGCTGCAGCAGGCGGTCGGCACCGACACCATCGAGGCCATCGAGCGCCGGCGGGTGCGGCAGGTGCTCGACGCCCTGGCCGGCGAGCCGAACATCGAGGTGCTCGGGGGCACGGCGGCGGCGCGCCTCGCCATCTTCTCGCTGCGCTTTCACCACGGGGACTCGGAACTGCACTACGGCTTCGTGGTCGCCCTGCTCAACGACCTCTTCGGCATCCAGGCCCGCGGCGGCTGCTCCTGTGCCGGCCCCTATGGCCACGCCCTGCTCGGCCTCGACGAGGCCCGCTCGAGCGCCCTCGAAAACCAGGTGGCCGGGGGCTTCGGCGCGCTGCGGCCGGGCTGGGTGCGGCTGAACGTGAACTACTTCATCGACGAGGCCGAGCTCGACTACCTGCTCGC
>CAYTJQ010000150.1:0-1964 GCA_964438205.1 uncultured Alteromonadaceae bacterium
TCCTCCATCGCGGCCGTCGCCGCCAGCTGGTTTCCTGCCCGGGCGTGGGCGCGCGCCTGCAGCCGCGCCAGCTGATAGGCAGAAGCATCTCTGGCCGCCAGGCGCTCGAGATCGTCCCAGGGGGGCGTGTCTTCCGTCGCCAGGCGCCATTCCACGATTTCGTAGCCGACGTAGTCCGCCACAATACCCATGCCCGTGTCCCGGTAACCGGCCTCGGCCTCGCGCAGCAGGGCGATCCCTTCCGCGGCGCGGCCGCTGCGCGCCAGCAGATGGCCCCGCGCGCGCAGGGCGGCAGCCCGGATGTCGTCCCTGTCGCCGTAGCGATCCTCCAGGCGCGCCAGGAGCGCCGCCGCTTCTTCCGGCTTCGCGCCGCGAACCGCGGCGAGGGCCTCGAAAGACAGGGCAAGCGGAACCGCGGCATGTAAGCCCCCTTCGCCCTCGAGGCGGGCCCGGGTGCTCGCCGCGAGGGCGTGCGCTTCCGCGAAGCGCCCCTGCACGTAGAGCCGGTGCATGACGGTGAGGTCGGCGATGGCACCGTACATGGGGTTTGTGGAGTTTCCCGCAAGTTCACGGAGCGCTGCAGTGTACGCCCGGGCTTCCGCGAAGTGGCCCCGAAGGTTGAGGGACAGGGCCGCGAACTGCATGAAAAAGCCCTTGGCCTCGGCGGCGCGGACCCGGTCCAGCAGCGGACGGGCCCCGAGGGCGAGCTGCACCGCCGCGTCCAGATCGCTGTGGCGATAGTAGCTGGTTGCCAGGTAGCGGTAGCTGCGCACGAGTGATTCCAGGTCCCCGTGCTCCTCCGCCAGGGAGCGCGCTGCACGGGCGTGGTATTGGAGGGTGTCGTGGTCCGCGGTGGCGAGGGCGCCAGCGGCGAGGTCCAGATGTATCGCCGCGAGGTAGCCGGGCAGTGGGTACTCGCGCTTCGCCAGGGCCAGCTGCCCTTCGCGCAGTGCCCGGGCGCGGTCGCCGTCGCCGTCGAGTTCCGCGAGCAGCGCCAGGGCGGCCAGCGCAGAGAGCCGCTGCAGCGGTTGCACCGCCTCCTCGGCGAGGCCCTGCGCAGCCGCCAGGTGCTCCCGGGCCTGCAGCCGGTCGCCGAGTTCCAGCTGCGCGCGGGCGGCCAGCAGCCTGGCCTCGAGCGCGATGCCTGCATCCTGGGTCGCCGCCCCCGGTGCCAGCAGCGCGTTGGCGATGGCAGCGGCCTGGTGGGGCTGGCCGTGCAGGCGCTCACAGCGCGCCAGCCGCAGCTGAGCGCGCTGGAAGCCGGGGTCGCTGGCCAGGGCGGCGCGGAAATAGTCTGCAGAGCGCTCGCAGCGGCTGCCGTCGCCGGCGGCGGCCAGGCCCTCGAAATAGCTGGCGAGGGCGAAGGCATCGGCACTCGGCGGGGGTCCCTCGTTGGGCGCAGCGCCCGTTCGTTCCTGCACCCAGTCCGCGCCCCGCTCGAGCAGGGCAGCGACCGAGCGGTCTGCCAGCGCGACGCTGAAGGCGCCCGCCGGTGAACGCAGGTTGATCCACAGCCGGTAGCCGTCGTTCCCGTGCTGCAGCTGCAGGGCCGCCACTGCGCCGCCGCGTCCCTCGGCAAGGCGCAGGCCGCCTAGCTCCGCCGCTCGTCCGGGCGCGGGCTCGTCGGCCAGTTCCAGGGTCGGCGCGATGGCGGCGCCGGCGCCCAGCCGGGCCCCCAGGTATTCCGCCGCCCCCTCTGACAGGGCCGAGGCGCCGGCCGTGACCGGCAGCAGGGCGAGGGCCGCGTCCGGCGCCGCCCGCGCGGGCTGGCGGTCGCCGATGATGGCCGACAGCCCGAGGCCGAGCGCGAGCACGATGGCAACAGCCAGCGCCAGGCGCGCCGCGCCAACCCGCCTGGGGGTCGCGGGCGCCGGCTGCGTGTCTTCGACGTACTCGACCGTGACCGCACAGGTCAAACGGTAGCCCCGGCCCCGGTGCGTCTCCAGCAGCGCCGGGTCGCGGTC
>CAYTJQ010000151.1:0-1937 GCA_964438205.1 uncultured Alteromonadaceae bacterium
GCCGTGTCCACCTCCGCATATTCGTGCAACCAGTGCTGCTCCAGCTCCGCCGGCCGCTCCTGCGTCAACCAGGTGAGCTCCGACACCGCGAGCACACCGCCGGGCTTGAGAAAACGCCGCCACTCAGCGATCCCCCTGGCAAAACCCAGGTTGTAGATCGCGCCCTCCGACCAGATCGCGTCGAGCGACGCCGGCTCGAAGGGCAGCGCGTCCATGGACACCTCGAGCGTCTCGATGCGATCCGCCAGACCTGCGTCCCGGGCCCGATCCTCGAGCCGCTCGAGAAACGGCGACAGGAAGTCGACTGCAGTGATCCGCGCGTCCAGTTCGCGGGCGAGCACCAGGGTCGACGCGCCAGTGCCGCAACCGATGTCGGCAACGGCGAGCCCTTCCCGCGCCGCCAGGCCCGCCAGCGCGATTGCCAGCCGGGTCTCGTCGTCGCCTCCGGGGCCCTGCCGCTCAGCGTTGCGATGCAGTTCAATCAGCAGTGCCAGCTCGTCCATGCCCGTTCCTCGTGGCCTGCCTCGATCATACTGTTATGCTCCGCCCTGCCCCAGGACTTGTTGTGGGGGTGACCGCTAAACCGTTCACCTGCCCCTTCACCCACGCGACCTCATCCAACTCCGGAGACCGCTGGATGTACGAAACACTGATAATCGAACAAGCAGGCGCCATCGCACGCCTCTGGCTCAACCGCCCGGACAAGCTGAACCCGCTCTCGGTTCAGACCCTGCAGGAACTGACCGCCGCCGCCCGGGCCCTCGATGCCGACCCCGATGTGCGCGTCATCATCGTCGGCGGTCGTGGCCGCAGCTTCTCCGCCGGAGCGGACCTCACCGGCTTCCCGGGGCCCGGCGAGCCGGGCGCGCGGGAGGCGGCCGATGCCGGGCGCATCATGGCCGACGCGCTGGAAGCCGTGCGGCCGATCACCATCGCACGACTGCACGGCTGGTGCGTCGGCGGTGGCCTGGTGCTCGCCGCCGCCTGCGACCTGCGCGTGGCGGCACGCTCGACGCGCTTTTCCATTCCCGAGGTCGACCTGGGCATTCCGCTGGCCTGGGGTGGCATCCCCCGCCTGGTGCGCGAGATCGGCCCGGCGCTCACGAAGGAGCTCGTGATCACCTGCCGACCCTTCGACAGCGACGAGGCGCTGCGCGCCGGCTTCCTGAACCGCGTGGTGGAGGAGCGTGACCTCGATAGCGCCGTCGCTACCCTGGCCGACGCGGTGGCGACGCGCCCCGCCCTGCCGGTGCAGGCCACGAAGCGGCACGTGGATGCCGTGACGGCTACCCAGGTGGGCCTGTCCCGATCCTGGTCCGACGCCGACAGCCTGCTCGCCGGCCTGCTCGACGAGGAGTGCGAGGCGGCGCGGGGGCATTATCTCGCAGCGCGCCGGAAGCCGGTCTGAAGCAAGGGATACCGACCAGTGAAGGTGAGAATCAGCTCGCGGCGCGTCGCGCGGGACACCGAAAGCGGCATCTGCCTGCCCTTGCGGGCGGCGCTGTAGCTATTCCGCAACGGCTCGGCGGACGAGCTCTGCCCGGGACAAACCATCACCCCTCCCCCGCCTCCACACAGGAAAAGATCAGCCCCGTCTCGAGGTGGGCGACCTCCGGCCGGGTGGTGAGCGCGTTCATGGCAAAGTCCCGCAGCGCATCGGAGTCGCGCACGCCCACGTGCACGAGGAAGTCATCGGCGCCCGCCACGTGGTACAGGCGCATGACCTCGGGCAGCCCCAGCACGTAGCCCTGGAAGGCCGCGACATCGGCAGCCGTGTGCTCGCGCAGGCGCACCGCGATGAGCGCCTGCAGGGCGACGCCGAGGGCACCGGGGTCGATGGCAGCCCGGTAGGCGCGGATGACCCCGGCCCGCTCCAGCTGCCGGGTGCGCACCAGCGTGGTCGACGGCGCCAGCCCGACCCGGCTCGCGAGTTCCTT
>CAYTJQ010000152.1:0-1886 GCA_964438205.1 uncultured Alteromonadaceae bacterium
GCTACCAGCCGACGCTGGCCGAGGAAATGGGTGTCCTGCAGGAGCGGATCACGTCCACCAAGGTCGGCTCCATCACCTCCATCCAGGCGGTTTACGTACCGGCGGACGACCTCACGGACCCGTCCCCGGCCACGACCTTCGCCCACCTCGACTCCACGGTGGTGCTGTCCCGGGATATCGCGGCAAAGGGTATCTATCCGGCCGTGGACCCGCTGGACTCCACTTCCCGCCAGCTTGACCCCCTGCTTATCGGCGCCGAGCATTATGAGACGGCGCGTGGCGTCCAGAACGTGCTGCAGCGTTACAAGGAGCTCAAGGACATCATTGCTATCCTGGGCATGGACGAGCTGTCCGAGGAAGACAAGCTCACGGTCGCCCGCGCGCGGAAGATCGAGCGCTTCCTGTCCCAGCCCTTTCATGTGGCGGAGATTTTCACCGGTGCGCCGGGGAAGTACGTGTCGCTGAAGGATACGATTTCTAGCTTCAAGGCGATCCTTGCCGGCGAGTATGATGACCTCCCGGAGCAGGCCTTCTACATGGTCGGCACCATCGAGGAAGCCGTCGAGAAGGCGAAGAACCTGTAAGGTCAGCGAGGGCCGCACATGGCTATGACAATTCACTGCGACATCGTCAGCGCGGAAGAGGGCATTTTCTCCGGGCTGGTGGAGTCCCTGGTCGCCACCGGCGAGCTGGGCGAGCTGGGGATCAACTACGGTCACGCGCCGCTGTTGACCGCCCTGCGCCCCGGGCCTGTGCGTATCGTCACTCAGCACGGTGACGAAGAGGTCTACTATGTTTCCGGCGGTTTCCTCGAGGTGCAGCCCGGTGTCGTGACGATCCTCGCTGATACGGCCCTGCGCGCCGATGACGTCGACGAGGCCGCCGCCGAAGAGGCCCGCCGCGAAGCGGTACAGACCCTGACCAACCAGTCCGGCGACTTCGATTACGGCCGCGCCTCCGCTCAGCTCGCCGAGGCGGCCGCCCAGCTGGCGACCCTGCGCAAGATGCGCAACCGCGCCGGCCGCGGCTAAGTCTGCCCCCGCCGCCCCCCATGGGGCGGCACTGTCAGCCCTCTTCCCGCCGCTCTTACGTTCCTGCCGACGCTTTCCCGGCCCTTTACGCCGGCCGGCGGCGTTGCGTGCGCCTGTTTACTGTTACACTGGCGTGACAGTTCGATGACAGCGGTGCTCGCCGCGGGAGAACACACGTGTTACCCAACCTCGTTGGAGAATCGGTGCTGCGCTCGCCGATGCTCGCCCTCATGGAGCACATGGCCGTGGTCCTGCAGGCGGTGGAAGCGCTGGGCGATTTCGCCGCGCTCGCCCAGGATGGCGCCTGGGACCGCGCACTGCAGGCCCAGCAGAGGGTCGCCGACCGCGAGAGCGATGCGGACCACCTGAAGCAGCAGCTCCGCGGCGACATGCCGAAGAGCGTCTGGATGCCCGTAGCCCGCAGCGACCTCCTCGACCTGCTCTCCGCCCAGGACAAGATCGCCAACCGCGCCAAGGATATCGCCGGCCTCATGCTCGGCCGCCAGCTCGCCTTTCCCGGCACGCTGACCGAGGGGGTCAGGGACTACGTCGCGCTCTCGGTCCAGGCTACGGCCGGTGCCCTCGCCGCCGTCGAGGCGACCCAGGTGCTTTACCAGAGTGGTTTCGGCGACCGCCAGGCCGCGGAGGTCGAACGCCTGATCGTGGAAGTCGAACGGTTCGAGCGCGCCTCGGACCGCAAGCAGGTGGAGCTCAGGGCGCAGCTGTTCCAGGTCGAGAAGGACCTGCCGCCGGTCGACGCCATGTTTCTCTACCAGGTCCTCGACTGGATCGGCAGCGTCGCCGACCGGGCAGAGAAAGTCACCCACCGCCTGCTTCTCGTCATCAAGTCCTGAG